>JAZRNY010000001.1:0-148740 GCA_045648445.1 Acutalibacteraceae bacterium
TTTGGCAAAATTAAATAGTGGAATTTAATTTTGCACGACACTTATTGCAATGGGTAATGACAAATTTTCTTTGAAAATTTGTCATAAAATCAAAGATTTTATGTCGAAACTTGTAAGTTTCGACTTTCATTAACCATTATACCACATATTCGTTAATAAATAAAGTCCAATTTATTCTTGATTATTAACCTGATTTTATGGTATATTCATATATGAAGTGAGGTTTTAATTATGGATTTAACTGAAAAAACTCTTACAAGCGAAACTGTATTTAAAGGCAGAATAATTACCGTTAAAAAGGACGTTGCTATTCTTCCCGACGGCAGTCAAGCGGGCAGAGAATATATCACACATCCGGGTGGCGTATGCGTAGTACCAATAACCGATAATAACGAAATCTTAATGGTAAAACAGTACCGTTATCCTTATAGTGAAGTTGTTTTAGAAATACCTGCAGGTAAAAAAGATTTAGGCGAAGACCCATTTACAACAGGAAAACGCGAACTAAAGGAAGAAACAGGCGCTACTGCAAAAAAATATATTGAATTAGGCGAACTTTACCCATCTCCCGGCTATTGCGGAGAAATAATATGGATGTACGGCGCAAAAGACCTTGATTTTGGCGAAGTAAACCCAGACGAAGACGAATTTTTAGAGGTAGAAAAAGTACCTTTAAATAAAGCGGTAGAAATGATATTAAGCGGCGAAATTAAAGACGCCAAAACCCAAGCGGCAATACTGAAAATAAAGTTGCTGATAGAAAGTGGAAAATTTTAGTATAAAAACGCACCTTTGTCAGCAGACAAAAGTGCGTTTTTTACATGCGAAAGAGCGACTAAAAGGTGTATAATTGGGGGAAAGAACGACCAAAAGTATGCGAATCCCTCGTTTTACGCCCAGTGCAACTCATAATAGTACCAGTTATCAGAAATCTTTTTAATAAAGCACCAATCCGTGCCGTTGTTTGGCTTTCCGAAATATACGCCCCCGTCATCATTGTGTAAATCATTTTGAATCTTTTCCAAATCGTTTCCGATATAAAAATCAGGCAGTAACCATTCGTTTTCGGAAGAGTAATAATACCCGTAATATACTCCACCAATACTTAACCCAGTTGCTTTATAATCATAGAATTCGTTTTCTTCTACCGGAGAAAATGAATCCATATTTTCTGTTACATAATCGGAAATCTCATTATACATTTTGCTGGATATCGATATATCACCACAAGCGGCTAAAAATAAGGCGAGAAAACAGATCATTAGCATACACGATAATCTTTTCATTTTGAATTCTCCTTTAGCGTTTTACAACTTGCGATCAACATTCTTCTGATTTGTCCGCAGAGATTTCTATGCTTTTTATATATTTCTTCATCAATCGTGTTCGTATTGAGCAACAAGCGCAACCATCCTTCGGTTTCACTACATTCCTTGAGAGCAATTTCTAATTTTGAAAGCATATCCATTTTGCTCTGTCCGTAATTGGCTTCGCGGATATTTGCATAAACACTACTGGAACTTTTACGGTTCTGGAAAAGAGTGTTAGATGATGCCTTAATATTTTGACATAGCAATTCTATTTCTGTTGCAAGCTGCTCAGAATATATTAGCAAATAATTTTTCGGCATATAACCACTCCTTTCAAGAGAATTATACTACTTTTCAGTAAACAAATCAAGGCGAAGCCTTGTATATCATCAATTCCGAAGGAATTGTATATCATCAACACGCAGTGTTGCATCTCATCAAGCCGCAAGGGAATGCACGCTAACGCGTGATGAGATACAAGGTCGGCAAGCCGACCTTGATGATATGCACCGCACTTCGTGCGGCGATGATATGCCAAGCCTGCGGCTTGGATAAAAAAAGAACGAACTTTTGGTAGACAAAAGTTCGTTCTTTTTTGGCGCGCTTGAACGGATTCGAACCGCCGACACCTGCCGTCGGAGGGCAGTGCTCTATCCAACTGAGCTACAAACGCAGATATTTTGTAAAGGAATTATAGCATAAATTTCTTTAAATTTCAACGACTTATTATATTTGCAAAAAAACACTTGCTTTTTTAAAAACTTTCTGCTATAATAACTTTTGCTAATGTAAAAATCGCTATGGCGAAATTCTGAAGGAGGTGCTTAACGCATGGCTAAATGTGATATCTGTAGCAAAGAAATTACTTTCGGTATTAAAGTTTCCCACTCTCACAGACGTACCAACCGTACCTGGAAGCCCAACGTTAAGAGAGTTAAGGCTATCGTTGATGGTTCTCCGCGTCGTATATACGCTTGCACCCGTTGCTTGCGTTCCGGAAAGGTTACACGCGCAATCTAAGAAAGTTAATTCTTTAAGATTAGAATTTAGAGCAATCCGAAAGGATTGCTCTTTTTCTTTTTACATACATTTAAGTTTTAATTTTTTATAGGTTTTTATACAAATCACTGTTTGCATTGTAAGAGTTATGGTCCAACTTATTACGTAAACTAAAAACAAGTAAAAATACTGTTGATATTGGTTTTGAACCGCCTCTCTTATAAATGGGAAAATAACCCATATCCACAAAAATCTAAAACCGCAAACGCCAAACACCGATACCAGCATTGGAGAAACGGAAGTACCCATACCGCGTATGCAACCTACCATTACGTCCATTGCGCCGCCTATAAAATAAGGAATACAAATAACCGTAAGATGTATCATACCAAAGGTTATTGCTTCTTGCGTGTTTGTAAAAATTCCCAAAAAGAATTTTCCGTAAAGGACTATAGGTATCGAAAGCACACAGCCTATGGTCACCGATATACCCGTTAAAGTAAATATAAGTTTTTTAATTTGATTTATTTTTTTAGCGCCGGTATTTTGTCCTATAAACGAAGTAGATGCATGATGAATTGAGTTCATGGGAATAAATATAAAGTTTGCAATGTTTGTTGCGGCGGCACTTCCTGCCATTGCGTAGGCGCCAAAGGTGTTAATGGTTGCTTGTAATATTGTATTTGATACAGAGAAAATCATACCATGAAGTCCTGCAGGCACACCTATATATATGGTTTGCATTAATGCTTTTTTATGTATTTTAAGGTTTTTTAGTGACAGTCGGCAATCGTTATTCTGCTTTTTCATATAAATAACCACAAGCGTTGCCGAAACGGTTTGAGAAATAACCGTAGCCAATGCAACACCTGCCACGCTCATATCAAAGGCAACCACAAACAACACGTTAAGTCCCACGTTCAATACGCCTGCAATACCCAAAAACATAAGAGGACGTATCGTGTCGCCTATAGAACGCAAAATTGCGCTTCCGAAATTATAAATAAGTAGAACGGGAAGTCCTAAAAAGTAAATTTTAGTATAAAGAGATGCTAATCCTATTACCTCACCAGGAGCGTTCATCAAATGTAGCAAAGGTTGTGCACAAAAAAATCCAATAGCACCTATAACTACACCTAAAATCACCGATAGAAGCATAGAAGTATGTACGGTTTTCTTTACGGCATCGCTATTTTTAGCGCCCACGTTTTGAGCCACTACAACACCCGATCCGTTACCAAGACCCATAGCCAACGCAATTATGGCATTTATTAAGGAAGCCGTAGAACCGACCGCCGAAACGGCAAAATCACCATCGGCTGAAAATTTGCCGACAATAACCGTATCTGCCGCATTGAAAAAAATCTGCAACAATCCCGATATTATTATAGGGAAGGCAAATAACATTATTTTCTTTAAAAACGGCCCTGTGGTCATATCAAGAGTTTTTGCTTTAGTCACGAAAATTCTTCCTTTCCGCATTAAAACGGGGCAGTTTCCTGTCCCGTTATTTACTACACAAGTCCTGCCAGTTTTAATTTTAAAATTGCAAGGTCAGTGGCATTAATTTCACCGTCTTGATTAAAATCCGCTCCACTGCTTATATCATCGTTAATAGCAGCAAGATACAGTTTTAAAATTGCCAAATCGGTAGCATTTACCACTCTATCGCCGTTTGCATCGCCCAAAATCACACTGCTAAGAGAAGGTATTGTTTGACTCTCCACTATTTCTGCGCAAAAATAGCAATACTTAACCTTTTCGCCGTCTTCGGTTTGGGTCGGCTGTTTAACAATTTCCCAACCGGTATTAAAATGAAGAATTTCGACACCTAATGTATAAGAACCCCTTATTACACCTTCCCACAAACTGTTATCACTTGCCAAATAAGTAATGGTTTTGCCATCCATATTTAAGCCGTAATAGGTTTTGCCTACGGGAACATCAATGGGAATTTCCTTTACTACGTTATGATGGCTGTCGTATACGTAAATTTTGTTTTCATCATTAAAATAAAGATGACCGTTATACTCAAATAAACCTGCAAAATAGCGGTTATAGTAATCACCATCTGCTCTTTGCCAACAGTAAATGTTGTATTTGTCAGAATAAAATCCAATTTCTTTAATCTTTTCAATATTCTTAAAATCTTTTGTGCGAACAAGTCCGCCGGCATTGGCGCTATTATCAATATAGTACCAATATTCGCCGATTTTATAAACAGCGGTGGATGCCGTTCTCCAAGAAGAATTACCTGTATAACTTTCGCAAACGATGCCCTCTAATTTTTTATACCCATCCTGTGTATAAGCAATAGGAATAAAAAAGTTATCGTGCAATTCGTCAAATAGTATTTCAGTATCTGAAAGAAGGAATTCGTTGTGACTTACTTCACCTACAAAATCATATCTGTGTGTATATCCTAAAATAGGATCGTCATTAGTTGTATCAACGTGATACCATTTGCCGTCGATTTCAACAACATTCCAACCATGATTATCTTCAAGACTTATAACGTAATAGGACTGAATACCCAAACGTCGAAGAATATACATATATGTATACGCATAACTTTGACAAACGCCGATTTTTTCCTTTAAAAATCCTACTATATCATGATTTTCTTTATCTTCATTTTCAAAAAGGCGATAATCGTACATATAGTTTAACGCAAGCCAGTCATGTACGTAAAGGGCTTTTTCGGTTTGAGACCAATCGTCTTCTATTGCATTAATCACATTATTGGTTTCGGTTTCTATAAAGGCGCGGTCGCTGAGCATTTCTTCTTTGCTGATATCATAAGTAAAAAGCAACTTTTTAAGAACTCCGCCCTGACTTTGTGTACTAACACTTGCCAAATAGTATAATTCCGGATGTTGCGCTTCTAAAAAGTAATAATATTCAACCACTTCATCAAAGGAAACTTCCATTTCGCTTAAGTCAAGTTCGCTTTCCATATTAAAAATTGCGTTATACATAGCCTCTTTAAAGGTGAGTTTCTCTTCACTTGCAAAAGAAGGAACTGCAAATGCGCAAATTAAAACAACAACGCTTAAGATTATTGATAAAATTTTTTTCATTTTATTCTCCTAATTATTAATAATATGCCAAATACAATTTTAAAAGTGCGAGGTCAAGCGAATCAACGTTGCCGTCTTTATTAAAATCAGCGCCGTTCGCCGTGGCGGTTTTATTAATACCGGCAAGTTTAAGTTTTAATAATGCCAAGTCTGTTGTATTTACTTTTCCGTCGCCGTCAGTATCACCCGCTCCGTAAGGAATAGAAAGTTTAGGAATTTCATATTCCTCCAAAACCTTCAAACATACGTCACAGTAAAGTTCTTTCAATCCTGGTGTAAACATTGTGGCTTCTTTGCTGGTTACCCATTTTTCGATAGCGTGACCATAGTAACAAACGTCGCACTGCAAAATTTTAACGTTATTAAAATACAAATCTTTAGTTACTATAAAATAGCACTGTTCATCTATCATTTGAAAGCCAAAAAATCTACCGTATTCACTTTGAGCGCTGGGGGTCAATCCTAATACCGCTACAGTTCTGTTATCCTCAGGGTCGTAAGTATAAAGATTTTTTTCATCGGAAAAAAACAAATTTCCGTTATATTCAAAAAGTCCCGTATAACAACCGTAATAACCGTAATTGTCGCCTCGTATATCCCAAACTCCATCGATTTTATTAACCAATTGGCTTGAATAAAAATCTTTTGTTTTTCTAAGTCCGCCGTTGGAACTGTCGTAATCTATATAATACCAATATCCGTCGTCCATAGGCACTACCGAAGAAAGCGCCTCTTTGTACAAATCAGGACCGTTATACTTTGAACAGTAAATATTGCCTTCGTCTATTTTAAAAGGAATATACCAGTTATCGTGATTGCCGTCGTTTATTTCGACGTCCGAAAGTAAAAATTTATTATGCTTTACAGTACCAAAACTATCGTACTCTTGATATTGGTTATAAACGGGGTCATCGTGGGTTGCATCTACGTGATACCACTTACCGTCTACCTGAACCACGTTCCATCCGTGATTATCTTCATTGCTTATTGCCATATAACTTTTGATGTCTATCTGACGCAAAAAGAAAATCATGGCATATGCGTACGCTTGGCAAACTCCCGTGCCCTGTTCAAACATTAAAAGCATATCGTGTATTTCTTCACCACGGTCGGTAAACCATCTGTTATCATAGCAGTAATTTGCAACAATAAAATCGTGAACGTAAAGAACCTTTTGCATATCACTCCACGAAGGATTGATTTTATTGTACATATATGTAGCCATATCGCTTAAATACTCACGTTTTTCAAGCATTTTATCTTTCGACATTTTATAACTAAAGGTGATTTTTTTAACCTTTCCGTTACTGTGAGTATACATAAGCGAAGTATTAGCATAACAGTTTATTTCGGGATAATGATAATATATCTTTCTCATTATATCATCAATTTCGGTACAATAAGCATAACCTCCTGATAAGGTACACCTAAAATTATACTTTGAAACGTCTAAACTAGACTTCATATTCCACAAAGCGTTAATTATTTCTTCTTCACATTTCTTTTGACTTGACGAGGGCGCCGAAGCCGCAAAGGTAGAGAAAGAGAACATCGAAACAAAAACTACCGCACATAAAACTATACTTATTAACTTTTTCAAAATAAACACCCTCAATTTTTTACTAAATATTTCTATCCTAACCCATTATATTTTATTATTAAACAATAAATAAGTCAACCATATTAAAAATAATTCTATATTTTTAATAAAAATATCCCCTACACAAAAAAATTATGTAGGAGATATAGTTAATTTGCATAAATTTAGTTTTCTTTTGCAACGAATGCCAAAAGTCCGCCTGCTTTTAAAATTGCTTTTTGTCTTTCGGTAAAAGAGCAAGAAAGGATAATTTCTTCACCTGTAGTATTATCTTTAAGTATCATTTCGCCTTTATCCATACCCTGGTAAACATCAGAGAGACTAAGCATATCTCCTTGACTAAGTTTGTCGTAATCATCAGGATTTTTAAGTATTACCGGCATAATACCTGCGTTTATAAGGTTAGCAATATGTATTCTAGCAAAACTTTTCGCTATTACAACTCTAACACCCAAATACATAGGAACGAGGGCTGCATGTTCGCGTGATGAACCCTGTCCGTAGTTAGAACCGCCCAAAATGAAACTTTCTTTTGCTTTTATGGCTCTTTCGGGGAAGGTGTTATCACAAACTCCGAAACAGAACTGACTAAGATAAGGAATGTTTGAACGGTAAGGCAATATTTTTGCTCCGGCAGGCATAATATGGTCGGTAGTAATATTATCGCCAACCTTTAAAACAAGTTCTGCCGACAAGTTATCGCTTTGAGGACGCGCATCGGGGAATTTTTTAATGTTGGGTCCTCTGAGGATTTCTAAATCCTTAGCCTCGTTTTCGGGCGCAGGTTCAATAACCGCGCTATCGTTAATAAGAAAACTTTCGGGCATAGTAACTTCTATTTTTTCGCCCATTAATCTTGGGTCGGTAATTTCACCCGTAAGGGCAGCCGCAACGGCAGTTTCAGGAGAAACCAAGTAAACTTTACCGTCTGCAGTACCGCTTCTGCCTTCAAAGTTACGGTTAAAGGTACGAAGTGATACACCTGCAGAGTTTGGCGAAAATCCCATACCGATACATGGTCCGCAAGCGCATTCCAAAACTCTTGCGCCAGAAGCAATTATATCAGATAACGCACCGCAATCAGATAACATTGTAAGCACCTGTTTGCTTCCCGGAGATACCGAAAGGCTAACGCTTTCTTTAATTGTTTTGCCTTTAAGCATAGCGGCAACCTTTAACATATCAAAAAGAGATGAATTGGTACAAGAACCAATGCAAACCTGATCAACCTTTGTACCCTTTAAAGAAGATACCGTTACAATATTATCGGGGCTGTGAGGACAAGCGATAAGAGGTTCAAGTTCCGACATATTTATATCAATAATTTTATCGTAAACTGCATCTTCATCGCTTGAAAGAGGAATATAATCTTCTTCTCTGCCCTGTTTTTTAAGGAACTCTCTGGTGATTTCGTCAGATGGGAATATTGAAGTAGTTGCGCCAAGTTCGGTACCCATATTTGTAATGGTAGCGCGTTCAGGTACCGAAAGGTTTTTAACACCCTCTCCGCCCCATTCGATAATAGCACCAACACCGCCCTTAACCGATAAAATACGTAAAATTTCGAGACTTACATCCTTTGCAGTAACGTATGGATTTAATTTTCCCGTAAGATTTACCTTATACATTTTAGGCATTGTAATAAAGTACGCACCGCCACCCATTGCAACTGCAACGTCAAGACCGCCTGCGCCAAAGGAAAGCATACCTATACCGCCACCTGTAGGTGTATGACTGTCAGAACCTATAAGGGTTTTACCCGGTTTGCCGAAACGTTCTAAATGTACCTGATGGCAGATACCGTTACCGGGGCGTGAAAAGTATATGCCGTACTTTTTAGCAACCGACTGAATGTAACGGTGGTCATCGGCATTTTCAAAACCCGACTGTAGAGTATTATGGTCGATATAAGCAACGCTTTTTTCGGTTTTTACTCTATCTATTCCCATTGTTTCAAACTCAAGATAAGCCATTGTTCCGGTTGCATCTTGGGTTAACGTTTGGTCAATTTTAAGAGATATTTCACTGCCAACGGTCATTTCGCCGCTTCTTAAATGTTCTTTAATTATTTTTTGTGCTATGGTAAGACCCATTTTAGTTGCTCTCCTTGTTTAATATATTAGCATAGGCATTTTTTACGTGCTCTGTCATTTTTTCCTTCGCCAAATCCTTGTCTTTTTGCGAAAGTGCATTCAAAATTTCACGATGTTCCTCTACTGAATGTTCGGCTCTTCTTTGGTTTTCAACTGCAGCCTTTCTGTACTTTTGTATCTTTTTATGAAGAGGCACAAGGGTACTGTATAAAACGTTACTGCCCGAAAACTTATAGATTAGTTCGTGGAATTCATTATCAACGCTTTCAATATGGTTTGCATCCTTTTTAACCGAATAAAATTCCTGCAAATCAACAAGTTCCGAAAGTCTTGCCAATTCTTTATCGGTTATACGAGTTGCCGCCTTTTCTGCCGCCATACCTTCAATAACACAACGAATTTCATATATATCCTTTAAATCATCCTCGTTTATGCCTACAACTACGCAACCTCTTGCAGTTTCTTCAATAATATGTTCAACGGCGAGTCTATGAAGCGCCTCCCTTACAGGAGTACGGCTAACACCCAAATTTTCGCTTATTTTAAGTTCGGTAAGAATTTCTCCGCGTTTATATTTGCCGCTTAAAATATCTGCTTCAAGTTGATCAAAAACCTGATCGGCAAGGGATATTGTTTTATGTTCTAACATATTTTTGTCCCCTTTTTACAGTCTTTTGAATTTTCCGCAAGAAAATTCTTCTATTTTTTCTTCTATTTCACCGTTTGAAAGACTTGTTTGTCTGCCGTCTTCATATTCTTTATCTATCCACTCTTTTAAGCGAACTACAAGTGCATCGCGTTTATCAACGGCTTCTTCACCTGAAAGTTTATAGTTTTCGTTAATCCAATAGGCAATTCCTGCAAGACCCGACGTTTTGCTGAGCATTACAGCAGGACGTCTGCCAAGAATTTTTTCGGTATTAAAGATATTATAAATTTCTTCATCCTTTAAAAGTCCGTCAGCGTGGATCCCCGCTCTGGTAACGTTAAAGTTTCTTCCCACAAAAGGTGTCATAGGAGGAATATCGTAACCCATTTCGTTTTTAAAGTATTCGGCAATTTCGGTAATGGCCTTAGTATCCATACCGTCAAGACTGCCGCGAAGGGAAGCGTATTCAAGCACCATTGCCTCTAAAGGAATATTACCTGTTCTTTCACCTATACCAAGAAGCGAACAGTTAACTGCGGATGCGCCGTAAAGCCAAGCGGTAGATGCATTTGTTACCGCCTTATAAAAGTCGTTATGACCGTGCCATTCAAGCATTTCACTGGGAACGTCGGAATAGTGCTGAAGTCCATAAATAATACCCGGCACACTTCTGGGAAGGGCAACCTCGCTAAATGGCACGCCATAACCCATAGTGTCACAAGCACGAATCTTAACAGGGATTCCTGCATCTTGGCTCATTTTCATAAGTTCGTTAACAAAAGGTACAACAAAGCCATAAAAATCTGCTCTTGTTATATCTTCAAGGTGACAACGTGGCATAACACCTGCTTCAAAAGCAAGGGCAACCGCAGAAAGATAATGTTCCATTACCTGTTTTCTTGTCATTTTGAGTTTTTTGAAAATATGATAGTCCGAACAGGAAACCAATATACCTGTCTCTCTTATTCCAAGGTCTTTAACAAGTTTGAAATCTTCCTTACTCGCTCTTATCCAGGTAGTAATTTCAGGGAATTTTAAACCAAGTTCTCTACATTTTTCAAGTGCTTCCCTGTCTTTTTTACTATATACAAAAAATTCGGTTTGACGGATAATTCCGTAAGGACCGCCCAATTTGGACATTAATTTATATAAATCAACAATTTGTTTTACAGTATACGGTTCAACCGACTGCTGACCGTCACGAAGAGAGGTATCGGTAATCCAAATCTCCTTAGGCATACTCATAGGTACGCGTCTATGGTTAAAGGCAATTTTAGGTACGTCCTCATAATTATATACGTTTCTGTATAAATTAGGCTCCGCTACGTCCTGCAAAGAATATTTATAACTTTTAAGTTCCAAAAGATTACTTTTTGGTGATATTTCAAGCATGGTTTTCACTCGCTTTCTAAGAATTGTATACAATTATACCAATATCCTTTGTATATGTCAATACATAAATTTATGCTTTGAATAATTCTTTTAAAAGTTCTATCACCCTTAAAAGCAAATCTATAATATTTTTCACCTTATTTTCTTGGTTTATATCAACAAACTCAATACCAAAATATTCGCAAAAACCCATTGCCGTCTGCCTTGCAATCAGTTTCATATTGTTATGAAACCACTGCGCATCTTCTATATTATCGTGAAATACGTGTTCTTCATAAAACGCCGTAGCATTAGTCGCACGCAGTTCATATAAATCGGTACGAGTATTAAGGGTAACGGGAAAAGAATATATTTCTTTTCTTTTTTCGATTAAAATATCCGCAAGTCTTTTTGCATCTTTATAACCGGGATAAATTATAGGCCTATATCCTCTGACCGCGCCGTTATAAGCATTAGTATGGCTAACGTAATGTATATCTGCGCCGTACGCGTTTGACTCTTTTACCGCTCGGTTAAGCAATTTATTACTGTCTTCATCAGATTTCGGAACGCGCCTGACCCCTCTTTTGAAATCAATATTCGACGCTTTAAGATATTTTTCAAGTTCATCAAGATAAAGATTGTTGTGGGTAGTTTCATCGCAACCGTCAATTACACAAGGGTTCCACTTATGATAAGCGGGACTTAAATAAATTTTCGGCATATTTTCACCTCCTTTTTTATGATTATAACCTGTTATAATGCGACATTCACCGACATCTTTTTGAAATTTCGGGGCATTTTTCGGCAGTTTTCCGTTTGTTTTCTTCATTGACAACAGCTGATACTTATTTTATACTTAAATAAAATATTAATCATACTTAGGAGGTCATTATGGAAAAGAAAATTATGAACACTTGGACACCCATTGAATGTTCCTGTAATGATAACAAGGTTGACCTTAAAGTTTGGGGCAGAAACTACCGTTTAGAAAACAACGTACTTTTTTCTTCGGTAAACGTGCTTGACGAAGAAATACTTTCTGCACCAATACGAGTAATTGCAAAAGAAGATGGCAATGACTGTGTTTGGACTGAAATCGAAAACTTTGTATTAGACAAAAACGACGAAAAGGTAATTATTTGCTCAAGCATGAGAAGCGAAGCCATTACCATTGACGTTGTTTCTACAATTGAATTCGACGGTTACACCAACATTGTGCTTACTGCAATGCCCCGTACCCATACTCTTTACGAAGATAAGGCATACGGCAGACAAAAACCAACCAATTGGTCACTTGACCAACTTTGGATAGAAATCCCTCTTAAAAAGACTTACGCTAAAAACTTCCACTACTTCCCCAACCGCGACGGTGAGCCTACACCTACCTTCAGCGGTAAATCTATCCCTGTAAACAGAGTTGCCTCCAGCCGTGAAATTCCTTCTTCTATGTCTATGCCCTTTATGCCAATTCTTTACGTAGGCGACGAAACAAGAGGCTTCTGCTTTGCTGCTGACCACTGCAAAAACTGGCAACCCAAATACATTAACAAGGCTATGGAAATTATCGACGGAGAAGAAGAAGTAATCGTAAGACTTCATCTTACCGACAGCTATCCTTTATCATGGCTTCGTCCTAACGGTGACCCCAAAAGAGCCGCCGTTCTACCCTTAACCTATGACTTTAATTTCCAGTTCACTCCCGTAAAACCTTTCCCTGAAAATCCCTATAAGGAAAAGATTTTACATATCGACTGCTTTAACGGAAAAATTCCCATTGAGTATAACGACTATCTCGCCGGTGAAGTTGTTGAAGGCAGCGGCGAAAACTGCTACGACAGAATGAAACGTTTAGGCGTTACCACCCTTATACTCCACGAAAAATGGAATCCTGTTCAAAACTGTTGGATAATAGGCGAAGACACCACCAGAAGAACAAGTGAAATCGTAAAAGAATGTCACGACCGCGGAATAAAGGTTATCCCTTATTTTGGTTACGAACTCTCTACACTTTCTCCTTTATGGGCATCCAAACATGAAGAATGGATAAATATGATTGCGCCAAACACCGCTAAAGACTTTTCTTGGTACAGAAAACCAAACCAACGCGCACGTCACATGTGTTCGGCAAGTGGTTTTAACGAAGCATTATTGGAAGGTATTAAAAAGGTAGTTACCGACTTTGATTTTGACGGTCTTTATATTGATACTTTTTGTATTCCATACGGTTGTTATAACGAAAAGCACGGTTGCGGTTTTATTGACCCATACGGAAACAAACAGCGTACCTTCCCCATTAGCAGAGTAAGAGAATTTTGCAGAGGCATTTATGAATTTTTCGAGGAGCGCGGTGGTTGCTTTAATCCCCACATCAGCAGTTGCTGTAATATTCCTGCTTATTCCTTTATGCATATGAACTGGGACGGTGAAGACGTTCAGTGGTACGTTGCAACCAAAGGCGAAGAAAGTATCGACGCGCTTACCCCCGACTATATCAGAACCGAATATATCGGCAGAAACTTCGGCGTTGTTCACGAACTTATCGCTTATACCTTCAATAACTGGAGTTTTGAAGACTCTATGACCATAAGTCTTGTTCACGGTATTTTGCCAAGACCTAACGTTATCACCGAACCCCTTGAGCTTATGTCACCCATATGGAAGGCTATTGATGACTTCGGAATTGAAGGCAGTCAGTTTAAGCCTTACTGGATAACCCACGTTGACTGCGGTAACGAAAAGACTCAGATAAGCTACTATGAAAAGGACGGAAAGCGCCTCGGCTTTATCTCTAATATGAGCAATATCGATAACGACAATATAGACTTTAAGCTAAGCGAAACTCAAAAGGTTTACGATGCTCTCACCGGCGAAGAAATAAAAATGCCTATGTCGGTAAAAGCAAGAAAGCATAAGGTTCTTCTTATTAACGATTAATTTTCAAGAGCGACTTAAAATAAGTCGCTCTTTTTTTAACTCAACCGTCGGTGTGTAGATTTTTTTATAATTTTCGTATAAACTTCTAATAAAGGAGGATCAAAATGAATCAGACTAAAATCGGAAAATTTATTGCAGAAAGCAGAAAAGAAAAAGGGCTTACACAACTGCAGCTTGCAGAAAAACTTAATATAACCGACAGAGCCATTTCAAAATGGGAAACGGGAAAAAGTTTACCTGACGCCTCTATAATGTTAGAACTTTGTGAAATTTTAGATATAAAAGCAAACGAACTGCTTAAAGGCGAAAAAATCGAGGAAAACAACGAAGAAAAACTAAGTGAAACTATAGTAGAACTTGCAAAACAAAAGGTAGCAGCTGATAAAACCTTATTAAATCTAGAAATAGTAATCGGTGTAATTTGCGTATTTATTTTACTTGCTTCAACTATTATGGCAGCATACTTTAATTTAGAAGAATGGCAACGGATTTTGCTTATTTTAATATTTGGAGTAATACCGCTTATTATACTTTTTCCGTTTTTGCTTAAAATAGAACAAAAGGCAGGATATTACGAGTGCGCCGTATGTCACCATAAGCACGTTCCCACCTTTAAGCAAATCAATATGTCGATGCATATGGGCAGAACCAGATATATGCGCTGTCCAAAGTGCAACCAAAAATCCTGGCAGAAAAAGGTGCTGACTAAGGACTTATAAAAAACGCTTTCTTATAAAAAATCAAGAGCAGATGAAAATCATCTGCTCTTTTTTTGTTAAAATTTTTGCGGAACGCGTTTTATAAGAGTTGCGCCGCACAGTCCTATTAAAATTCCCGAGACCGTACCCGTTATAATAAGCACCACAAGATAGTAGGCAAGTTGACTTGTATCAAGAAGCACCATAGCCGCCAGAATCTGACCTACGTTATGAAAAACGCCACCTGCCACACTAACACCAACCGTAGATAAAAACTTTAATCTACGAAGTAAAATCATTACGATGAAGCTTAATACTCCGCCCGCAAGACTATACATAAGGGACATTGTATTACCGAAAAGTAAGGCAACAAGCAAAATTCTGACCAACGACGCAGCGCCTGCCAATAAAGGACCTCGTCTATACAGCAAAAAAACGATAATTATATTAGGTAATCCCATTTTAATTCCCGGAACGGCGGGAAATAAAGGCGGCAAAACAACCTCAATATACGAAAGTATTAGCGCCAACGCAGTACATACGCCAACAAAGGCTATAGTTTTGGATTGGTTTTTCACAAATTGCCTCCTATACCGTTATATCAGGGTCATTATCATCCGTTTTTATAACCGTAACAACAACTCCGTTTGGCAGACACACTATACTTTCACCGTCACGAAAAATCGGAGTATGGTTTACACAAATACCGTCGGGACAGGTAGCGGTATCAACATAGGCTTTTCCGTCTTTTATGATAAGTCGGTTGTGCTGCTCGTTATTATTGCCGCTGTAAATATCTTTCACCAAATTTTCGCTAAGATAATATATACCGTAATCTTTACCGTTAACAGTGACCTTTACCCTATCGCCTTTATCGCGGAAAATGTAAAGATACGCAAAGCCCATAGCGGCAACCAATAATAAGCATATTATAAATATTATATCATTTTTTAAAGTACGCTTAATTGAAGTATTTTTCATATTCACTAGCGTTTATCGTTGAAGTTTAAAGTTTTAAGGCAACCTGTAGGACATTGCTCTACACAAATACCGCAGTTAGTACATTTATCATAGTAAATAACCGCCATATTATTTTCTACCTTTATTGCCCCGTTAGGACAGGTTTTTTCACATTTTTTACAGCCGATACAAGCATTTTTACAAGCCTTTCTGGCATCGGCACCCTTTTGCGTATTACTGCACATTACAACGGTTTTAATTTCCTGCGGAACCATATAAATAATATTCTTAGGACAGGTTTTAACACAAAGTCCGCAACCGAAACAGCGAGTTGCATCTATATGCGCAACGCCATCTTTAAGACAAATAGCATCTTGCGGGCAAACCTTTGCGCAATCACCAAATCCAAGACAGCCAAAACGACAAGCGTTTGTACCGCCGTAAAGCATAGAAGCCGCAGAACAGGTTTGAATACCATCATACTCGGCAAGTTTGCCTACTGCATCACAGTTACCGTTACACGCAACAAAAGCATTAACGTCTTCAAAAGGTTCAACTTTAATATCCAAAATTTCACCTAATTGATCAGCAACGGTTTGGCCGCCTGGGATACACAAATTAGGTTTTGCGCCGTCTTCTGCCATAGCAGCAGCATAGTCGTCACAACCTTTAAATCCACAAGCACCGCAGTTAATACCGGGAAGGCACGCACGTGCTTCCTTTTTTAACGGATTTTCTTTAACCGCAAAGAAATGCGAACATAAAAGCAATAAAATACCTACTGCCAAAGCAAGCGCAAGAATTACAAGAAATGCAATTAATATATCCATTTTAAGCACCTTTTAAGCAAATATTTTTTCAACAATACCGCTAAAGCCCATAAATGCAAGAGAGATAAAGGAAGCGGCAATAAGTGTTACGCCCAAGCCTTTAAAAGGAGCAGGAACGTTGGTATTGTTTATGCGTGAACGAAGCCCTGAGAAGAGAACCATAGCCAAGAGGAAACCGAGACCGCAACCAAGAGAACTTACCATTGACTCGATAAAATTGTATCCGTCGTTAATATTGTTAATAGTAACGCCCAATACTGCGCAGTTGGTAGTTATAAGGGGCAAATACACGCCAAGTCCTTTGTGCAAAGCAGGTGAAAACTTTTTGAGAAGCATTTCAAGCATTTGCACAAGAGAAGCAATAATCAAAATAAAAACTATATTTTGCAAAAATCCGAGGTTTAAAGTATTGAGAACGTAATACTGTATAGGCCAGGTAACTGCAGTTGCAACCAACATTACGATAGTTACGGCAACACCCATACCTACAGCCTGATTTCTTTTTTCAGAAACGCCAAGGAAAGGACAAATACCAAGGAAACGGCTTAAAACGTAGTTATCAACAAAAACAGAAGATAAAAGGATAACAATTAAAATTTTAAAGTTTTCCATTAGTTCTCAACTCCTTCCTTAGCACAGTTTGCAGTACTGCAAGATGCAGCATGAGGACATCCGGCACAAGAGAAAGAGGTTTTAACGGGCGCTTTTCCATGGGTAACAACATAAATAAGCGCGATAAGCAAACCGTAAACAACCAAACCGCCGGGCGCCTTTGTTAAAAATTCGATTTTGTAATTTTCCATAAACGGAATTGGATTTCCGGCAAAGGAAGCAGCGCCAAACACTTCACGAATAGTGGACATTAAGGTTAACGCCAAGGTAAATCCGATACCCATGCCAAGTCCGTCAAGGGCGGAGGCAACAACCGTATTTTTGTTAGCAAACATTTCGGCACGACCAAGAATAATACAGTTAACCGTTATCAAATCAAGGTATACACCCAAGGATTCGTAAAGGGAAGGCATAAATGCCTGAACCAGCATTTTAACGATAGTAACGAATCCTGCAATAATTACTATATAGCAAGGAATACGCATTGTCTCGGGAATAACTTTACGAAGCAGAGAAATAAATACGTTTGAACAAACAAGTACTATAAGAGCAGCAATACCCATACCAAAAGCGCCGTTAACGGTGGTAGTGGTTGCCAATGTGGGACAGGTGCCGAGAATTAAAACCAATACGGGATTTTCTTTAATAATACCGTTAAACATAACCGAAAGAGAAGATTTTTGTTTCATTACTAGGCACCTCCTTTAATAGTTTTTACTGCCGCAAAGGCACGTTCTATAGCCTGTTTGTAACCGTCGGTTGTTAAGGTAGCACCGCTTATTGCATCAATTTCGGTGTAGTTTTTATCGGTTTTTCCGACAAACTGTCCATAGAAACTCTTATCGGCACAAGCATCACCCAAACCGTCGGTTTCAGCCTCGGAAACTGTAATACAGTCAATAATCTTATAATCTTTACTAATAGCCACGCGAACTATAATATATTCGTTCGAAGCAGGATGATATTCATTACCGCCTTTTATACCGTATCCTGCGCCTTTTGCTTCAATAACGTAGTTACCGCTTGCAGTTTTCTTGGCAGAAATAATTGTATCTTTTAACTGGGCATACTTTGAAAGATTAATTTCTTTAAAAGTAGTAGCCTTGATTTTATCAAGGGCGTCTTTGTAAACTTCGGCATTTTGTACCCCTTCGGCTACCAAAGTACCATCAGCGTTAACACCAATAAATTCTTCTCCGGCAACAAATACGTAACCGCTTTGATTTTCAGCAACGTAAACGGCGTCAATTCCGTCTAAAACTTCTACTAAAAACAGTTTTTCGAACTTCTTTTCACCGGTAGGTAAAGCAGAGTTAAGATTATCGTTTAAAATTTCTTCTTCGCTACGGATGTCAACCGAGCCACCGCCTAAAATAATTGCAGTGTTAAGAGCATCTTTAACTGCATTTTTGTAAGCGGAAGTTGTTTTAGTAGCGCCGGAAATAATATCTACAGCCTCTACACCTGCTTCATCCTTATTAGTAAAGTTTTCGCCGTAAGTTTTTTCTTTACTAAGGGTTTCATTAGAGGAAAGGCAAACAGCGCCTGTTACAACACCGTTTACGTCAACACCGCACATTATGACCATATCACTGCCATAACCTGTGGTAACCATTTTAATAACGTAACCCTGACCAAAGGTTTCTTTATAAACTTCACTTACGGTTGCAGGAAGCGTAAAGGTGGTTATATCCATCGGTTCAAAACCTTTACCGTTAGGCATAACCTCTAAAAGTGCTTTATTTGCAGAAGCGTTTTGATTTTCTTCAATTATGGGAGAGGTAAAATAGTTAGTGGTTGCTAAAAACAAGGTCATTACCGTGCATATTAAAACGAACACTAAAAGATTTTTAATATTATTTTTCATAATCACTTACCCTCCGCTACAAACACTTTGTGTTTTGTCCAACCACTTATATAAGGTGTAAGGATATTCATAAATAAAATAGCAAAGGAAACACCTTCGGGATAAACACCGTAGTATCTGATCAAACAGGTAATCAAACCTGCGCCCAAACCGAAGATAACTTTACCCCAACTTGTAGAAGGAGAGGTGGTATAATCGGTAGCCATAAAGAAAGCACCTATAAACACACCGCCCGAAAGTATCATAGAAAGCGCCTGGGTTACGTTAAAGCCTTCTACAAAAAGGGAGAACACGAATACCATTCCTATAAAGGTAACGGGGATATGCCAACTTATAACACGGCGGAAAATCAAATAAAGACCGCCGATAAGCAATGCGGCAGCACAGGTTTCGCCTATGGCGCCACCGTGATTACCTATAAAAAGGTCGAGTAGCGACGGCATTTTTTCCATAGCCAAAGGCGTAGCGCTTGAAGTTGAATCCACAGGAAAAGCAGGAAGTGCGATAGAACTAAAAGCCACAAGCATAAACACACGCGCAGTAATAGCAGGGTTTACAAGATTTTGACCAATACCGCCAAAAAGACACTTTACAACAACTATTGCAAAAATTGAACCTATTACACATTGCCAAACCGAAATGTTTGCAGGTAGGTTAAGACCCAACAAAAGACCTGTTACCGCTGCCGATAAATCGCCTATGGTTTGGTCTTTTTTTACTATTAAATTAAAGAGCGCTTCAAATCCCACACAGGCAATTACGCAAACGGCAACAACAAGTAATGCTCGTAAGCCGAAAATAACCGTACCGGCTACTAAGGCAGGTAATAATGAAATTAAAACGTCTCTCATTATACCGTGTGTAGATTTTCCGCTGTGAATATGCGGAGAAACCATTACTTTAGTCAATGCATCCATTATTCCAACTCCTCCTTTTTAGCATTTTTAACGTATTGTTTTGAAATTTTATTAATTTGAACAAGTGGACGGTTTGCAGGACATACAAAACTGCAACAACCGCATTCCATACAAGAAAGAACCGAAAGATCTTTTAAAGTTTTTGCATCTTTTTTGTCATAGGCTTCAGCAATACTTACGGGAGCCAGTCCAAAAGGACAGGTATTAACACAGGTACCGCAACGAATACAAGCGGTAGTTTTAGGAAGTTTTGCTTCCTTTGCTGTTAAAGCCAATACGGCGTTTGTGTTTTTTACAACGAAATTATTAATGTTTTGAGTAGTAATACCCATCATAGGTCCACCGTACACAATTTTTGCGGGTTGCTCGGTTAAACCGCCGCAACAGTCAAAAAGTTCACTTAAAGCAGTACCAATAGGAGCAATAACGTTTTGAGGTTTGGCTACACAACCGCCATCAACAGTTACGCACTTTTCTACAAGAGGCATACCTGTACGCAAATATGCGCCGATAGCGGCAACTGTAGTACAGTTAATAACAATACAACCAACGTCAATAGGAAGTTTATCTGCGCCGATTACGCGTCCTGTTGTTTTGTAAACAAGTACCTTTTCACCGCCCTGAGGATAAACAGCAGGAAGGGTTTGTACATTTACCGAAAAGTTTTCAAAGGATTTTGCCATATTTTTCATACTGGCAATTGCTTTTTTATTATCGCTTTCAACACCGATAATAACGTTTTTTATACCAAGGTAACGATGCATCGCTTCTAAAGCCAACGCCATATCGTCGGTACGAGTTAACATTGTAACCGTATCACTTGTAACGTATGGTTCACATTCTGCGCCGTTAATAATAAGATATTCTATTTTTTCAGGTTCAACGTTAAGTTTAACGTAGGTTGGGAAACCTGCGCCGCCAAGTCCTACTATTCCCGAATTTTTTACCGCATCAATAAATTCCTGTTTATTGTTTACGGTTGGAGGGGCTATAGTTTCATCAATGGTCATTTCCCCATCGTTTTCAATAACTACAGCAGTTGATACCGAACCGTTATACATTAAATATTCGCTTAATTTGGCAACCTTGCCCGAAACACTTGAATAAACGTCAGATGAAATATATCCGTTAGCCTCGCCTATTTTAGTGCCAACCTTAACCAAATCCCCGACCTTAACAATAGGAGTAGCAGGTTTGCCAATGTGCATAGACATTGGTATGGTTACTGTTTTGGGAATTTCCATAGAAAAAACCGGAATGTTTTTAGTGCCTTTTCTATGAGGTGTGTGTATACCGCGAAGTTTAAAACCCATAATCACATATACCTTTCTTTTTTTGAAAATTAATCAGCAAAATGCACAATTATACATATATAATTTTAAAGTATCTGCGGTACATTGTCAAGCAAATTTCGCTTGTTAAAAAAACTACTATTTAAAGAAAAATCTCCCAAGGAAAATTCTTGGAAGATTCTCAAATTTTGTGTTCATTTAATTGTCTTTTTCGGTGGTTTTGGGGTCGTTTTTTTCTTCTAAACGCATTTCCCAATGTATAATAAAAGCAAGTAATGCACGAATCACGATTACCACGCCAAGTATAGCAAGTTCTTCAAGATTATGAATAATAACCGTTTTTATAATTTCGGCGCCCATTTTAAATTCAAGTGCTAAAGATAAAGCCTTGCCTAAATCAATTACCACGTGAAAAGGTTGTTTTTTAATCAAACAGTTCATTAATTTTAAAAGAGCTCGAACCGAACCTACGATTATAATTATAATTCCTATAAGTTCAAGCAACCCTGCCGAAACTTCAGCCACGGGATTTAAAATATTTTTAAATTTTAATACAAATTCTGCCATAGCCTTTATCATTCCTTTTTTTCGTATTTATTCCATCCCGATGAAAAGGTTTTTTCCCCGCTATCACTAACCCACATTGCCTCTACGCCTTCAAGATTTTCAATAATTTGAAGGCCTTCTTGCGTTGAAAGGCAAAAAAGGGCTGTAGAAAGCGCATCGCCAAGACCCGAATGGTCACATAATATAGATACCGATAAATATCCGGTTGCAGGCATTAAGGTATCGGGATGTATAATATGATGATAAGGTTTACCGTCAACATAATAAAAACGCTGATAAGAACCGCTTGTCACCACAGATTGTCCGTCAAGTTGCAAATAAGAAAGATAGTCTTCCCCGTTCGGATTTTCAATACCTACGGTCCATTTGTCCCCGTCTGCTTTACCGCCAACCGTACAAACGTTACCGCCCACGTTAATTACGTAACCGCTTATTCCCTTTTGTTTTAAGGAGTCGGCAACCCGTTGAGCAGCATAACCTTTCGCAATAGCGCCGACGTCTATGGTCATATTACTATCGGTGATGGTAACCGTATTGTTAACTTCATCAATCACAATATTATCTATATCGATATGCTTAGCGGCGGATTTTAACAAATCCATCGGCGGAAGCGAAGCAACATCGGGATTATCTTTACCAATAGTTCTATAATCATGCCATATAGACAGCACACTTCCCATAGCCACATTCATTACGCCGTTTGTTTTATTATACATTTCCTTTGCGTATAAAAGCATATCTATAATTCGGCGATCAACCGTTACGGTACGGTGTTTGCCGTCAACAAGTTCGTTAACGGTACACATATTTTCCATTCCGTCAAATCTGTGATAAATGGTAAATAATCTATGGTATTCACCAAGTTGATTTAATATTTCGTTTGCCACCTTATCAAATTCTTCCTGACTTTTTTCATATCCGGTAATTGTAATAACGGTGTCAAAATAGTCCATAGAATAGGTGGAATATTTATTTTTCTGTTTATTTGAGCAACTGCAAAGCATACTGCAAATCAGAAAAATCGTAATAATAAGACAAAATAATCTTTTTTTCATAAAAAACCACAATATAACAAGAAGGGGGATATTTCCCCCTTCTGCTTTATTAAATTATATTTATCTATTAGATTTTGGAAGCAGCCTTTACAAATCCGCTAACGTAGATTGTGCAACCTGCAGTCTGCAAATCAGCAACGCCCTTACCGTCAGTACCCATTAAAGCGGAAATTTCGGTAGCAGTTTTGCCGATACAAGCAGCGTCAAATGCAGCAGCCTGTTCGAACCATTCTTTTTTAGCATTGCCGTAAGCAACCATACCGTAGTTGGTGCCCTGTTCCTTTTTAGAAAGCAAAGCCTTGCTTGTGTCAAAAGTAGAAGCGCCTGCAGAAGTAAAGGAGAAGGAAACCTCTACGCAATCACTTGCAGCAGCAACTACCTTACCTTCGGTATCAACAGCAGCGCCGAACACATAAACGGAAACTTTGTTGCTACCGTCTTTATCAGCAGTAGCATCGGTGCATACCTGCTCGGTAGCAGCGGTAACCTTTATGGTGTTTTCAGCGGTTACGTTAGAATCAGCAGCAGCGTTGTAAGCCTTTTCAATAGCCCCTACAAATTCGTGAATCATAATGGTACAACCTGCGTTGATAACCTCGTCATTGCCCTTGTTTTCAGCAGCAACCAAAGCCTTAACTTCAGCAAGAGTTTTACCTGCAACTAATGTTTCAAAAGCATCAGCCTGCTCGTACCACTCTTTAGTAGCGCCGCCGTAAGCAACCATATTGTAATCTTTACCTAATTCATACTTTGTTTTAAATTCAGTGTTTGCTACAGCCTTACCGTCAGCAGTAAAGTTTACGGTATTGCTGGAAGTGTCAAGTGCGCAAGCAACAATTTTGCCGTCAGCATCAACGGTTACAGCAGCAACTGTAACGTCAATTTTGCCGGAACCTGCTTTATCAGCAGTAGCGTCAGTAACAGTAGGGGTACCGCCATAAACGCCCATACCAAATTTAAGGGTTTCAGGTTCTTTTGCACCGCAACCCGCAAGAATTGCAGACAATGCTAAAACTATGCACATAAGAATTACTAATGTTTTTTTCATTTTAAGTACCTCCATATATTTTTTATTCACTGACATAATACCATATTGTTAATCTTTTGTCAAGAAAAAAAGCAGATGGAGACCATCTGCTTTTTTCTTATTTTCCGCAACCTTTATCAAAAGAGGGGTTGCAGGCGTAGAAGTTTTTACTATCCAATTTATCTGATGTTAAGCGTAACGCCTCACCTGAACAACAATGGTGAAATGCTTTTGCGATAAAAAATAATTATATTTTCCACTTGATTTCAATGCTTTCTTTTGAGGCGGTTATGCGCTCTATCAGGCAGTCAACCACCGTGATTTTGTCGCTAACCGACAGTTCATCCCAATGCTCAAAATATCCGCTGATTTCCCCCACGTCGTTTGTATGGTTATTGTCAAGCGATAGAATCTCGGCACCAAGTTTTTTCTTCTCGGCATCAAGTTCGGCAACACGGTTATTTATGTACTGCATCACCGTATCATTTGCCGAAACGATTTTTTCGAGCAAAGAGGATATTTCTTTGTCAATCTCTTCTATACGTGTTTTGAGTTTTACAACTTGCAGGTTACAGCCGTCCTGCTTTTTCTTTGACAGTGTCTGAAACTCCGCTAATTTTTTCTGCATTTCTTTAAACACAATGTCATCAACAACATCAGCATCCAGTGAGCCAAAATGACAGCCACCGGCGTGATATTTGTTTGTGCAGAGATAATAGCGGTTATCGGACTTAGTTTTGCACTTATAAATCTTAGCAGTTAAAGCATATCCGCAGCTGGCACATTTGATTTTGCCCGCAAGCCAGGTTGCTTTTGCCTTGATAGGCCGTGCAACACTTTGATTGTTCAAGCACTTGGAACGGCATTTGATCCACGTTGCCGAATCAACAAGCCCCTCGTGCGGTGCCAAAACCAATGTGTGACCTACTAAGGATATGGTTTTTCGCTTAAGATTGTCGCCCGAATAAAGATACGCTCCGTTTATACCTATAAAATCTTGTGGTGGGTTAACAATATTTGTTCCTTGCGCTTTAAAAAATTCATAAAGCTGATAGTCGGCTTTTACATACGCAGGGTTGATTACCACATCACGCAATCGGCTTCGATTAAAGAGTTTGCCGTCACGCTTTCGTATGCCGTGCTCTTCCAAGTAGCGCATAACATCGCCGAACGAGGTTTGAGGCTTTGAATACATTGAAAAAATCAATCGAATAACCTCTGCTTCTTCCTCAATTGGTTTATACATTTTGGTTCGTATTCCGTCTATTGTCGTTTCAACCAGTTCAAATCCAAACGGTACTCTACCACCCATATAAAAGCCTCGTTTACTTCGTGATGAATAAGCATCAATAACACGTTGTTGAATGGTCTCACGCTCAAGCTGTGCGAAAATCATTACAATCATCAGCATAGCCTTGCCAATTGGCGTTGAAGTGTCAAATTTCTCCATTGTGCTGACAAAGTCAACACGGTTCTTTTGAAATACTTCAATCAAATTGGCAAAATCAAGCACTGAACGGCTGATACGGTCAAGGCGGTAAACAATCACACGGTTTACTTTGCCCGTCTCAATATCACGCAACAACTCTTGAAACGCAGGGCGGTCTATGTTTTTGCCACTATAACCCTTGTCGGTATAAACTTTATAACTTTCTCCTGTCACTTCCTTTTTACAAAACTCGATTTGACTTTCCACGGATATGCTGTCTATCCTGTCAACCGATTGTCTTGCATAAATTGCGTCAAAAAGATTCAATTTTTACTCCCTTCTTCGCAAAAAGAAGCGGAGCTGCTGACATATATATTATACCATAACAGCCCTTTTTCTTCAAGGTTTACAGGACATATATTTGCAAAAAACATCATATAATTTTGCTTCTATTTGTAGTTTTACTTCTCTTTTTTCGTCCACAGAAAATTGAGGGGTTAAATTCGTAATCGACACGATTTTATTGCCGATTTTCTGCTCCCAAGACTGTGCGACATAATTTACCATGCAGTCCGTCTCCTTCCTTTTGCGACTATTTTTCTTTTATTAAAATATGATTTGCGTCTTGTCCTCTATACCAAAACGCATAAGCAATAAGTTTTCGTTAATGCTTATTGCTTAAACTTTAAATCTGCCGTCATCAGATTTATGATTTTAGATTTCCGTTCAGAGAATCAGGTAGGGACTAATCCTCTGCGAAAATCTGCAATTAAAACATAAGAATATAAATTTTGAGTTTCAAGAAAACATTAACTTTAATGGATTCTTTTAATTTCATTCGAATAAGTGTTGTTTACATCATTACGAGAATGTCCCATTGATTCAGATAATTCTCGTTCAATTTGTGCATCAGTCATTTTGCCTTCGGCCTTGTATCGGGCTTTGGTTTCTTGATAAAATAGATGCCTGAGACTATGCCAATGTATCGATTGTTCTCTTGGTCTTTTGCCTGGGCTTTTGTACTTTGTGCGTTCGGGGTCCATAAATTTCTTTTTATTGTTGTTCATCCAGTTATCCAAGGATTTGCTTTTCTTTTTAACACTGTTTGTATGGTTATCGCATATAACATAGTCCATAGAACTTTTGCCGTTTTTCTGAGCGTATGCAAATACTCGTCTTAAAATGTTCTCCTGCATTTTTGTTTCAACAGGTATGTCTCTCGGTCTGCCACCTTTGGTGTTGGTAAGATTTAATTGTTTATGTTTCAGCGCATACTCAATTTGATGCACACGGAGTGTTACAAACTCCTCGTGGCGAAGTCCAAAGTATCTATCCATATACGCTTCAATCACAGCATCAATACGCCCCATATCAAGCGCAACTTTGATAAGGTCATCAAACTCATGCGGAAGAATAGATTTATCCTTTATATATAATTGGCGCTTGGCAACGAAGAAACATTTATTACTTTTTGGCAAATTACGTTTAGGGTTCATTCGCTGATGCACCCACTTTATGCCGGATAATTCGGTGAGTATATATCCGGGCTTACAACCGCTGATTTGAAGATGCTCAACATAACTTCGCACGTGGCGCACTTCAACATTTCTAAAATTCTGCAATGTGGTATTCTCTCCTAAATACCCACAGAATCTATTCATTACCGCTTTATAACGCCTTCGTGTTTTAAAACTTCCTTGATTCGACCTATCAATCACAGGAAGCGTCTGATTAAGCAAATTCCGTTTTTGGTTCTCGGCTTTTCGTTCTTGTTCTTCAGGGGTTAAACTCATAAGTATTACTCCTTTCGTAATATTTCGTGAATTTATAAAAAACATCTATGTGCTACTCGATGCCCTTCACAAATTTCCGATACTTAAATGTGGATAATGTTTTTATGCCATTTCAAGAAAACATTAACTCACATGAATTTATCCAAATTTTCGTTCACAGATTTCAGTGGTTCAGGTTGAAACTGTGTGCCAAAATATTTGGATGTTAAATATATAAGGAATAAAATTTTCGAGTTTCAAGAAAACATTAACTTTTTATATGATTTATAAAATCATAGGTTTGTGTACGAAAATTTTAATTAAGGCAGTTGGTATATAAATAAATTTATTGACGAAAATTTTAATCATAAAAAATTTTGGCTCCCACAGACTGATTCGCAGTCTATGGGAGCCGTTCTATAAATGATAGTCATCCTTCCCGCACTCATTTCGAAATGATAGTCATCAATCATTTCAAAAAGATAGGATAGATTCTTTTATGGGATTATTGCAGATGTGGGTACATCCACTTTATATATCTTTGATTACTCTTATAGAATTCTGTTCAGAGCATTTCAAAAATATAATCATCTTTTCATACTAAGCACCGACAATTTATTTCAAAACGAATTTCGAAAAGATAGTTAATCTATCATTTCAAAATGTGCATCATAAATCATCTCAAAATATCATCTCGAAATCTTGTCATCTATCATACGAAAAAGATAGCAAGGCATAGTACGCCTAGGGACTTTTTTACATAAAATTAAGTACGTTTCTCCTATTTTCTTTTACTAACTTTGCGTACTATGCCTTGGCGCCGCTCCCTCGGGCAGGCCCTCGGTCGCGTTTCTATCTTCCTTGTTTGAAAGATAGAAACCGGCGCCTCTCGAAATGAGAGTCATTATCATATCGAAATGAGTATCATCTTTATCATCTATCATTTCGAAAAGATTGTCATACCTCTCGAAAAGAGAATAGCTTTCGAAATGACTCTCGAAATTATAATCATCATTATCTCGAAACGTAAATCATATTTAATTTTGGCTGAAGGTCAGCATTATAGGACAAGCCCAGCGTATACTTAGGTGTGCCTAAGCCTCTAATTTTAGAGTACGCAATACCATATACCGATACAATGGATCGGTCCACCGCTGAATAGTGGTACGGCAAGGATTTTCATTACCGATTAAACCCCAGAAACTTCGGCGCTTGATTTAAGTACTGAAAATATATCCAAGCAAATATTTTTTCAGCCGTGTCTTTCACGGTAGCAACGATGAACCTGCCTGTCATCGCTCAGGTGTGCTGCCGCAGATTTTCGTTAACAACTTAAAACTTAAATCTGCTACTCAACCTGCAACATTTCGGCAGCTGTGCAAGTCGGACCTTTTCAGGTACATTTCATCATCTCTCGACATACCTTTGCCGAAGATACCTTTACTTCCCGTGCTAATGGTGTAACATTTCTTCGTACACCGTTCAATTTAAAAAACTCCTTCTTAAAATTCTAAGATGACACTTAAATTCTAAGAAAGAGTTTTTTGAGTTTCAAGAAAACATTAACTTTCGGTATGACTTTATAAATCAAACGCAAAGAATTCAGCGGGGCTTATGTCGAAATACAACATTGTATCCATCATAGATTTGAACGACGGGTCAATTTTTCCTTTGAGAATTCGACTGATATACCCCTCGTTATACCCTAGCGACAAGCTGAGCTCACGAGCAGTAATATTATTTTGCTCCATAAGTTTTTTAAGCCTTTTTCTGTAATCATCTTCCCAAACTGCTGTATCAATGTACTTTTTCATTGATTTTCAACCTCTTTTCATAAAAAAATATGACCTCTAAATCCATAAAACTTTAAAGGTCATATTTTTATTACATAAGGTTATTATTTCGTTTCAAGAAAACATTAACTATTTTTCAACAACTAACAGAACGCCTTCAGGACCGATTCGTTTTTCCGGCTCTGTTAAAATGTTTTCTGCAATACATTTTTCAATCAAATCATTCAAAACATTTATTCCTGCTACCAATAGATTATATGATTTATATTCATTAAGAAGATGTTTTTGAATATGAGACACCATATAATCATGCAACTCTACAGCAATTTTATTACAGATGTCTTCAACGGAATCATAGTATCCTCGAAGAAGATTGCGGTATTGTTCCCAATCTTCATGGTAGATAGTTATTATTTTCGGCTCTAAAACATCTCCAACTTTTCTTAAAAATCCACATTCAATTGATTTAGCCGCAATTTCTTTTTGATTCTCGGTTAAGTCATTTACAGACAGTCCACCGATCGATTTTAATGTAATACTCATCTTTTCATCGTTTGTTATATCCTGACCGGCATAAAAATGTCTGTCAATTCTTTTACCATAGATATTGCGGATAAAAACATAAGAATAACCACAAAAATCTCGTGTCTCATTGCCGTCACAACCATAAAACCTACCACCGTAAGGTGTACCGTCTTCAACTGCAACAGCAACTGTTGTAAAATTCCTCTCTGGCAATTTTACATCTTTAAAGAACTTTTCTTCGAGTATATCATCGACACGCTCTTTTATAAACCATACAGATTCGTTTATCAAAGACCAAAGAATAAATCTCAAGTCTGTTTGTGGACTCAAATATGGGAAACTCAAAAAACTTTCTTTAGTTTCATTCAAATGCTTTTTTAACTTTTTGGACAGTTCGTCCAAATGTTTGGTATATATTTCTCCAACTTCATCAAACTCATTGTTATCAACAATAATTACATTGGCTATATACTTTTCTCCTTCTTTCCGAAGAAGTCCATAACTGCCGTTTTCACCCTTTATTTGAATATCAAGTTCATCCTCAATATAAGGCATAGGAACACATAATTCTTCTGATAACTCTTTCGCACTCTTGGCCTTATCTTTACACGCATAAACAATATTTTGGGATAAAATACGCTCTGCTTTTGTTCGTGGGTCATTCCCACGCGGATTTCCTGTGCCTATAAATGCCAAAGAGACAGGCTTTAAAGATAAATTTCTTTCATTCATAGTTTCAACCTCTTTTCTAACTGTATTACGTGCAGAAAACAAACGTTGTTTTACAGTTGTTTCATTGATACCAAGTTTTAAGGCAATGTCCTTGACTTTCATCTCGTCAAGGTAATACAGCACCATAACCTCTCGGTATGCTTTGGACAGAAACGAAATCTCTGAAAAGATTTTCTTTATCTGTTCCTGCTCGGCGGCTTCTTCAATAAAGCTATCAACTTCATTCTCTTTTGCTGCCAATAACAAATCGCTATTTTCAATACTAATGGTTTGTCGTGTCTGATTTCTCTTTTTAGAGTAATCAGCATACACTCTCCGTGCTATTGTCCAAACAAAAGCGTAGAAGTTTTCTACATTTTCCTGATTATGTACGGCAGATATTACGGCGAGAATGATGTCCAAACATAAATCCTCTGCTTCGTAAGAAGTATTGCATCTTCGGTATGAAAATTGATAGATCTTATCAAGGAACTCTTTGTCGCCTATAAGTTTTAAGATTTCGTTTGTTTTCATTTTGCACCTTTGCTTCAATCATGATTGTTACGCCTATATAGTCGGCAAAATTAGAGGTTGGTTAGGTATTATTTATAAATAATATTTCCTTGGCATTCAACATTACCTTCAATTATTTTGCATTCAATGCTTCCACCGCAGTTGACATCCCCTTTAATATTATCGCCGCAAGCAACATTATCACCACAGTTTACAGCACCATTTATTTCGCCCGCACAGGAAACGTTGTTTCCGCAATTAACTCCGCCGCCGATCGAACCGCCGCAAGAAATATTGGCTCCTGCGTTTACGTTACCGTTTATATTACCCTGACAGTTTACATTTTGGCTACTTTCTTTAATATCACCATTGATTTCGTTGCATTCGATTTCGCCGTGGCTTACAACATCACCATTGATACTTGCATCACAAGATATATTACCAAAGACTTCAACTTTAAAATATTGCCTTGTAGTTTCGTTACAGTTTTTTGGAAAAGTAATATCTATAGTTTTATCTATGTCGTCGACCGATATAACTTTTTTGCCTCTGGCAACTACAACACGTAATATATCATCATTCGGCCAAGAGAATTGCGAAGAGCAATCTTCTTTATCTTTCACTTCACCTTTTAGCAAGTCTATTAAATGTACTGCTTGTTCATAGCCAATATTCAGTTTTCTTTGCAACAATGATGTAGAAACTGTACCGCTTTCTTTCATAATTTTCATTGCTTTAGAAAAAACAGCGTCTTTTTCAGCATCGTTAACCTCTTTAGTCATAGACATTCTCGGCACAATGCCGAACAATTCATCTATACTTATCTCAAATATATCGGCAAGCTTTGGTAGTAGACTGATATCTGGACAACACTGTGCCGACTCCCATTTAGATACCGACTGGTTGGTTACACCTAACTTTACGGCAAGGTCCTCTTGTGTTAAGCCTTGCTTTTTTCTATAAAAACAAATAGTATCGTTGAGCTTCAAATTATCCATAATTACACTCCTTTATATTTCTTGTAGCTACATTTATATTTTAAGGGTTATAAGAATACAAATCAATAACGCAGTTATTGGAATTTTCCAACTTAAAGTTGGATTAGAATTTAACATTATGCCGCCTGCAGAGCACAGACGGCACTTGCATATTGGACACACGAAGTACTAATTTTTATCTAGCATCATTCCTATAGCTTTCGCAACCCTTTGCATAGCGATGTTATTGTTTTTAGTGGTTAGTTTTGCGGTATAGCCTAAACTCAAAATTCTTTCAGCGGCAACCGAAACGACTGCTTTACAATAGCCTTTATTACGCTCGGTAGGTAAGGTGGCAACTGCACCAATCTGCAGTTCATTTTCACTAATTTTCATTATATCCGCAAGTGATATGATTTTGTTATCCTTTATATACGCAACTGTCCCCAAACTTTCAAATTCATCAGGGTCATCCTTTCGTAAATCGTATATAGCAAAACCTTCTTTATAGAATTGGTTTATTAGTTCAAAATCTTTTTGCCAATCAAGGATTTTTACATTACTATCAGTGAACTTATGAAGTTTAGATGTATCTGAAATCTTAAATTTAATCACTTTGTTACTGTTTTCTAATCGCTCTTTTAATGCGATAAACTCTGCATTGTCCTTTAATTCTTCGAAACAATTATCATTTAAATTCAATAACAATTCTTCACATAATGTTTTATCAGAGTTTGTTGATATGTTTTGAGGATTCCAAGTTAGTTTACTGAAATAAATAGAATTGTAATTTTGCTCTCCTAAATTAGAAGCGCTATCATAGTTTATTGCGCATTTTTCCGACAAAAACAAATTTTTAATAACCATATCACTTTCATTTTTTTGACAATAAAGCTTTGCTATCATTAAATAATATAATGATAGTTGGCTGTTGTATAAATTCTCATTTTCATCATCATAAAGCATTGTTTTGTTGAGGTTAATTGCAGTATCAAGCATTTTAATACGTTGGTCCATGGTTAGTCCTTGCCGTAGATCCTTATCACAAGCCATTAGATAAAGTATACTACAACAAAAGTGAAGCATGAATCTTAGATTATTTTGTTCTTGCTTTAAGCGTTCTGTTCCAGAATAAATATGGCTCAATAGCATTTCCTTACAAATTAGCATATTCGGCATATCTTCTGCGAGCTTAATAGCCGCATCTTTTTTGTTCATTTTGGGATATTCATAGCAAAGTATTTGTATGGCGCTATGCCTGATACTATCAACCGTACAGTCTTCTAATATTCTTTCACATAAGGATATAGCTTCCTCAACAAACTTGTGCTCTTCTCTATATTTTTGTTGTTCACTTGTAGCGCCATAAGATACTAAGCCATAGGCAAGATTTAACATCCATTGATAGTTTCTTGGATATAAATTAAGTACTTTGCGCGACAATTTGATTTTTTCTAAGATTTTTCCTTTGCGTCCAAGTTCGTGGTACTCTTTTTCGTACCTTCTTAATTCAGCTTCATTTTCACTTGCTTTTAAATCAAGCAACTCATCCGTACTTACACCAAAAAAGTTTGCCAATTTAGGCAATAGTGTAATATCTGGCAGAGCCAAACCGTTTTCCCATTTACTAACTGCTTGGTAAGAAATGTTAAGATAATCTGCCAACTTTTCTTGGGTTACATCCTGAGATTTACGCAGTTCCTTTATTTTTTCGCCAATCTTTAACATAGCATTCACTCCAAATATTTACTCGAAAGCGCTTTCTGATTATAGTATAAATCATCATAGTTCAAAAGTGTATAACATAACCGTTTACCTGTATGCAACCACAGGTTGAGTTAGTGTGTTTTATAAATGCCGTTCACCATAGCAAACGGCATTTTGTGTAACTTCTTTGTCCACTCAACATATAACCGGTTGCCACGCAAACGGTAATAAATCTTTTGCAATCACTTTTATCAAGTAACCATTTTCATCGTTTACAATTACTTTTATATCAGGACAGTATTCAAAAAGCATTTGACGGCAGTTACCGCAAGGAGAAACAACGCAATTCGGAGCTTTATCGTGGACTGCAACAATTGTGTCAAATTCTCTTTCGCCGTTTGATATAGCAATTCCCATTGTGATATATTCAGCACAAGAGCCGTGTATTCCGTCACAGTTCACACCCTTGTATACTTCTCCATTTTTGCATAACAAGGCACATCCAACAGTGTGATTATAAACACCATCATCAAAATTCTCAGTTAAACATTTAAGGGCAATTTTGATAAGGTTTTGGTCGCTATTTGTTATGTCGTATTTCTTCATTATCTTCACTCCTTAGTTGCGACGAATATATGTGCAAATTCAGTTTCATAGTGTTCTATTAGTAATAAGCCTGAATTTGCAATATAAGTTTTAATTTCCTCAGGCGTATCGGGAAATATCCTGATCTTTCGTGTGCCAGTGTCGATGAACTCGCTCGGATTCTTATCAATCGAAAGAACAAGTCTGCCTGCTTCATTCAGTAAACCGGTAATCTTATTTACGGCTTTCTGCTTTTTCTCAATGTGCATGAAGGTTAAGGAGGAAAATATAACATCGAAAGAACGGTCCAATTTGCAAGAAAGGAAATCAGAGCAAGTCAGTCTGACATTCTCAAACTCGGCAAGGTTTTCCGTTGCACGTTCGATGGTCTTGGAGGAAATATCCACCCCATAGAATTCGCCACAGAAAGGGGCTATACGAACGGCTAGTCTGCCGGTTCCTACACCGATTTCGAGAACAGATTTATCTTCATTAAGTTCCATTTTATCAATGAAAACTTGTCCGTCCCATTTATCCATATAATTCTGTAAAGGTTTTGGATCGTGAACGGGGTCGTTATTTTCGTCTATCAATAAATCGTAGTGATGGGTAACGCTTTCACAAACGCAAACATACCTTTTGGTATCGAATTCAATTTTTGTGACAGCAACAATAAATCCATACTTTATATAAAATCCAATAGCATCGTCATCGGTTTCGGCTGTGATGCTATCCACATTAAAACTATTAAAGATAAAATCAATAAGTTTACTACCAATACCTTGACCTTGATATTCAGGTTTTACAGCAATATCAAGTATGGTTGCTGAGTTGTTTTGAGTCTTAAAAACAACAATCCCTTTGTATTCACCATTATGTTTATAAGCATAGATATTGGCGTTTTCATCTTCTTGATATTTCTTTGCTCTGTTCAGTAATCGTTCCTCTGTGGGATTGAATACGCTTGGTGCAAGTAATTTTAATATATCAGGTTCAGTTATTATCTCTTTAATATCACAGATCGAAGATACATTAAAAAGTTCTATACCCAAAGCACCATACTTTTCAATTTGCTCCTTAGTGTAATACTGTTCCATATCGGTGTAATGGGCAGTATCAAGTTCGGCAACTGTATAGCCGCACTTTTCAAGTGGCAACGCATTGTACAATTCTTTAAAATTAGAGAATTTATGTAGTCCGGAAATCTGTGCTGTGATGATATCTTTGGTTGAGGAACAGTCAAAAACAACGGTATCTTCAACATTGATTCGTTGCCGCTTCTCATCATTGAGCCTTAATTCAATTGTTTTATTACCATCTGCAATTTTCACAAAAGCAGTTGGAACAAGATTCATATAGTGAATCATAACAAATACTCCTTAATATCCCCGACAAATTGGTTGCCGCAACGAGCAAGCTCACTAAGCACACGGTCAATACCTTGCTCGGATTTATACCAATTATCTTTGGTTATTCCCATACATACCACAGGACAAACATAAAACGTTGTATCGGGGAAAGCCATCTGATAAAGCATCAGACAACGCCGAGCGTGAAATGCCTTGCAAACTATAATTGCAGTCTTTATCTCTAATCCATTTTCGTCAACAACCTTTCGGGATAGAAAGGCGTTGTCACGAGTATGTCCTGATTTGTCCTCTCCAACAATCGCATCCGCAGGCACACCATTTTTAACAAACACATCCGTAAAAAACTCACAGTCAGATTGATAGTCGTCATTATATACATCTGCCTTTGAGCGAACACCGGGCCACTTATCTCGTTTAACGCTAACTCCACCTGACGGAATAAGCCACTTTGCATATCCCTTGCGATAAAGTTCAGCAGCGTATTCGGGTTGCTCAGGGTGTGAGCCACCGGGCAGAAAAATTGCATCCACGTTTTGCGGTTTGTCCTCAACAAATATGAAGTTTGTTATGTCTGCGATAATTCTATCATTCATATTGAGGATACCTTTTCTTGAATTCCATATTGGCTTTTTCTGTAAAAATCTTGGGTGTGGAAATTCTGCTATCAAGACCGACGTTTTCCCAAGTGGCAACCCAAATCAAATAAGGCTTTAGCGGAAGTTTGTCTTTAACTTTCAAGTGTGCCCCGTCACGTACGGCCAAACCGTCTTCAACTATTTTCTTCATATCAAGATAAAGCCTTGCGCCTGTTAAATATTCAGCGTTGCCATCCATAATAATTTTGCCTCGCTGTTTTGAGTTAACAACAAGCTCTCCGGCAATATTTTTGCCAAACATAATATAATCGCTAAAATCTTTTGGATCACCCAGAGCACTGCCAATAGGCTTTTCTTCGGCTATTGTTTTTTCAGACTTTAAAATATTCCAACTTTTAAGGCAACCATCTTTTTGTATTGAATTCCAACTTTCTAGAGATGTACTATGTACGGTATATATCTGCTCATCATTTCTTAAAATCGGCTCATCAAAACTATGACCTTCATATTTTTCTTTAGCGTTTTCGAGGTCAGCTTCACTGATAACGAGTATCATATTTTTGTTCCGTTTGGTGTTGAACTGAATAAAATCGCACACAGACATCTCCCAACCATCAGCAAAACGGCTGAATTTTATACTATACGCACAACCGTTAAAGCTGCCAACCATCAATTTATATTCTTTGCTATCTGTAAGCTGCCAAATTATCCAAGAATCATCATAAGATTGGTTAGTAATTGGGTTTATGCCGCTTTCAATAAAATCATCAAGCCTGTAAATCATTATCTAACACCTTTTCGTATATCTCCTGATTATTTTCAGGAGATTTTTCACCTGTGCTTTTATACCCACAAGCCAACCAAAACGGTTTGCCGGTAACGGGATCTGAAGTTAAATAAAGGCCTTTAGCACCGTCCATTATTAGCAATTCTTCTAAATGCGAATACATTTGTTTGCCGTATCCATTACGGCGAAATTCGGGCAACACATAAAATTCCATAATGTAACCATATCCGACCTTGATATAACCTTTGTGGTCGGAATGGTCGATTTTTCCGTATAAAAAACCTATTAAATTATCACCATCATAACATAGCTCTAGGTGTCTATCAGCATCACTTTGTATGTTTACCATACTGTTAGCCCACTTTGTCAAAATTTCTTTTGGTGTGGTTCGGTTTTGGTGGCTATCAAGCTCGGCACCGTATAAAAGAACAAGCCTTTCAAAATCTTGCTTATGCAAATCCGAACTATTGGAATTTAATTTTAGATATTTAATATTTATCACCCTATAACCTTTTTTCGATATATATATATTTGCAGTTAAGATATCTTTTAAAATCATATTTCTTTATAAATAAAATGCTGTACACCGCTATCAAGCCTCATCATAAGCTCCGTAGCTTTTTCGGGGTATATTTTTATATCTTTAAGCTGTACCAACGGTATCCAATGAAACTCAATTTGAAAATTATCTCCACTCATTTCCTCTGTCCCAGTAAATACATTATCTGAAAAATCATCAATATTTTTAATTTCAACCAAATAATAAAGGCATATCTGGTGACAGGGCTTACCTTTTAACGGGAAGAATATTTCTCCGACCCATTTAAGTTCACTGACCGTAATATCTGCTCCAATTTCTTCCATAAATTCTCTTTTGAGAGTTTCTGCATTTGTCTCTCCGAAAGAAACATGACCGCCCGGAAAAGCGTAACCCTCATCACCCTTAGCTTTGTGTAAAAGCACTTTTTCGTTATGTATGCAAATCCCCGCAACACGGTAGCTGAAAATATAATCGTCTGTTTTAAAAAGTATGTCTTTCATTTTAATACCTCTACTGTGGTCTTGTAATATTGCTCATGAAAATAAATTACTTGTTCGATTTCTTCCATTTTTTGCATTGTTCAATTCTTGCTCCTTGAGGGGTATCGCCGTGTTCGGGGTCACAAGAATACTGAGTTAGCAACTCGCAAGGAATCTCGGGACATTCGCCACAATGAACAAAACCTTTATTTTGACAACAAACTGCCACGGGACATTCGCCGTGAAATGGATGTCCGCCTGTTTCTATACAGCCACCGCATCCGCAGGTTTCTTTGTAGTCACAACTAATACAATGAAGTCCGCAACGAGTATCAATTATCTCATTTCTCCATTTTTTTAGATTAGATAACCGATTAGGATTATGGCCGTTTTCTATAAATTTGGTTAAATCTTTACAAGGGAGTTCCTTACATTCTCCGCAATGTTTAAAACCTTTTGAAGTTGCACATTTATAAATATCGCATTCTCCCCAAAATATCTTACCGTCTTGTTTGTTGCAACCACCACAGTTTAATTTTTCTTTGAACCCACAAGTGTTGCAGTCTGTTCCGCATTTGCCTTTAATAATACTCATTATGCTGTTCATCCTTACTTTTTGATTTCATAACATTTCACATCGCATAGTTCATCTGAACCGAATTTTGCCTTTGCTTTTGAAAAATGTGTGAATTTCATACCACATTTCTCCATAACTCTGCCGGAAGCTATATTTTCCACATGATGATCTGCGATAACCGTTTCAACACCATCATTAAAAAGTTCGGTTATTACTGCTTTCAAGGATTCTGTTAGATAGCCGTTATTCCAATAATCGTATGCTAAAACATAACCAGCTTCAGCAGTCTTTTTATCTTCTGATAAATCAATAACATCAATTACGCCAATTAGGTCGTTGCCATCTCTGAGAGTAATACCCCAACGGTAATCGAACCCTTTCTCGGTTTGGCTTTTATACATTTTTAGCAGTTGTTTTGTTTCTTCGATGCTTTTATGCGGATGCCAACGGCAATACCTAGAAACACGCTCATCCCAAGTCCAATTTTTAAACATTTCTGCTGCATCATTATCTGTTAGCGGTCTTAAAATCAATCTATTAGTTTTAATAATACTCATATTAAATCAACACCTTTTCACATGCTTCTATCATTTTAATTTCAACCATTTTTTCTAAAAACGGAATATCTTTTGCTGAGGGGTTATCTATGCGAAATGTACAGCCACATACTCGGTCAAAAGTTTTACCAAATACCTTCTTAGATTGACCGCCGCCACAAGAACCGCAGTTTCCGCAAAAATCTATATTCTTCCAAGCAATAGCCTTGATTTCTTCATCAACCAAACAATCTTCATATAATTTGCTCTCATCAGACCAAACAGTCCAAAGATTTTGAGACTCATCGGGATCTGCAATTGCAATAAAGCAAACACATTCATCGCTGAGTTTTACCCAATAATAAATCTTATCTTTCCAACAATCGCACATATCTTTATAAAATGTCAGATGTTTTGATTGCAAGAAAGCAACAAACTCCAGAGCTGTTTGCTTTGCTTCGCCGTTTAAATTATCGTTTATGTCCTCTGTAATTGACTTGGTCATATATGTGTCTATTCCTTTCCGGTGATGACATTTTGAACATCCTTACAATTGTTAAGCCAAACGGTCTTTTTGGGATATGAGTTAATTATCTTCCTGATTTCAACCATACTTTTATTTTGGAAAGTTTCCGTCCATTTAAGCAGGTTATAAACCGATTTAAAAGTTTCTTTCTTGCCTTTTTCAAGACCTAGCTTTCTTCTTATTGTGCGCTTGATAATTCTATAAGTATAAACTCGTTTAGGTGTATCAAGCACATATATTTTATCAGCATCCTCGAAGCATTTGCCAACCCAAGCGTAATATACACCTTCTATAATCCAACTGTCATTTTTAAGAATATCATTAAGTAATGCGGTGCGTTTTTCAATGGGCATTTTAACGCCATAACCATCCGCATTGTTATCCCATTGAATATCATCCAAATCAAAGTGAGGGACATTATACTTTTCACTTAGCGCTTTGGCTAAATATGTTTTGCCCGAACCACTACATCCGATTATATGTATCTTCATTTAAATACCTCTACTGTGGTTTTGTAATATTGCTCTTGAAAATGAATAGCTTGTTCGATTTCTTCCTTAGTAAAATTCAAATCAACCGGTGTAGCAATGAGTTTGTCCTCAACATCATCTTCGCGGTGAGCAATGCCGATTATTTGAGCTTTATACTCGGTTACGGGCTCGTTCACGCCAAGCAAGTAAACATCGAGTTCTTCGCCGTCACCACCCAAAACACTGGGTATATATCCATAGTTGATTGGATAAGTTAAGCAGTAATTTTCTTTCTTGTGTACATAACCTATAGGACGGTCTATTTTAATATCTACCGTCTTGCCAAGATATGATTTTACGAGTGCTTTTCTTTCTTCGTATGTCATTAAAATTCTCCTGCACCAAATATAATTTTATAAACTTATATATTTAACGAAAAGTTGGTCAACGGTATTATATATAGTTTTAAAATCTCCTACTTTTTCGAAACCGTACCTTTCGTATAAACCACGTTCACCACTCATAATGTATATTTTTTCAAAACCGAGTTTTACCGCATAAGCAATCACACTATTTATCATTTGTTCAGAAATTCTATTTCCACGATATTTTTCATCAACAAAAACAAACCCAATGAATGGTGAAAAGTCATATTGTTCAGGCAATTCGTCTTTTTCTGCAAGTGTACAATATCCAATGACCTTTTCTTCTACACAAGCTATAAAAACTCTTTCCCAACCGAGAAATTTGTTTTCTTTCATCAGTTTAGCAAGAAATTTTCCAGCCTTCCACGAGCAATTCTCCGCAAATTCAATTGCCGCATTCCAATATTTATGTTTGTTTGTAATTTCATGTATTTGCAAAATAATTTCACCTTTAAAACTTTTATAAACTGTTTAAATAAGAATAAGCCTGTTTTCTGCTTTTGAATATTACTATATTTATATTCTTTTGCTCTTCCAAAAGTTTTCTATACTTCTTTCTATGAGTTCTATTAAACGAAAAGATTGCTTTATATAAACTTACTTTCTGTTTATCAAAATACTCAGGGCAGTTGCCGCCCATATCATCCCTTGTTTTACCGTAGTTTTTAATAACACGAACAGTTGAACCCCACAAACAAGTGATTGTGGGTAAATCAAAATAAAAAACAGTATCGCAGTATTTTAACCTGTGAGGAATGGTCCTGCTGAAATTACCGTCAATTATCCATTCGGATTTTTCCAATTCAATTTGTAAAACAGCGTCAAATTCATCTCTAGACAGATGTTCCCATTCGCCGCACCAAAATAATTTATCTAAATGAATTAGTGGTAGATGCGTCTTTTCGGCAAGCGCTTTGGCAAATGTGGTTTTACCACTACCCGCATTACCGATTATAAGAATTCGTTTCATTATAATTTTCCTTTTATTATTGAGTCGATTTCATACATAGCAACTTTGTTTGAATCCCATTTTAATAGTTTTCGTGCCTCATCATATGTAAGCCATTTATACTCAGTATGTTCATTTGATAATATAGGATCCGAATCACACTCAAAGGCAAAAGAATACTCAGGAATTACATAAGTGTTTTTGTCCCAATGTTGTCTTCTGCTTTCCGCAATAACTTCTGCCGGAACATAGGCAACACAGGTAAGTTGCTTAATATTTTTTGGCTCAACACCAATTTCTTCTATTGTTTCTCTTTGGGCTGCTTGTATAGGTGTTTCACCATTTTCTCCGCCGCCGGCAATAAACTGCCAATAACTGTGGTCTGCTCTACGAATGATACAGAATAACGGAATACCATTAACTATACGATATGGAATTGATAATATTTGATATGGTTCACGCATTTTTTATTCCTCACTATCTATATCTATTTCCTTCAATTTTTCCAATAAGGTTGTGACTTTGGGCTCGATATCATTAAGTATAGCTTTTGCATCTTCTACCGCACATTTAATATCATCTACACGGCACTCCAAATCGTCGGCGGCATCCTCTAATTCTTCGAGTTCGTCATTACCGGCAGTTATGGCATATCCAATAGGGCTATTATGAAAATTCACATTAGCTCCATCGCCTGATATTTTAACTGCAGTAAGCGGAGTTTGGTCAAAAGTAATATTTAATCCATCACCAGATAGATCAACATTTTCAAGTATCGCTTCTAATTTTTTTATTCTGTTTTCGAGTTCAATGATTTTGTTTTCCATTTAAGTCATCCTTTCTGTTTTTAACCGCTGATTTACGAAATTCGGCGGGGGTTGTGCCTGTTATTTCTTTAAAAATACGATTAAAGTGTTGAACTGTTTTGAATCCAACCATGTTTGCAATATCCTTAATAGGAACATCAGTAAAAGCGAGTTGTTTTTTTGCAATAGTAACTCGGTACTGCATCAAATATTCGATTGCCGTACAACCAAGTTCTTCTTTCATAAGTGCAGTAAGGGTTGTATGGTTTATTCCGGCATTAGCCGATATATCAGAGAGGGTTATACTATCGCCATAATGGCTTTCTATATAAAGCACTGCATCACGAAGTTTGGGATTTTTAATAATTGGTGCGTTATCCGATTTTTGATGGGTTATACCATAACCTATAAGACCGTACATACGCTCTAATGCGATAATAATCTCCATAAAATATGAACGTCCTCGACAAGACCAATACCAATCTCTTTGCTCGGTTAGTTCCTCTAACATATAATCGGCAGATTGTTCGATTTTTTCTGCCTGTGTCTCGGCAATAGGGATTACATACGCTTTATCAATAAACGGTTTTAGCATAAACATATCGTGAGTGGTGGCTATATCACCATAATTCTTAGAACGTAAAAACTCAAAGGTCATGTTAATATTTAAAAATTTAGGATGGAAGTACACACAAGTGTAGTGCGCTTTTGCCTTTGAAACAAGCATGGGATTTTCTGACTCGTCAAAGCACAAAAAAGACGGAGCGACAGCAGTGACTTTCTCACCGCCAACTTTAAACTCTAATTTCCCTTTAGTGAGTACGATAAGCAAAAAACACTTGTCCTTAATATTGATATCGTCAAGGGAACTGTCTTTCACACACTCTACAAAAGCAACCTTGCCTTCATTATACTTTCTTCCAATAGTAATATGTTCCATACATCCACCACCTTTAACTGTTTCTATTTTACCATATTTCGACTTTCCCTTCAACGCTCAGTTGTTATCTGATTTATAATTTCTTTTATCTAAAATTAAATTTCATATAAAAATCAGGTCATATACTAACGATTGATTTTTCAAATGCAAAATGGTATAATATTCCTATAATTTACAAAAAGGAATTTATTATGACAAAAGATGACGCTTTGAAATTGTTTTATGAAAACAATAATATTAATCCTAAAACAATTCATCCACATGACCGAATAGCAGAGCTACCTAAAAAGTTAGATGATTGGCTGCTAAATATTGATTCTAAAGATCATGCTGTTTTTTTGGATGCTTTTAGCAGATACATATACCTAACCCAAGAAGAATGTCAGGATAGGTTTGTGCAGTTAGTTGATTTACTAGAAAAAGACCTTGCAAAATATACAATCAATTTGAAAGACGTACTTTATGTTACTGTAGAATCATCTAGTGGTATTAAATCCGGTAGTGATAATGTTCGCTCAGATATTCAAGTTTATAATTTCAACAGAATTGATAACGAACAAGTATTAGCTTCACAATCAAAATTTTCTAAAGACCCATTACGAGATATTAAAGCCGTTGTATTTGTTGATGATATAATCGGAACAGGAAAAACCATTTGGCGCGTTCTGAATGAATTTTGCGACAAACACAATATAGATGGTTATGGCAACCCAAAACTATATTATATGTGCTTAACACCAACTCAGAGAGCAATAAAACATCTTAATGATAATTTTGAAAAATTCAACTATGAAGTTACTGCTATTTACAAAGATGAATGGATTTCTGCTAAACATTTTACCAAAAACACACACGAATATAGTACAATTGAGAAATATGAAAAACTAATTGGAGATTTTTTTGCCGAAGCAGAATATCCTTACTGTATGGGGTTTGAAAAGTGCCGCCTATTGATTTCATTTTATTATAACACACCCAACAACACCATAAGTGCTTTTTGGCGACCTACTGATTTCAATAAACCACCCTTTATACGAAAAGGCAAGGAATGCAAAAGACCGAGTATTTCGGATTTAACAAACAAGAAAAAGCAGTCTGATGCAAATTCATATGCGTTTGCTGCTAATTGGAGTGAATAATGGATTACGAAGAAAAAACTTTAGATTGCTTGATATTGGGTATGCTAAGGCAAGATCCTACTTGTGATTTAACATATATATCAGAAGAACTCAAATTACCTAAAACTGAAATAATGAAACACATTCGATATCTATGTGATAACGACTTCTTAACATTCAATAATAATAGATTTTATACAACAGCACACGGAAACAGTATAGCAATTCATCCTCAATCAGTATCACATTATGAATATCTTAACACAGATGCACAAGCTGCTGTAGACTTCGATTGGGAAGAATGCTCATATCTACCAACTCCAAAAAGTTTTTCAGCCAAGAAAAAATAGTTTAATCAACGGGAGATCGTTAGCTAAGAGGTGCATTCGCCTCATATTAAGAACGGCACTAACTGATGTTGCAGAGCGCTTACTTGCGTTCTCTTCGTTCTCTTAGTAACCGCTCTGCAACATCAAATGTTTAAATTAATTGTGTTTTACGTAGCGATCTCCCGTTTTTTTAGAAGGTTTAATATGGATAATAATTATATAATCAAGCTAAAACACGAACTGCATAAAAAAGAATATGACGATAAGTTTATTAATCGTTGCTGTAAATATGCAGAAAAATTAATAAATAAAAAACTCCCAGTGTTTTTCGACGAAGAACATATTTACCGTGTTTTGCGTACTCAAGGAATATCATTAGAAAATAACTATCATGCGTTTGATTTAATTAGCGACAACAAAATTAGGACAATACTTGCACCAAGCAAAAGATTGAAAGCACGGCAGCGTTGGATACTTGAAAACATATTAAATAAGATTAAAGTATCTAAATACGCACATGGTTTTGAATTGAATCGTTCTATTAAAACTCATGCCGAACTTCACGCAAATCATGATTTTGTTGTTTGTATGGATATAAAGGATTTCTTTCCATCAATCACCGAGGAAAAGGTATTTGCTATATTTAAGAATATCGGATACACATCGCGCGCATCACAGGAACTTGCCAAACTTTGTTGTTTTAAAGGAGTGCTACCGCAAGGTGCCCCGACTAGTCCTAAACTTGCAAATATAATTTGCAAAAGAATGGATTGGGAAATACAAAGATATGCGAAGGAGAATGACATTACATATTCAAGATACGCTGATGATCTTACATTTTCTTCTAATAGCGAGATGTCACAATTGATACCGGAAATAACTTCAATAGTCAATAAATATGATTTCAGTATCAATACTGAAAAGACACAATCTTTTACTTGCGGAGAACCAAAATTTATTACGGGATTAGTGGTTCAAAACGGAACCGTTCGTGTTCCAAAACGTTATAAGCGTGAACTTAAAAAAGAAATTCATTATTGTCAAAAATTTGGGGTTTTAATTCATTTACAAAACTCTAATGCCACGCATTTCGTTAATTATCGTGAACATCTTTATGGTAAAGCGTATTATGTTCATATGATAGAGCCCGACATCGGAGAGAAGTTTCTTGATGAGCTTGATAAAATATACTGGCCGGAGTATATGCTATAACATAAAGGAGATTAACATGATAGAAAACACAAACAAAACTGTTTTTATTAGTCACTCAACTATTGATACACGATTGCATAATTGTTTTTTGAATTTATTAGTAAATGGATTTGGTATAAGCAAAGATTGTGTATTTAGCAGTTCAATTGCAAGGAATATACAAACTAGTGATAATTTTATTGAAACCATAAAAAGCAATATAAAAAATTGTGATGTTATAATTCTTTTAATTACATCATCTTATATGCGTAGTTCTTTTTGTTTGGCAGAACTGGGTGCGGCTTGGGCGCTTGAAAAAAGAATAGTTCCAATTATTATGGACCCTATAAGTGTAAAAGAATATAATAAAACGCCATTGCAAGGTATGCAATTCAGAAAATTAGATGGTCTACGCGTTGTTTATGATGAGTTTTTTGATTTTGGATTAATTTCCCGACCTGATACTGAAGAATTTAGTAAGCACTATAAAGAGTTTCTTGAAACTATTCGATTTGCTGAAAAAGATGGCAATAAATTTGTTGCAACTATTGTGCAAGATAGAGCGGGCATGAACTGCAATAGTAATTTACAAGGAAAAAGATGCCTAAAGATAGATTCACTTATCCCTTTGAACAGCTTACCCGCAAATGGTGAAACGCATTGGCTCTTTTTTGATGATAACAAAGAGAAATATGGAAATCCTCAAGTCGGTGATGTTGTTAAATTTCTTGTACATAGCACAAAATTTTATCCCGAACCTTGGGGTGATGGACTTGAGAACACAAGGAACATTTATCCAAAATCGAAATTAGAAATTTTAAATAAGTAAAACTGAGCCAATCCAATATAATTGGATTGGCTCAGTTTTTAATAGAACTACTAGTTTCAAGCCTTGTATTTGCTATGTATTATATTATTTTTCTTTTTTACGAATTTCTTTTTCAATGTCTATTTCTTCAAATGTCTCTTTGGTCGGATCGTATGAAAGCAGATGTGCATTAAAAGCATCATAGAATTTTGATTTCTCTTTTAACGCAAAATCATTATCAATTAATCTATTTACCATATCAAAGGTTCTGTCAATTGCAGTTTCTTTTTGTTTTTTGGTAAGTTTACCATCGATTTTTACTTTTATATTTTCATGTGCATTGCCGATGGGGATATCTTCAACGCCAATGGTAAATGGAACTTTTTCAGTTTTATGTATCTTTTCCCATATTTGTACAACATTGTATTTTAATACATCATAACTTCCAGACAATATAAAATGTTTAAATAATTCATAGGAGAATAAAATCAATTCTAAATCCGCAAAATCCAAAGCTGAATGCATTATACACCCTTTAAGATTTCTAACGGATAAAGATGTGTGATTATTCAAAAGATTTTTCTCAATATCTCTAAGCTCAATCATTTCGTTATCATTTAAATAACCGGATATATAAATAGCGTTGTTCATTTTTTGTCCTCCTTAGGTATTATAACAGTTTTCAGCCCCAAATAGCTGTTTAGCATTTTCAATCATTTCTTGTGTTGGATTTTCACAATATACCACTAAATTATCCATTGCTCTAGTACAGCAAACATAAAATAGTTTTTTAGTTCTATTTAAAACATTTGGGTTACATTTCGAATGAGAAGGATTTAATAAATATTCAAAATTATAATCATTCCAATTACCGTTATCAAGAATAACTAAAACGTTTTTATATTGCTCTCCTTTAATTTTGTGCTGTGTTGACAGGGGAGAATACCCTTCAAGATAATCGTAAAGATTTATAAATTCTGAATACTTAACCTTAGAAACTCTACCATACAAATAGTGATTTTTTATTATAAAATCATTAATATTATCATCTTTGATACATAAACCACTGTCATTTGCATACTCAATAACTTCTCCTATTGTTTTTGATTTCATTCCAATAAGAGTTGAAATTTTTTGTTTTATTAATGTTTTATCAGAAATGCTCTTTATTTTAAATGATGTTTTTCTAATGAAGCTGTAATAATCTCCTTTTTCATATAAATCAACTACAGATTGTATCTTGAAAAGATGTCTGATCAACTTATCTCGCTTGGATTTTACGGAGCCAATTTCATCTGCTTCTTTTTTGTCAGAAATCAAATTATCTTTATCAAAATATATCTTTCTAACTTCATCAAATGGAAGGTTTTTGACAGTATTAAATAATTCCTCATTAGTAGTGTCACTTAGAAACACATCAAGCCGTTTTTTGCCTCTATGCTCCTTAACTTTAGCCCTTTCAGATACCTTCCAATCTACTTCTTCTAACAAATCTTTAAAAGCTTTACTTGTATCAATATCGGTACCCTTAATAAACTTAATGAATTCATTTTTAAACTTAACAATAGGGTCCTTATCATAAATCTCTATTAAGGTTGGAAACCCAGCAGAGTAAGCAATGAGATTGTGTGTTAAACGCAACTCTTTTGTCTCTTTAGGGTTATTGAAGTCCCATCCCTCAAAATATTGTTTGGATTGTAATTCGTCTGCCGGTATTTGGTATAAAAAAACTGCTTTTCCTTCTTTTATCTTACCATTTACCATATTCGGTGCATTAGTATCCTTCGAGGGTTCTTGCACTAAATCATCAATCCGCAATTTGTTGGCCAAATTAATAATCTTTTGAGGGTTTCTTCTATTTTGTTTTTTCGGAATATCAATGACTTTCTGGTCGTCAATATATTTTTGTAAATCTCCTATTCCTCTATCATATATTGATTGCATAGAATCTCCGAAAAAACCAAAAATACATTTTCGTTCGACCACCGAGCCATATACATGTTCCAAAAAGATTTCAATAACATCAGAAAATGTATCCTGATACTCATCTACAAAAATAAAATCATATCTATCATTAAGAATTTCACATAATTTTGGATATTTCTTATACATGTGGTTGGCTAATACTATTATTTCATCATGGGATATCTTACCATTTGCTAAGGAAAGATTTTCGGCATATGATATACCATCGACAAAATCATTGTTATAGGGCTTTTCTACATGAATGTTTTTGTACGGACTAATTTCTAAGTTGATACCTTCTAGTAAAGTTTCTTTTAATTCATTTTGAAACGATGAAATGTTATCCCATAAAAAATCATGGATTGTGGCCATATGTAGATTGCTATTTGATACTCTTTCTTGAATTTCGTGTACAGCTGCGTTGGTATAGGTAATACAGGCAATTTTAGCTTTAGCATTTTGAGAATATAATTCATTAATCACCGATACAAGTGAGTATGTTTTGCCACTGCCAGCACCACCGCTTAACACAAAATTTTCTTTTTTGTTAATATGTTCAAAAACTTTAACTACTTCATCTTCTAATTTTTTTGTAACCATTCTAACCCCTCCTTGATATAATGAGGAATATTCCAATTAGAAAAATCTTTTCCTTCCTTGGTTTCACTATTCAAGAGAATATCCATAGCTAAAGAAGGTTTTTTGTTAACGCAATTCTCTGCCAAAAAATAACTATCCTTTGTTGCATCAAATAAATACAATACTTTTTTTAAACTTTGAAATACTGCTTCGCAATTAGTAATTTTTTCGTTTTGATTCTGACCGTCCACATTTGTAAAAAAATCTCTATTTATATGGAAGAAAGCATCCTCAAAACTTCGAGCATTGTAACTCTCATCTTTGGAGTTATTTTCTTTAGTTTGATATACTATTAGCAAATTACCTTCTGAATTTTGACGCCACGAAAGCGCACTGTCTTTTCCATGACTTCCAGTTAGTATCTTTTGTTTAATTGAAAGACCTGTCAAAATTTCTTTAGCTTGCGCCTCTTTGTTACTTAAAATATCCTTTAAATAATATTTTAATGTTGGATTACTTGTGTGTGTGGAAAATTCAACTTTAGCTGTACAATATTTTTTTGTTTTTTCACCTTTTTCATTTGTATGTTCCTCTAAAACAACTGTATCAATATCAGTAATAATGAGCGTTTTAATTCCCAAGAAATCTATGAATTCAGCATAAATCTCAGAATAATTTCCCACCTCAATAATTGAGATGTTTTGTGAAGAAAGTGGAATATCATATTCGTTTTCTTGGTCAATTTTTCTTATCATTGCCGGTAAAAGTATTCTTTCTGTATCTCCCTCGATCAGAATTATTTTATCTGCAAAGAACACTTCGGAGCGATTTAAAGTCAAATACTGTTTTAAAAATTTAAAATGATTATTATCTTCACCTTTTTCTTTTTGATAAAACGTTTTTAAATCTTTCAAATTTTTAGAAACGACATTATGATCTCCATTGTTTTTTACAAAATATTTAATGTCATCAAAGTCGCACTCGGAAACAATATGCGAAGAATGTGTTGTCATGAATGTTTGTAGATTTATTTCCTTATCTGTATCTTTTATTTTTCGACCTTCTTTTAATAAATCCTTAATGTTTTTTATGAAAACATACTGCATCTGAGGATGGGTGTGAGCCTCTGGCTCTTCTATAAATAGAATATTAATATCTGCAGGATGTTCATCTTTTTTAGATTCTTTTCTAAAATCACAAAGTTGAATTTCTATACTCATTATGATATTAAATAAATTCAAAAAGCCTAATCCATTATAGTTTTCTGGCAAGAAACTTTTTTCATCATCGTATACGACGGTAGTGTTATTTTTTAAGAGATTAAGAGCTTTTATCTGTGATACTACCTTCAAAGTTGTATCATTTTTTCGCATTCCACCAAACTTAGAAATCTTATCAGTTAAAGGTTTGAATATATCAACATAAATTTCATTAAATTGATTATCTGTATTGTCAACTTCGTTTTCAATTTTAACGGAAGTTATATCGTTACCGACGCTCTTTGTTCTTTCATAATAATTACCGGCAAGGACAGACAATTCCGAATTATCGTTATTCGAGACATTTCTTCGTGCACTAACATAATTAAAAGCAATAATTTTAGATAAATCAATATCTTTATTAGTAAGAGTTTTATATGTGTTGTTGTCTACTTTTTTATTTTTGTAGTCATATAAAACGCTAAAACGTTTAAATTCAAAGTATTCTTTATAATGCTTTGACATAAATTTAAGAAACAACGATTTTTCTTCAAATTTTGTTTTCTGCTGTTTGTATACTTCAAAAGCACCTTTAAGTTCATCAAGATTCTCTTTAAGTAAATAATTAAATCTCAAAACAACAGTATGATTATCAGGGTCTAAATCAAGAAATAGATTACTAATATTTGTTAGATCATCTTTTTCATCGTAATCGATATATATGTCGACTTGTATGCCCTTAAGTTCATCCTCATCAAATGCACTTTTTTCTCTAACAACATCAAATAACTTGTTTTGAAATGCAATACTAAAATCAAAATAATCAAAATTGCCGTTTTCTGTTGTTTTTCCTATACATTTATTCAACACAGATAGCAGAGATGTTTTTCCACAGTTGTTTTTTCCAATAATTAAAGATAGATCTTTTTCACAATTAATACTGATATCCCTAAGCAATCTAAAATTACTAACTTGAATTTTCGAAATAAACATATAATCACTTCCTAATAATTAACTTTATAATCACATTAACTTTTTTTACAATCGAACATATTTATTCATCCGTATACTCGTGCGGGCGTTCTTTATAGTCTTTAACTTTATACTCGCCGATGGTATCGTATTTTGTTGCTTTGGTTTCGGTGGGGGTGTTGGTTTCGTTATCTTCGCCGAGGATTGCATCGAAGAAGATACGTTCAAGGTATTCGTATTTAGAATATATACCTTGCGATGCCCAAACGAGAGCGTTGCGGACGTATGCGGAGTTGGTTTTGAAAAGTTCATGTTCAACCTCAAATCCCAATGATTTTGCGAGCAGAACAGCGAACACTATAACAGTTCTTGTATTACCTTCACGAAAGGGGTGTGTTTGCCAAATGCTCGCAATAATACGAACAAGCTTGAAAACGATATCCTTATCGTTTTCGCCGGTTCTTTTGAGCTTGGCGATTTCTTTCATTGTTTCGTTCAGTTGCTTTTTGATCTCTTTAGGATAAGCATAACGAACGGTATCACCGCCAAGAACGTCTTCGTATTTCACCATTTGAATTGTACGGAATTCTCCCGCCCAATCAAATATTTGACCGAAGATATTGCGGTGAATATCCTGTAGGGTTTCGGTATTAAACTTATCGTACTTATAATCATAAATTGCTGCCATAGAAAGACCGGTAATATCAGCTTCTGCTTTGCGTAGCAATTCTGAATCTTTAATATTAGCTAAATTTTTAAGCACATTAACATCATCATATAAATAAGGGTCACGCATATGTTATACCTCCGTTACAAAACCATATCTTCTAAGTGTTTGCTCGAATACCGATAAGAATGTTATATTGCCTTTTTTCCAATTGGCAAGGTCAGTTTTAACCTTATCACTTACGGGAACGCCCTCAATTGAGGTCATCGCATCGGAAAAGGAAATCCGTTTTTCTTTTTCGTCAGCAGAAATGCTATCCATACCACTTGTGAGCTTTAACATTTTTAATTTACGAAGCAATGCTTTATCCAACAACTCGGCAGCGGTTTCAATATCAGCAAGTCTGATTAAAATCTCAGGCAACTGTGATTCATATTCTTTCCTTAATGAAATTTGATTTGCTATTTCATCTACTTCTTCTGCCTTGATGTATTTGCTCTCAATAGTATCTCCGTTACGGGTTTGTAAATATAAATACTGCTTACCGCCAATCGTCTTTTTAGAAATATATCCCTTGGGCAAAACACTAAGCTTTTGCTCAATTTCAAGTTTTGTTGCAAGTAATTCTTTATATTCAAAAATAATATCAGTCATAATACTACCTCCTGACTACTAATAGTATATCACAAATTAACCTACAAATCAACAATAATTTGAAAATTTGTAGGTTAATCATAACTATGCTGTAATCAGGATAGCAATTATTTAATTTGATTTTCTTTGAAGGCCGCCATCACTTGCAACAAACAAGGTGATACCTAAACAAATAAGAAAAGCACCTGTTGATGTTGAGACCTTATATAAAATTGCAAAATAGCCTGTCCGAACAGTAATTAATATTAAAATCAGCATAACAATACACTTAAACAGCTTCATTTTAAATCCCCTTTATGTACTTAAAAAAGCCTTATTTCAAGCGGTTTTGTCAGCTGCTCCGCCGTTATCATTACACCTTGTTTGTTGTGCTTCACCAAATCGCTGATAGTGAACGATTTCGCGTTGACGTAAAAATTTCAAAGGATCTCTTACGTCGGGGTCATCAATAAGGCGTAAAAGGTTATCATAGGTTACCCTTGCCTTTTGTTCGGCAGCCAAATCTTCGTGAAGGTCTGCCAGAATATCGCCCTTAGCCTGAATATACTCCGCTCTCCAAGGAAGAGCAGAAGCGGCAATGGGATAAACGCCTGTAGTATGGTCAACGAAATATTTATCAAAACCACTTTCCACAATTTGTTTTTCCGTAAGATTTTTAGTCAACTGATAAACCATAGCGCACACCATTTCTAAGTGCGCAAGTTCCTCGGTACCCACGTCCGTTAAAATACCTTTAACCTCGTTATATGGCATACTGTAACGTTGGGTAAGATAACGCATCGAAGCGCCCAATTCACCGTCCGGTCCACCGTACTGACTGATTATGATTTGAGCGTACTTTGGATTAGGATTTTTTATATTTACAGGGTACTGCAGTTTCTTTTCATATTGCCACATTACATTTCACACTCCTTTGCTTCCCAAGGCCACGGAGAATTTATCCATTCCCAATTTTCAGTACCTATACTGTCGTGTGTTGTAACGATATACTTTCCGTACATTTTTTCATAGGTCATAATTGTCATTTCACGTTTGCGTCTTAAATCGTTTATAAGATTTAAGGCTTTACGGTTTGTGGGATGCACGTCAAGATAAAGTTCTAATTCCTTTATAGAAAAATCAAGAGCGTGTATTGCCCTTAACATTTTACATTTATCGTTCATTTTGCATTCCTCCTACGCACAAAGGTTTGTCAAGGTCGGGAAATGCTGTTCCTCGGTTAAATGCCGTATCGGGTTCGTAAACCTGTTCGAGCATTTGATTTTCAATAAAAACAAGAGTAAGCGCTTGTTTGCAGTCGTTTTCTTCTCTTGTTGCATTTCTTATTTTTTCTAAATCAATCATTTTAATCTCCTTTCGGGTATATACCCATTAACAGTATATGAAAAAAGTCAGGATGGCGTACCATCCTGACTTGAGTTAATTTATTGATTTTTACCGCAACAGCGTTTATATTTAAGTCCGCTTCCGCAAGGACAAGGAGCATTAAGGGCTACCGCACCTTTACCTCTTACCGTTTTTATTCCGTCGGTGGAGGTTTCTTCCGCCACTTTTTTACGCTGAATATCCTCTTCGCGTTTTATAACAACCGAAAGTGTAAGTTTAGCGGTTCTATCCTTAATTTCTTCGTTCATAGCGTTAAACATATCGGCGCTTTCGTTTCTATAAGCAACAACAGGGTCGTGCTGACCGTAAGCGCGAAGTCCGATACCTTGACGAAGTTGATCCATAGCATCAATATGATCCATCCAGTTTCTGTCAACACTGGAAAGTAACACAACCCTTTCCATTTCTCGCATAGTATCGCTGCCGAATTCTTTTTCTCGTTTTTCGTAACGGTCAGCAGCCATATCTTTAAGGGAATTTATAATATCTTCCTTTGTTAAAGAATTCTTTTGGTCGGTAGTAAAATTAAAATCATTTTCGCTGCATATCCAACCGCGGAAGTATTCTCTTAATCCATCGAAATTCCAATTATCAACCTCAGCGTCGTTTATAAACTGCTCAGCATTTCTTTCGATACTATCGTTTATCATACGACGTATAGAATCTTTAATATCTTCACCGTCAAGCACCTTGTTACGCTGAGTGTAAATCATTTCGCGCTGTTGATTCATAACATCGTCATAATCAAGAACGCTCTTACGTGAAGCAAAGTTAATACCTTCCTTCTTTTTTTGCGCACTTTCGATACTTTTTGAAAGCATACCAAACTGAAGTGGCATATCTTCGTCAACTTTAAGAGTATCCATCATAGCGCCTATTCTTTCTCCGCCGAAAAGACGCATAAGGTCGTCATCAAGGGAAATATAAAAGGTTGTTGTACCGGGGTCACCCTGACGACCCGCACGACCTCTTAACTGATTGTCAATACGTCTTGAATCGTGACGTTCGGTACCTATTATACAAAGACCGCCTGCTTCTCTTACCTTTTGTGCTTCGGGAGCAATTTGTTCCTTAAAGCCGTCATATAAACGTTTATATTCATTTCTTGCCTTAGTGATTTCGGCATTATCTGTTTCGGCAAAACCTGTAGCCTCGGTAATAATTTCATCTGAATATCCTTGATGTTTAAGTTCTGCCTTTGCAAGATATTCAGCGTTACCGCCAAGCATAATATCGGTACCACGGCCTGCCATATTGGTAGCAATAGTAACAGCGCCGAGTTTACCTGCCTGCGCAATTATTTCAGCCTCTTTTTCATGATGTTTAGCGTTAAGAACATTATGAGGAATTTTTTGCATTTTTAAAAGTTTGCTTAAAATTTCACTCTTTTCAATAGTTACGGTACCTACAAGAACAGGCTGACCTTTTGCGTGACATTCCATAATATTATTTATAACAGCCTTAAACTTTGCAAGTTCGGTTTTAAAAATAATATCGTCTTGGTCATTTCTTATAACCGGTTTATTTGTAGGAATTTCAATAACGTCAAGTTTATAAATTTGTTCAAATTCTGCTCTTTCGGTGGTAGCAGTACCTGTCATACCCGAAAGTTTATTATAAAGACGGAAGAAGTTTTGGAAAGTAATTGTAGCCAAAGTTTTGGATTCCTGAGCAACCTGTACGCCTTCTTTGGCTTCAATTGCCTGATGCAAACCTTCGTTATAACGTCTGCCGAACATAAGACGTCCGGTAAATTCATCAACAATGATAACCTCGCCGTCTTTAACAACGTAATCTACGTCACGTTTCATAACACCGTGAGCGCGTATAGCCTGAGTTACGTGGTGAGAAATAGTTATATTTTCGGCATCGTTTAAATTTTCAATACCAAAATACTGTTCAGCCTTTTCTACGCCGGCAGGAGTTAGAGTAGCGGTTCTTGCCTTTTCATCAACAACGTAGTCACCGTCATAATTGTTTTCTTCGTCACTTACCTTATCGTTTGTTTCTTTAACAACAAATTTTTTAAGTGTTTTAACAAAACGGTTGGTTTTCACGTAAAGGTCGGTGGATTTTTCACCCTGACCGGAAATAATAAGAGGGGTTCTTGCTTCATCGATAAGTATGGAGTCAACCTCATCCACAATAGCAAAATTATGACCGCGCTGTACTCTATCAGAAGCATAAATTACCATATTATCCCTAAGATAATCAAAACCCAGTTCGTTATTGGTACAGTAGGTAATATCAGCGTTATATGCTTCACGTTTTTCGTCTTTGTCCATTCCGTGAACAATAAGACCAACGCTAAGTCCCATAAAACGATAAATTTTTCCCATCCATTCAGAGTCACGTTTTGCAAGATAGTCGTTAACAGTTACAATGTGAACGCCTTTGCCCGAAATAGCGTTAAGATACGCGGGTAAAGTTGCCACAAGCGTTTTACCTTCACCGGTTTTCATTTCACTTATACGTCCTTGGTGAAGAACGATACCGCCGATGATTTGTACGGGGAAATGACGCATTGAAAGAACTCGGTCACCTGCTTCACGACAAGCAGCAAATGCTTCGGGAAGAAGGTCGTCAAGACTCTCACCCATATTATATCTTTCTTTAAATTCAGCCGTTTTTGCTTTAAGATCGGCATCACTAAGCGCCTTATATTCTTCTTCAAGTTCTAAAACTTTTTTTTGCAAAGGAAGAATTTTCTTTATTTCTCTTTCACTGTAATCACCGAACATTTTGGTAAAAAGTCCCATTTATAAATCTCCTTAGAGTATATATTATTATTTATTATATAATATTTTGGCTATTTAATAAAGTATTATTTTATATATTATACTATTCCTTTTGTTTTTTGTAAAGATAAGTATTATTCAAGCATAAAAATAAACCGTCAGGAAAAGATATTATTAAAGGAGGAGTGTTTTATGAGCAAATTTTGCACATTTTTAGGAGGCATGGCTTTAGGAGTTGCCGTAGGCGTAGGAATTGCCGTAACAGGCAAACTTATGATGAACAGTGAGAAAAAATCTGCCTGTGGTAAAAACAAAATAGAAAAAGCCGTCACCGAATTTGTTGATGGAATCGAAACCTTAATAAAATAAAAAATACTGCAGAGAGTTCTCTGCAGTATTTTGTTTGCTTATTCATCAAGTTTAAGCACTGCCATAAATGCATCGGGCGGTACTTCCACCTTACCAAGTTGACGCATCTTCTTTTTACCTTCTTTTTGCTTTTCAAGAAGTTTCTTCTTACGGGTAATATCACCGCCGTAACACTTTGCAAGTACGTCTTTACGCATCGCCTTAACAGTTTCACGGGCAATAACCTTGCCTCCCACAGCAACCTGAACAGGCACTTCGAAAAGTTGTCTCGGTATATATTCTTTAAGTTTTTCGGCAATACGTCTCGCCCTTGCGTTAGCATTATCAACGTGAACAATAAAAGACAGCGCGTCTACTACGTCACCTGCAAGCATAACGTCAAGTTTTATTAGACGGCTCTTTTCGTAGCCTTTAGTTTCATAATCATACGAAGCATATCCCTTTGTACGCGATTTAAGGGCATCAAAAAAGTCGTACACTATTTCACCCACAGGCATAACGTAGTGTATATCCACCCTATCGCCCATATATTTCATATCGGTATACACGCCGCGACGTTCTTCGCAAAGTTGCATAATAGCGCCAACATAATCGTTAGGGCTATAAATATGAACGTCTGCTACAGGTTCCAACGCCTCTACAATACTTGCGGGGTCGGGATAATTTGTAGGATTATCAACGTCAATGGTATTTCCGTCGTTTAAAGTAAAACGGTACACAACGCTTGGAGCCGTAGTAATAATATCCAGATTATATTCCCTTTCAAGTCTTTCCTCAATTATTTCCATATGAAGAAGACCCAAAAATCCACATCTGAAGCCAAAACCCAACGCTTTACTTGTTTCGGGTTCATAAAGCAATGAAGCATCGTTTAACTGCAGTTTTTCAAGGGCATCTCTTAAATCGCCGTAACGCGCACCGTCAGCAGGATAAATACCGCAGAAAACAACGGGATTAACCTTTCTATACCCCTCAAGTGCTTCAGCAGCAGGATAATCTGATAAAGTAATAGTATCACCTACGCAAGCATCCTTAACAGTCTTAATAGATGCAGCAAGATAGCCTACCTCGCCTGCTTCAAGACAGTCACAGGGCATAAGGCAGGTTGCTTGTTTTCTGCCTACCTCAACAACGTCAAATTCGGCGCCTGTTGCCATCATTTTAATTTTATCGCCTGCTTTAATTTTACCCGATACAACCCTAAAATAAACTATAACGCCTTTGTATGCATCGTAGTAAGAATCAAAAATAAGCGCCTTTAAGGGAGCATTTCTATCCCCCTTAGGAGCAGGAATATCGGTAACGATACGCTCTAAAACCTCTTCAACGTTAACGCCTGTTTTAGCCGAAATTTTAGGAGCATCCTGTGCAGGAATTCCTATAACGTCTTCAATTTCATTAATTATTCTTTCCGGTTCGGCAGATGGTAAATCTATTTTATTAACTACCGGCATGATTTCAAGTCCGTGGTCAACCGCCAAATAGGTGTTTGCAAGTGTTTGCGCTTCAATACCTTGGGAAGCGTCCACTACTAAAATAGCGCCTTCACAAGCGGCAAGCGAACGTGAAACCTCGTAGTTAAAGTCCACGTGGCCCGGAGTGTCAATAAGGTTGAGTTCATACTGTTTACCGTCGGCGGCAGTATGATAAAGGGTAACCGCATGGGCTTTTATTGTAATGCCGCGCTCCCTTTCAAGATCCATACTGTCAAGTATTTGTTCTTCCATTTCACGCTGAGCAACCGAACTAGTAAGTTCTAAAAGTCGGTCAGCCAAAGTAGATTTACCATGGTCAATATGGGCAACTATACAAAAGTTTCTGATTTGTTCTAATGGGAATGACAATGCAATTCTCCTAACACATTTTTCTTAAATGATATTGTATCATAATTTTTAGATTATAGCAAGATTTTTAACAATAAAAAATACACCTCGGCAAAACCGAGGTGTATTTTATTATAATGTTTTATTGAGCAGATCCTAACTGAGCAAGACCTACAAGATAAAGTTTAAGAACTGCAAGGTCACTTGCATTAACTTTACCGTCAGCGTTGCAGTCAGCGCCAGGACCGGCATTGCCTAAACTTACAAGATAAAGTTTAAGGACAGCAAGGTCATTTGCGTTAACAAAACCATCGTCGTTGCAGTCACCGTAAATGAAAGCAGGAGCAACGTATGCTGTGTAAACGCCACCGCTTACAAAAGAAGTAACCTGGTTACCTTCAGCGTCAACCCAAATATCAACAGGATTGCCTTCAGCGTCGATTACGAGAGGAGCAGTAATTTCTTCGCCTGCTTCATAGTAAGTAGTGATAACGCCGTCTTTAAAGATACCATCATAAAGTTCAACGTTCATATCTTCGCCAATTACGAAAGAAGCAACCTGTACCTCAGTAAGAGCAAAATCATCGAAGTAAACAATTTCACCGGTATAAGAAACCTCTGTCTTTATGTTGAGATAAAGAAGATCTGCTTTATTGTTAGCGTTAGAAACAAAGTAGAATTCGCCATCTAACCATTCGCCAGTAGCAGTATCGGTATTAATGGTGAAGATATTGTCACGATACCAAACTGCACCGTAAGGCACACCATTTAAAGTTGCAGGGCTCCAAAGGTTAGTATTATTGGTATAAGGAGTTACAGTAACCTTTGAACCAAGTTCATTTGGAACGTAATACTTAAAGGAAACCTTGTACGCTTTACCTGCAGGTGCGTTCCAAAGGGCAATAGCATGTTCCTGAGAATCACGATGTTCAATATAGGTACGCTCTTTGAATTCGGGTGCTGCTTCACCGCCGAGTTGTACCATTTCTCCGTCTTCGTTAATTTCGAAGTAGTTAGTCCATTTAGTTTCCCAATCTTTTGGTTGAGCAGCCATATAGGTATAACCAAAGTTTTCGTACTTAAGAGACTTATCGCCTGTGAAAGCAAATTCATCACTTACAGAAACGTTAAGACTGTTCTTAACGTAATCTACTTTGTCACCATAATAGTTTTCAAAACTGATAACCTTAGATTCAATAGCGTAAACTGTGATATTTTCGGAGAATACAGCAGGAGCAGGAACGTATTTGTCGGGATCAAGAGACCAAACTTTGTCAAACTGTCTGTCAGACGCAAGTTCTTCATAGGCAATAACCTGATCCTTAACGTAATATACTGTCTTAACTTCTTCGCCATTAACGTATTCAACGGTACCTGCGTCTTCTAATTCTTCATATTCGAAGTTATCAAAGTAAACGGTATCAGCGTTAGGTGCAGCGGCAGTGGTTGCAACATGTAAGTATAAGAAATCAGCCTTTTCTGCTGCAGTAGATTTGAGTATTATAGTGCCTTCAAGCCATTCGCCTGTCTTAGCATCAGAATTAATTACGTAAGCAGAATTATTATAAACAACTCTAAACTCTTGACCCCAAATGTTTGTTGTACCGGTTAGGGGTGTCATTTTTATGGAATTGTTAAGAGTAGCAGGTACGAAATATTTAAAGGTAATTTTATAGTATTTATCGCCGGGAAGATTCCAAAGGGCAATAGAATGTTCATAAGGACCGCTACCGCGTTTTTCAGCGTATTTGTTGGGAACGAATTCGGGTGCAGTTTCACCTGCGAGTTGAGTTAAAGTGCCGTCATCATTTATAAGATAATATTTAGTCCAGTTAGTTTCCCAATCACTAGGAACAGTTCCCTTAATCGTAAAGCCGAAGTTTTCGTACTTCATAGCCTTTTTACCTTCGTAAACCTTTTCATCGCTTACGGTAAGGTTCATACTATACTTAAGGTAATCTGCAACAAAGTGATTTTCAAAACCTACAGTGGGAAGAACTATAGCGTATACTTTAAAGGATTCTTCAAATACAGTAGGAGGAGCAACGTATTCATCCTCAGAAAGTGACCATACTGCGTCACCGTTATTGGTAGCCTTAAGATCCGGATAAATGATTTCGTCACCAACGAATGCATTAACTGCCTTTTCTTTGCCATCTTCAACGTAAGTAATAGCACCATCAAAAGATTTAATTTCTATATGGTCTACTTCAAGTTTATTAAATACACCGGATGCTAATTGACCTTTATAATCAGGATTTTCAGGATCTAAACCTCCGTTAGAAGCAACATAAATGCCTACCGCAGGAATATCACCCTCTTTAAGTTGTGTTGCATCCACTTCAAAAGAAGAAGTTATCCAATCTTCGCTAACTTCGGTTAGTTTAACGGCAGAACTCTTAACATTGAAATTGCCGTCTCTTAAATCTTTATATGTAGGATCTTTAGCATCAGCAGGTATCAAGGTAGGATTAACACCGATACCGGCCATAAGTGTTATATAAGCATCCTCTTTGCCGGAAACCTCGGTCATTCTATACTTAACGGTAATTTGATATTTTTTTGTAGGATCAAGAAGAAGCAACTTATTATCTTCGTCAACTAAAAGGGTTCTACCACTCTGACCCCAAGTACAATTAGAGTGGTAAAGATAAGTGCTATTTGCACAATTTCTCCAAGTCCAACCGATTCTATCGAATTTTGTTGCAACTGTACCATCTTCTAAAGTTTGATAGAACACAGCCTCTTGAGTTACAGTGTCAAAATCAAAAGCGTATTCTGTTTTATAATCTTCAAATTTACCGTAAACTTTGGTATCGCCAAAATTAACGGTGGCAGAAGTAAAGTAATTTTCGAATTCAGGTTCAAGGTACCAGCCTGCAAAGTATTTGCCTGCGGGTGCTTCGGGAATAACCTGAGGAAGGGCACCATTTGCAGTGCTTGTATGAGTTTTAACGGTTTCACCGTCAACAATATATTCTATGGTAGATTCATAATCTTCACTGAAAATCTCAACAGATTCAATAAGGTAATTGCAGTATTCTTTATTTTCGTCGCTTAATTCTTCAGGTGTATAGTTGGTGTAAAGACCATAACTAGCAGATCCCTTACCTATAACGCCACCGCCGAAAGACAAAGTAAGATAGTTATTAAGTCTTACTGTTTCATCGGTTTTTACACCTTTAATATAGTATGTATCTGCTACGAATTCAGGAGCAGTATTATCGGTTAACTGTTTATATTCTTCACCATTAAGATAATAGTAATATTTCCAGTTAGTATCCCAGTTAACAGGTTTTTCTGTCAAAAGGGTATAAATAATTCCGCCAACTTCATTCTTGGTAGTGTTAGTATATACGTTCATATCTGCATAATATGTTTTGGTATTTTTATCATAACTATAATATGCAGGATTTAAAGAATAGGTTTTTTCAAATTCCCTGTAAACCTTAACGGTACTTGTGGTATATTTGTTATGTCCTGTACATACTACGCCAAATTCTTCGGTATGGGCACAATCAGCAGCGCCTAAACTTGCAAAGGTAGAGGATTTTCCGTAAGAACCCTCTTTAAATGCATAAGCAGGCAACCAACCGGCTACATGGTTTAAGTCGCCGCCTTCAAAAGCATAATTAGCACTTCTTACATAACCGGGGTATAATTCGATTGCTTTACCGGCAACTGCATTTGCATTGCCTACGCAAAGGTATGCCTGAGTCCACTCGCCTGCCTGAGGATTAAAGTAATTAATCTTTACAGTGTATTCTACACCGGGAGTAAGTTCAAAAGGCTTACCCTCTTTTGTAAGTGGGGTAAGATTTGCAACTCCACTTGCAGAAGTAACTTCAAGAGTATCATATACTTCATTGGTTACAGCATCGGTAACAGCCTTGTATTGTGCAGAACTTAAAGCAGAACCTGACCAAAAAGGAACAAATTCTGTTTCTTTATACGATGCCTTTTCATTAACGATATAATTATAAATATCATCTTCGCCAAAAGTGAATTTATAATATGTACCTAAAGTACTCGCTTCGTATTCAGCAAGTTTGTCTTCTTGTGCGTTAACGCTTACGGGAACGATAACGAGGGAAAGAAGCAAACATACTGAAAGTACAATGCTTAATAGTTTTTTCATAAACATTTCTCCTTTTTATTATTTTGGTGAATAAATTGTATCATAGTTTTTGTGTATAGTCAACGAAAATTATGCAATAACAACAAAAAAATATCACTTTTTTTAAAAAAACGAAGCAGAACCATCAATTTGATTCTGCTTCTGATAATTTATCGCGCTTTAAACACAATTCTTCCCATTCACTATAAAGCGAACTTATCTCTATTTCTTTTTCTTCACATTCCTTTTGAAGTTCGCTGAGTTTAAGATAATCAGAGGCTATTTCATCATTTAAAAATTCCGCCTTCATACCCTCTAAAAGTTCTTCTGCTACGGCGATGGTTTCCTCTAGTTTTTCGATTTTTTTATTTATTTTCGAAAGTTCTTTGAATGCCGAAAAATATTTAGTTTTTTTAGACGATTGATTTTCTTGGTTTTTAATTTGTAAATCGGGTTGAGGTTTTTCCTTTAAGGAATTAAAGTATTCTTCATATCCGTAATTTAAATGACGCGTTTCATTTTCATCAAACACAAGAAGACTGTCGCAAACCTCTTTTATAAAATATCGGTCGTGGGAAACACAAATAATAGTACCCGGATAATTTTTAAGCATTCTTTCAAGGGCTTGTTTGCCGACAATATCCATATGATTGGTAGGCTCGTCCAAAATCAAAAAGTTAGGTTTCTTTTTTAGCATTTTGCAAAGGCACAGTCTAACCTTTTCGCCGCCCGACAATACGCTAACCTGTTTAAATACGTCTTCACCGCTAAACAAAAAGGCGCCAAGGTCACTTCTTGCCTGTGTTTGAGTAAGCGCAGGAAAGGCATCCCAATAATCATCCAGTACCGTTTTATCACTGACGTACTGCGCTAAATGCTGGTCAAAGTAACCTATGCGAAGATTTACGCCTTGAATAATATTTCCTGAAATAGGCGCAACAATACCCATAATAGTTTTGAGCAAAGTGGATTTACCTTTACCGTTTGCCCCTATCACGCCGAGTTTTTCACCTCTTTTAACAAGAAAACTGACTTCGCTTAATACTTGGTTGTATCCTATCTTTAGATTTTTAACTTCAAGAACGTTGCCTCCACTCATCTGTTCGGGTGTAAAATCAGCAAAAAAAGCGCGGTTATCGCTATCGGTAGGAGCAGCAACAAGTTCGATTTTTTCAAGACTTTTTATACGCGACTGCACCATTTGAGCCTTTGTTGCTTTATATCTAAAACGTTCAATAAGTTTTTCGGTTTTTTCTATTTCCTTTTGCTGTTGCTCGTATTCTTTTTTTTGCTTTTCTTTTTCCTGTTCTTTTTTCTTTAAAAATTCGGTATAATTGCCGATATATTTTTTAATTCTGCCATATTCAATTTCATAAACAATGTCAGCCAGTTGGTCAATAAACATTTGGTCGTGTGAAACAAAAACAACTGCCGACGGATAGTTTTTTAAATAAACCTCAAGCCATTCTACCGTTTCTAAATCAAGATGGTTGGTAGGTTCGTCAAGTAAAAGTAAATCGGGCTTTGAAAGCAACAATTTCATAAAGGCAATTTTGGTAAGTTGTCCTCCTGAAAAACTGCTGAGCGGTCTTTTTCTTTCTTCGCTGAAACCAAATTTTTGTATAACAGTTTCCTTTTCTTTTTGATAATAATATCCTCCAAGATTTTTATAAATTTCTTCCAACGTAGTATATCTTTCAACCACTTGGCTTTCACCGCTGTCCAGCCTATCATACAGCAAATCCATTTCTGCCTTTATTGAAAGGATACGGTCAAAGGCTTTTTCAAGTTCGTCTTCCAAAGATACATTAAGGTCATCGAAAGAAATCTGCTTTAAATACCCTATTACAGTTTGGTTGCTTATATTAATTTGGGCTTCGCCTTCGGCCTCTAATTCACCGCAGATAAGCCTTAAAAGAGTGGTTTTTCCACAACCGTTTCTGCCGACAATAGCCACTTTTTCTTTATTTCTTATTTCAAAATCAATGTCATAAAGCAGGGTTTCTCCGGCAAATCCCACAGACGCCCCTTTTAGTGATAGATACATTTAAAGCCTCCAAAAAAATCATCTTTTTTATTTTAACATAACTTATCTTGTGCGGTCAATACTAAAGGCAGGAGGAATTTTATGAAACTCAAAAAATTTTTGGTGATTTTTTTGGCTTTTGCGTTGTGTTTTACTTTTTTTATGGCAACCGCCTTTGTTTTTTCGAGAAAGGTTCTTTTAGGAGTAGACGTACCAAAAAACGACGTACCTTACGTAGACGGAATATATTTACCTGCCGACACCACCGTTCTTTTTACCTTTTCGGATAACGTTTCTATTGCTATGGAACTTCTTTTTAGCGAAAACTTCACCAATATTTTAATGCTAAACGGCATAAACCACGACGACTTTTTAAAGCACGGATATGAAATCGACCACACGGTAGAATGTAATTATTCCTTTTTAATGAAATTCATTGATATTCTTGGAGGAATAGAACTGGATAGTGAAAACTTTCTTTTAACAGGCGTTCAGGTTTGCAATTTACTTGCCGACACAAGCGACAGCCATTTAAAAACCGAAATACTAAAAAGCATTATAAATAAAATTTCAAAAAATGGGTTGAGCGAAGAGTTACTTTACTGTATAATAGAAAACACTAATACTACTTTGTCCGCCCCGTCATGTTACAACTGGAACGTTTGGGTGGGAGAGTGTTTAAAATCTTATAACATTATTGACGGGAGACAGAATATTGAAACAACGCCTTAAAAAAATAACGGCTATACTCCTTTGCCTTTGTCTTTTTCTTGGTTGCGGTTGCAATCAGCAAAAAAATCCCGACAAAGAGGCTAATATAAACAGTGACGCTGCAAAACCTCAACTTCCTCAGGTGGTAACCGATGAAGTAACCGCCGAGGAAGGCAGTGAAGCAATACTGTCCGAAGAAGAATTGCGTCTTGCCTATTCCTATTCTTTTTTAAGTGAAGCCGAAAAAAAGGTTTACCGAAAAATGCTTAATATGGTACGCAATTTAACTGTAGGATGGATTGATATGGGATATATTATCAACAATCCGTCTGCCGTTGTTGCTAAAGCATACAGAGCCATGTGTAATGATTTTCCGCAGTATTACTGGATGCCTGTTTCCTATTACATAACTACAAAAGACGGCAAAGTTGCCGTAGCATTTAAGAGAAATGATACCGAAGACGGTTACGGTTATTTAAAAGAAGAACTTGAAAGCAACAGAGAAGAACTCGAAGATGCTATTGACCGCATTGTATCAAAAGCATTAAAAGCTGAAAGTGATTTCGAAAAAGAAATCATCATACACGATGAACTTTGCAAAACCGTTAAATACGACAGTGAATTTGACAGCAAAAAGGGTTCAATTTATTCAATATACGGTGCCCTTGTAAACGGCCATGCAGTATGCGAAGGTTACGCTCGCGCATTTAAACTGCTTTGCCAATCTGCCGGGATTGAATGTATTTTGATTACAGGCGATTCAAAAGGTGTTGGGCATCTTTGGAATATGGTTAAACTGGATGGCAACTGGTACCACGTAGACGTTACTTGGGACGATTTAAGGGAAGAACCTCATCACACCTATTTAAATCTTACCACCTTGGAAATTCGTGCCGATCACGACATTGACCTAACCTATGACGATGCTAACGTAACGCTTGTATCTCAAGGCAATTCCTATAACTTCAACATACCCGAAACCTCTAGTACCGAATGTAATTACTTTAGAAAAAAAGGTCTTGTAATTGAAAGCGATCCCGTAACTCCCATGGCTGAAGAAATAGTCAAAAAATTTAAAGCGGGCCAACACCGCGCAGAATTTTTGTTTGCTAACGAAGAGATTGCTGAAGATTTTAAGTCAAATTACGAAAAATACGTCGTTGAAATTCAGGATAAATGTGTTGAAAAAACATTGCGGGTAAAATTTAAGTTAAAATCCCTTTCATTTCCGGGTAACACCTGCGTAATTTACTTTGAAAAAACAAAAAAATAACAAAAGTCCTATTACTTCGTCATCCCTATTTGACAAAATTTGCATAGTAATATATAATATATTTAAGTTTTTACATATAGAGGAGTTATTTATGGAAAAGATAACAGATTATTTTGGTTCACTTGTCTTTAACGACGCAGTAATGAAGGAATATCTTCCCGTAGAAGTATACAAAGCGTTAAAGAAAACCATAGAACAGGGCAAAACCATCGACCCCGGTATTGCAGGTGACGTAGCACAAGGAATGAAAGATTGGGCTATTGAAAAGGGTGCGACCCATTTCACCCATTGGTTCCAGCCTATGACCGGCATTACTGCTGAAAAGCACGACAGTTTTATAACTCCTACTGACGGCGGACGAGTTCTTTTGGAATTTTCCGGCAAAGAACTTATAAAAGGCGAAGCCGACGGTTCTTCCTTCCCCACAGGCGGACTTCGCGCCACCTTTGAAGCAAGAGGATATACCGCTTGGGACCCCACCTCTTACGCATTTGTTAAAGACGGTTCCCTTTGTATCCCCACTGCTTTTTATTCTCACGGTGGACACGCTCTTGATAAAAAAACTCCTTTAGTTCGTTCAATGCAGGTTTTAAACGACGCTTCCCTGCGTCTTATAAAACTTTTTGGAAATACCGATGCTAAAACCGTAAAACCTACTGTTGGAGCAGAACAGGAATATTTCCTTGTTGATAAAAAACTTTACGATAAACGTGAAGACCTACGTTTTTGCGGAAGAACGCTTTTCGGTGCTCCCGCACCTAAAGGACAGGAACTTGGCGACCACTATTACGGCGTTATAAGACCAAGAGTTTCAGCCTTTATGAAGGAACTTGATAAAGAACTTTGGATGCTTGGTATTCCTTCTAAAACAAAACATAACGAGGCAGCCCCTGCTCAGCACGAAATGGCTCCCGTATTTACTACCGTTAATATTTCCACCGACCATAATCAACTTACAATGGAAATACTTAAAAAGGTTGCAGAAAAACACGGTCTTGTTTGTCTTCTTCACGAAAAGCCCTTTGGTAACCTTAACGGAAGCGGTAAACATAACAACTGGTCGCTTTCTACCGATACCGGAATAAACCTTTTAAATCCAGGCAAAACCCCCTGTGAAAATTTACAGTTTTTACTTATTTTAACCGCAGTTATATCTGCTGTAGACAGGCATCAGGATTTGCTTCGTCTATCTGTAGCCTCTGCAGGCAACGATCACCGTTTGGGCGGTCACGAGGCTCCCCCCGCTATTGTTTCTATGTTCCTCGGTGACGAACTTACCGATATTCTTGATTCTATTGAAAACGGAACGGAATACACCGCAAAAGCAAGAGAAAAAATGGACTTTGGTGTTAAAACCATGCCTTCGTTCAGAAAGGCTACCACCGACAGAAACCGCACCTCTCCCTTTGCCTTTACGGGAAACAAGTTCGAATTCCGTATGCTTGGCGCACCTATGTCTATTGCAGGTGTAAATACAATTTTAAACACCATTATCAGCGAAGTGTTTGATGAATTTGCCGATAGACTTGAAAAGGCAAAGGATTTTGACAGCGAAGTTCACGCAATTATACGTGAATACTACACGCTTCATAAGCGTATTATATTTGACGGTGACGGTTATTCTAAGGAATGGGAAGAAGAAGCAGCAAAACGCGGTCTTTTAAATCTTCGCGATGCAGTTAGCGCACTTCCCTTCTACACAAGTCAAAAAAATATTGACCTTTTCGGCAAGTATAACGTTTACTCTGAAATCGAACTTAAATCCAGAGAGTCTATTAACATTGAGCGTTATAACAAAAATTTACATATTGAAGGTCTTACGGCAATTCGTATGGTAAAAGAACAAATTTTACCTGCACTCAGCAAAGTAGGCGCTGATTTAACCCTTAACCTTACCGCTAAAGAAGGCGCAGGTTTCAGCGCAAAATACGAGCGCAGAATTGCAGAAAAATTATGCGAACTTACCGACGGAATATTTGAAGACTGCGACATTTTAAGCGACGCAATAAAAGAAGCCGAGCAATGTGAAGATATTCTTGAAAAGGCGAAAGCATACAGGGATTTAGTTATTCCCGCTATGAATAATATGAGGGCTAAGGTTGATACCGCCGAAACAATGGTGGACGAAAACGAGTGGCCATATCCTAACTACTGCGATTTGTTGTTCAGCGTATAAAAAAAGGAGATTTCGAAAGAAATCTCCTTTTTTTAGTCTTTCCAAACAAAGTTATAGTTTATTGATTCTCCGCCGTCAACGACAATACATTGACCTGTGCAAAATCTATTGGTAACGGTTAAAAAATATGCCCATTCAGCAATTTCTTCTGCCGTTGCCCATCTTTTAAGAGGTGTTTCGTTCATTATTTGTTCCCACAGATTTTCATCCTTAATAACGCAATCGTTAAGTGGTGTTAATACTCCGCCGGGGTCCAAACTGTTACAGGTGGCATTAAATTTTGAAATACGCATGGCAACGTTTTTGGTATATGCCAAAACTCCGCCTTTACTTGCGCAATATTCGGGAAATTCCGCGCCCGTGTGACCGCTTGCCGAACCTATATTTAAAACGGAAGTTATATTTTTTTGCACACCGTATTTTTCGGTAATCTTAATAAGCGCCTTAAGGTTAATATTTATATCATCCTCATTTTGAGTACCTGCATTATTAATAAGAACGTTTACGCCGTCAATTTGAGGAAGATTTTCAAAATCCCTTACGTCACATATATAATGAATATAATTTTCATTCGTTATACTTTTTTCCTGTCTGTCAATTCCTATTACGGTATGGTTTTCCTTTAAAAAGCGTTCTGCTATGGCTTTGCCTATACCCTGAGAAGTACCCGTTATTAAAATCTTCATTTTATCTTCCCCTCTATAAAACTAAAATAATCGTTTCCGACCTTTTCTTTTTTCCATTTTTTAATAATTTTGTAGGCAAATGGTGAAAACAGTATTTCCATTATAAGCTCTGCCGCCGCGCCTGTAAGGGCGCAGGTAATGCACTGTATAACCGTCCAATGAAAGCCATTCCAATAAACAGGCGCAAACCCCATAAATACGATAGCAGAAAAAATGAAATTATCAAAAAACTGTCCTATAAAGGTGGAAACGTAGGACTGTGTAGCAAAGGCAACCTTAGAATCGGGATTTTTTATAAAACATTTTCCGATAAGCCAGTTTAATAGATTGTTTATAACGGCAGAAATCAAAAAGGCTACCGTACTGCCCAGCAGTACGAACCATGTACCGCCAAGAAGTGTATTAAGCGCGGTATAATCGTTAGCCTTTGACGGAATAATACTTGCCGTAAAAAACACAAGGCAGGTAAGCAGATTAATAAGGGAAGCAAGAAGCACCACCTTATTTGAAGCCTTGGGGCCGAAGTATTTTGTGATTATATCCATACACATAAAGGAAAGCCACGAAATAAGCACTCCGCCGTCAAGGGCTATCCAACTTGTTTGTAAAAGGGTTTTATTTGCAAGTAAATTCATACAAATAACGCTTACGACAAAAAGCGATACAAGGGTTGACGGAATACATCTGAACAAAAAAACTGTTTCTTTATATTCCCGTCTGAGTTTATTTTTCATCATATTTATCACCAAATAAAAAAGGTCTTGTTATCCAAGACCTTTTAATCATTTTTATGATATTTAGTCCTGGTTTTGTTTAACGACAGGATGGTACAAGCGAACTGTCGGTTTTTTTATTATACAATATTTTTATAAAAATACAAGTCCTAAATAAAAATAAAGTTTATATCCCACGCGGGAAGCGCTTTATGCTTACGCATATAAATTTTATAATCGGGACAAATTTCCTTTATTTTAAGAGGCAAAGTAAAAAGGTCCTCACTTTTATGGTACGCCGCCAAATGAAGTTTCGGTTTATTCTTTATTACTTTTTGTCCGCCAAGTATTGCAAAAAGTTCAGAACCTTCTACGTCCATCTTGATAAATGTGGGCACAGTTTCCTTTGAGATTTCCTCTATAGTTGCAGTTTCGATTTCTACAGTTTTACCCGTAAGAGAATTTCCCCTGCCCTTATTTTTAGAAATTGTTATAATACCCCTTTTATCCGATACTGCTTTATTAATTAAAGTTATATTTTTTATATTCTCAGTATTTTGTAAAAGTTTTCTGAAATTTCTGGCGTCAGGCTCAAGGGCAACAATATTTTTATAATCGGGACAATACTTCATAAATTCCTCTACGGTATCACCGTTAAAAGCGCCAAGGTCCAAAAAACTTTCATTACTTAACGATAAAATGTCAAAAACTTCATCTCGCTGACTTTCAATCTCGGTTAAATAATGACTTTTGCCGGTTAATTTAAAATAAACCGTATTTTCAAAAACCTTTTTTGATTTACTGTCGCCTAACATATTGTAAACGTCAGTTAATTCCTTAATATGTTTTTTAGCAAATTCCAAATCAAAAATTTCGCCGCCGCATACGGGAACGTCGGGTAAATACAGTTCATTTTCCTTTTCAAGACTTAATATATTTTCAATAACTTCATCAAGATGGCTGCCAAAACAAACCAGTATTATCATATCCTTAAACTTTTCTTTAAGTTCGCTATATGAAGTTACTGTAAAACCGTAGGCTGTTTTGCCCTTCTTAAAACCGTCAGAAGCAAATACACCGCTTATTTTTACACCGTCGGTTAAAAGCCTTTTATAAATTTTATCGGCACCGTCTCCGGTGCCGTATAAAACTATAGGTTTGCTTGTTCCCTTTAAATATGTCCAAAGATCAGTCATATTAATATTTTTCTATTTCGAAAATAACCGCATCATTTTTATTAAGTTTTCCGTCAAGTTTTCCGTAAAGAGTTTTTCTTACGTGATAAGCAACGGTTGAAGATACGGTATATTCTTCGGTGCAATCATTATAGTTCATAAGAGAAACTATACTGCGTTTTGCATCTATTTTATGTTCCTTTGCGCAAACGTAGATATTATCGGTATAAAACTCAGGCTTGATACCTGCAGCCTTAAAGATAAGAGAATAAATCTTATGATAAGCGGGAGCGTCGGCTCTATTGAATGCGCCTTTTAAAGAGGTGGTCTGCGCTTCTACAGAGAAAAGACTGATTATAATTCTGCCGTTACCGTAGGGGTGAGATACTATAGCGGGGGTTCCGTCGCTGAAACTTGCAAGAATCTTGCCGTCAATACCGTTAGTATGATAAACGTAATTGGGACTTGCAGGAAGGTCAACGCCGTCAATATTAACCGTAAGCGCCTTTGCAGGAACCTCACGGGAAATAATTTGGATGCCCGAAAGTTCGGGGAACATTCTTAAGAAACCGCCGCCCATAGAAATATATACGGTAGCGCCCTTTCTTGCCTTTTCCTTTAATTTTTCAACGGTGCTTCTTCTGAGCGCGCCGTTACCCTCAATTCTTGGTACTATATAAAGCTTACTGTCGGGAAGTTCTCCTTTTGCTCCGCAATACTTTATACCTACATCGTTTTGAGCCGCAAGACAAGCAACGTTTGCAGCAAGGGTGGTAGATGTACTAAGGTTAAGAGGAACAACGCAAACTGCCTGTCTTTCAAATTTTGGCAAATCGATTTGGGAAAGTATGGTCATAAGACGCTTGCCCTCTTTTGAAGAAGGTTTTTCTTCTCGGTTTCCGCCAAGAAGTCCGTAATCGGAACCGATATTATTCCAATCATACGGCGCAAAATCAATTTTGCCTTGGTCAAAAGCGCACCACCAGAAATATCCGTGACAGCCGTGAAGATAACTGTTTAGTAAATCGCCTCTTATAAAATCCGCTTCACTTTCAAGGGAACAAGTCTGATAACCGATAGAACCCGTTTCTTCAACAAAGCACATTTTACCGCTTAAATCCTCAAACATATTACACTCGGCGCTTGTGTGCATAATAGGACGCATTGTGTTTATTTTGTCATTTGGTTCACGGAAAATAGGATAGGGATGGGTGGTTAAAATATCTACACATTCAGCGTGTGGCATAAGCTGCCAACCGTCGCAGTTCGCAGGAGTAATGGTATCGGTGCCGTAATCTGCCTGTCCCGAAATTACGGGATGTACTTTATCAATAGCGCGGATAGCATTACAAACCATAGCGGTCCAACTGTACTGCGCTGCAACGTCACCGTTGATTTTGCGCATTACGGAACATTCGTTACCAAGGTCCCATCCGCCGAGAGCAGAATGGTCTTTATAACGGGTAACGATATATTTTATAAACTTTTGCTCCCACATAAGAGCAACGGGGTCGGTAAATACGTTTTTGTTTTCAAAAAGACGGGGAATGTAGTTCATACTGCTCATAAATCCGGTGAAAATCGCAAGGTCAACCTTAAATCCGTATTTGGTACAAAGGTTCATAACTATGTCAAGACGTTCAAACATTTCCTTGCTGACACCTGCTACACCCTCGGGTGAATCATCAAGAGGAGTTTCATCGTTATAAACAACCTCTACGTGAAGGCCGCCCCAAGTGGTAAGTTCTCTTATAGGCTGAAAATCATCCCAGGTAGGAAACATACGAATCCATTTTACTCCTGCATTTTTAAGAGCAATAAAGTCTTTTTCTATAGCATCGGCATTAAAATCACGCCACATACGAGTAGCATTTTCACTTGCCCAATAGTTTACGCCGTAACCGAATTTTTTGTTAAACATAACATTTACCTCGCTTTTTATCAGTTGTTAGAAAATTCCGATAAAATAAGACCTTCGTTTTTCTGAAGCGCCCAGTTTATATTCCATTCGCTTGTAAAAATAAGGAGATATCTGTCTTTAAAGTCCTGCACAAGTTTAGTGTCAGAAGTAAGATTGAGCTTTTTAACGTCGATATTGTCGCCCTCTATCCACCTTATAAGTTCATAAGGCATAGCGGTTTTTCTTACGTCAACATTATACTCGTTTTTAAGTCTATATTCAAGCACTTCAAACTGCAAAACGCCTACAACGCCTACAATAACCCTTTCCATACCGCTTTCGGGTTCGTGGAAAATTTGTATAGCACCTTCTTGCGCAATCTGAGTCATACCCTTAACGAATTGTTTTCTCTTTAAGGTATCAACCTGTTCGTAAACGGCAAAATGTTCGGGAGCGAAGGTAGGAATACCTTCAAAGGTCACCTTATTTTTAGCAGAGCATACGGTATCACCGATAGAAAAAACACCTGGGTCAAAAACACCTATAATATCTCCTGCATAGGCTTCGTCAACAATTTCTCTTTCCTGAGCCATAAGTTGCTGAGGCTGAGGAAGTTTCATAAGTTTTCCGCTTTGAACGTGATAGTATTCTTTATTCCTTTCAAACTTACCTGAGCAAATTCGCATAAAAGTAAGTCTATCGCGGTGAGCCTTATTCATATTTGCCTGAATTTTAAATACAAATGCTGAAAAATTTTCATCTTCAGGACTAACCTGACCCTCAACCGTATTTCTTGGCAAAGGTGTAGTTGTGTATTTAAGGAAACTTTCAAGAAAAGGTTCTACGCCAAAATTAGTAAGAGCCGACCCAAAGAACACGGGGCTTAACTTTCCTGTTCTTACCTTTTCTAAATCAAACTCGAAACTTGCGCCATCGAGAAGTTCTATTTGGTCAACAAGATCAGCGCGTAAATACGGGCCGATAAGACTGTCTAACTTTTCGGTATCGGTAATATCACATTCTATTGCTTCCAGTTTGCTTTGTCCTTTTTTAAACTGTTCAAAGGCAAGAATTCTGCGATTTTCTCTATCAAAAACACCCTTGAAATCATTACCCGAACCAATAGGCCAGTTGCAAGGATAGGTACCTATACCAAATTCCTTTTCAAGTTGGTCAATAAGGTCAAAGGGATCACGGGAATCGCGGTCCATCTTATTAATAAAGGTGAAAATCGGGATATTTCTACGGGCAACTACCTTAAAAAGTTTTCTTGTTTGAGGCTCGATACCCTTTGCGCCGTCAATAACCATAACAACGCTATCGGCAGCCATAAGGGTTCTATAGGTATCTTCTGAGAAGTCCTGATGTCCGGGAGTATCAAGAATATTTATACAATATCCGTCGTATTCGAACTGCAAAACGGAGGAGGTAACGGAAATACCTCTTTGTTTTTCAAGTTCCATCCAGTCAGAAACTGCATGACGGGCAGTAGCCTTGCCCTTTACGCTACCTGCAAGCTGAATCGCGCCTCCGTAAAGAAGCAATTTTTCGGTAAGTGTAGTTTTACCTGCGTCAGGGTGAGAAATAATCGCAAAGGTTCTTCTGCGGTTAATCTCGTGCTTAATGTCAGCCATATAAGTTCTCCTAAAATAAACGGCGGTTAGTTTTATATAAACCAACCGCCTTTAATATTTTTATTTATTGACGATTAGTCGTTACGACGTTTAAAGCCGCGACGCTGTCTGTCGTTATTTCTGGGTTTTCTGGGTTCTTCCTCATCAGCACCCTCTTCAACAACTGCGCCTTCAATTTCAACAAGAGCATCTCTTCTTGAAAGGTTAAGTCTGCCTTGATCATCGATTTCGGTAACCTTTACGATAACCTCATCGCCAACGGAAACAACGTCCTCTACCTTTTCAACTCTCTTAACGTCTAATTTGCTAATGTGAACAAGTCCTTCTTTACCGGGAGCAATTTCTACAAATGCGCCGAAGTTCATAAGACGGGTAACTTTACCCTTATAAATAGCGCCTACTTCAGGGTCATTAGCAATAGTTTCAACAATAGAAAGCGCCTGTTTACACTTGTCAATATCAATACCTGCAATATAAACGTGTCCGTCGTCTTCAATGTTAATGGTAACGTCGCACTGTTCCTGAATAGACTGGATAACCTTGCCCTGCTTACCGATAACATCACCAATCTTAGAGGGATCAATAACGGTAGAAAGCATCTTGGGAGCATATTTCGAAAGTTCTTTTCTTGGCTCGGCAATACATTTGCAGATAACTTCATCAAGGATGTAGTTTCTTGCTTTGTGAGTCTTTTCTAATGCTTCTTTTATAATTGCGGGAGTAAGACCGTGTACCTTAAGGTCCATCTGAATAGAAGTGATACCATCTTTAGTACCTGCAACCTTAAAGTCCATATCGCCGTAAAAGTCTTCAAGACCCTGAATGTCAACCATTGTCATAAAGTCGCCGTAAACGCCTTGGTCACCGGTGATAAGACCGCAGGAAATACCTGCTACAGGAGCCTTAATTGGAACGCCTGCTGCCATAAGAGCAAGGGTAGAACCGCAAACGGAAGCCTGAGAAGTAGAACCGTTAGAAGAAAGAACTTCACTTACAACTCTGATTGCATAGGGGAATTCTTCAACACTTGGAAGTACGGGAACAAGAGAACGTTCAGCAAGTGCGCCGTGACCGATTTCACGTCTGCCGGGGCCTCTGCTGGGCTTAGTTTCGCCAACGCTGAATGATGGGAAGTTGTAGTGGTGGATATAACGCTTTTCAACCTCTTCATCAAGACCGTCAAGTTTTTGCGCTTCGCTAACGGAAGCAAGGGTAGCGCAAGAAAGAACCTGAGTCTGTCCACGGGTGAACATACCTGTACCGTGAACTCTGGGAAGAAGGTCAATCTGAGCATCAAGAGGACGGATTTCATCGATACCTCTGCCGTCAACACGCTTCTTTTCATCTTTTAGCCAAGCGCGTACAACGTGTTTTTGAACAAGATACATAATCTCGTCAAGTTTTTCTTCCTGACCTTCGAAACGCTCGTCGAATTTTTCGTGAACTGCATTATAAATAGGAAGAAGGGCTGCATCTCTAACGAGTTTATCGTCGGTATCAAGCGCCTTTTTAACATCTTCAATACAGAATGCTTCAATTTCTTCCATAATAGCAGGATCGGGATCGTTTGATTCGAATTCGAATTTTTCTTTACCGATTTCGGCTACGATAGAATTAATGAATTCAACAACCTTTACGTTAGCCTCGTGACCTGCCATAATAGCATTGAACATTACGTCATCAGGGATTTCGTATGCGCCTGCTTCAATCATAGCAACAAGATCAGCAGTAGAAGAAACGGTAAGGTCAAGGGTAGTGGTCTTTCTTTGTTCAAGGGTGGGGTTGATAACGATTTCGCCGTCAACAATACCAACGTTTACTGAAGAAATAGGACCTGCCCAGGGAATATCGGAAATAGCAATAGCAGCGGAAACACCGATAGCAGCAGCAATCTGAGGATCGCAGTCGGGGTCAACGCACATAACTGTAGCAACTACCGAGCAATCGTTTCTCATATCCTTTGGGAAAAGAGGACGGATAGGACGGTCTATACAACGTGAAGCAAGAATTGCTTTATCGGTAGCCTTGCCTTCTCTTCTGGTAAAGGAACCGGGGAAACGGCCAACGGAATACATTTTTTCTTCATAATCAACGGAAAGGGGGAAGAAATCAACACCCTCTCTTGGTTTTGGGGATGCGGTAACGGTACAAAGAACTCTTGTGTCACCGTAAGATGCCATAACTGCGGCATTAGCAAGTTGAGCCATTTTACCTGTTTCAAGTTTTAAGGGTCTACCTGCAAGTGTGGTTTCATAAACCTTGTAATTTTCGAACATAATTTTTACCTCCTTAATTTTACTTCAGGGGTCTATTTTAGCAATAAATCCAACACCGAAAATGTTCGATACTCGATTTACCGCTAAGCATAAACCACCTGAAAACTGCAAGAAGGCAGACCGAAAAATTCTTCGGTCTGCCGATTTTGCCATTACTTACGAATGTCAAGACGTTTGATGATAGAACGGTATCTGTTTATATCCACCTTAGTGAGATATGCAAGAAGATTACGACGATGACCAACCATCTTTAAAAGACCGCGACGGGAATGATGATCCTTAGCGTGAACCTTAAGATGAGCGGTGAGTTCGTTGATACGCTCGGTAAGAAGAGCGATTTGTACTTCGGGAGAACCGGTATCACCTTCGTGAGTAGCGTACTCTGCGATGAGAGCCTGCTTTCTTTCTGCTGTCATTTTTTTCACTCCTTTTAATAATAAATTGTCCGCCGTTAACCAAGCCTTAGGTCATGAGTGTTCCCTATAGGGCAGTCACCGAAAGCATAGTAAACGGTAGCCAATGAATTATAACATAGTTCTTTTAAAAATGCAAGTGTTTTTTAAAACACGCCTTTTACAAATATTTGTACACCTATTATTATAAGAATAATTCCGCCAAATATTCCTGCTTTACCGGAAATTGAAGTGCCGAATTTTTTTCCTATAAATACTCCTGCAAAGCATATCACAAAGGTTACCGACGCAATAATAACCGCGCAAACGATAGCCTTTAAAGCGTCGTACTCGCTAATTGTAAAACCTGTAGAAAGCGCGTCTATAGAGGTTGCAACCCCCTGCACCATTAATCCCTTAAAGGTAGATACGCAACATTCGCCATCGCAATTATTCTTTATACCGTCTATAAGCATTTTACCGCCGATAAACAAAAGAAGAATAAGGGCTATATAAGGAATAAGTTGTTGAAAGATTTTGAACTGCTGGGCTATAGTATGTACGCACACCCAACCGATAAGTGGCATAGCCGCCTGAAAAAAAGCAAATATAAAAGCAATACTCATCGCTTTTTTTATTTTCATTTTAGGTTCACTAAGTCCGTTTGCCAACGATACCGAAAAAGCGTCCATAGCAAGACTGACACCAAGCGCGCCGCTTTTCAGAAAAAAGCCAAAATTCAATATAATCACCTTAAATCGATAATAATCGCTCTTCGAAAAAAATCGAAGAGCGATTTAAGTTTTTATTTACCTGCAAGAATATTATATAGAAGTACAAGGTCAATTGCATTAACTTTGCCGTCATTGTTAATGTCGGCTCCATCTGCCACCTTTGTGTCTATTTTAGCAAGATAAAGTTTTAATTTTGCTACGTCAACAGCGGAGCAAACGCCATCACCGTCGCAGTCACCTTTAACCTTTTGTCCTGCTTCTGCCATTTTCGCTTTTAACACTACGGAAGAATTGGGGAATACGTTAGAAGTAAACTTGCTTGAACCGTTATACCAACCGCTGAACTGTTTGCCATCAATAATCGGAGACTCTGCTAAGGTAAGCGTAGCGCCTGCAGTTCCGTATGCACAGGTGAGTTCACCGCCAAATTCGGTACTATCAAATAAAACGTAAACCTTACCGCTTATATCTTTAATATGTACGTCCTTGATTTCCAATACCGATTTGCCGGATAAAGACATTTCAAGAATGCCGGCAGAAGATACGGTTACAGGAACGTAAGCACTATACCATTTATCATATTTTGAACCGATTAAAACCGAGGTGCCCGATCCAATCGTTACAGCAACGTCTTCGCAACCTTTATTTTTATAAAGGAATTCTACCATATAGGTACCTGCAGCAGCATTTACAAGTTTTGCCTTGCCACTACCGGTTTCACCGCTGTAACTCAAACTGTCGTTATAACCCGCCTCAGCAAAGTCACCTGTATGCTTATAGGATTTACCCAATGAAGTAATACCGTTTGCGGTAAGGTCAACCTTATCCGAGAATTTAGGATAAGCGGCAGTTGTTCCTGCTTTATATACGTTTGCAGGTATTTTTTGAGTTAAGTTCTGATCACTGTACCAACCCTCAACTGCATAGCCGTTTTTGTATACAAAACCGTTATCAATAACGTCACCGTTTACAACACCAACGCTTACGCCGTTAGCACTGAGAGAACCGATAGAAGCATCGGATTTAACCGGTTCAACCTTTACTTCGTCAACGTAAACGGTAACGGCAGCATTACTGGCCGCGTGCATATGAAGTGCAAGATTATTAGCGCTGCTTGAAATAGAAGAAGCAGTAGTAAAGACAATTGACATTGTCTGCCAACGACCTGCAGCAGAGGTGTTAAGTGTTAAAGAGGTTAAGCCTTTTAAAGTAGGTTTAGTGACCGTATTGGAATTAGAGTTACCTACAAGCACGGGATAAACAGTAACGTTTGCCGAACCGCTGATATAGTATCTAAAGGTCATTTTATAGGTGCCGGCTTCGGTTAATTTTCTGACACCGAAGTAGTGATTTTCATTTGTTCTGCCACTCAAGAAATCCAAGGTAGCTTTTGTCCAGTTATATTTAATGGATTTAGTTCCCTTATAAGCCTGATCTGCAGAAACCGAGAATTTCGAACCATTACCCGAGAAACTGTAATTTTCAAAGCCTTCAATACCCATTTTCCAACCGGCATAGATGGTGGTTCCTGCATTTTCCTTTGTTAAATAACGGTCGGTAAATGGAATTGTACAAACGCCGTCTTTATACCAACCGGTAAATTCATAACCCATTTTTGAGGGTGTAGGTAAAGATAATTTATCGCCCATAACACCATTTACAGAAGTATCGGACACAGTTCCGCCGTTAGCATTAAGATTAATATCAACGTGTTTGATTAGGCGAATATTATCTATCATAAAGTAGTCGCCTGTATAAAGGGTTGTATAAAACATAAGGAAAGGCAGATTAGACTTGGTATTAATTTCGGCAAAAATAGAATCAAAGGTACCTGTTGTAAATTCTTTTTTATAGTGATACCAACTACCCACCTGTTGATCCGGCGAAGTTTGGGCATCGCCTCGTTTATAGGTGCCATCTTTACACCAGTCTGCTCTATATGTAACAACTACATCTTCATTTTTTTGGGGTTGATTTACCGGTGCTACACCTGTTGACTCACCATTAGCATTAAATTGATTAGAAACTTTATAACCATATCCAAAGGTGATTATCGATGCTGCGCTCGTAGAAATAGTACCCGTTTGGGTTCCGTCACTGGGATTAATATAATCACCGTAAATATGAGTAGAGTATACCAAATAGTCGAATTCTATGGTATAGGTAGTGTTATCTTCCAAAACAACAGGTTCAATACCCTTTTCGGTTTTACGGTTTATAACGTTACCACCACTTGTTCCCCATCTATTATAACTGGTCTTTTGTGCACGCATACCCTTTTCAGAAGGGTTAACTACGCTACCATTAACTCCCGTGCTGCTTTTAACCGGATTATCTGCATTATAGGTAAAGCCCCAACCGGAAACATAATATTCAATTTTATTTAACGGGTCTACCTGCCATTCGCACTTTTTGTAGCCAAAACTTTGAGAAGTTAAATACATATAGTCCTTATCTTCAAAATCAAATATTGCTGCATTTGTTTGGGTTTTGCCAACACTAAAATTATCAACGTAAATGGCTGCGCCTGTGTAAAGATTTGCATAAAGAATAAGGAAAGGCGCGTTGTTTTTAGAATATATATCCTCAAGATTTCCTGTTTTAAATGTAACAGAATAGTGGTACCAATTACCAACCTCTTTTACTCCGTCAAAGGCTGTGAAGGTACCGTCAACGTCACGTGATGCTTTATAAGAAGCAACCTGCTCAATTAAAGTATTATAACCGGCAACTGCACCCAACTGATTATCAGTATTCTCTTTATAACCGTAACCTAAAGAAAGAGCATCAACTGCATCTCCACCGATAGTCATAGTTGTGCCGTCAGGCTTTGTTATTTCACCGTAAAGGTGGGTGGATTCAATAAGATAATCGAACTCTACAGTATACGTAGTGTTGTTTTCTAATATGTAAGGTTTTACACCCTGATTTGTCACATTATTAATTACAAAACCGCCGCCGGTAGACCAATGATTATACGTAGTCTTTTGAGCGCCGAGAACTTTGTTGGATGCATTAACTATGCTATCTTTTCCGGTTGTTGCAGTTTTAACGGGATTATCAGCAATATGAGAAAAGCCCCAACCGCTATAGTAGTATTCAAGGGTATTTTCAAAATCAATCTGCCAACTTACCTTTTCATCAGACAAGGACTGAGAACCAACCTTAATAACACCTTCTTCTTCGAAATCATATACGTTGGTTTCGAAAGAAAGCGCGTTTTCCTTATCTATTTCTTCAATTGTAATAGCACCTACGTTAAACGGTATTGAAAGCACCATACTCATTATAAGTACTAAAGATAAAATTATGCCGACAAATCTTTTCATATTATTTCCTCCGAGAAATATCTACACAAGATAATATTACCTTTTTTTGAAAAGAAAGTCAACATAATTTTATTTAATTATTATTATTATTTATCCTTTGACTGCACCTGCAGCCACACCTTTTATTATATACTTTTGGCAAATCAGATAAAAAAGCACCACCGGAACTATTGACAACATAAGCATTGCCATCATTGCGCCCATATCTACGCTTCCGTAACCACCCTTTAAATACTGAACTGCAATAGGAATGGTTTTATAATCGTGTCCCACCGTTAAATAGGGCAATAGATAGTCGTTCCATATCCACATTGTATCAAGTATGGCGATAGTTATTGCAGTGGGTTTTAAAAGAGGCAGTACCACAAGAAAAAATGTTTGCAAAGGCGAACAACCGTCGATTGTTGCCGCTTCCTCTATGCTAATGGGCACCGATTTAATAAATCCCACAAACATAAAGGTAGAAAGTCCTGCGCCAAATCCAAGATATATAACCACAAGCCCCAACGGATTATCAAGTTTTAATAAATTTGCCGCCTTTGACATTGTAAACATTACCATTTGAAAAGGCACTATCATTGAAAAAACCAACAAATAGTAAAAAATTTTATTAAAAGTTCCCTTTACTCTTACTATATACCACGCCGTCATAGAGGTAAAAAACAGTATTGCTCCAACACTTAATACCGTAACGAACAACGACCAAAAAAAAGCCGACGGAAAACCGGTTGATTTTATTCCCGTAATATAATTTTCAATTCCGGCAAATGTTTCCTTTATAGGCAAACTAAATGGCGCCGTGCTTATATCAAACTTGGTTTTAAAAGAATTTATAAGCACTATTATTACGGGAAAAAGAAATACGGCAGAAAAAAGACAAAGCAGTATAAAAAATAGTGTATTAACGGTCTTATTGTGTTTTTCCATTATGCCTCTTGCTCCTTTTTGCCGGTTATATAAAGTTGTAAAAGAGAAATAACCGCTACCAACAGAAAAAATATAACCGCTTTTGCCTGTCCTACTCCCTCGTACCCTGCTCTGCCGTAAAAGGTTTCGTAAATATCCAAAGCAAGCATTCGGGTTTTCCCTGCAGGCGCGCCTGCGGTAAGGGCAAGGTTTTGGTCAAAAAGTTTAAACGAATTGGTTATGGTTAAAAACAAACAAATAGTAATTGACGGCATAACCGACGGAATAATAATTTTTTTAAGCAATGTGGGATAGGAAGCGCCGTCCACCTTTGCTGCCTCTAAAAGTTGTGTCGGGATATTTTGTATCCCTGCTATATAAATAATCATCATATAGCCTATCATCTGCCAGTTCATAAGGACAACCAGCCCCAAAAATCCAAATTTTGGGTCGCTGGTTATAGAATATCCGAACTTTAAAAGTATACCGTTTATAATAATTTGCCATATATAACCGAGCACTATACCGCCTATAAGATTAGGCATAAAAAACACCGTTCTGAAAAAATTTGTGCCCTTTATTTTCCCCGTAAGTAACAGCGCCAATCCGAAGGCAATCAGATTAACGCTTATTACCGACACAACTGCAAAAATGAAGGTGAATAAAAAGGAATACCCAAAGTCTTTACTTGTAAAGACGTATTTGTAATTACTAAGCCCCACAAAAGTGGCGTCCGTCACAGTGGTAAATGAAGTAAAAGAAAGGTAAATTCCCGCTATAAACGGTATTAAAAACACTATGGTAAATGCAACCAAAGTAGGCAAGGTAAATATGGGAAAATACTTACGGAGATTTTTTCCTTGCAAGGTTATCGCTCACTTTTCCAATTATTTTTAAACAACTCTTTTATTTCGTCAAAACTTTTACCCGACTGAACGTATAAAAGTAATTGATCCGAAAAATCAGTTTTGAATTTCTCACTGGGAAAACCTACAAACACCCAAGGAACCGAAGTGATTTTTTGGTCGTTCATAAAACGCGCCATCTCTTTTGCAAGAGGGTCTTCAGGCTGAGCATCTTTTAGGGTAGTAAATGGGGTGGCAAATTTTAGTTCGTCTTTAACAAACTTTTTGCCTTTTTCGCTGCCAAAAAGCCACGCAAGAAAATCAAGCGACATTTTCTGCTGTTCGGCAGAAGCCTGACTGTTTATAGCCAAATAATTTTCGGTACCTATGCACAGTCCGTGGTTTTCTTCACCGCTTATTCCCGTATAAATAGGAAGCATACCTATATTTTCTTCCTTAACCTTGTTACCGCTTACTTCGCTTATTTGTGACCACGCCCAAGTGCCGTTTTGCACCATCGCGCATTTTCCCAAAGCGAATTCTGCCATTGAGTCGTTAACCGATTTTGAACCTAAAAGAGTTTTTTCGCTTACCGAATTATTAACGTAAAGGTCGAAAATATTTTTAAAGTTATCGGCATACTTAAACTCAATATCGGTGGCGTTTGTTGCCGCAACTATGGGGTCTTTATCGGCGTATTTTTCCTTTAATTCATAATAAAGAGGAATATTTGCAAGATGGCTGTGCCAACGCCATTGTTCACCGCCCAAAAGAGAAGTAGAGGCAAATACGCCCTCTATTCCGAGTTCTTTTTTGTGCGCTGTCATATCTTCAACTACTGTTTTAAGTTCATTAAAAGATTTAATTTCCTCTGCGCTGTTTAAAGTAGATTTTTTATTTGGGAGCGCAAAATATTTTTGCATTATTTCATTATTATATATAATGCCGTAACCCTCAACTACGTAAGGAATAGCGTAAACGCGGTCGTTTTCCTTTATTGCAAGAGTTTTATCGGCAAGATAATCATAAATCGCGCTATCGCTAAGGTCGGCGCAGTAATTTTTCCAGGTAGAGTAACCAATAGGGCCGTTAATTTGAAAAATAGTAGGCGGATTACTTTTTGCTATTTCGCTTTTTAAGGTTTGTTCATAGGTATTAGCGGCGGCAGTTACCACCTTTACCTTAATGCCTGTTTCGTTTTCGTATTCTTTTGCAATTTTTTCATAAACCATACTTACTTCAGGCTTAAAGTTCAAAAAATAAATATTGTCTGCCGCAGTCGTACTTTTACAACCTGCAAGAGTCCCCGCAAGTGTACAAAGTAAAACCGCACATAAAAATACTGATAAAATTCTTTTCATTTTTCATTTTCCTTTCACTAAAAAGTTTCATACTTATTGTTGACTGTTTTTGAAAAATAATACATTTGCGATTTTTTTAAAAAAATGCTTGACAGATGTAACCTCTTGTGGTATAGTATTTTAGCGTTCTAAATTTGCTGGTGTAGCTCAGTTGGTAGAGCAGCTGATTTGTAATCAGCAGGTCGGGGGTTCAAGTCCGTCCACCAGCTCCATTTGGTGTGACAGTCTTAAAACGGACTTGAAGCCTAAGAGGGTAAGACACGTTAAGAAAACAATTGATAATTGTTTTTAGTGTCGCAGTGTGAAGGTCGGTACTGCACGGAACGTGCGGTGACCAAGCACGAAAGATTTTCCGTCAGGAAAATCTTTGTCCGTCCACCAGCTCCATTTGGTGTGACAACGCAAAATTAAATATGGGAGAATTCCCGAGCGGCCAAAGGGGGCAGACTGTAAATCTGTTGTCTTCGACTTCGATGGTTCGAATCCATCTTCTCCCACCAAAAAATAGACTTGCTATTGCAAGTCTATTTTTTATCCATTGCGAAAGCAATGGCATTTCATCAACGATAGCGTTGCTATCGTTGTATCTCATCAGTCCGTAAGGACTGTATATCATCACGCGTCAGCGTGTATCAAATAACTTTCGCAATGATGATATATAAGGCTAAAGCCTTGATGATATGCAATTCCCACAGGAATTGATGATATACAATGCTTCGCATTGATTTTATATTGAATTTATAGTATAGTAATCACAAGGAAGTGACACTAGGTCCAAAAATCATTTACTTGTTTATTCCGAACAACTTGCAACAGATATTGAGCTGCTATGCCAAAATATAATAGCACCATCTAATACTATATTTCAAATTCGCAAAAGTTCAAGCAGTGGTTATGCAAATATTCGAGAGGCAAATTATGGTCAAAGCAAGGCTGATATGCTTTCTAAATTTGAAATTGCATTAAAAGAATGTAGTTAAACAGAAGGTTGGTTGCAACTTTTATTAAATACGAATGTCATTATCGATGATGCGTATAAAAAGTATAGAAATCTTTGTGGTCGCATAAGACGAATATTGATTTCAAGTTGCAAAAGATTAAAGAAGAATAACTAATGAATTTAAACGACGAATTATTTTTATTTTTAGATGATACAGCAGAAGAAGAGTATGTGAAAAAATATGGTAAAAAAGAACTGCCCAAAACAAAAGAGGATGAAAAAATATTGGCAGAGTTGAAAAGACGATTCGAAAATGGTCATTATGATTTGAAATAAGCTCGGCATCTAAATAGTTCTTAACAACCAAAACAAAACCACCCATTCGGGTGGTTTTTCGTTTTATGATAATTGTCTTTTCACCTATTAAAAATAAATCTTCTAAGAAACGCACAGTTTTTTATGCTAAGTATGTTTTTTCGGCTTGTTTTTAGATTATTTTTATGATAAACTTCTATTATAAAATTCCAAAGGATATGGTGATTATTATGAATATTGCTGTTGCACAGTCAGGCGGTCCTACCTGCGCAATTAACGCTTCCCTTTTAGGTGTTTTTAAGGGTGCTATGGCGCACGATGAAATTGATATTGTTTACGGCTCACTAAACGGTATCGAAGGACTTATTAACGATAACCTTATTAATTTGGTTGATACCTTTAAAAATGACGGTGACCTTGAACTTATAAAACAAACCCCTTCTTCTTTTTTGGGTTCTTGCCGTTATAAATTACCTGCATACGATAAAGACCCCAACGTTTATAACGTAATTCTTAATACACTTAATAAATATAACATTGGCGCTTTTTTCTATATCGGCGGTAACGATTCTATGGATACCGTTATGAAACTTAATAAATTTTTTAAGGAAAAAGGCGTAGATATTAAGGTTATGGGTGTACCTAAAACCATAGATAACGACCTTCCCGAAACCGACCATACTCCAGGTTTTGGTTCTGCTGCCAAATACCTTGCCACCACTCTTTTAGAGATAACCCGTGACAGTAGTGTTTATGACCTTGACAGTGTTACAATCGTCGAGATTATGGGCAGAGATACAGGTTGGTTGACCGCTTCCTCAGCAATTCTTCACGCCTGTGGCGAGGTCGCTCCTCACCTTATTTATCTTCCCGAAAAGCCCTTTTCGGTTAAACAGTTTGTTAACGACGTAAAAGAAGTACAAAAAACTCACCGTTCGGTTATTGTTGCCGTATCAGAGGGAATTGATTTAAACGAAGAAGACATTGGTCAGTTCCAGTCGGGTAAGGTTGATAACTTCGGTCACAAATATCTTGCAGGTGCAGGTAAAGCACTAGAAAAAATCGTCCAACGAGATATTAAATGCAAGGTGCGTTCGATTGAACTTAACGTAATGCAACGTTGTTCGTCTCATTTGGCTTCCAAGTGTGATATTACCGAAGCCGAAGAAGTAGGAACCGCTGCCGTAAAGGCTGCACTTAACGGTCAATCGGGCAAAATGATGACCTTTAAGCGAGTAGAAAATTCCCCCTATAAAGTGATTATTGACAGCGTTGACGTAGATTTAGTTGCCAACCGCATTAAATATTTCCCCAACGAATGGATAAACCAATCAAACAACGGCATTAAAGAAGAAGCGCTTCAATACTTTTTACCGCTTATAAACGGCGAATTAAATCTACGCATTAAAAACGGTTTGCCGGAACACTACGTTTTAAAAAAGTAAATAAATATTAAAAGAGGGATTCTTATGAAAATAACATTTTTAGGAACCAGCCACGGCGTACCTGAAAAACACAGACGTTGTTCCTGCACTATGGTACAGGTTGGCGAAAACATTTACTTTATTGATATGGGGTTTAACGCTCTTGAAGAACTAAAAAACCATGACCTTGACAGCAAGGACGTAAAGGCGGTATTTATTACCCACAACCACTGCGACCATACAGGCGGTTTATATCCCTTTTTGGCAGGTCTTAACTGTTGGTGGCACCGTTTTTCAAACACCGCTATTTACCTTCCCGCTCCCAAAGACGAACTTATAAACGCAATGGGTCAGATGAAAATGGCAACAGGCGGAACTGATCCCAACTTTAAAAACGAATTTGTTGAAATTAATGCAGGTGAAATTTATAACGACGGTGTTTTAAAGGTTACTGCATTTAGAACAAAACACTGCGAAGTATCCTACGCTTTTCTTTTTGAAGCAGATGGCAAACGCGCCTTCTTTAGCGGTGATATGAGTTATAAGGGGCCAAAAGACGACTTCCCCGTAGAAATACTCGAAAAAGAAAACGATTTGCTTGTTTTGGAAAGCGCTCACTTTGACGCTCCCGATCTTTTAGAGGTTTTTGACGGCAAGGAAAACAACATCAAAAGAATCCGCTTTACCCACTACACTAACCAGCGTATTCCTCTTATTGAAGAGTTTATAAAAGCCTACAAAGGCAATGACGTTTCTCTTGTTACCGACGGAGTATCCATAACCTTATAATTTTTTGAGGTGAATATTATGTCAAATTTATCAAAAGAACGCATTTATTTGAACGATATTATGGAAAAACTTGAGTTTCCTGATGATGCCAAGGAAAATCTTTTAATGTCTTTTGATAAAATCGCCGGCGACAAAGTAGCGTCTGCTTGGTTTTTATATATGCTTGACGTATACAAAAGTAAAAAAGACCTTGATTCACAACTGATTAACCCTATTAAAGTATTAGGAAAAACCCTTGGAATTCATGAATATACATCCGCTATGATTTTACTTCTTTGTATGACCGAGCATCTGCTTAAACTATACAAAGAAAGAGGATTAAGCGAAGAATTATGGCTTCATACCATACGCGACCTTAAATACAAACTTCTTGAATGCCGTTCCGCACACAAAATCGACGGAACTTCAGTTATTTGGTGGTATCCCAGATTTTATAAAATGGAACTTTTTGCGTTTGGAAGATTGCAGTTTGAAATATTTAAACTAACCAACGAATTTACCGTTGGCGGTATTACTCTGCCCATCGGCACCAAAACTATTAATATGCACATCCCACGAACGGGTACCACACTTAATCACGATGAAGTTTTAGAGTCGTATAAAATGGCAGCCCAGTGGTTTGCTGACGAATTCGAAGATCAACCTATAGTTTTTCGTTGCAGATCTTGGCTATTATTCGATTGGCACAAAGAAATATTACCCGCTAATTCTAATTTAATTAAATTTTATAATGACTTTAAAATTGTTGAAAACAGCACTACCGAGGATTATGGTTCTTTAGTCTCGGTGTTTGGACGTTCATGTGCAAAATACGAAACCGATTTACCTAAAGACACTACTTTGCGCAGAGCCTATGCCGAGCGAGTTGAACGCGGTGACGTAGTTGGGCACGGACATGGTTTGTTTATTTACAAAGACGGCAAAATCATAAACGACTGATTAAAAGGAAATAAATATGGATAACTTTCATAGTTACTATGAATACATAAAAGCTGACGGTGCAGAACTTTTTACTGTAGTTTGCGCTCCAAACAAAGTCGGCAAATTCCCCGTTACCATTTATCGTACACCCTACTGCGATTTTGAAAAAGACGTCAGCGACGAGCAATCGGTTGAAAACTGGCTTAAAGACCATCAAGGTTGGCTTAAGGCAGGCTACGTTTCAATTTATCAAAACTGCAGAGGCACAGGAAAAAGCACAGGCGACTGTATCCCCTACGTAAATGAACGAAAAGACGGTCTTTTATTGCTCGATTGGATAAGAAAGCAACCCTTTTATAACGGCGAAATCTTCCTTTCGGGTGGCAGTTACTGCTGTACCGTCAACTATTCTTGCGCACCCTTTGCCGACGATATTAAAGGCGCAGTTTTCCAGATTCAAGACTGCAATTTTCACCGTCACTACTTTCTTAACGGCTTTTTACAAATGGGCGGAAGATATAATTGGTACGTTGATATGTATAAGAAAAACCTTAATATCAAACGGAGTATTTCTAACGAATTACTAAAGACCTTCCCCGTTAAAGACGTTATGAACAAAGCGTTAGGCGAAGAATCGGTTTCTTTTAATTCGAAACTTTTACACCCCGATATAAACGATGATTATTGGCAAACAAATCCGTATGCCCGTATCTATTCAAACAATGTTCCGAAAACCACAAAATTCCCCATACTGTTTATGACGGGTATGTATGACTTCTACGTTGGCGGTATGGTTTCAATGTGGGAAGAATTAAGCGAAGAAGTGCGCAATAAATCTGCTTTTATTATCCACCCGTATTCCCACCGCATTGCCGGAAAAGACACCTTTTATGATTTCCCCGATGGAGACGTTAGCAAAGCGTTCCCGTCTATTGTGTCAAAGTGGTTCGAATACGTGCGTGGCAATGCCCAATCTCCTATTCAGACAGGCAAAATTACATATTATAATATGTTTGGCGACGGTTGGAAAACCGACGACTTTAAAGCCGAAACCCCCGTTACCTTTACTTTAGGCAAGGGAGAAAGGTCATACAACTACGACCCTCTTTCCCCTGCTTCCTTTAAAGGCGGTCTATCCCATAATTTTGGCGGAACCGATTGGCAAGATAAACCTAATCAGCGCGATGATATAATCACCGTTTATACCGATAAATTCAAAGAAGATACCGCTATTAAAGGTAAAATGAAGGCAAACCTAAGGGTAAAATCCGACTGTGACGACACCTGTTTTTATATGCGTGTTTCCCTTTGTAAAGCAGAGGGCGATTTAGGACTGCGCGACGATATAACCAAAATTTCCAACTTTACCGAAAATTACGTAACGGGCAGTGAAATCACCGTTGAATTCACCTTTGACCCCATTGCCTTTACCGTTAAAAAGGGCGAAAAGTTGAGAATTGATATTTCTTCCTCTTGCTTCCCGAATTTTTCAATTCATACAAACAAAAAAGGACATTATGCCTTACTCACCGACCCCGTAGTTGCCACAAACACGGTAATTTTAGACGACAGTTATTTAACGGTTTTTGCCGAATAAACTAAATTCTATCTATTAAAAAGCGGTCTTTGGCCGCTTTTTATGTTGCCCTTTATCGAAATTTGTGATAATATGTAAAAGTATGGAGGCGAAATTATGAAAAAACTGATTTGTCTTATAACTGTTTTTATTTTAATATTTACACTTGGCGGATGCGCCGTTAAAGATACCAAAGATAAGATTTTTACCAAAAACGAATTTTCCATAACCCTTAACGAAGCATACGTTGAAAGTCAGCGCGACGGTTTTTACGCTTGTTACGATTCGGCTACCGTTGCCGTTTTTGTGGTTAAGGAAAACTTTGATATTATGGAAGGTTTCAGTGATTATACAATTGAGCAGTACGCAAATATAGTTATGTATAACTGCAGTGACAAAAATCCTTCCCTTCATAAAAAAGACGGAATAAACTACATTGAATACAGTTTTAATAACACCGAACTCAACAAAACTTATAACTATCTTATTGCTCTTTACAAATCAAGCGATGCCTTTTATATGGTACAGTTCACCTGCGAAGATAAAGATTACAAAGAATATAAAGATTACTTTTTAAACCGCGCTAATACAGTAAAGTTTGGTGAATAATATGATATTTAAAAAACTTTTTGTGGTTATACTTTGTCTTTTAATAATTTTTTCGTTTTGCAGTTGCAAATCCAATGAACCCGAAATTATAAAAAGCGACGACATAAAAAACGTTAGTTTTTACGTTAATAATTCCTATAAAGGCGAAAAGTTAATGATTTATTGCCTTTATACCGTAACTGCAACTCAAAATGACGTTACTTTTTTCTACTTTACCCAAAACGGAAGTTCTATTGGAAGCGGCGCTACACTTACCGTTAATTCGCGTAATGAATACCAAGATTTGTATATAGCAAACCCTGTTGCCAATAGTCCATTCGAAATAACCGACCTTACAAACCCTGCCCTTGGACAAACCTTAAAAAAGGGTGAAAGTAAAAATTTTATTTCCGCTTTTCTAATTAATCCCGACGACCTTACGATAAACGGTAAAATGGTTTTATCGGTAATTGCAAAAAACGGTTACTGCGAAAAACAGGAAATGCCTATAAGCAGTATAACCTATATTCAGTCAGGTGAAGTTCTTGCCAGAAAAATTGCCCCTGACGGAAAAACCGAACAAGAACTGCTTAAAGAACAAGAAATCGAAAAAATCAGCGGCGAATTATTAAGCCAAACCGAAAAAGCCCTTGAAGGCACTTGGGAATACGAACACGAAAACGTTAAATATGATTTAACCTTTAAAAACGGCAGCTTTAAGCAAACAAAAACTAAAAAAGATGCCACAAAACCGTATGAGACCTTAAAGGGCACCTATTCGGTTCGTAAAAAAGTAATTTTAGTCACCTTAAATAACGGTGAGGAAAAACGAATACCCTATACCTTCCAAAACGAAAAACTTTCAATGTCCTTTGAATTTTAATAAAAATATCCGCACCTTGTTAAAAAGGTGCGGTTTTTGTTTTTTAAGGGGTAAATATTTATAATTTTTGTCAATAGAAACAAGATTATTTTTGTGATATAATTTTCCCTTGTAAAAAGGAGGGAAGATAATGGCAACTAAACTTTTAAAAAAGCGCAGTTTTCATTTCAAAGCGCTTAAAATGTCAGCCGACATAATTATAAACTTTATAAAAAGCAATGCCGTTATGGTAATAGCCTTAGTTGCGGCGCTTATAACAACCCTTTTCGTGCCCGTTGATAAAAAATATCTTTCCTACTTCGATTTTAAAACTCTTACCTGTCTTTTTTGTGTTTTAGCGGTAGTTTGCGCTCTTAAAAATATACGCTTTTTCTATACACTTGCTGCTTCAATAGTCAAGAGGTTTAAAACTACCCGTTCCAGTATTTTAGTGCTTGTTTATATAACCTTTATCGGTTCAATGCTTATTGCCAATGATATGGCGCTTTTAACCTTTTTACCACTGGGTTATTTCGTTTTAAAGGAAACGGGCAAGGAAAAGTTGATGGCTTTCACCTTTATTATGCAAAACATTGCCGCTAATCTTGGCGGTATGCTTACCCCCTTTGGCAATCCGCAAAACCTATATCTTTATTCAAAGTTTAAAATTCCCACCATTGAATTTATGGGCATTATGGCTCTGCCCTTTGCGCTTTCTATTTTTCTTATAACCCTTTGCTGTATTATATTTGTTAAAAAGGAAGAAATCTCGATAAAGGAAGAAGCAAAGCCGCTTCCAAAAGGCAGAACTACCATTTATCTTTTGCTTTTCGCCTTTTCTATCGCAATAGTGTTCAGAGGTATTCCATACTATTTCGGGCTTATAATAATTCCTGCCGTTCTTTTATTTATGGACAAATCAGCGCTTAAAAAGGTTGACTATCCCTTGCTTTTAACCTTTGTTTTCTTCTTTATTTTTTCGGGAAATATGGCAAGAATAGAGGCGGTGCGAGAATTTTTCTCATTTTTACTCGGCAAAAACACTCTTATATTCTCTACCCTTTCCTGTCAGTGCATAAGCAACGTACCGTCGGCAATATTGCTTTCACAGTTTACAACCAACTATCACGATTTACTGCTTGGCGTTAATATAGGCGGCGCAGGTACACTTATTGCATCTTTAGCAAGTCTTATAACCTATCGCGAATACACAAAACATAATCCCCATAAACAAGGTTACTATATAAAACTATTTTCCGCCTTTAATTTTTCCTTTGTAATTATACTGACCGCCGTTATGTCTTTCATATAAAAAACCGCAAGTTTAAACTTGCGGTTTTACTTTTTATATATTGTTGTTTCTTTTAAATTCTGCCTGTCGGCACTGAGCGCTTTTTAGTATATCCTTTTCGGTTTTACTTCTTACAAAGTTTATAATAATAAAAATAAGCGCGATACTGTTAAAGATGGCGGCAAGAACTATCATACCAACGTTGCCGGCTCGTTCTTCAACGGCGGCTGCATCGGTATAAACTATATTCATATAGTGTTCTGCTCTGCTTACCATTTTAAGATTTACTATGGCAACAGGAAGGAAAAGTAAGCCGTACAGCATATAAATAGCGCCAACACCTGCAAAAAACTCTTCTGCTATTGTTGCCATAAAGAAAATAAAACCAAGTCCTGCAAAAAGACAAGAAAGAACCAAAATCACTATTCCTTCTATCTTCCATGCAAGTCTTTCATATTTAAAGAAACGGGCAAAATTATCAAGACATTCTTTTTCTTGCGCTAAAGTATATTCTTTAACGGGCTCGTTAACAGGTTGAGTGTAACCGTTATCTTCTGCATAGGATTGTGGTACCGGTGCGCCACATACACCGCAAAATTTAGAATTATCGGGAATTTGAGCCGAACATTTATTACAAATCATAAAATTACTCCTTTCAATTTATATCATAATTATACTAAAAAAATCATTTTGTGTCAATTTTTGTTTTTTTTAGTTTAGTTCGTATTTCTTCTCTTGCATTGTTCAAAAATTCGGATTTCGCTTCACCGAAAACACATTTATTAACAAAGTGTTCGCAGTTATTATGCAAAATGTTATATCCTTTTTGACCAATAGCGTTTTGTGCGGTTTCAACTATTTCTTTTACGCTTTTACGCTGCAACCTTTCTTTAACCGAAAGAACGGCGGTTTCAACGGGCGTACCGTTACAAAAGGTTTTTATATCGGTTGAAATAACGGCAATATCCTCAGGATTTATTCCCTGATTATCGCAAAGACCGAACTGAATTACATTTTCTTCATCAATAAAAATTCCGTAATGATAATAAAACTTAAACTTAATTCTGATTATATCGCCTTTTTTGGCCTTTTTTATAACCCATTCCATTAGTCTGCTTCAATCTTTCTTATTACGTCGCCAACGGTATGTAATTCGGCAAAGTCCTCATTTTTAAAAGAAATAGAAAACTCTTCTTCTACCGCCATAGCCATATATAAAAGACCGATTGAATTCATACCAAGGTCTTCAATCAAACGGGAATCTTCGTTAATATCCTTTAATTCAATTTCATTTTCAAAAACGTTTTTAAAAAGTTCTGTCAATTTACTTAAGGTACTGTTCATAAACCTTTTTACACTCCTCCATCTTTTTATAAAGTTCTTCAGCGGCAAGGTTTAAGTCGTTTACCGAAGGGAACTTTTTGGCGCAGTAATCATTACAGTTAAAGGTTTCGCCGATAATTACTAACTTCCTTTTAAATATACTCTTTCTTTTTTCGGTATATACCGGAATTATAGGCACACCCGCCCTTAATGCTATAAGCACGGCGCCACCTTTGATTTTATCTCCCTCGCCGTCACGGTGAATACCGCCTTCGGGGAAAAGGCCAAGAAGATTTCCACCTTTAAGCACGTCAACACTTTGCTTTATGGCTTCAATATCCGATGCATCTCTGTCAATTTTTATGCAACCCATAGCCTTTAAAAGAGTTTCAACCGTTTTATTGAACATTACTTCTTTTGCGGCAAGGAAATAAAGGCGCCTTTTGCAAAACATACTGCCAAGTATAAAGGGGTCGGAAAAACCTTTGTGAAAGGAAACTATTATAGCCGCGCCCTTTGGGTTTTTATATTTATTGCCGTTTAGGTCTATTTTTTTAAAACGGTAATAAGCGTACATAAGCCAGTATATAAATCTGCCCATATCCATAGGCAGATAATATAAAAATCCCTTTTTACCCTTTTTCATTACTTTATATACTCCCTTAAGGCATAGGTTTTTTCTCTTATAATTTGGGTTAGTCTTTCGTATTCTTTTTCATTCAGTTCGCCGTTTATATAATCGGTTATATTAAACGGTTCGCCTATAACAACCCTTGCCCTTTTAAAAAGCCCGTAATTGCCGTCGGTATAAACGGGGAGAATTTGTGCGTTACTTTTAGTTGCAATATAGGTTACTCCCGGTTTAAAGGGGAAAGATTTTCCGCCTACGGGAAGTCTGCCTTCGGGGAATACTGCAACGTTTCCTTTTTTGGCCAGTTCCTTAACGCTTTCCTGCATAAAACTTAAATCACAGGCATCGCGATTAATGTAAATACCGCCTATTGCAAAAAGGAAATTTGCAAAAAACTTACCTTTATTAAAAAGCACTTCAGCCATTAAAAAACGTATGGTTTTGCCAAAAAACACTATAAGGTAAAGCACAAAATCCATTAAAGATTTATGGTTTGATACAAGTATCATACCTTTTTTTAGTTTTGAGTTTTTACCTACGCGGCAAATTTTAGGTTTAAAAAATATTAAAGCAGGAATAACTCCGGTGATTTTTACAAACCACAAAAAAAGTTTGTTAACGTTTTTTTGTTTCATATATTAAAATTGCCTTTCTATATACTCACACATTTCTCGTACTGTGTATAAATACTTATCGTCACTTTGCGCTACCAAATCGAATTCCTCTGCCAAAGCAGAAAGAACTGAAAAATACTGAATACTTGAAATTTCAAGATCAACCAAAAGGTTGGTATCAAGTTCTATTTTTTCTTTTTCTTCATCCAGTACCTTAGCGATAATTTCAATAACCTTTTCTAAAAGCGCCGTATTCTTAAAATCTTCATCGGTAAGTATTTCGCACTTTTCGAAAGGCATTATTTTAACGTTCGAATTTTCAATTTCCCTAATCAAATACTTTCGGCTAACCTTTATAGCGGTCGAAGCCATAATACTGTCAAAGGTAAAATAAACCTGTTTAAGTTTAGAAGTCAGCGGTAACGTTTCGTTCACCGATTCAATATAAAGACGCATTTCTTCCCTTTTTTTAGCAGGAAGATAAGGACTTAATTGCACCACCATAGAAAGAGTATCATTAATACCCAAAACGCTTACGTTTAAAGCATCCTTTAAATCGAACATTGCTTCAATAATATCAGGATTAATGTTTTCGCCGTTTTCACCTATTACGGCATCGCCCACTCTGCCCAAAATAAAGTATTTACCCTTTTGGTCACGTTCAACTATATCGCCCGTAGTAAAAACACCGTTATCATAAATCTCTTTACCATCTTTTAAGCGTTTAAAGCATATAGACTGTCCCTCAACCTTTAACACGTTGTTTTGGTCAATACTGTATTCAACCGAACTAAAGGGTTTACCTATGGAGTTTTTGTTTCTTTCCTTTATTTTTTTAGAAAGTTCAACCGAAGTGATGCCTATTTCGCTCATACCAAAGCCGTTATAAAGCGGATACCCAAGACAGTTTATAAGTTTTAGCGCAGACGATTTTAAAAAACTGCCACCGCTGATGCAAAAAAGAAGACTGTCGCCGAAAAGTTTTTCGTTAACGCTTTTAAGCATTTTTTTGGCAAAAAACGCACCCGTTTTTACAGGCAAAATGCTTTGCATTTTTTCGGAAAAATCAAGCGCCTTTTGAAGTTTTTCGGCTTTTCCCTGTTGCTGAGCAGTTTTTAAAACCTTTTTTTCAACCGTATGCCAAAGCATGGGAACGGCAAAAATATGGGTTACCTTATGCATTTTACAGGTTGAAAGTATAGTATCGGCAGACATATCTTTCAAAAAAACTATGGTTCTTCTAAAAAAAGTAAACCAAAAATATACTGCAAAAAGCCCGAAAACGTGATAAAAAGGCAAAAATGCAAGTTGTTTTAAACTGCCTTTATAATGAGCGTAAATTTCATGATTTTCTTTTACTATTTTTTCGGTATTATAAATTTGAGCGCAAATATTTTTGCCGTTATAAAAACATACAGTTTCGCTAAGGCTTGTTCCCGAAGTGGCAAGGGCAATTTCATCTTCAAACTCATCCACTTCGCCAAAGTCACCCTCAAGAGAACTAAAGGGAATATAATTAAGGTCAAGATTGCCCTTTTTATCGCAAATAACAGTTTTTATACCAAGATTATGTATGATTTTTTCGGTAAGACTGTCGGGATGGCGCAAATTAACCAGATAAGGTTTATTACCGCTTTTTAAAACAGCCCAAAAAGCCACTACCCAGTTTATACTATTTTCCATAGCAAGTCCAACGTAATTATGCGTAGCGCCTATACTGTTGTAAATTGCCGAGGCTGTTTTTTCGATTTTTTCTTTAACAAAACCATAAGTATGCGTAGTAATTTTATAGCCGTCATTTTCTTCTGCCATAACTAAAGAAGGCTGACTGAAGGTTATGTTGTAAATAGTTTTTAAAGACTGTTCGCTTTCTTTAAGGCGGTCAAGAGAACCAAATATTAACTCTTTATAAATTTTCTTCATAATTGCACCTTGTACCTATAAATTTTATTTGGTATAATAATCATAAGTATTATATATGTAAAAATATATAAAGTCAAGGAGGGCAAAGACTTGCAGATATTTTTAATTAATATTAATGAGTTTTCAGAAGAAAACTATAATCTTTGCCTTTCTTTTATGGATAAAAAAAGAAAAGATTACGTAAGTTCTCTAAAAAATCAAAAAGGAAGACTTTTAACCGTTGCTGCAGAATGGCTTACAAAACATAACGCTGCTAAAATTTTAAAAAAAGACTTTGACGAAATAGTTATTTTAAGGGAAGAAAAAGGCAAACCCTACATTAAAGGTAATCCCATTTTTATAAGCGTCAGCCATTCGGGCGATTACGCAGCAGTAGGATTTCACACTTCTCCCATAGGTCTTGATATCGAAGTTTTAAAACCTATTGATAAACGCATAAAAAACAGAATATGCACAACGGAAGACTTAAAATATATTAGTCAATGCCAAAATGAAACCGAGGAAAATTTAAAATTACTTGAAATTTGGACCGCAAAGGAAGCATATTTTAAAAAAATCGGCACCGGAATTACCAATTTTAAAAACATATCTTATAAAGATATAACTGCCACCCACAATTTTGAGAATTCACTTATTATAACAACGGTAATATAAAAGGAGTATAAGCGTTTACTTATACTCCTTTTTGATAATTAATTTTTAGGGTTAACTGACTCCCAGTCCCTTAAAAAGCGTTCAATACCGGCGCTTGTCAAAGGATGGTCAAGCATTTGAACAATAACGCGGTAAGGTACGGTTGCAATGTTACAGCCCGCCTTTGCCGCTTCGGTTACGTGTTCGGGTGAACGTACAGATGCGGCTATAATTTCGGTATTACCACCCATTGCATCGGCGGAGAATCAGTAGATCATTCAGCGGTACTTTCAGGCATTCAGGCATTGCGTACTGTATCACAACTCAATCCGGATATTTTGTTCTTTTCATCTCAAAATCTTGATAAAAACGGTGTTATTTCCGACCCCATTGCCGAGGAAAACAATATCCGTTCACTAATGCTTGAACGAGCCAGGTTTTCGGTATTTCTTTGCGACAGCGAAAAATTCGGTACTACTTCACTCTACCGTTTGACCTCGGTAGATAACCTTGACGCTTGTGTATTTGATAAGCCCTACCCCGAACTGTCAACAAAATGTCGCATTATCGTTTAAACAGTAAACAAAAAATAAACCGTTAGGTGTATCTGCAACCAGCAGACCTGCCTAACGGTTTTTATTTATCCGAATACTTTTTCGCCCGATTCCAAGCGTTTTGCCAATTCGCTAAAGGTAATAAACTCATAATCAAGTTTTTTAAGCATTTTTATAATGGTTTCAATTTTTCGCGGGTAACTTTTAACCCCTGCCCTAAGATAATATTTATCGTAACCCTTTAAATTAGGGGTTTCGGGCATTTTTATCTTTGAAAGTTCAAAAGGATGAAGATAAAAAACGTAATATTTGTTATGACGCAAATAGTTATATAACATTGAAGCAAAAAAACTCCAATCCCCTATTCGCACGTATCCGCCGCCCGAAACCGGTATGCGAAGCCCGAAAAATTTATTAAGCGGCATACCGAACTCGTAAAAGCCGGAACAACTAAATATGTTTTCGGATATTTTTTTAAAATTCGTCGTGTCAATTTCTGCAGCATAATTTCTTTTTGGAAAATCAAACTTGCTTGAATCATAAACAAATCCAAGTTCACGAAGCACCTCAAGACGTGAATTATCAAGGCTGAAATAGGGGGCGCGATAACCTGTGATTTTTACACCGAAAGTTTCTTCAAGTTGTTTTTTGGCAAAACCTGTTTTCTCTTTAAATTCACTTCTTTCCATCGTAATGGGTGCCGCATGGTCAAAACCGTGAAGGGCAAGGTCGTGACCGTTTTCGATAAAGGTTTTTAGTTTATCTTTAACCTTTAATGCCGCATCGTTAACGGCAAACAAGGTTGCTTTTATATCGTATTTGTCAAGCAGTTTAATATATTCGTCAAGACCGTCGAGCATATCCTCTTTAATTTTAAGGTTGCTTTCTCTTATGCAACCGGTATCTGTAAGGTTTTCAAGGTCCATTGTAAATACCGCAAATTTTCTCCCCTTAATCATACGCAAAAACCTCAGTCAGCCTTTAAAAATTCAATTATAGTATTATCATATTCTTCCGTATTATTTATTCTTAAATGTGAATGTCCGCCCTTAGAAAACCATTTTAACTGTTTATCCTTAGAAGCGGTAGCAGCAAAAAGTTGTTTGCTTTTTTCAGGAATTGAAAATACGTCCTTTTCACCGTACAAAAACAACACCCTTTGATTAACCTTTTTAAAAAGTTTTATGGGGGCTACCTTTTTATAGTCTGCACCTGCATATTTTTTAATAAAATACATTACAAGGTTAAGAACGGGGAAAGTAGGTCTGCCAAGTTCTTTCATATGACGTAAAAACGTTTCTTTAAAAGAAGTAAAGCAACCTTCGGTCACAAGACCCTTTACTTCTTTAGGACAATTTTTATCGGTCATAGCCACAAGACAGGATGCCGTACCAACACAAATTCCGTGATAATAAACTTCGTTTATGCCAAAGTTATCAATAACAAAATTTGTCCATGCAATTAAATCTTCGCCCTCTTTAAAACCAATGGTATTGTAAATGCCGTCACTTATTCCGTGTGCGCGGGAATCAATAACCAACACGTTAAAATCTGCCTGCTGATAAGGTAAAGCAAAGTAGTAGGAGTATTTAAGACATTCGCATCTTCCGGGAAGTATGATAACACATCTTCCGCTATCGTTAAAGCGGTAAAATTCGCCATATAAGTTAAGGCCATCGTTAACAATATGAACCTCTTGCATTTTGTCTTTATTGTTTTCGCCCCATAAAAGACCGCATTCCCACATAGAAACCTGTTCTTCATTTTCGAGACAGGAACATACTCTGCCCCATTTTTCCTTATCAGTCTTTACAAGTTGTTCTTTATATACTTTTTTTGCAATTGGAACAGTTTTTATAAGCATAAAAACTACCCCAGGTAAAAGCAGTACTAAAATTGCCAAAATAAGCCAAATCCACCACATAAAAATACTCTCCACATAAATAATATTAATTATTATAGCAAATAAAAATGAAAATTGCACTATTTTTTTACAAAATGTTTCATATTGTTGAAAAATATAAAAAAATGTGTTATATTAAAATATATTGTTTTTTAGGAGAACATAGTATGTCAGATTTTGTAATTATTCCCGATACGTCTTGTGATTTAACTAAAGATTTACGAGAAAAATATAACATTCCCGACTATTTGCACGGCATTCTTTATCATCCCGACGGAAAAGAAGAACTTTCCACTCTTGACTGGGAAGAAATGACCGCCAAAGAGTATTACGACTCTATGAAAGGCAGAGCAGCCCTTTACAAAACAGCAACGCCTTTGGTCGGCGAAGTTTATGAAGTTTTTGAAAAATATTTAAAGCAAGGCAAAGACGTTTTATCTATTTCACTTTCTGCAGGACTTTCTTCGATTTATGAAAATAACCTTAAAGTAGCAAAGGATTTAATGGAAAAATACCCCGAAAGAAAAATTATTTGCATTGATTCTCAAAGGTATTCAACATCCCTTGCCCTTTTAATTATTGAAGCCGCAAAAAAACAGTCTGAAGGACTTTCAATTGACGAGGTTGCCGATTACGTCAACCAAATCAAGCACACAATTCATCAGATCGGTTCAATGGATGACCTTTTCTTCCTTGTTAAAACGGGCAGAGTTTCTAACTTTAAAGCCTTATTTGGACAAATGATAGGTCTTAATATTCTTGCAGACTTTAACGAACACGGTATGAGTGAAGTTATAGGTAAAATAAAGGGTCAACGCGATGCTATTGATATTTTTATCGAATATATGGCACAAACCGCTGTTGACATTGAAAATCAAACTGTATTCGTAGCTCATACCAACCGAGAAGCCGCCGCTAAACTTTTGGCACAAAAAATTAAAGAACGCTTTAACCCCAAAGAAATCATTTTAAATACAGTTGGTACCGCTTGCGGTGCAACCATCGGCCCCGGTCTTTGCGCCGCTTTTTATAAAGGCAACCCCACAAGTAAAGATATGATTTTTGAAAAAGAAACCATATCCAGAATAATAGAAAGCAAAAAAGTTAAATAACGGGAGGCATAAAAATGAATTTTGCAATTATTTCCGATTCTACCTGTGACCTTAATAATGAACTTCGTTCTAAGTATGAAATAGACTACGTTTATATGAACTACGTCATCGACGATACTGAATATCCTGCTACACTTGATTGGCAAACACATTCTCCAAAGGAATTTTACGACCTTATGAGAAACGGAACCCGTGTTACCACTACTCAGGTACCAAGAGAAGTATTCGTTGAAAAATTCTCAAAATATCTTAACGAGGGTAAAGACGTTATTTACATAGCATGTTCTTCTGCCCTTTCGGGTTCATATAACCTTGCAACCCTTATTGCTAAAGAACTTATGGCAGAATATCCCGAAAGAAAAATTTATTGTGTTGACTCTCTTATAAGTTCCTTTGGTCAGGGCGGTCTTGCCATAATGGCAGCGCAACTTCGCGCAGAAGGAAACACCGCAGAAGAGGTTGCATCTTTCCTTAACGAAAACAAACTTAAAATGAATCAGGTGGGCACCTGTGACACACTTGAATATTTGCGCAGAGCAGGTAGAGTTAAGGCATCTAAAGCATTTTTCGGAAATCTTTTCGGCGTAAAACCCATTATTATTTCCGACACTTTAGGTCAAAACTATGCCTATAAAAAGGCAAAGGGCGCACTTAACGCCAAACGCGCAATAGTAGAATATCTTGTAGAAGTGGTTGAAAAGCCCGAAGATCAAATTCTTTATATATCCCACGCAGATGATGAAGAAAGCGCTACAGCCCTTCGTGATTTGGCTATGGAACAAATCCCGTTTGCAGGTTGTCATATTGGATATATTGCTCCTATCGTAGGTTCCTGCGTTGGCCCCGGAACCATTATTTCCTTCTGTTACGGAAAAGAAGTTACCATAAAAGGTGATGATTAATTTATGATGTTAAGTTCTATTGACGTTTCACTTTGGCAAACGATGTTAAAGGGCGGTTACCTTAACCTTAAACGCAATATGGCGGTAATCGACCAACTTAACGTATTCCCTGTTCCCGACGGTGATACGGGAAAAAATATGACCATGACTATAGAAGGCGGCGCAACCGGTACAAAGGGCAACTTTGCTTCTATTGGCGAAATGATGAAAAACTTTTCGCGCAACTGTCTTCTTTCTGCCCGCGGAAATTCGGGCGTAATTCTTTCTCAGTTTATAAGAGGTATTGCCGTAGGCAGTGAAAATGTTGAAGCCTTTGATTTTAATACATTTAAATCGGCATTTCAGTCGGGCAAGGAATATGCTTACAACGCAGTCGCCGTTCCCACCGAAGGCACCATTCTTACCCTTATCCGTGAAGGAAGCGACTATTTAAATTCAAAGGATTTTTCCGATTTTGAAGAACTTTTCACTTTGCTTATTAAAGAACTTCACCGTTCGTTACAACACACCCCCGAACTATTACCCGTTTTAAAGGAAGCGGGTGTTGTTGACAGCGGCGGCGCAGGTCTTGTTTGCATTTTTGAGGGTATGCTTTCAGCCTTAAAGGGCGAAGAAATCGACGATACCGAAATGGTTGAAAATTCTAACGAATTCGTTTTTTCATCAGGTTTTGATGAAAACAGTGTTTTAGAATACGGTTACTGTACCGAATTTATTTTACAGTTATTAAAGGCAAAAACCGATATTGACGCGTTTTCGCTTAGCGCCCTTACCGAAAAACTGGGTCAACTTGGTGACTCGGTAGTCACCGTTCAAGACGGAAGTTTAGTAAAGGTGCACGTTCACACATTTGAACCCGAAACCGTTATTGCCCACGTTCGTCAGTTTGGCGAACTTGTTACGGTGAAAATCGAAAATATGTCGGTTCAGCACAGTGAAATAAAGGCTGAAGAAAAAGAAAAACAGAAATTTTCTATTGTTGCCACTTCTTCGGGAGAGGGTATAAGCAGTTTTTTCACCGGAATAGGCGTTGACGTTATAATCGACGGCGGAAGAACCAACAACCCCAGCGCTGAAGATTTTATTGAAGCCTTTAAAAAGACTAATGCCGAGCACATTATAGTGCTTCCCAACGATTCAAACATAGTTCTTACCGCTTTACAGGCAGCCGAACTTTACGACAAAGCCGATATTAGAGTTATTAAAACCAAATCACTTGCAGAAGGTTTTTCAGCCCTTTCAATGATGGATTTGTCGGTTGACAGCGTTGAGCAACTTATCCTTGATATGACCTGTTGTCTTGACAACGTTGAAACAGGCTACGTAACCACCTCCACAAGAGATGCTTTAATAAGCGGCATAGAAATCAAAAAAGGACAGTGGATTGGTCTTGAGGGCGACAATGTTTATACTTCGGTTGACGATCCTCTTACCGCCGCTATGGAACTATTCAGAAAACTGCCCGACATTGAAGAAAAGCAGGTTATTACCGCCTTTTACGGAATGGGCGCAACCCAAGAAGAAGTTATAAAACTTGAAGAAATGTTCAAGGAAGAATTCCCACTTATCGAAATCGGTTTTATTGAAGGCAAACAGGAAGTATACCGCTATATTTTCGCTATAGAATAGAGGAAATAAATTGAAAAAAGTTATAATTGATATTTACGGCGCAGATAACGGACCTGAGCCTATTATAAAAGGCGCTTTAAAGGCTATGGAAATATACGGCGATTTAGGCGTTGTATTCGTAGGAAATAAAAATACCGTTACCGCCATTACCGGCGACAGCGACCGCATTGAAATAATTGAAACAGACGATTACATTAAAAACGAAGAAAATCCACAGGTGGTTTTCAGTGGCAGAGAGCAGAGTTCTATGGTTCTCTCCCTTAAAAACCTAAAAAGCAACGACGACTGCATAGGTATGCTGAGCGCAGGAAGTACCGGCGCGCTTCTTATCGGTTCTATACGTCATTTAGGTCTTATAAAAGGCCTTAGAACCCCCGCACTTTCTTCCGACTTGCCCCTTTATAACGGCAAAACAGTATGTCTTGTTGACTGTGGCGCAAACATTGCCTGTACCCCTCATGACCTTGTTCGTTTTGCTTTAATGGGCAACGCTTTTAAAGAATGTGTATGCCCCGACACAAAACCGAAAGTTGCTCTTTTGTCGGTTGGAAAAGAAGAAGGCAAAGGCAACGACCTTACAAAAGAAGCCTATTCTTTAATAAAAGAACTTCCCCTTAACTTTATAGGAAATATGGAAGGCAGCGATTTGGTGACAGGTTACGCCGACGTAGTTGTCAGCGACGGTTTTTCAGGCAACATAATTTTAAAATGCGCCGAGGCTTCCGGTCTTATTGCCAAAGGAATCGTAGATCAAATAGCCAAAAACGAAAACAGAAGTGACGACCCTCTTATTAAAGCAATTTCCCATTATATAAATCAAACCTTTAACTATAACGCGCGTGGCGGAGCTACATTTTTGGGCACCGAAAAAACCGTTATCAAAATGCACGGATGCGCAGTTGAAGATACTGTTGTTTCTTGCATTGAACAGTTGTTAAGGCTTGAAAAAGCAGGTTTTAGAGAAAAAATTAAAAAGGCTATGGAAAAATAAAAAACCGACCGCTTGAGCGGTCGGTAAATTTATCCTATCCACAATATTCTGTGCATAATTTTATGTATTTGATACTCAACGAAAAGTACAAGTAACATACCAACAAAAAGCAACAAAAATAACGGAACAACCTGAGTAAAAGCGCCAACAAGTTTTATAATGCCGGTATATGCGCTTGCCCTTATGGCGCCAAACAAAAGCGTTCTGAAATAATCTTTATACATAACCTTTCGGAACACCACAAAGCGTTGTAAAAAGATTGAAATCAAGGTTGAAACAACCACTGAAAAAGGCACTGCCACGTAAGCCTGATTGTAATTTAAAAATGCCGAAATAAAAGCAAAGGCAAAAATCATAATAATAACGCTTACAAGTGACGGCCAAAGGCTTGAAAAAAGTCTTTTGTAAATGCGAACCGTATCCTTAACGGGATTAAAATGAGAACTTTTGTTACCGTCTATGTAAATTGCTTTAATAGGCATTGTGGCGATTTTTACACCCTGTTTATCCGCAAAGCATAGCATATTCATTTCGTAGTCGTACTTATCGCCCTTAACCTTTAAAAGCCAATCTATATGTTTTTTATAAAAACCTCTTAACCCCGACTGATTATCGTCAAAATAATGTCCTGTAAGAATGGTATAAACAATTCTTGAAAGAACGTTACCGAATTTTGAACGGAAAGGTATTTTTCCTTGAAGGTATCTTACGCTTAAAACGAAATCGTTACCGCTTTCAAGTTTTTCTCTGACACGCACAATATCTTCAACCCTGTGTTGTCCGTCGGCATCAGCCGTTATAATATGTTCTTCTTCGGGGAAATATTCCAAAACCGAAGAAAAACCTTTTTTAAGCGCAGCGCCTTTACCCTCGTTTTCTTTTGAATGTATAACCTTAGCATAGGGTGTTACCGCTTCAAAAATATTATTACAAGCGCAACTGCTGCCGTCATCTACTATAAGTATACGGAAATCGTTTCGGTTAAGTTCTTCAACCAGTTTAACAAGTTCCTCGTCGGGCTGATATGCAGGTATCACCACAACACTCATTTAAGTTCCCCCTCGTTTTTAAAAAAACTGTCAATATTTTCTATTAACATATTATTTGCCGTTCCATCGGCATCAAATAAAAGATTTGTGTGACCGTCGCTTCCTTTTTGGTCCATAATAAGCATTGTTGCGTTTTTATTATCTTCCTTCAGGTGCGAAAATACCGAATATTTATTTTTCGGGTAAATTTCATCCTTTTCGCCCTGTACCACCAAAACGGGAATATCGGAGTTAATTATATTTTCATTCACTTTAGTGTTAACCGTTTCTTTATCAAAAAGAACGTTTTGATAAAACCACAAAAAAGGATAATTAATATATGCAACAAAACCAACCTTATCGGCTACAGGCTGAATAAGCGCCTCCATGCAACTGTTGACTCCGCTTACACTTACGGCAGCCTTTAGGTCATAGCCGTCATCCAACACACTTAAAACTGCATAGGCACCGCGACTGTGTCCTAACAAATAAATATCTTTATAACCGAAATTATTGTTTGCTTTTAAAAACTCAAGCGCACTTTTAAGGTCGTATACAGTTTGCGAAAAACCCTTTGAATTTTCACCCTCGCTTTTTAAATAACCGGTAGTATCAAAGGTAAAAACGGCATACCCTTTATCGCTTAGTTCTTTTATCTGCCAAATATAATCGTCAGCCACCGCTTTATATCCCGTTACCAGTACTATAAGCGAGTTTGAACTGCCTTTATAAAAATATCCGCAAAGGTTATTTTCACCGCTTTTAAAAGCAACTTCGTTTCTATCATTTAAAAAAGCGGAAAGACTATTATCAACCTGCGGCGCCACGTCGTAACGGCTAAATGTAAAATCACAAATGACTTTTGTTAAAGTTAGTGATATAATAATAAATGCAAAGAAGAAAATAATGATAATTTTCCATATCCTATTATAAGATTTCTTCATGGAAGATACCACTATTATTCCCTTCTTTACTATAAATATTTGGAGTGAATATATGAAAACCGACTATCCAAAAATTTTAAATGAAGAACAATACTCAAAACAAATGCCGATTATTGAAAAAGAATTAAATTCAATGCGCGAAATCGTTTATCTTGAAAGTTTTGACGGTAATAAAATTTACAGTGAATGTTATCTTCAAGAAAACGCCGACAAAAGTATTGTTATTCTGCACGGCTTTACCGAGTTTGCGCCGAAATACCGCGAAACCGTAGCCTATTTTTTAAAACTTAATTACAACGTATTCGTTTACGACCAAAGGGGTCACGGACTTTCATACCGCGAAGCGCAAGATTTAACTTTAGTGCACGTAAACTCTTTTAAAAACTATATTAAAGACCTTGAATATATAATAGAAAAACTTATAAAGGTTAAGGCAAAAGGTTTGCCCATACATTTATTTTCACATTCTATGGGAGGTGCAGTAGCGCTTCTTTATATGATGAAAAACAGCGAAAACATTCAAAAAGCCGTTCTTTCTTCCCCTATGATAAGTCCAAAAACAAAAAACGTACCGCGAGCGCTAGTTATGCTTATGGTAGCCTGTCACGGTTTGTTTTTAGGTTGGAAAAGACCCTTTGTTTTTGCAGGAAAATTTGACCCCGACGTAAAAATAAAGGACACCCTTGACACCTCTCCATCGCGTTTTAGCGCTACTATGAAAATTCGAAAACTTCGTCCCGAATACCAGTCAGCCGCTGCCACTAACAAATGGATGTGGGATGCGCTTGCAGTACAAAATAAAATTATGCGCAAAAACAAACTTAAAAAAATAGAGTCGAAGGTGCTTATAATCAGCGCCGAAAACGAAACGGTAGTTAAAAACGAATTTCACCCAAAGGTAAACGCCTTGCTAAAAAACTCTACTAATATTACCGTTGGCTGCGCAAAACATAATATTTTCTTTTCTTCAGGTGAAACTTTAGAAAATTACTATAATCTGCTTTTCGACTTTCTTTCCTAATATTCTACCATAAACCCCTTATAAAAGCAACAAAAAGAAACTTCCCTTATTAACCAAGGGAAGTCTTTTTATTAGTTACTACACTATCTTCAAAACAACTGAATTTTTCTTCAATATTTTTAGGTAAAGTCTTTTGCGTAAAGGCGCTTATAACAGGAACAAGCACAAGTCCGCCAACCATGGCAAACACTCCCGAATAGAGTGAATTTGTAAAGACAAAATCTAAAATGGCAAGTTTTTTAACACTGATAATTCCAACGCCGATTAAAAGTTGTATTATTTCAAGACCGACACCGAAAACGAAACTTGACGCCACCGCCGCTTTAGTGGTTTTTTTCCAATACAATCCATATAAAAACGGCGCCAAAAACGCACCTGCCAATGCCCCCCACGAAACGCCCATCATTTGCGGAATAAATACCGATGACGACCAAATGCTATCCTTTAAAATAGCAATAACTGCCGAAATCACAATAAAGAAAACTATAAATATTCGCATAATTAAAACGCTGTGTTTTTCGCTTATTTCTTTTTTGATCGAGGGTTTTACCACGTCAAGAGTCAATGTAGAAGAAGACGTTAAAACAAGCGAAGAAAGGGTTGACATTGACGCCGATAAAACAATAACGATAACAAGCGCCACTATTGCCGACGGTAAATCTTTTATCATAGTAGGAACAATGCTGTCAAAAAGCACCTTTCCGTCTTTTATTACAGGTTGGTATAATCTTCCGAAACCGCCTAAAAAGTAACATCCGCCTGCAACGATAATTGCAAAAACTGTAGAAATTACCGTTCCTTTTTTAATAGAGTCTTCATTTTTAATAGAGTAAAATTTTCCCACCATTTGAGGAAGACCCCAGGTGCCAAGCGAAGTCAGCATTATAACGAAGAAAAGGAATATGGGATTAGGACCGAAAATAGAAGTGTACTGGGTTCCCGCCTTTATTCCAAGGCTTTCTGCCGCTTTGTTAAAGCCTCCGTTAGAACTCAGCACCGAGCCTATTACCGCTATAATTCCAAAAAGCATTATAACGCCCTGAATAAAATCGTTAATGGCAGTAGCCATATATCCGCCGAAAATAACGTAAATTCCCGTCAAGACCGACATTACCGTTACAATTACCCAGTAATCGATATTAAAAACGTTATTAAAAAGTGAAGAAAGTCCGTTATAAAGCGATGCCGTATACGGAATAAGAAAAATAAAAACTATGAACGAAGCGATTACTTTAAGTTTTTTACTGTCGTAACGTTTTTCAAAGAAATCGGGCATTGTCTTACTGCCAAGATGCTGGGTCATTACTCTTGTTCTTCTTCCGAGCACCGTCCATGCAATAAGCGAACCGATAAAAGCATTACCAAGTCCTATCCAGGTGGAAGCAAGACCGAAGTTCCAGCCAAACTGCCCTGCATAGCCTATAAAGATTACCGCAGAAAAATAGGAAGTACCGAAAGCAAAGGCGGTAAGCCACGGTCCGACGTTTCTGCCACCCAGTACAAAACCGTCAACGTTTGTTGAATTTTTACTGCAATAAAGCCCTACACCTATCATCAGACCAAAAAACAAAATTAACATAGGTACGGTAATTAAAGCGGTATTACTCATTTCATTCTTCTCCTTTTGTGCTTTAAAGTTTTAAAGCGATAAATTTAGTGTTATCACTTTAGCACTTTAAAGCGAAAATGTCAAGTTAAATTTTAAAAATTTCCCCAAAAAGTTAAAAAAATCCCTTTTTTTACCCTTTGATTCTATTTTTTTGTTGACAAACACGCTTTAAAGTGTTAAAGTGTTTATATATCAAAAAATCGAGGTAAAATTAATGACTATCGTTCATCTTCTTGAAAGAAATGCAAAAGAATTTGCAAACGACACGGCACTTGTGGAAATCAATCCCGACCAGCCCGAAACCAGAAAACTCACGTGGAATGAATACGAACTGGTTCAGCCCACCAATAAAAAGCACTACCGCAGAGAAATCAGTTGGGAAGTATTTAATGAAAAAGCGAACCGTCTTGCCAATATGCTTACCGCCAACGGAATAGGCAAAGGCAAAAAGGTTGCCATACTTTTAATGAACTGTATCGACTGGCTTCCTATTTACTTTGGTATATTAAAGGCAGGCGCACTTGCAGTTCCTCTAAACTTCCGTTATTCTTCAGACGAAATCGACTACTGTTTAGATTTAGCCGAAGCAGACGTGCTTATTTTCGGTAATGAATTCGTAGGACGTGTAGAAGCCGTTGCAGAAAAGATTTCAAAAAAATGCACCCTTATTTATTTAGGCGCTTCCTGTCCTGCTTTTGCAGACGACTATAACGACCTTATCAGTGAATTTTCCGGAAGTTTCCCCGAATGTACTTTAACCGAGGAAGACGATGCCGCAATCTATTTTTCTTCAGGCACTACCGGTTTTCCAAAGGCTATTTTACATAAACACAGAAGTCTTATTCACTCTTGCAGAGTAGAACAGGCGCATCACGGACAAACAAAGGACGACTGTTTTTTGTGTATTCCTCCCCTTTATCATACGGGCGCTAAAATGCATTGGTTCGGCAGTCTTCTTGTAGGCGGTAAAGCCGTTATTCTTAAAGGTACTGCTTCAAAAAGCATTTTAGAAGCCGCAAGCAGTGAAAAATGCTCTATTGTATGGTTGCTCGTTCCGTGGGCTCAGGATATTTTGAACGCCATTGAACGCGGTGAAATCGACCTTAAAGATTATGATTTATCCAACTGGAGACTTATGCATATAGGCGCTCAACCCGTTCCGCAAAGTCTTATTAAACGTTGGCTCGAAATATTCCCAAATCACCAGTATGATACCAACTACGGTCTTAGCGAATCTATTGGCCCCGGCGCAGTTCATCTCGGCGTTGAAAACGTACACAAGGTTGGCGCTATAGGTATTCCCGGTTACGGTTGGGAAATTAAAATTGTTGATCCCGAAGGTGAAACCGTTACTAAGGGTGACGTTGGCGAACTTTGCCTTAAAGGTCCCGGAGTTATGACCTGTTACTATCGTGACGAAAAAGCAACAAACGATTCTATTAAGGACGGTTGGCTTTATACAGGCGATATGGCAATGCAGGATGAAGACGGATTTATTTATCTTGTTGACCGTAAAAAAGACGTTATTATTACGGGTGGCGAAAATCTTTACCCCGTACAAATCGAAAACTTTATGGCAGGTTTTGAAAAAATCAAAGACGTTGCCGTTATAGGTCTTCCCGATGCACGTCTGGGCGAAATTGCCACGGCAATTATTGAACTTAAAAAGGGTGTGACCTGTACCGAAGAAGAAATAAACGAATTTTGTATGGCGCTTCCCAGATACAAACGTCCGCGTAAAATCATTTTTGCCGACGTTCCACGTAATCCTACAGGCAAAATCGAAAAACCGAAACTCCGCAAAATTTACGGTGCGGAAGGTCTTGTTGATTCTCAGAACAAATCTTAAAAAGAGGTAAAAAATATGAAAAAACTAATGATTGGTAACGCCGCAGTTGCAGCAGGTTTGCACGACGGCGGACTTGGAGTAGTATCAAGTTATCCCGGTACTCCTTCCACCGAAATAACTGAATTTTTAGCAACTTACGACGACATTAAAAGCGAATGGGCTCCTAATGAAAAGGTTGCCTGTGAAGTTGCATTTGGCGCAAGTCTTGCAGGATCCCGAAGCGCTTGCGCTATGAAGCACGTTGGCTTAAACGTTGCCGCTGACCCCCTTTTCACCCTTTCTTACACAGGTGTAAACGGCGGTATGGTAATTTGCGTTGCCGACGACCCTGCTATGCACTCTTCTCAGAACGAACAGGATTCCCGTCATTACGCTATTGCTTCAAAGGTTCCTATGCTTGAACCCAGTGATTCACAAGAGGCTTATGATTTTGCAAAATCGGCATTCGAATTATCCGAAAAATTCGATACCCCCGTACTTCTTCGTATGTGCACCCGTATTGCCCATAGCCAGTCGGTAGTTAACGTAAGCGAGGCTATACCTGCCGTACTTAAAGATTATGAAAAAAATCCGCAAAAGTTTATAATGATGCCCGGTAACGCCATTAAGCGTCACCCCGTTGTTGAGCAAAGAACCGCCGATTTGGCAGAATTTGCAAACGACTGCATTTATAATAAGGTTGAAATGAACAGCGAAGAAATTGGTATTATTACTTCAGGTTGTTCTTATTTATACGTTAAAGAGGTTTTGGGAGATACCGCAAGTATTCTTAAAATAGGTATGCCTAATCCTCTTCCCGAAAAACTTATTAAAGACTTTGCAAGTAAGGTTAAAAAACTTTACGTTATTGAAGAACTTGACCCCGTTATTGAAAATCAGGTTAAGGCTATGGGCATTGACTGTGTCGGAAAAGAACTTTTCTCTATTTTGGGTGAATTTTCTCAAAGCACCATTGCAAAGGCATTCGGTAAAGGGGATAAATACTCGGTATCTGCCGACAGCGTTATTCCGCCACGCCCTCCTATGATGTGCGCAGGTTGTCCTCACAGAGGTATTTTCTATACCCTTTCCAAAAACAAAATTACCGTTATGGGTGATATCGGTTGCTATACTTTGGGCGCAGTTGCTCCTCTTAACGCTCTTGATTCAACCCTTTGTATGGGCGCTTCTATTTCGGGACTTCACGGCTTTAACGCCGCAAGAGGCGAAAATGCCGAAAAGAAGAGCGTAGCCGTTATCGGTGACTCCACCTTTATGCATTCGGGTATGACAGGTCTTGTAAACGTTGCCTATAACGCAACCAATTCCACCGTTATTATTCTTGATAACTCCATTACCGGTATGACGGGCCATCAGCAAAATCCCACCACAGGATTTAATATTAAGGGCGACCCTGCCGCTAAGGTTGATTTAGAGGCACTTTGCAAGGCGCTCGGCATAAACAGAGTAAGGGTTGTTGATCCCTATGACCTAAAGGCTTGTGAATTGGCTATTAAAGAAGAATTAGCCGCTAAAGAACCGTCGGTTATTATTTCAAGAAGACCCTGCGTTCTGCTCAAATCGGTTAAGCACGAAACACCTTTAAAGGTAGAAGCAGACAAATGTAAATCTTGCAAACGTTGTATGGGACTTGGCTGTCCTGCAATCAGTCTTAAAGACGGCAAGGCAAAAATCGACAACACTCTTTGCGTTGGTTGTGGCGTATGCAAACAACTTTGCGCATTTGACGCCATAGTTTAAGGAGGGCTACGAAAATGACTAAAAGTGTTATGATAGTTGGTGTAGGCGGACAAGGAAGTCTTCTTGCATCAAAACTTCTCGGCAGACTTCTTATGGATGAAGGATTTGACGTAAAGGTTAGCGAAGTTCACGGTATGAGTCAGCGCGGCGGCAGCGTTGTAACCTACGTTCGTTTTGGCGAAACGGTTTATTCTCCCATTATTGCCGAAGGTGAAGCAGATATTATTATTTCTTTCGAAAAATTGGAAGCTGCTCGTTATGCCAAATTCCTAAAGAAAGACGGCAAAATCGTTGTAAACACTCAACAGATTGACCCTATGCCCGTTATTATCGGCGCCGCAGAGTACCCTAATGAAGTTTTAACCGAACTTACCGACAAAGGTGTAGCAGTTGAAGCCCTTGATGCCCTTTCACTAGCAGAACAAGCCGGTTCTAGCAAAGCAGTTAACATTGTTTTAATGGGCAAGGCGGCAAAATATTTCGATATTCCTTATGAAAATTGGATAAAGGCTATCGAAAATACCGTTGCTCCTAAGTTCATTGAAATGAATAAAAAGGCCTTTGAACTCGGCTATAAAAATTAACAAAAAAACATTGACAATTTTATATTGCCGTGTTAAAATAAATCAACGTGTTAAAACACGCCACTAAATGCGATGAGCAGAAAGTAGTAAATTTGGGAATTTTCTCTAGAGAGTTGTCGGTTGGTGCAAGACAAAGAAAAACGTCCATTTTGAATTCATTCTGTTAGCAGTGCGCTGAACAAAAGCAATTTTAAGTAGGATGCAACGGGTGTTCCCGTAATAGAACTAAGGTATGCTAGTACCTGAAAAGGCCGTTATTGTGAGATAGCGGCGAACTGAGGTGGTACCACGGGATTTCGATTTTCTCGTCCTCTGTATTCTAATCGGAATGCAGAGGACTTTTTATTTTCCTTTCGTTCCGAACTTTGTACCAAACAAAATAAACAGAAAGGATGACTGACATGGCACAAAATTATTATCAAAAAGAAATCGAAACTATGCCCGTTGAAGAAATGAAAAAACTTCAAACGGAAAAACTCCTCAAACAGGTAAAGCACGTTTATGAAGACGTTCCCTATTACCGCGATTTAATGGACAAAAAGGGTGTTAAACCCGAAGACGTTAAAGGTATTGAAGATTTACACAAACTTCCCTTTTTATCTAAGGCTGATTTAAGAGATGCTTATCCTTACGGACTTTTAGGTTCTCCCTTAAAGGACTGCGTTCGTATTCACTCTACTTCAGGTACTACCGGTAAGCGAGTAGTTGCTTTCTATACTCAACACGACGTTGATTTATGGGAAGACTGCTGCGCAAGAGCTATCGTTGCAGCAGGCGGTACAAACGAAGACGTTTGTCAGGTTGCCTACGGTTACGGACTCTTTACGGGCGGTATGGGACTTCACGGCGGCTCTCATAAAGTAGGATGTCTTACGCTTCCTATGTCCTCAGGTAACACCGAAAGACAGATTCAGTTTATGAACGACCTTAATGCTACCATTATTTGCTGTACTCCTTCCTATGCGGCTTATATTGCAGAATCCTTAAAGGAATCGGGTATGACTCCTGACCAAATTCCGCTGAAAGCAGGTATCTTCGGCGCAGAACCCTGGACCGAAGAAATGAGAAGAAACATTGAAAAGGATTTAGGCATTAAGGCTTACGATATTTACGGTCTTACCGAAACAAGCGGCCCCGGTGTTGCTTTTGAATGCTGTGAACAGACCGGTATGCACATCAACGAAGACCATTTCATTGCCGAAATTATCGACCCCGACACAGGCGAGGTTCTCCCCGAAGGCGAAAAGGGTGAACTTGTATTCACTGCTCTTGATAAAGAGGCATTCCCTCTTCTTCGTTACAGAACACGCGATATATGCGTACTTTCACGCAAAAAATGTTCCTGCGGAAGAACACTTATTAAAATGGCTAAGCCTATGGGCAGAACCGACGATATGCTTATTATAAGAGGCGTAAACGTATTCCCAAGTCAGATAGAAACGGTTTTACTCAGCGAAGGATATCAACCCAACTATCAGATTATCGTTGACAGAGTTAAAAACAACGATACCTTCGACGTAAACGTTGAAATGAATTCCGATCAGTTCACCGACACCGTAAGCGGTATAACAAGTCTTGAAAAGAAACTCGCAAACGCTATGAAACTTATGCTTGGCATCAATCCTGCCGTACATCTGGTGCCTCCCAAGAGTATTGCCCGTAGCGAAGGCAAAGCCGTACGAGTTATTGATAAGAGAAACTTACATTAAAGGAGAATAGATTATGTCACTTAAACAACTTACTGTTTTCGTTCAGAACAAACAGGGTTCTTTGGTAGCCATTACCGATACCTTGGCAAAACATAACGTAAATATCCGCGCTCTGTCCATTGCAGATACCGAAGATTTCGGAATTCTCCGTCTTATTGTAAACGATACGCAAACCGCTCTTGATACCCTTCAGGGCGAAGGCTATCTCATTAAAACCACCGACGTTGTGGGTGTTAAAATAGGAGATGCGCCCGGTAAACTTTCAGAGGCTTTAAAGGTACTTGATGAAAACCATATTAATATGGAATATCTTTACGCCTTTATGACAAGAACCGAAAAACACGCTTACGTGGTACTCCGCGTTGCCGACAACGAAAAGGCAGAAAAAGCACTGGAAGAAAAAGGTTTCCACATTATAACCGATAAAGACGTAGATAAACTGTAAAAAAAATCCCACTTCCATAAAGGAAGTGCGATTTTTTAGGATCTAGGTTCTAGGGGATTATGCCACAAATTTTGATAAAAATATATAAGAAATTAGTAGGGGACGATGCCCACATCGTCCCGTTTTATCTGTCATTTAGTCGTTTAGCAGTACTAATAAGCACTTCTAAATCTTTTTCTGACATATTCTTAGTTAATTCATATAATTTACTGACAAGTTGTGGCTCTTTTATATCTTCGTCAAAAAATTCTTTCGGTGTCACTCCGAGATATTCACATATATAAAGAAATTCACCTAAAGACGGAACAGACCTGCCCGATGAAATACTTTGAATATAACTTTTGCTATGTCCTAAATCTGTACTCATTCTATATTCAGATACATTCTTTTTTATTCTTAAAACCGAAATTCTGTCTCTTATAAACTGTAAATCCATTGTAAACACCTCACATTTGTTATTGTATAATAATTAAAGCGGTAATATTCACGATAAAACTACCGATTACACTTGATAGTTACCGATATTAGCGGTATAATATAACATAAATATCAAACTATAATCAGTAATTTAGGTGAAAGTTATGTTAAATATTTTTACTGTTGCTTTTTTTGGACACAGAGTCATCCCCGAACAATTTAAGGTTGAAGTTTTACTTGAAGAACAGATACGAAAACTTATAAACGAAAAAGAATATGTAGATTTTTTAGTAGGAAGAAACGGCGATTTTGATATATGTGCGGCTTCCTCGATATATCGCGTTAAAAAAAATTATAGAAGCGATAACAGTTCGCTGGTTTTAGTCTTACCATATATGACCGCAGAGTATAATAACAACATAAAATATTTTGAAGAGTTTTATAGTGAAATCGAAATTTCTTATACGGCATCAAAATCTCACCCTAAATCGGCAATAGTAAAACGCAATCGCGAAATGGTAGATAGAGCAGACCTTATTATTTGCTACATTGAACACAATGAGGGCGGTGCCTATAAAACCATTAACTACGCAAAAAGTAAGAACAAAAAGATAATAAATCTTGCCTATTTGTAATTTACATTTTTATACAATAGGTTTTTACTTGCTTTTTAAGGCAAAATATGGCATAATACTACTATATAATTTTTTCGAAAGGTTTGAGTTATTATGAGTGAAAAACGCAGTAGTTTTTCGGGAAAACTCGGCTTTGTTCTTGCCACTGCAGGAAGCGCGGTAGGACTTGGCAATATATGGCGTTTCCCATATCTTACTGCTAAATACGGCGGCGGTATTTTTCTGCTTGTTTATTTTGTATTGGTTATTACCTTTGGTTTTACCCTTTCCTGCGCTGAAATTCTTATCGGCAGAAAAACAGGCAAAAGCGCTATTGAAGCCTTTAGCACCTTAAACAAAAAATGGTCCTTTGTGGGTTGGCTTGCGGCTCTTGTTCCCGTTATAATTCTTCCCTATTACTCGGTTATCGGCGGTTGGATTATTAAATATCTTGTTGCTTATTCCGCCGGTGGCGCAAAAGCGGCGGCAGATGACAATTACTTTTTAAACTATATGGGACAAATCACGCAGCCTATCGGTTGGTTCCTCTTGTTCCTCGCCTTAACGGCAATAGTTGTTCTTTTAGGTGTTGAAAAGGGTGTTGAAAAGGTTAGCAAAATCCTTATGCCTGCCCTTGTTGTACTTATTATATTTATCGCTATATATACGATATGTATGCCGGGCGCCATTGAGGGTGTTAAATACTACCTTGTTCCCGATTTCAGTCAGTTTTCTGCTACTACGGTGCTTGGCGCTATGGGACAACTTTTCTATTCAATGAGTCTTGCGATGGGTATTATGATTACCTATGGTTCTTATATGAAAAAAGAAGTTAACGTTTCCTCTGCCGTTCATCAGGTAGAAATTTTTGATACCGGTATTGCTTTTCTTGCAGGTCTTATGGTAGTGCCTGCCGTATTTGCTTTTTCGGGCGCAGAAAACATCAACAAAGGCGCAGGTCTTATGTTTATGACTTTACCTAAGGTGTTTGATAAAATGCCCGGCGGCGCCGTTATCGGACTTCTATTCTTTGTAATGGTATTGTTTGCAGCGCTTACCTCCTCTATTTCTCTTATGGAAACGGTTGTATCTTTCGTTTGTGACAGAACCAAATTAAATCGTAAACTTGCCTGTCTTTTAGTATTTGTATTATGTATAATTCTCGGTATTCCCTCTGCTCTTGGCAACGGTGTAACGGGTGTATGGGACAGCGTAAAACTTTTAGGTTTCAGTTTCCTTGACTTCTTCGACTTTATAAGCAACAGTGTGCTTATGCCTATAGTTGCGCTTTTAACCTGCATATTTGTCGGATACGTTATTAAACCAAAGGCTTTAATTGAAGAAGCCGAAATTTCAGGAAAATTCAGCGGAAAACGACTTTTCACTATCGTTATTAAATACATTGCTCCTATATGCATAATTCTTATATTAGGTTTCTCGGTTCTTGAAGCACTGGGATATATAAAGGTTTAAAAATATTAATCCGTGAAGCGCCTGTCTTCACGGATTATTTTTTGCAAAAATTTTATTAAGTTTATAAAATGCGCTTAGCGAAAACGAAAATACTAAAAACACAAGAAAATAATAAAAAGGCAATATTATTTCGCCAAAAACATCAACTGCTGCGAAACCAAAAATCAGTTCGTACATAAACACTCCCCGAAGATTTACGGCAACACTGCTCATATTAAGGGCGTGAAAAACGCAACAGCAAAGGCCTAAAGTCAATACCCAGCCCGAATAGTTTGAAAACTTTTTAAACGAAATTTGACTAAGCCCTATAAAAAGCAAAATTCCGTGACAAAAAAGGGCGGCAATAATTTTTTCTAAAGGATAACTTGCATAAATTTTACTGCCGAAAAGCGAAAACACAAAAAAATATCCGCTTCCGGCAAGAAGTGATGAATATACAGCCCACACCCTTAAAAAAGATATTTTAAATAATATTATAACAGGCACTATAAAATAGGCTACCGCCGAAAATTCAACGGGAACACTTGGTCTGCCTAAAGAAACACTTTGGAAAACATATTTATATAAATTAAAAACTAACAAGGATGCGCACAAAAAATTGGTAATGCGCTCCTTTGTTTTATTATTAAATTTTAAAAAGCGGCGAACAAGAAAAGAAATTACAATCACTTCTGTCGCCGCTATTATATTTACCATTTTATTCACCCTAAAGTAGTATATACATTTATACCCTTTATATTAGGTGATTTTTCAGTTAAATTCTACCTGTACCGCACCGCCGTCATTATAATGAACTGTAATGCCGTCACCTACCTTTAAGAAAGGAAGTTTATCCGATAACGTTACGGGAAGAACAAACACTTTATCGCTATTTTCAAGTGTTACGAAATAACAGGTATTGCCGTCCATAACGGCGCTTCCTATAAGCGCTACGGTTCCGCTTATGACCTCGTTTTTTTCCTCGCCCAAACTAACGTCATTCTTTTTGAGTTTCGAAAGATAATCAATACGGCTTTCCTCGACAGTATTGCCGGTACCAACTATTTGATATTGTTGTACGTCTACAAATGCGTACATTTTTACAAGTCCTGCCGAATCTTTAAGGGACATAAAATAACTTGGACGCTCGGCAACGTTTAATAATATGGGGAATGTTGCCTTATATCCTAAATGCTGTACCTGACCTTGCGCAGAACTCATAGCAGAATATTCTTCGGCGCCCGGTACGGGATAGTATCTTGTTTCCTTTGTACGTAGATTTGTTAACACAAATCCAATGTTAGACTCGTCGCTGGTAACCGAGGTTATACCTGTATATAGCCATACGTCGTCATTAATTGCAAGATAGTTATATCCATCGGTTGTTCCTATAACGCCCTTTTGTCCTATAATAGAGTTAAGCCAACCTAAGCGATATTTACCGTTATAATCAAGTTGATTTAAAACCATTGTTGAACTAAACACCTGATCAACCCAAGTCGGAATTTCGCTTAAGGAATAATACTTGCTTTCACCCGTTTGAGCATTCATCAAAACGGCGCCGCCGATATCTCGGCCGCTAAAAATACCTATTTTAAATTCTACCGTTGAAGCCACCCAATAGGGTGTTCCATTTTCATCTATTTCAAAAGAAATATCGTCGAATATTTTCGTAGGATAATCAAAACGCAGTTTTCTTTCAACGTTTCTCATAAAATATTCGCTTTTTGAATATTTTATACCATTATCAAGCCTAACAAGACTTGTTTCCTGAGAAGCCATATCTACGGTAATATAGGCAGGTATACCCTGTTTTCGGTTGTTTAACCATTTAATTATATCGCCGTAACGAAGGGGTGTAACCCTTACGGGTCTGCCCTTATAATTGATTTGTGTGTAAATTTCTTCTATTTCAAACTGTGAAACAAGGTCAGACATTTCACCCAGTTTTCTTTGACCCAGTCTGGAAGCAGTGTCGCGGTCAACCACGGGAATTTGGTCCATACTTATTTCGCTGACCTCTTTTACAAAATCACCGTCGTTAAAGGTTATAAGGGTGTTGTATTTTGAAGCATTGAATATTTTTGCGCCTATAACGTTACCTACTACAATTAAAAGCACCATTAAAAGACAAATAACCGCAACTAATTTAGTAGGGAATTTAAGTTTTTTAAAGGTTGACAAACCTATAAATTTAACGTCGGTAACGTTGATTTCTCTTACAGCCTTTAACGGCATAAACAAATTGCCGACTTTGCCAATTATAAAGGCGGTTAAGGTTGCCACTATTACAAAAAAGTAAAAAGCGGTACTTCTAAGATTTACAGGAGGCAACATAAACCAATATTCCAAAAATATTGCAACCAGTATTATAACGGTTTTAATAACGCCTTTTAAAAACTTATTCATCATCTAATTCTCCTTGATATTCGGGTCTACCCGCTTTTTCTCGTTTTTTACGGCTTTTTTCTTTTTTCAAAAGTTCTTTTTCTTGGTCGTACGGTATATATTTTACCCGTCTTTTACGTTTTTTATCCTTGGTATTAATATATACTACGTAAGAGAAGAAAAGTACTACAAAAAGAATTGCAAGAACAAAAATAATTTTAAATACAAGAGAAGTAAATATTTTTCGTAAAATATCAAAGAATTTTAACAGTCCGTTTGCTTTAACGTCCTCGCCTGCTACAAGATTTACCGTGCCTATTACCTGTTCGGCATAAACTATTTCGGCAGTTCCCAAAACCTGTCCTTTTTTAACAGGAGCATCCACACTTTTTTGAGAAAGGGTTGGATTTATTAAGATGGTAGAATTATCAGCCTCTTTAGGCAAAATTGAGGTTAACTGTTTTTCGGGATAAAGGGCTACGTAATCCTTTTCCATCGAAAGACGAAGGGGCATTTCCGCCACGGGAGAAGCGGTATCAAGTATGGCTTTATATTCAAAATTATTAAAAGCCCAACGGAACATTTGACGGGCAGCGTTAAACTCTACCCTTGTACCTCCCGAAGGACAGCCCATAAGCACCGCCAAATATTTATATCCGTTATATAAAGCGGTAGCGGCAACGCATCTGCCTGCCTCGTCGGTATAACCGGTTTTAGTACCTGTACAATAGGTATAATAATAATTGGTGCTTGTGTCTACAAGAAAATTTGTTGTAACTATCGTTCTTTCGTCCCTCATATTTGTTGCAGACATTTTATAACGGGATTTAGCGGTTATTTCGCTGAATACGGGATAATTATCAATCGCATATTTTGTAAGGGTAACAATATCATTTACGGTTGTATAGTTGTTTTTGTCGTGCAGTCCTATAGGATTGGTAAAATGAGTATTCTTAAGTCCCAAAGCATTAGCCTTGTCGTTCATCATTTTAACAAAACCTTCAATGCTGCCGCCTACTGCTTCGCAATATGCGTATATAACGTCGCCGGCAGAAGAAATAAGCATAGCGGCAAGGGCATCTTTACCATTTAATTCCTCACCTATTTTAAGGTGTAAAATAGCAGAGCCCGTACCTAAAATATTATTGTAGGCGCTTTCGGTCATAGTGACTTTAAAGTTTTCAAGGTCGGGTACCTTTTCTAAAATTACAACTGCTGCCATAATTTGAACCATGGATGCAGGATACACCTTTTTGTCCATATTTTTACCGTAAAGCACCTCACCGGTGTCAAGACTTACAAGGGCCGCAGCCTCGCCCGGCACTTCAAAAGAGGTTATTTCAAAGGCGTTAACCGGCAAAATGGCTGAAAAAAGTAAAGAAATTATTAAAACTAAAGAAAAAATTTGTTTTTTCATAGCAAATTCTCCCGAAATGTAGTATAATATTCAAAGATATAATTATTATACTACAAATATAATGGAAATAAAAGTATTTTTAAATAAAAAAGAGGTGATTGGTTTTGGTTTACGTAACGGGAGATATGCATGGCGACATTGACCGTCTTTTTGACAGACAATGGTCTAAATTAAAGTCGGGCGATACTGTTATCGTCTGCGGTGACTTTGGTTTTTTATGGAACGGAGATAAAGAAGAAAAAGACGTTATAAAATACCTTGGCAGCAGAAAATATACGGTGGCTTTTTTAGACGGTACCCACGATAATTTCGAGGCCATAAACCGTTGCCGAAAGACCGTTTGGAAAGGCGGACTTATTCATAGAATAGACCGAAACCTTATTCACCTGTGCCGCGGTCAAATATATACTGTCGAAGGCAAAAAAATATTCACCTTTGGCGGTGGAGAAAGTGTCGACAAAGATATGCGAATTGAAAGCGGTAAATGGTGGCGTGAAGAACTTGCTACCCCTGAAGAAATGGCTCAGGGCGCTCAAATTCTTGACCAAGCCGACCGAACGGTAGACTATATACTTACACACGAGCCACCCTCCCCCGTTAAAAGCGCCATGCAATTGCGCCGTGGTGAAACGGAACTTATTACAAAAATAAACGGATACTTTGACAAAATCAGCCGTTTATGCTCATTTAAACACTGGTATTTCGGTTCGCTTCACGAAGACCGAATGATTACCCCAAAACACTCCTGTGTTTTTAAAAACTTGACGCCACTTGAATAAATTTACGAAATATGCTATAATAGCAGTGTATTAAATTAGATTTTCGGAAAGGAACCATTTTATGCTGACTTTCGACAGACTTTGTATGGGATGTATGAACGACAACGGCGGAGAGGAAATATGTCCGATCTGTTCACATAATGCATCTGCCCTTAACCCTTTTGGCACTTTACCCATTAAAGCCCGTATACAAGGCAAATACATTGTAGGCAAAGCGCTTGAAATTAACGGCGAAGGCATTACATATATAGGTTGGGACAGCGAAAATAACTCGATTATAAATATCAGAGAATTTTTCCCCACACCCATTGCAAAAAGAGATGAACATTTAAAATCAATTATTACCGAAGGTAACGAATTCAACTATAATGCTTCTTTACTCGACTTTGTTGACCTTGCTAAAAAGTTAAGGGAATTAAAGGTGGCTGCCGTACCGCAAATATATGATATTATAGAATGTAATAATACTGCATACGTAATATCAAAAGCGGCTCAAGGAATAACCCTTAGGGAATTTTTGCTAAGAAACGGCGGTACTCTTTCTTGGGAACAGGCCAAATCATTGTTTATGCCACTGGTTTCAGCAATTTCTGCCCTTCATAAAGCAGGTATAGTTCACGGCGGTATTTCTCCCGAAACCATTATTGTCGGCAGAGATGGAAAATTACGTTTAAACGGATTTGCTATAACGAATTTAAGAAAAGCAGGCAGTCCTATAAATTCACAGGTATTCCCCGGTTATGCCGCTGCAGAACAGTATGGGCTTTTAGACAGCGAAATTGACGAGTCTACCGACGTTTACGGTTTTGCGGCTACCCTTTTCCGCGTACTTATCGGTTCTGCTTTACCCGAAGCCAACGAACGAATAACCGACGATAAAATGAACGTACCGGCTAAGGTTGCCGAAACATTACCTACCCCCGTTCTTACAACCCTTGCAAACGCATTGCAAATAACAAAAGAAAACAGAACAGCAACTATGGATGAACTGAAAATTGATATTTCCCCTGCAATTGATATGACCACAAGTTTTGCGGCAATATCCACAAAAGCAGGAAAAGAAAAGGACGTAAAAACCGCCCTTCCCGTTCAGGTTTCCTCTAAGAAAAAAGATAATTCGGCTAAAAAAGCCGCATTTCTTGCCGCTGTAATAACCGCTGTCGCAATTATTTTCATTGTTCTTATCGTTTGGTTTTTCGTTGATTTCTTGCCTTCAAGAGGCAGTTTGGCGAATAGCAGCGATATTGACAGTTCAATAATCAGTTCCTCAAGTGAAGAAAGCAGTTCAACACCATCGCAAAGTGACGAACTTCTTATAACCGTGCCCGATTTTTCGTCGGGAGAACTTACTTTTGACGACCTGTTAGCAAACTATCCCGAATTTAAGTTTGAAGTGCTTGGTAAAAAATATTCCAACAAAGAAGCAGGTATTGTTGTTGATCAAGACTATAAGGCAGGAAGCGAAGTTAAGCGCGACACCACCATTTACGTAACTTTAAGTCTTGGCCCCGACGTTCTTATAATGCCCGACCTTAAAGGACAAAGTTACGAAGAAGCGCTTATTACTTTATTTAAAGCAGGTTTTAATTACAAAAATATAACCTTCTATGAAATTGAAGACAGTTCGGTTGCTTATCACTGCGTAGTTAAATCAGACCCGCAAGCAGGCGACAGTTTAAGTCCTGATGACAAAATAGTCATTTACTACAGTAACGTTCGTTCAAACGAAACGGGAAACGAAACCGACAATAACACAAGCAATTCAACAAACGAACAAACCGCACAATAATAAAAAAGGCATCCGATTTTTAAGTCGGATGCCTTTTAATTTGCTGTAATTTTTATTTAATAAGTGACTGACCGTCCATTTCAGCAGGTTTAGGAAGACCTAAAACTGTAAGCATAGAAGGAATAATGTCGGCAAGTTTGCCACCCTCTTTAAGTTCGCAGGGGTATCCTACAACGCAGAAAGGAACAAGGTTGGTTGTATGGGGAGTAAAGGGATTTCCGTCCTCACCTATCATACAATCGGCATTACCGTGGTCAGCGGTAATAAAGGTTACGCCGCCCATTTTATTTGTTGCTTCAACAACTTTTCCAACACAGGTATCTACTGCCTCAACAGCCTTTACTGCGGCATCAAATACACCTGTGTGACCTACCATATCACAGTTAGCAAAGTTTAAAATAACTGCATCGTATTTGCCGCTTAAAATTTGTTCGCAAACAGCATCGCAAACGGGATAAGCGCTCATTTCAGGCTGTAAATCAAAGGTAGGAACGTCGGGAGACTGAATAAGAATTCTGTCTTCGCCCTCAAAGGTCTTTTCTTCACCGCCGTTAAAGAAGAAGGTAACGTGCGCGTATTTTTGTGTTTCAGCAATACGAAGTTGAGTCATATTCTTACTTGCAAGATACTCACCAAAGGTCATTTTAAGTTCTTCGGGTGGGAATGCAACAGTTACGTTAGGCATAGTTTCATCGTACTGAGTCATACATACGTAATTTAGTGGCATATAACCGTTCTTTCTCTCAAATCCGTCGAAATCGGGATCAACGAAAGCGCGTGTAAACTGTCTTGCTCTGTCGGGGCGGAAGTTAAAGGAAACAACGCTGTCGCCGTCTTTAATCATACCGTCTTCATTTATAACGGTAGGAAGAACGAATTCATCGGTTACGCCGTTTTCATAAGAAGCCTCAACTGCCTTTGCAGCATCAAGAGCCTTAACACCTTCGCCGTAAACCATTGCGGCATAAGCCTTTTCTACTCTATCCCAGGCAAAGTCTCTATCCATAGCATAGTATCTGCCCATTACAGAAGCAATTTTACCAATGCCGAGTTCTGCCATTTTGTTTTCCAAATCTCTGATAAAGCCTGCACCCGAAGTGGTAGAAACGTCTCTGCCGTCTAAAAGGCAATGAACGTAAACATTTTTAAGACCGTACTTTTTAGCCATCTCTAAAATTCCGAAAAGATGCTCGATATGGCTGTGAACGCCGCCGTCGGAGAGAAGACCGATCATATGGAGAGCAGTGCCGTTTTTAACGCAGTTTTCCATAGCGTTCTTCATTACTTCAATATCGAAGAACTTTCCGTCTTTTATAGACTTGGAAATCTTAACGAGCATTTGATAAACTACTCTGCCTGCGCCGATATTGGTGTGTCCAACCTCACTGTTACCCATTTGTCCATCAGGAAGACCTACGTCAAGACCAGAAGCGCCTATTGTGGTAAAGGGGTTTTCACTGAAAAGTTTTGAAAGATTAGGGGTGGCGGCAGCTTCAATAGCGTTGCCTTCTTTTTTATCGCTGATACCAAAGCCGTCCATTATACATAAAACAACAGGTTTTTTCATTTTTATACCTCTTGAAAATTTTACTTACTTGCTGCCTTTACGATTACAGAAAAATCTTCTGCTTTAAGGGAAGCGCCACCGATAAGACCACCGTCAACGTTTACCTTAGCAACCAATTCGTCAGCATTTTTAGCGTTCATAGAACCGCCGTACTGTACGGTTACGGTTTCAGCAACTTCTTTGCCGTAAACTTCAGCAATTGCTTCTCTTACAAAGCCGTTGCCTTCGTCAGCCTGTTCAGCAGTAGCGGTAACACCTGTACCGATAGCCCAAACGGGTTCGTAAGCAATAACGATGTTTTTGAGTTCTTCGGCGCTAACGTTTGTAAGAGCCATTTTGGTTTGGAATTTAAGAAGGGTTTCGGTATAACCGAGTTCTCTTTGTTCAAGGGTTTCACCTACGCAAACGATTGCGGTAAGACCTGCCTTAACAGCAGCAAGAGTACGAAGGTTAACGGTCTGGTCGGTTTCGCCGAAGTACTGTCTTCTTTCGCTATGACCGATTACAACGTATTTAACACCTGCTTCAACAAGCATATTTGCAGCAATTTCGCCGGTGTAAGCGCCACTCTCTTTATAGTGAACGTTCTCTGCGCCGATTTCAATGTTGCTGCCCTTTGCTGCTTCAACAGCGGCAGGAATGTCAATTGCGGGAACGCAAAGTACAACCTTGCAGTCAGCACCTGCTACGAGGGGTTTCATTTCGTTAATAAGAGCAGTTGTTTCTGCGGGGGTCTTGTTCATTTTCCAGTTACCTGCAATAACTGCAGTTCTTTTTGATTTATTCATAATTATTACTCCTTTTATGCAAAATGCAGGGCGGAGATAATTCCGCCCCGAATTTTCATTAATTATTTATCGTTCATTGCTGCAATACCGGGAAGTTCTTTACCCTCTAAGAATTCAAGAGAAGCACCGCCACCGGTAGAGATATGGGTCATCTTGTCGCCAAATCCTAAGTTGTTTGCTGCTGCAGCAGAGTCACCGCCACCGATAACTGTAACAGCATCGGTATCAGCAAGAGCCTGAGCAACTGCAAAGGTACCCTTTGCAAGAATGGGATTTTCGAACACGCCCATAGGTCCGTTCCAAACAACTGTCTTAGCATTCTTAACTTCATCAGCATAAAGTTCAGCGGTCTTAGGTCCGATATCAAGGCTCATCATATCAGCAGGAATCTTGTCTGCATCAACAATGCTTACTTCAACGGGAGCATCAATAGGATCGGGGAAATCTTTAGTTACTGTGCAGTCGATGGGAAGAAGGATTTTAACGCCCTTTTCTTCAGCCTTAGCCATCATATCACGGCAGTAATCGATTTTAGTTTCATCAATAAGAGAAGTACCAACGCCATAACCCTTTGCAGCAAGGAAAGTATAGGACATACCGCCGCCGATAATAAGGGTATCAGCCTTAGTTAAAAGATTTTCGATAACGGGGAGTTTGCTGTCAACCTTTGCGCCGCCAAGGATGCAAACGAAAGGACGAACAGGATTTTCAACGGCAGCACCTAAATATTTAAGTTCTTTACCGATAAGGTAACCTGCAACTGCCTCTTTAACGTAATCAACAACACCAACGGTGGAGCAGTGAGCGCGGTGAGCAGTACCGGAAGCATCGTTTACAAAAATTTCAGCAAGGCTGCCGAGTTCTTTGGAGAATGCTTCGCCGTTTTTGGTTTCTTCTGCTCTATAGCGAGTGTTCTGAAGAAGAACAACGTCGCCGTCTTTCATTGCTTCAACTGCAGCCTTTGCATTTTCGCCTACAACGCAGTCGTCAGCAGCAAAAACAACGTCTTTGCCGAGTTTTTTAGAAAGTGCTTCTGCTACAGGAGCAAGGCTGAGTTCGGGCTTGGGTTCACCCTTCGGTTTGCCAAGGTGAGAACAAAGAATAACCTTACCGCCGTCGTTAATTAATTTTTGAATGGTGGGGAGAGCGGCATTGATACGGTTTTCGTCGGTGATAACGCCGTTTTTAAGCGGAACGTTAAAGTCGCAACGAACGAGTACCTTTTTGCCCTTTACATTAATGTCATCTACTGTTTTTTTGTTTAATGCGTTCATTTCATTACTTCCTTTCAGGATGTTTTTTCATACAAAATTATTTTACCACTATTAAGCCTTTTTTTCAATATTTATTTTGTCAAAAATATAACAAATTTAAAAGCTGATTACAAACGTAAAACTGTGCAGTTAGTCTATATATTCAAAACGGCTGATAAACTTGCCGTCTTTAAACACTTTTTCGCGGAACATATACTCAGGTCTTACCCAAATATCCCCTGCTCCGTAAAGGGCTTTATAAACAACCACCTTTTGACAGGTTTCACTGTCAAAGCCGACGTGCAAAACCTCGTATTCGTTACCCTTAAAGTGACGGTATTTTCCGAGTTTTATTTCACCGTTTGGATTTTCGGGGTCATAAACAAAATGGAATTCCTCTCTCTCGGGTGGAACGTATATATGAGTACCCGCCTGTACTGCAGTCAAATGTTTATAACAATTAAAACTGTTATAAAGAGTTTGAGTTGTAGAAGGAGGACAGCAGTAATCGCCTAAACGTGTCTCTATAGTAACGGGACATTTAACCCTTGTTGCCTGTGCTACGGTATCGAAATAACGAAGCCCCTCTTGAAACTTTGCGCGCCAACCGCCCATATATCCGTTATTTTCGGCATTAAGATTGCAAAACCAAGGAATATAAATATCAAGACTTGTTACTTCTTTATCGTGCGCCGCAACGGTAGTCGCCTGAAAAGCTCCTTGACTGCCACCGTGAGAAATAATATCTTTTTTATTCCACTGCGGCAAGGTCTTCATATACTTTGTAGCGATAAGATCGCGTATCATCATACCGCGCCAATAGGTAGTCATATTGCTTTGGTTTTCGGTATCGTTAAGGCCGTAATTATTAAGGTCGGGATATTTTAAAACACATTCGGTTTTAGTTACTTCGTTTTCTATTCCATGGGCATTTACAAAACAAACTATGGCATCTCTATCGTAACTTGCATTAGCGCATCCTACTATAGAATAACCGTTAAACATCATCTTTAAGGGGAACGTGCCTTCTCTGTCGGGCATTGTAACCAGAGCCGACGCAGGTCTGCCTTCAGGTGTGCTTATTCGCACGTCGTACTTTTTATAACCTTTTTTTGCACTGTGCGAAATATCCTGCCACTGTATAGCCTTACAGTCAAAATCTGCTACTAGTTTTTCTATATCTGCCCAATATTGGTCAAAATCTTCGGGAATTGTATCGCAGTAGGTAAGTTTTTCAACTTCAGCGCCTGCACCTGCTTCCAAAATATGAAAACTGTCGTCAGTTCCAAAGTCGTTATTAAGCGAAGTACAGGTTATTCTTACAAAACCCGGACGAGAAAGACTTGAGGTGAGTTTCAATGGTTTTCCCACTTCAATGGTATCAAAACCTTTATCGTATTTTCCATCATCGGTACGAATTTCCCATTTTACATATCGACAATCAATATCTTTGCAATTATATCTTGCCGAAATTGTGAATTGCATTTCTTCGTTGCACTTGTAACTTAATGCAGGTTTATTGGTAGTAATTTTAAAATAATTCATAGCAGCGCATCTTCCCATTTATAATTATGTAAATTCCCGACGCCTTCAAGGGTTGGATAATCCCATTGGCGAAGCACTTCGTAAACGCCTATTGCAACACTGTTTGAAAGGTTAAGACTTCTTATATCGGTAGCCATAGGAATTCTGGCACACCTTTCGGGATTTTTTATAAGAAGTTCCTCGGGAAGACCCTTTGTTTCTTTTCCAAACATCAAATAGCAGTTATCGTTATAAGTTCTGTCACTATGGTTTTGTTGCGCTTTTGTGGTGAAGTAAACGTATTCACCATCAGGATTTTTGTCAAAAAACTCAGCAAGGTTTTCATAATAATGTATATCTAAAAAGTGCCAGTAGTCAAGACCTGCCCTTTTGAGTTTTTTATCGTCAATTTCAAAGCCCATAGGTCCAACTAAATGTAAGGAAGCCCCCGTAGCAGCGCAGGTTCTTGCTACGTTTCCCGTATTCTGCGGAATTTCGGGTTCAACCATTACAATATTTATATTAGCCATAATAAATCACCGCTTCATATTATACATTTTTTATTTTACTCTTGTCAATAGATAAGTAGGTGTGGTAGAATATAAAACGGTGATAAAAATGAAATATATTAAAAATATTGTCGAACGTGTTGAGGCGGCAGAAAAACGCGCGGCGGTAATATATGCAAAAACCGACGGAAAACTTTATAAATGGTTAAAAATTTTATATGCAGTTTTTCTTTGTTTATCCTCGCTTATGGGATTTTTTTATTGCTTGTCCCGTTACTTTAAAATAAGCGAACTCGATAAACTCAACATACAAATCGACAGTTTTGCCGACATAAACGCCGTTAAGCAAAGTATTGTAACCATGCTTGTTTGTTCTGTAATTTGGCTTATATGCGCCGCTATTATAAAATGGAAACAGGAAATCGTTTCCGCAGTATTATTTATCTCAAGCGCTACCGTTGCAATGGTAACTCTTATTCCCGCCTCTAAAAACACCGCTGAATTCAACGTGGGCATAAATACTGCTTTTTGGTGGCGCCATTTTGTTCCAATGCTTATTTCCCTTTTATTTATAGTGTGGATGCTAATTATAAAAATCCGTCAGCAATACAAACTTAAAATCGCTTATAATAATATGATAAGCCGTATTTACGAAACCTATAAACGCGAAGACATAAACGAGGAAGAGTGGGAAGAATTCCTTAAAAATTACGACCCGAGAGCCGAAGAAGAAAAACGCAGACGTGAAAAGAAAAAACAAAAAGAAAACGTTAGCATTTTAGACCAAAAAAATGACTAAAAAAATGCCTTTTCAAAAAAACATTTTTAGTTTTTTTGCGGTTTTTTGTATTTTGATAATAATTTTTTATTTACAAATTATATTTTTTTATGTTATAATATTTACGGCAAAAAATCGAATGTAAATTTTGTTTTTAAGGTTAGTAATCGACTTTAAAAACTCAAGGAGTAATGAAAAAATGAAACAACTTTATGAAGGCAAAACCAAAAACGTAATGTTAGATGAAGAAACCGGTATAGTTCATCTTTTCTTTAAAGACAGCGCAACCGGCGAAAACGGCGTATTCGACCCCGGCAGCAACACCGTAGGCGGCAGCGTTGAAGGTAAAGGCAAGGTTGGTCTTGCAGTAAGCGCTTATTTCTTCGAACTTATGGAGAAAAACGGAATTCCTACACATTACCTTGGCAGTGACATTGAAAAGGGTCTTATGAAGGTTAGAAACCTTACCGTACCCAGACTTGAATTCATCGTTCGTTACGAAACCGCAGGCAGTATGTGCCGTCGTTTCACCCTTCCGGAAGGCATCGTTTTTGATCCTCCTTATGCTGAAGTTACTTTAAAAGACGACGAACAGGGCGATCCCCTTATCAGTGAAAGAATTTGTCTTATGAAGGGCATCCTTCTCCCCGGTCAGTATGAAGAAGCAATCAACATCGTTAAAAAGGTTGGCGAAGTATTAAAGGCAGAACTCGCCTCTATGAACTTAAAACTTATCGACTTTAAAATCGAAGTTGGTTATGATGAAAGCGGCAAGATTTTCGTTGCTGACGAAATCACTCCTGATATTTGGAGAATAAGAGATGAACAGGGCAACATTCCTAATCAGATTGATTGCGCTAATATGATTCTTGCAAAAATCAATAAGTAATTTTAAAACCGACAAAACTCAGTTTTGTCGGTTTATTTCTTGCGTTTTTATAAGTGGATAAACTATTAAACTTTCACCGTCAAGATTTTCGTTTTGTAAACTTACAGATGAAATTTGATGGTTTTCTTTTGTCACGTAATAATAAACCAAACGGTCGGCGTCAATACAGCAAATATACTGGGTTTCCTGTTCTTTTCCGTTTTCGGTTATTACTATTCCCGACGGAATAGCAACACTGCCAAGCGCGCCAAAAAACTGTCCTACGTTATCCTCTTTAAAGGATAAATGATTTTTTATAAACGCCGTTCTTATAAAACGGGAATTAGATGAAAAATCGCCGGGAAGTCCCATTGCTCCCATACCTCTGCTGAAACTTTTTGCTTCAAACCCGTCAAACACCTTGTTTTGCGGATTGTAAACAGAAAGATTAGTATAATAATTAAGTGAAAAAAGTTGCATATCAAAGGTAGGGTCATTGGTCAACACACCTACGGGGTTTTGATATATTTTAAGGCCGTCTTTGGTACTTTCGACCGTTATGCAGTCCTTTTTGTCGGCTATCATAAAATGCAAAGGAGAAGTGGGCGTTTTTTCGCTGAAGGCAACGTCGGTAATGTTGGCATTTAAAAGTTTTGTGTGGGCTCCGCTTACCGAAATGCAGGTTGAAAGAATATAGGTTATAAATTCAAAACTTGCTATATTTGCTTTGTTCTCCTGCGGTTTATCGTAAACGGTATTACCCGAAAAATTAAGTGCGGCAACGCAAAGACCGCTTTCATTAGCGCCCTCAAACAATAATGGATAACCGTCTATAATAACACCGTTTCCTATAATGGCGCTGTGATTTTTAACACTAAGAGAATTTGTGAAATTTAAGGAATAGTTTCTTGGAAGTATAATAATCTGATTATCAAAAGTAAAATCATAATCTAAAGTTCTGCCAAAATAAAAACTATCGGCATTAAAGGTCATAGCAGTACACATAAAATCACCCGAAACTATTTTTTGCAGTTCTTTATTTTTTTATTCACAAATACCTTAATTTTAACTTTACTATTTTATTCAATGAGTTATATTTATATTAATGTATTATTACAGGAGGCACATTATGAACATTAAAGAACTTATAAGTCGATTCACCTTAGAAGAAAAAGCGCAACTTTTAGCAGGTGACGCAAATATGCTCACCCACGCAGTTGAACGTTTAAATATCCCTGCAAAAAATCTTGCAGACGGCCCTCACGGTGTCCGTCGTCCTAAGGAAGAAAATTGCACTTCGTTTCCTAACCTTTGTAATGTGGCAGCAACCTTTGATACCGACCTTGTTTACGAAATGGGTCAGGCTTTGGCAAAGGATTGTATAGAACATGATGTAGATATGTTGCTCGGTCCCGGAATTAACATAAAAAGATACGCAAATTGCGGTAGAAATTTTGAATATATGTCAGAAGACCCTGTAGTTGCAGGTGAACTTGGTGCCGCTTATATTAACGGTGTTGAAAGTCTTGGCGTTGCCACTTCTTTAAAGCACTACGCCCTTAACAATCAAGAAAAAAACCGTACCAGAATAAGTGTAGAGGTTGACGAACGTACACTTCGCGAGGTTTATTTAAAGTGCTTCGAAATTGCCGTTAAAAAATCAAAACCCACAAGCGTTATGTGTGCCTATAACAAATACCAGTCTATCTGGTGTTCCGAAAACAAACGTTTATTAAACGATATTTTAAAGGAAGAATGGGGCTATGACGGCTTTGTTATTTCCGACTGGGGCGCAGTGCAAAATATCGGCAGAGCCCTAGCGGCAGGTCTTGACCTACAAATGCCTTACAACAAAAACATCGAAGAAGAAATTAAAACCGCCCTTAAAGATGGAACTTTAACCGAAGAACGTATGAATAATGCCCTTGAGCGCTTTTTAACCTTTGTATTTTCTAAAAAGAACGAAAAGGGCGACTACGACCGCGACCAACTCCACGCCCTCGCAAGAAAGATTGCTGCCAACGGTACCGTTCTTCTTAAAAACAACGATAACGTTTTACCTTTAACTAAAGAAAAATACAAAAAAATCGGTATCATGGGCGAATACGCCGAAAAAGCAATGTCTTTCGGCAGAGGCAGCGCTGAAGTTAACGCTGACGACAAATACATTGAAAGTCCCTTAGAAGAACTCAAAAAGGCTTTGCCCGACTGTGAATTCGTTTACGAGAAGGCTTACGAAAAACTCACTCTTTCGGACACTCCCGCTTGGCGTAATCGCGCTGAGTTATTTACCCCTTTAAGAGACTGTGATATAATTGTTCTTTTTGTAGGCTGTATGGAAACCGAAGACACTGAATTCTTTGACAGAAGAACCATTGAACTGGATAGAAATCAGGAAATGATTATCGAAACAGCCATAAGCACCGGCAAAAAGGTTGTTGTGGTTTGTCAATCAGGCTCGGCTATGGCTTTCGGAAGTTGGAGACACAGTGTGCACGGTCTTGTTCAAATGTGGCTTGGCGGAGAGGCTGCAGGCGGCGGAATTGCCGATATTCTCACAGGTAAAGTAAACCCCTCTGGCAGACTTCCCGAAACCTTCCCTATAAAAGAAAGATATGATATTAACTCCGGTAACGGTCTTGTTGTCCGTTATACCGAAGGTCTTGAAGTCGGCTACCGTTATTACGACAGCCACCCTGAAGAAATAATATATCCTTTCGGTCACGGTTTATCCTACACCACCTTTGAATATAGCAACCCTTCTGTTAAAAAAGACGGTGACACCGTTAACGTTACCTTTAACCTGAAAAACACAGGAGACACATTCGGCGCAGAAATCGTGCAACTTTACTCTTCCAAACCGCTTTCTTGCGTTAGCAGAGTGCCAAAAGAATTAAAAGCCTTTAAAAAGGTTTATTTGAATCCCGGCGAAGAAAAAGAAGTTACCGTTTCAATTAACTATAGTGACCTTTCCTACTTTAACCCTGCCCTTAACCAGTGGATAGTAGAACCCGGAGATTACAAACTTTATGTTGCTTCATCTTCAAGAGATATTCGTTTGACACTTGATTTTAAAGCAGAAGAAAAAATCCCCTATACCACAAAACAAATAAGCAGTTCAATGGTTGGATAAAAAAGTCCTAATTTCAAATTTTCAATATTATATAAAAAGTCACTTCTGCTGGTACGCAAAGGTGACTTTTTTATTTAGACAATCCCTTTAAAGTAAAAATCACGGCAAAGCCGTGTATATCATCAAGACGGAGTCTTGTATATCATCAATGCGAAGCATTGTATATCATCAAGCCGCAGGAGAAATACACGCTGATGCGTGATGATATACAGCCCCAAAGGGGCTGATGATATGCACCGCACTTCGTACGGTGATGATATGCCAAGCCTGCGGCTTGGATAAAAAAAGAAGTAACTTTTGGTAAACAAAAGTTACTTCTTTTTTGGCTGGGGAATAGGGATTCGAACCCCAACAAACAGAGTCAGAGTCTGTCGTGCTACCGTTACACAATTCCCCAATATTTGCTGACAACGATTATTATATTATTTGAGCCAAGATTTGTCAAGAGTATTTTGCCCGATTTTCAAAAAAATACTTGAAAAATTATTTAAACTGTGATATTATATGCAGGTATTCGGGGTTATAGCGCAGTTGGTAGCGCACCACACTGGCAGTGTGGGGGTCAGGGGTTCGAATCCCCTTAGCTCCACCAACTAAAAAAGGACTAACTTTTTGGTTAGTCCTTTTTTATATTTTATATATTACGAAGATGAGCGTTTAAATACATTTCAAGAACGTTTTTGCAGTAATAATTCACGTCGCAAACCTTATCTATAACGTCTTCAGACTGATGAATATATTCTTTAAATTTTGCTTTTAAGGGGTCTATCTTCTCTTTATCACCTTTAAAAGCCGCTATATAAATATCAGCAAGAATATCGGTTAAAACTGCGTGAACGGCAAGATACTGCCAATCTTTCGCGTTGTCTTTGTAACGATCTATAAATTCTTTTGTAAAGGCTTTTATATTATCTTTTACCTTATTGCAATTAAGAATTGCTTCCTTTTTAAACTCCTCGCCCTGACCGCGTGAACGGATTAGGCGGAAAAGGTCAGAAATTTCTTGAAGATACTCGTAAACCTCGTTAGGTGCATCTTCAAAAGCAGCAGAAAAATATTCGTCTACTACTTCTTCAAAACTTCTGCTCTTATTCCAAAGGGCTGCCGCCATTGCATATTGAGAAAGGCCGGTAGGAAATGCAGAACGCAGTAACTGACAACTCATCATACCATCAAGTCCTAATTTACAAAGAGCAACCATATCCTTGTGCAATAATCTTGCTATATTTACACTTCCGGGGTCGTCGTGGTGTTTCCACATTAAATGGTAATCGAAATCAAAAGCATCTTTACCGTCGAAAATTTTGCGCCATTCTAAAAGATATGCAACGTTTGGAGCGTCACCGCAACGCAAAAATTCTTTATTGCGTTCATATTCGGGAAGTTGAGGTAGATTTTCTAAATCAATATCTGCATAACTATCTCTATACCAACGGTTTATAGGCGCAAACATTAAAGCAAATCTATCGGGGTTTTTAATGCGTTCTTTAATAGGCGCAAACAACAAATCCACGTATATAAGGAAAACTATTTTTGTATTAACCCCTGCCTTTGTCATTTTTTCATCTAACAAATTAAGCATATCTACGTAGTAATCCGACGGTCTTTTTTTAACACATTCTTCACATTCGCAGTGGTTCATAGCATCATCTGCCAACCAAAAATGAAGATAATCTACCTTAGGATTATTTGCGCAATATTCCGTAATATAATCGGTTATTCTGTTTTGCACGTAAGGGTTAGAATAACAAAGATTAGTATTTTTGGGCTTTCCGCCACAAAATTCCCGTTTGCCGTCGCGCAACGCAAGAAGTTTTTGAACGTCTTTATCTATTTCGCCCTCGAAAATATCCCAACCGGAATCATCTAAACCAAAGGGCTTACAGTTCCAACCGTGTCCTACCGCATGGTAAATCAAACCTCTTTTATAAACTTCATCAAGCAATGATGCAACCATTGCATCTATATCATCATTAGAAAGTTCATTTCCAAAATCGCGGTCGTTAGGATCTTTATAAAACTTTTCATAGTACATTCTAAAGAAAGTACCCGGAGTAAAAAACTGTGTAAAAAAGGCGCTCATTCCCACCTTGGGAAGCCAGTCGATAGTGTTATATACGTGTTCGTAACTTACTCCGCCTTCAATACAAATACCGCGATGGTTATAATCGGGCGTTTCCTTAACATCTGCATTAATTAAGGAATAATCAAGGGTGCGTTTCGGAATTTTTTCGCCGTCTGCACCGGGATATAAAAAACGGCAACCAAGTTCATACATAAAGCGGTAAGCCGCCATAAGAACGCTTCTTTCGTTTGTACCGCTGATTATACCTGCGCCATTTTTAACGTTAATAAAAATGCCGTCTTCTTTAGAGGTTTTTATTGACTCGTCAAGACCTACCCACAGCGCATTTTTAACCGAAAAGTCCTTATTTTTATATTTTCTTATATCCAAAACAACTAAACTATCCATAGTTTTAATAAGACGCGCTATTTCTTTAACAGCAAAATCAATTGTTTTGTTATCACCTATTTGGGCCAAAATCATTCTCATAGATTTTCCTCCAAACAAACTATTTTTTATATTACATTATTTTAATTTTACGTCGTAGGTAAGTTTTCCCTTAGCAGGATAAAGTCCTGCAAGAATTTCTAAGGCGCCTTCTACACTGGCTTCATTCAGTCCGCCAAGAAGAACTCTCGGTATATGGGGCAAAGGACTAAGAATGCAAGGATTACCGAAGTGTATAAGCGCAGAAACTCTGTTTGTATACTGCAATGCCTTAAGAAGACTAACCACACGTGAAGTGAGAGCCTCATCACCTGCATAAGCGATAAACTCCGAGAACGTCAAGAATACTACGTCATCGCAAACGAGGGAAGCCTGGAAAATCTCGTAATTCTGCTGTCCCGTAGGAAATTCGTGGAAGGTTTTAACCATAGAATTTGGGAAAAGTTCCAATATTTTTTGGGTTACTTTATCGGGGAAAAGCCAACCGTTAGTAAAGGTGTCAACGTCAGGTTTCTTTAAATCTGCTTCGTTTCTTACCATTATGGCAAAAAGGTGTTTGCCGTCTCTTGAAATAGAGGGTGTAACTCCTTCGTCTGCTCTTTCGTAAATAGAAGCCTTTGGAATTTCTTTGCAAAGCGCAATTTCTTCATCGGTTAAAGCTTTGCTTCTGCTTTCGTCAAGAACCATTACTTTATGTTGCGCAGCAAGAATACGCTTAACACAGACGTCAAGATGTTCGTCGGTTATAATGCCCTTTTCGTAAGCGGATTTAATGGCTTCATGCTCAAAAACAGGGTTATGAGTAAACGGAAGTGGCAATTCGTTACCTGCCGCAATAGCAAGGCCCAAGCTTTCAGCATCGCCAAAGTTAGCGCGAATACCCATCATATTAAGCGCGTCGGTCATACAAAAACCTTCGTATCCTTCGTTTCTGAATACGTCGATAACCTTTTTAGAAAGACTTGCAGGATATTTATCGTCAATGTTTGGAAGTTTTTCGTGGGCAGTCATAACACCGTCAAGCAGCCCCTGTTTCATCAAACAAACGTATGCAAAAAGTCCGTCGTCAAGTAACTGCTCTGCAGTTTGATTTGAAAAACCTTCCGCCATATGGGTATCTATATCAAGGTCGTTTCTTGAGCTTGGAAAATGTTTAGCAACACTTAAAACGCCTGCATCGTGCATACCTCTTATTTCGGCAGCTCCCATTTTCGCTATCACGTTTTTATCGCATCCGTAAAGACGAGCATTACCATTACTTGAAATATCCAAAACAGGATTGCACACAACGTTATAGCCAAGTTCTTTTGCTGTAAAACCTACTGCTTTACCAAAAGCATAGGCATATTTTTCGTCGCCCGTACATCCAATGGGATTGTGACGACCTACCACAAACTCATTCATACCGTTTTCGGCATCGGTCATAATAAGAACAGGATAATCAGCCGTTTCTTTAACGCGATTTAAGTATTCTTCCCACTTCCATGCGCCGTGCTGAATCCATAAAGCGCCTACCTCGCGATTTTTAATACGGTTGAAAATAAATTCAATGTGTTCTTCGGTAATACCACCGTTGAGTTTTATGGTGTGTACCATACCTAATTTTTGGTCAAGGGTTAATTCTTCAAATTTGAGTTCTTTCATAATTATTGTCTCCTTGCAAAGTTATTCGAATATAAACACTGCTGTTTCATAGGGTTTTAAATTAAGATTTACAAATTTACCCGTTCCGCTTTCATTGGTACCGTATTTTTTCCACTTTTTATCTTCGCCGAAATCAAGCGTTCCGCAATATTCTTTATCGCTTGCTATAACGGTTAAAAAGCGATTATCACCGTAAAGCGTATAATCTGCATCAATGTAAATATGGCAACCTGCCTTTTTAACGATATTTTTAATTTCTTCAATAGAAATTTTTGGTATGGTATTCATTATTAAAGTTCTGCCGTCTTCTACCCTTTCGGCAAAAGAACCCTTTTCGGTTTCGTATAAAACGTTATTGTTGATCTTAACGGTTGGGTACATCTCATTTGTTTTTTCTTCATTGTCACGTAAAGAAAAACCTGTTACGTTTTCAATGTTTTTAAAAGAGAAGTTACCGTCTGCCACACAACCTGCCATATACTGAAACATAATTGTAGCATCAGATCTTTCTTTAACGTAATTTAGAGTTTCGGTGTTTAAACGGAAATCGTAAGAGAAAACGATAAGTTTATAACGGCTTAAATCAATATTTTTAACATCAGAAGTTCTGAAAATATCTACAAGTACGCCGGTTCGTTTAAGGTTAAATATAAGGTAGGTAGAATAAGCATCTAAAGACATACCCGAACATGTAATACCGGCAGAAAGTTCATCTGCAAGTACTAAAACGTCACTTACCCTTTCGTGCGGTTTCTTTCTGATTAAGTTGTTAAATGTGTCTAATTCTTCAACCAAATCCAACATTTCGGCAGAATTATACCAACCGTCACCCAAATCCATAAACCAAAAGCCTGAATTGTGAGAAAGGTTTTTTGAAAGTTCACGATAGAGCGCGTTTCTTGTTTGAAGCATATTCTGACTTGCCCATTTGGGTGGTGTGTCGGCTGCTGCAAGGTGGGTTCTTACGTCACATTCGTCAACCCACACCTTAGTTAAATTTACCGATTGAGTAATACTGTGTTCACCGCTGCTGTCACCGGGAGCGCAACGGTCATACAGTTTTGGAGCGGCAAAGAAATCAACGTATGGAGAATCAAGCAATTTTTGTATATGGGTATGCCCCGTATAGCCTGTTTGAGCAATTCCCATAAAATAACCGTAGAAAACGCCCGTTAACTTTGTGGGCGCAATTTCCTTTACAGCCTTGCACAAATATTCTATTGCATAGGAATTTATTTCGCCCATAAACTCGTCGTAATAACGCGAAACGGGGTCGTTTGCGCGCATATAATCACTTGCGTTATCCCGTTTGAAATAACGTTGTTCGGGAGGAGCGATTTCAGCCTCTATGCCGTATTTTTCCTTTAAAAAAGCCTTGAATTTTCTTTGGTGATTAATGCCGTAATCACCGCAATCGCGCTTACATCTGCCCCAAAGCAAAGTTTCACCCGATATTCCGTATGCTATATGATAACCCAAAATTTTGTCGCCGTATTTTTCTTCCAAATGGGTTAAAAGAACTTTTAACATTTCTTTGGTATCGTGAAGCCATTTATCGGAAGAAAAACTCTGATTAGAAATTTTACCGCCAACGTTTGGACGGGTATATTTGGGGTTGCCCATATACATACCACCGGGCGCATCATAGCCAAGTTGGTCGTGCAAAGGTGTATCAACCATTGCGCTGATTTCCTCGGTAGTTTGCGGTCCACCGTAGTAAACGCAAACTTCTTCAGGATTGTTTTTGAGCCATTCGTAAGGAGGGTCTAATTTAATTCGTGGGATAAGCATTGCATCCTCGCCTATTTGAACGGCTGCCTCCATAGTTTTATCGGTGGTGGTAAAGTTATAAACTCCGTCGCCAACCCAACCTGCCTCTAAAATAAAACTGTGTAATTTTATTCCGCGTTTATAAAAATCCTGATGATATTTAAGTTCGGAAAAGGTATCGTTACCGATTACGGGATTTCCGTCTTCGTCCAAAGCTTTATGGCCGATACCTATTCCAAGTCTGGACCAAAATATAGTTTTGTTTCTTAAAATGTTTCTGTCCATAATTTTATTTATCCTCTGGTTGAAACAATATACATCATATTTCTTAAATCGTTTTGGAGCCAAGCCCATCTTCCTTTAACATCAGAAGATGCATCATTTAAAGAGCACAAGGTGTTATGAACCTCGTTAAAATATTCTTCAAGCAGTATCATTTTTTGAGTATTGTCATAGGTCGTTGCTTTTTCCATAAAATCGGGATCAGAGGTCAACTGTTCAAGAGGCTGATAGGAAAGATGTTTTTTCTTTGCGCGTTCGCCTAACATAAGCAGACGGCCTTTTATATATAAATCGCGCCATTTTGTAGCCATTGAAGAACCACCGTACAATGGGTCAAGTGTATTTGCGTAAAACTTTTCGATAGACAGTTCGCTGTTTTCTCTGCCAAGTCCGCAAGCCTCTTCAAAAGCAAGATAATTTGCTTCGTTAGGTGGAGCAACAAAGGATTCTTCACCAAAAATACTAACGCCGTTTACGTCGTGTTTTCTTGCCTCAGTTACCAACTGCCAAATAAGTTCTACTGCCCAATCGCCCATACCCATTGCGGAATACTGACTTCCTGCATGAACTCGTAAAATATTATCAGCCTTTGGTGTGTAAATATCGTCGGGCCAATACTCTGTGGCAAAACCGCCTATTGCCTTATCAGCCGCCCACTGAAGAATGGAGCCTTCGGGCAAAGCCGACAGCAATTTTCTATCTTCATTTGGCATAGATTGCCAGTTGCCGTCAACAAATTCCGCCTTTGGTGAAGTGAAACCGGAATAGGTTTCGCAAAGAACCCAAGCGTCAGGTTTTTTGGACTTTGAAACCTCGACTGCAGCGGTATATGTATTTAACATATCTTCAACCGAGTAATCGCGTTTGATATTTCTTCCTTTTCTGCGTTCTTCACAAAGAGGACAATGGCAAACGCTATAGTCGCCAACCTCAACCTGAATTCCGTCAATATCAAATTCATCGTAAAGCCATGCAAGAGCCTCTTTAAACCACTGAAGATTTTCAGGTCTTGAGGGACAGGCAAGTACGTTCATAGGTCCAAAAGGATAGGGCTTGCCGTTTTCATCTACCGATGCATATTCGGGATGTTCGTTAAGCCAGGTGTTAAGAGAATATTTGTGGGCGCCGAACTTGCGGTCGATACCGAGAGAGGCAATGTTTGATGGGTCGTAGAAAACACCGCCGTAACTAAATGCGCTAACCCCGGGCATAATTCTTACACCCTTTTCTCTGCCGTATTTAACAAGTTCCTTAAACTGATTAAGTCCATTGTTATGGGCGCGAAGGGCACCCCATATAACAATGCCGTTAAAGTGGTGTTCGCTTGCATAATCAATCATTCGCTTGTAATCGCCTAAAAATGCTTCGCGTCTGAAATTTTTGCCTGAACAACCCCAAACTTTGCTTCCTACGGATATATCCCAGTAAGAGCCTAAATCCCAAGTCCAAAGCACACGGTATTTTGGTACGTTCATAAAATTGCCTCCTGATAAAAGGTTGATTTTTTAATATATTTGCGCGCCGTTATCGGTCAGCGTTTTTTGGAGAAGTTTAACGTCTAGGGTGTGGGTGTTGGTATTTGTGTTTTTTGCAATACCAATAGCCGTTCCTGCAGCCTCGCCAAGACATACGCAAATAGGCATAATTCTTACCGACGACTGCGCTTCGTGGGTTGCTGAAATACATCTTCCCGCTACTAAAAGATTATCGAATTCTTTTGGAAGAAGACTACGGTAGGGAATACTGTAAAAGTATTTTCTGTCAAATCTCTTCATTACCGTACCCGTTCCCGAAGGACTGTGTATATCAACGTCATAGTTGCCGAGCGCTATGCTGTCCTCAAACATAACTCTGTCGAAAAGTTCGTTTGCGGTCAGTATATGTTCGCCTCGTAATTTTCTTGATTCGCGTACTCCGATTTGAGAAGCAACCGACGAAATGGTACAATTTTTAAAGGAATCTGAATTGTTTTTTAAGAAATCAACCATTTCGCAAATCTGTTTTCTTGCCTCTATTTCAGCCTTGCTTATGTCAAAAGGATTGGTTGGGTCCATTTTTACTATTCTTGTAGTATTAAAATGTAACATTCCGTCTGAAAGACCGCCGAAAATTAAAATATTTTCTCTTGGGTTTTTGATTTTTCCTTCGCTTCGGTACTGCTTATAAAGTTCCTGAAGAGAAGCAATTTCTTCTTTATATTTATCAAGGTCAACTCCGCAAAGACGGAAGCAGGTGGTCATAGGCTGGCAGAGGTTATCTTCCTCTCTGCCTAAAAGATAATCACAGCCTGCAAGATAGAAAAGGTCGCCATCTCCCGAGGTGTCAATAAAGAAATCGGCATTTATCGTCATACTTCCCGCTTTGGTTGCAACCTTAACACCGTTTATGTTTCTGCCGTCCTTTAAAACGTCATAAACGGTTGCGTGGAACAGAACGTCAACGTTTTCGTCACTGACCATATCGTCAAGAACAAATTTGAAATATTCGGTATCAAAGTTAAGCTTGATTTCTTCGCCGGTTTTCTTTTCGTAACGCTCTCGCATTTCGGTGAAAATACCGTCGGATAAAAGTTTGTTTACTTCTCCACCGTAAGCACGATAAGGACAAAAGGGAAAAACCAGTGATCCGGACAGCGCGCCGCCAAGACTGTTTGACTTTTCAATCAGCATAACCGAAAGACCTTGTCTTGCGCCTGCGACTGCAGCGCCTACACCGGAAAGTCCTCCGCCTACAACAATTAAATCGTATTTTTTCATATCGTCACCTAAAAATTAGTCGTTTTTCATTCCGTGCTCGTTCATAAACGAGGTTAAAGATTCCACAGTATTGTTTCTGCGTGATTTTTCGGCGGCAAATCCGATTAAATGATTTTTTGCGGAAATTTCAATGTTTGCGGCTTTATATCCGTCGTATTCATCGTTTACGTATTCGTAAAGTTCTTTTATGATTCCGAAATCTCCGCCACCGTGACCGCCTGTAATATCTTCTTGTGTTTCTAAAACGGGGACCTTAATTGTTTTTTTGCCTTCGAAAATTGAAAGGGTAATTTCTTTATCTGACATATTAGCGTAAAGTTCGCCTTTGGTGCCGAAAAGACGCAAGTATCTTCCGCCCAGATTAAATGCGTTCATTGTAAGATTTGCGGTTACTCCGCCTTCAAATTCCATATTAACTACCTGATGGTCAACAACGTCGTTATTGGCGTGGAAAACACACAGACCGTAATCGGTGGTTTTTAAAGCCTCTAATACCTCTTCGTCGGTAGGCTTTTCGCCTTTGGCATTATATCCGGCGGCGGCACCGCGGAACCAATCGCTTTTAGAATGATAATAAAGTTTCATACAGTTGTATTCACAGGTGTCTTTTATAGGGCAGGTTCCGTCTGCGCAGCGTATGGGCGCTCCTTCGGGCGCATTGGCTTCGGTAAAATAGGTAAGACTTCCGAAAGACTGTACGTTTTTGCAGGGTTTATCTATAAGCCACTGAATAATGTCTAAATCGTGGCAACATTTGGCAAGAAGCATGGGAGTGGTTTCTTCCTCGCTGTGCCAGTTTCCTCTTACGTAACTGTGGGACTGATGGATGTTTCCTACACCTTCAACCTGAATGACCGACACAATATCTCCGATTTTTCCGTCCATAACAATCTCTTTGATTTTATCGTAGAATGGGGTGTATCTGAGAACGTGGCATACCAATACTTTAACGCCTTTTTTCTCGGCGGCTAAAGCTATATCAGCGCATTCCTTAGCTGTTTGTGCTATGGGTTTTTCCAACAGAATATCATATCCGAGTTCGATTGCCTTTAAAGCGGGTTCATAGTGCATATCGTCAAGCATGGATATAATAGCAAGGTCTGCCATCTTGGGTTTTGCTAATATTTCATCCCATGAATGATAGCAATTTTCCTCAGGAATGTTATGCATTTTTTTGATTTTGTCCCTACGGCTTTGCGACGGTTCTGCAATACCGACAACGCGGTATTTCTCCCCTAGTTTCGTCATTTGCCAAGCGTAAGTGCTTCCTCGGCTTCCACAGCCCATTATAATAGCGGTTAAAGTTTTCATAATTAGTCCTCCATTGACTTTTTTATGCTTATATGTTAACATAAAATCGCATAGAGTAATAGGATAAAACCACTACTGTTATAGCACAATTTTGATATTTTGGTGATTGTTTTGGAAAAATACAACGAGGAACTTACTCCAATAAAATACGGGCCTAACGCAATTAAAACAGCATCCTATCAAATACAAAAAGGGCGCAATGCTCTCGTTTTGCACTGGCACGACCGTATGGAACTAATATATTTACGCAGCGGAGAACTTGAGGTCGGCTACGCTTCGAACATTGAAACATTACATAGCGGAGAAATTTACATTATACCGCCCAGAACTCCCCACAGCGCCATTTGCAAAAGCGATACTGCAATGTGGGACGTTTTAATGTTCGACATTCGTTCGTTTTATAATAACGTTCCTTTAAGTTGTGACGTTCTGACCCCTATATTTGAAGGCAAAACAAAACTCAAAATGGTGTTAAAAAATCAAGAAACCGCCGTTTGTCACAAAAAAATCATGTCACTTGCGGACAAAAACAGTTTTGAAACCATAGTTCAAATTTACAGTTTAATTGACCTTTTACTTAAACACGCTCTTATAGAGGTAGGCGAAAGCACCAAAAACAGTCACGTTATCGACGAAGCGTTAGCCTACATTAAAGATAATTTAGATAAAGAACTTACCACAAAAACTCTTTCGGAAAAGTTCAATTATTCGGAAGAACACTTTTGCCGTTTATTTAAAGAAACAACCAAAGTTACCCCTACTACTTACATAAAGATTAACCGTTTAAACAAAGCCGTTAATCTTCTTAGTACAACCAATCACAGTGTAAGCGAAGTGTCTTCTATTTGCGGTTTTAACGAGCCTAATTATTTTACCCGATGCTTTAAAGCGCACTTCGGAAAATCGCCCACCGAATATTTAAAAATGGAAAGATCCGAAAAAATCCCGCCATCCTTTTAACTAATAATACATTCATTATATTATTAATTCGAAATATTTCAAACCTGTAAATCGTTCAAACAAGTGTGTTTTTTAGTCAAAAAACAAATCACAACTAACGGAGCGAGGTTCCTATAATATAATTGCAAAAAACTTGTTAATGTGGTAAAATCATTAAAAATACACAAGGAGATTTTTTACAATGGATTTCACCAAAGTTAAAAACCAATTAGGCTTTGGCTGTATGCGTCTTAAAATGAACCAAGATAAGGTGGACTACGAAGAATTTTCAAAAATGATAGACACCTTTATTAAAGCGGGTTTTAATTATTTTGATACCGCCCACGGATACATTGACGGAAAAAGCGAAACTGCTATAAGAGATTGTCTTAGTAAAAGATATGACCGCGAAAGTTTCGTTTTGGCAAATAAACTTTCCGAATGGTATTACGAAAAGGAAGAAGACATTATACCGTTTTTTGAAAATCAATTAAAACTTTGCGGTGTAGATTATTTTGATTTTTATCTTCTTCACTGTATAACAAAGGGCAATTATCAAAAATATAAAGATACAGGCAGTTTTAAAATATTAAAACAGTTAAAAGAACAGGGTAAAATCAAAAATATAGGTATGTCGTTTCACGATACTGCCGAAGTTCTTGACAAAGTACTTAGTGAACAGCCCGTTATTGAATTCGTGCAGTTGCAAATTAACTATCTTGATTACGATGACCCTGCAGTACAAAGTAAGGCTTGTTACGACGTGGCGGTAAAGCACGGCAAAAAAGTTATTGTTATGGAACCCGTAAAGGGAGGTTCTTTAGTTAATCTGCCCCGTAAGGCTTGTGATATTTTCAGTGATTTAAGTACTAACAGTTACGCTTCATACGCTTTACGCTATGCCGCAAGTTATCCTTCCGTTTTTATGGTACTTTCGGGAATGGGCAATATGGATATGATTAACGATAATATAAAAACCTTTTCGCCCTTTATCCCTTTAAATCAAGAAGAATTAAAAGCAACTGACAGCGTACGCGAAATCATAAGACAAACAAGACAAATTCCTTGCACAAAATGCAATTACTGCGCCGAAGTTTGTCCCCAAAAAATTCCAATAAGCGAACTTTTTTATTCGTATAATAAATATCTTGCCGCAAAAATAACCAAAGGCAAGGCAAAGGAAGAATTCCCTGCCGATAAGCCCGATGCCAACGCCTGTATAAAATGTGGCAAATGCGAAAAAATTTGTCCTCAAAACATTGCCATAAAAGAACATTTAGAAAAAATTGCAAAAATATAAAAATAAAAAACCGACTGAGTTCGGGAGTTGTTCTTAGGGACAAATAGGTTTTTCAGATAAATTTGTACGCTTTCTTGTTTTGAAAACTTGTAAGACACAAAGTATTACTGCGTTTTCGCAACTTCAAAATCGAAACAAATTTATTCTTACAAAACTGCTTGCACCTAAAA
>JAZRNY010000002.1:0-5147 GCA_045648445.1 Acutalibacteraceae bacterium
AACCGTTGCATATCATCATTGCGAAAGATTGTTTGATACACACCTAAAGGTGTGATGAGATACAAAGGCGGTGTGCCGCCTTTGATGATATACACGCTAACGCGTGGTGATATACCATTGCTTTCGCAATGGATAAAAAAACTCTCGTTCTATTGAACGAGAGTTTTTTGGGTGTTTTGAACTTAATGACACGAATGAAATGTGCCTAAAAACCGAAGAATTTCTTAATCTTGAATATTATTAGAATCTTTATTTTGTGTAAATAAAACTAGAGTGAAAATATATGTGCAAAGCTTTGCCGCTATACTGTAAACACTATTTGATGGTGTTAGTATGCTTAAATATGAGAAAAAACTATTTCCCATATTTTGAATTGCCGTAATAATTCGAATATATTCTAAAATATTAAACAATGCGCTCAAAACAAACACACCACATAATATAATCCAACTTAATTTATTTAAATTGAGTTTGGTTTTTAACAACCAACGACTTCCTAAGCGAATAACAACAAATATAATTAGAGTTCTGATTATTTCATATACTAATGCAATAATTTCACTAAATAAAAACACGGATATTGTTTGTTCAAATATAAAAAATCCAAGTGCTAAACAAATTGATTTTAAAACTGACTTTGAAGTGATATTAGGTTTTAAAGCAATTAAAAAGCACCCAACTAAAGCAACATAAAAAATAATACTTGTTACTATATAAGCCAAGGGTTGCGAAAATGATAAAATTGAAAGTATTACTGTTCTTAAAGGAACTTCAATCAAAAAGGATACTGCTAAAATTAGCATGATTAGTATTTGTTTTTGTTTTGTAGAATTCATTAAATCACCGCCTTGGGTTTAGTATAGCATAAAAGCGGAAATAAATCAATGCGGAGCATTGTATGAAATCAACACGAAGTGTTGGATGTAATCATTTTCACAAGAAAATGTATGTAATCAATCCGAAGGAAATACACCTGCTGTGATGCCATACACGCTACGCGTGATTACATACGCCTAACGGCGATTACATACCAATCCTTCGGATTGGATAAAAATAAAGCACTTGCCGAAACAAGTGCTTTATTTTTTGTCTTTTATCCCATAAAAGACGAACAATATATTTCTCGGTTGAAATCGTTAGTTCGACTCTGGGTGATTATATTCAAACATTTTTTGGTTATATACATTAAGTATTTTTTTGTTTTTTATAACCAAATAAAATTTATCACCCTTGATTGAACGGTTTTTAAGATTGCAACTATCCATACAATAAAAATCAGACCAAGGGTAAAAAATTCTATGAAATTCTAATAAAAACTTTCCGTTTTCAGAAAAACATAGACAATGGGTGCCCAATATTCCATAGCCAAATGCGCGCCTAATACTGATTTTTGTTAAGTTATCACAAACAATAGAGTATTTTATATTTTTATTAGAGTATTGAAAAATTAAATAAATCAAATAAGCGGTTACACCAAGCAATACGATTATATATAAAACGAAAATTGCAGTTAGTAATAAATCTTTGCTTTTTGCTATATCACAGGTAAACCAAAAAACGACCGCACCTATATACAAAAACAATGCACAGGGAATCCAAGATTTGAGCTTCCAGAGATATAACCCCTTAATATCCTGTTCAATTATTAATTTAGTTAAATGTTCTGTATGATTATATTCCATATTTAATTCCTTTTTGTATCGCTTTGAAGTTCGAAAAGCTTTGCATTATTTTCTTTTTCATCAAATCAACGACTGTTAAGCGTATTATAGCATAAAAACGGCGAAGCCGCAATACTTATTACCTATTACTTCTTGCTTATTACTTTCCAAAAATCCCGTGTGAATTTTATTTTGAAGTAAGAGTGAAGAGGTAAGAAGTAATAAGTAAAAATCCCGCCCACTTACGTGAACGGGATTTTTGTCTTTTATACCATAAAATACGAACACTGCATTTTCAATTTTTAGTCGTTAGTTTGACTCTGGGTGATATATTACTCAAAACGTAAGTAATATAACCCTCTTAATTCTCTTTGTGTATAAAATCTTTATATTCTATAACTTTGTTATCACCTGTTTTTCCGTCATTATCAAATCCTGTTTCTTCTACTTTAACAAGACGATTCAACTTATCATAGCAATAATTCGCCTCATAATAATGACTCATTTCTCCGGAACGTTCATAATGAACGGTTTTTGTATATAATAACTTTTCTTCCGTATCATAAGTATAATTAGTTTCATCCCAAACATACATAAAGTCGTACGATATTACCATATGTTGTTTTTTAGTTAGTTGATTTTGCTCATCATATACATTTTCAAATTCAAGTTCTTTAGTGCCATTAGAATATAATTTATATTCTTTAATACAATTTCCGAATTCATCATATTCATATTCATATGCGCAAAGCGCATCCTCATAATCAGACGGGTTAATAATTTGCTTTTTAACAAGCTGTTGTTTTTCATTATAAATATAGTTATAACCTTCATCATAAATCTGATGTCCATCTGTTATATTCGTACAAAAATCTTCGATATGTATAAGTTCTTGGGATATGTCGCCATTTTCATTATATGTATACTCTATATCATATTGTCTCTCGCGAACGTTGAATACCCCCAAAAAACCTTTTGTGTATTCCGTCTTCTGTATAACATTTCCTTTTTCATCATATTTGTAAATAGTCTTATACTCTCTATGAAATCCACTTGAGTTTTCACGGGTATGTAATTCGGTTTTGGGCAAATAAATATATTCTTTACTTGTATCCTCTTTACAAGCCGAAAAACAAAGCATCATTATAAAAATGAGTATTATTGAAGATGTTTTTTTCATATTCTCACCGACCTTTAGGTGTATTATAGCATAAAAGCGGCAATAAATCAATGCGGAGCATTGTATCTCATCAATTCCGCAAGGAATTGGATATCATCAACTTCTGGGGAAGTTGTATATCATCATTGCGAAAGTATTTTTGTTACACGCTAAAGCGTGATGATATACAGTCCTAACGGACTGATGAGATACAACACGGCAACGCCGTGTTGATGATATGCCATTGCTTTCGCAATGGCATAAAAAAAGAACTGGGTGAAAAACCGAGGATTTTCTTTGATTTCTTTAATTTAAAATATAAAACATGCCAAAAGAAAAAGTATGGGCGGTGAAAAACAAGCCAACGCGATATAAGATATAATACTTATAACACGATTTTGCGAAATTTTACAAGAGATAATAGAAAAAATAAATCCAATGATAGAGATTGCAATAACCCCGAATACAAGAACATCTGCACCCACGCCCAAATAGTCTACTCCACTTGCACCCGGAGTTGCAGCAAGCTTATCCAAATTCTTTTGAACATCAATGGTACCGGAAATCGCAAAGTACAAATCAAACGTGAAAACAAAAATAGTTAACACAAAAAATATCCAAGAAAATACTTTTTTCATAGCATCACCACCGTGAGTGTATTATAGCATAAAAGCGGCAAAGCCGCAATACTTATTACCTCTTACCTATTACTTATTACTACCCAAAAATCCTGAACGCTTACGCATTCGGGATTTTTGGGTAGTTTGAACTTAATGACACAAATAAAATGTGCCTGAATCCAAGATCTAATGTTATGTATTTGTTACTTCAATTGATTTTGCTAAACTTATTACATAATCACGCTCGTTACTTTCGAAAAATCTACCATATAAAACAGCGTCGGTATTTTCTTCATAGAATATAAAACAATACATTTTATAAATACGTTCACCGTGAACTACTGAATCCACCCTGTTAATAATCTCAACAAAAATCAAATTATCTGAGAGTTCGGTTTTGGTTCTTTCACCGTCACCAATAATATACATATTATAAATTTCGTTGATATTCTTTCCTTCTTCTTTAGCAACTGATATAACACCTATAGCGTCATTGGTTTTTATATCAGAAATAAGCATACCATTATTATCCTGTGATACAATTATGGTTTCATCAATTTGCATTTTGACTTCAATTCCAAAATCACTAAAAACAAATTTTGTTTTTGATTCACTACAACCAACACATAAAAACAAAAATAATATTGAAAGCAATAAGCAAACTTTATTTTTCATATCATCACCGCCTTGGTTTTAGTATAGCATAAAAGCGGCGGAGGGGCAATAATTATTCATTATTCATCAGCGTAAGCGACTTCATTTTTCATTATTCATTCGAAAATCCGTTCTCTTTTAATGAATAATGAATGATGAAAAATGAATAGTGAATAATACAAACAAAAATCCGTCCTCTTTCGAGAACGGATTTTAGTTTGGGTAGTTCGAACTTAATGACACGAATGAAATGTGCCTGAAAACAAGATTATCTATCTATATTGTCATAAAAATCCAATAAAGTTTTATCAATAATCAATTCTCTTTCTATATAATAAGATATACCCGAAAGAGTTGCTATTCCATTTGAGCAGAATATTTTGGGCTGATGTTCGATTTTGGTTCCAGTTTCACTAATAAAACAGTCATTAAAAGCATCGTAGAAACCATAATCTAAATTCTTTTCTTCCTCTGTTAACGGAATATTATCAATAGTGAAAAAACTACCATTACTCCAATATTGTTTTGTAACGATAATTGGTTTGACAAGCAAGTCAGCATAATTCGGATTGTATTTTTCCATACTAATGACATCGGTTTTACATTTAAATATTACAATCACATTTTGTCCGTTTGTCCAATTGCTGTATGGATTACATATATTTGAACGTATAACCTTGCCGTAGAAATAAATATTATCCCTTGGACTAACTAAAAACACATCGCCTTCTTGAGGTTGGATTCGTTTTCTTTTAATAACCTTAAGCCTGTATTCATTAGGGTCTGCATCATAAAGCCAATCCAACTGCTTTTTGATCGATTCACTTTGTGCATTATATCGCGCTTTCCAAGCTCTCGTAAGGATATTATCATTAAGATTTTTTAAATTCATAGATTCACCACCATTAAAATTATTATAGCATAAAAGCGGAAATAAATCAATGCGGAGCGTGTATATCCCTTCGGGGAATGACGGACTTCGCCCTTATTGCATCAATTCCGCAAGGAATTGCATATCATCAACTTCGTAAGAAGTTGTATATCATCAACGGT
>JAZRNY010000003.1:0-155811 GCA_045648445.1 Acutalibacteraceae bacterium
TACCCGATTTATTAATACTTTTTATTCTGCCTAAAAGGTCATAATTGTAAGTAGTAATATTTCCCGTAAAACCGTCGGTAAGGCGATAAACGTTTCCGAATATATCATATTCGTATTTTACGGTTTTTGTGCCCAGAGTAGCACCACTTGAATTTTTGTCAGTATATACTGCACCGGTAAGTCTATAGTCATCATCATAAGTATAACCTATACTATCGTTATTACCATAGGTCATATTTGACATTAAACCTGTATTGCCGATATACGAATACTGGGCTAGGGTATAACTGCCTGTCTGAATTTTGGTATTATTGCCAAAATCATCATAGATAAATTTATATCTTTGTGTACCGTAACTACCATATATTCCTATATCAGTAAGCTGATTTTTGTCGTTATACTTATAGTTAACACTTGCACCATTTAACGAAACCTGTTTTATTCGGTCTTTTTCATCGTAGGTATAGGTTGTTTCTATTTCTCCTACCTTTGTAGAGGTTACTCTATCAAAATTGTCATAAGTATAATCTGTTTTAAGTCCAGTTGCATTATCAACTGTATAATCGAGCAACGTGTTTTCGTTTGTGTTTTGGTCGTCACGTTTTGTATATGCAGCACTACTTGACGAATACAGCATTTCCTCAAAGAACCAATAGCTTCTCCAATGTCCCGCCATATAGCCCACACGTAAAGAACCTGCCAAATCCATTATATGCTTCGTTTCTGCTAACTTCGGCGAAATCATAACGCTGTTAAGTTTTCTTCCAACGGGATCCACCGTATATACCGTTAACGAAAACAGTTGATAATCGTCATCGGGAGAATATTCTTCAATAGTTACTTCGTTTAATTCTTCATTCAACGAAAGCACCAAATCGGTTCCGGATATTCTAATATAATAATACCCCGTTTCGCCGTATTTTTCAAGATGATATTTTGCGCTGTTATAATCGCCCGTTCCCATTTTTATTTCTGCGCCCGTCTGATTCGAAACGGGAGCAAAATACGTACCGCTGAATACGTTACGTATTGCATAAACGGTTTTTTCTTTTATTTGCGGTAATGCTTCTTTTTCTTCACTTTTTTCAAAATACCAAACCTGATAATCGCAGAGATTTTGCTCATCTCTTTCTTCATTTATCTGTGATACGGTTAAAGGTGTTGAATTAGAAGTCGAACAAGCGCTGTTATCTATGCACTTATTATCATAAAGTTTCGGTACAATTCTGTATCCGCCGTCTTTATCACGCACAAACTTAAAGTGAGTCGAATCAGAACTTGAACTGTCAAATGAAGCGATACTGTATTCACCTTCACTTTCGGTAACACCGATATATTCAGGCGGCGGCAGTTCTGCTTCCGGATTTTCCGGCGGCTCTACGTAAAGCTTTATTGCAAAATATTCGCCGCTTTGTTTTTCTAAAGTAAACTTTTGATTATCGGATTCATAATAAAGCTTATCGTTTACAAACATTGTTCCCTTATAAGTGAGATATAATCCCGTACCACGAAGATAAATATAATAGTTTTCATTATCTTGCGGTGTATAGTAGGCGGTATTAGCATAGGTTTCGCTAAAGGTTGCCTGACCGTAACTGTTATAGGTGTATTTTACCACCGTAGCGGCATCGCTTACCGCACTTATTAAATTATTATTATCATCATAACTATATTTAAAGTTTCTGCCTATTGTATCAACGGCAGAAGTCAGTCTTGAATTGCCGTCATATTTATACTGATTCTCAGAAGCGGCGGTTTTTGCAGAAACCACGTTACCCTCGTCGTCATATACGTATGACGTAGCGTTATCTTTTATAAGCTGAATATCATCAAAATAGCCTGTATTTAATTGATTACTGTATTCAATAGAAACTTTTGCAGACGAAAAATCCTTTTCAACAGGCACGGCAATTGAGCCAAACTGCCAATCAGTAATATTGTTGTTAAAGTCAAGCGTTTTAGTTGTTGTAGTACCGTCGGTATTGTTAAGCTGTATTTTTATAGCAAAAATACTATCTTCACTATTTATTGCTGTTGCTTTTGCCCAACCGCTAAGCAATAAAACCTCACCCTTTGTACCTCTTATATATGGATTGCAATACACTCTGTTACGAGGTATCTCTTCCGGTGCGGAAAAGGCATAAACTGACATTACGTTACTTGTATTATTTGTATAATCAGTTGTTGCAACTTTCTGAGTCATATAAGGCGTTTCATCCATTTGCCATTCGGAAATGCATTCATAATCTGCGGTAATGTAATCAAATGAGCCGTCTGTTATATAATTCTCTTTAGAAGTATAAGGAGATTTATAACATTTAATTGAATTAACCTGTACGGTTCCCGTAGTGCATTTAAAACTCAACTCTGCATTTGCATAGTTGTAATCAACAGAGATTTCTAGTTCTACACTATAAGTATCAGCTTCTTTATTTATAACGGAAGTGTTTAAAACACTAACACCATCAGAATTACTTATGATAACAATGCCTTCTGAATCTTCTTGATATTCATAATAGTCAACAACTATTTTATATACGCCTTTTAAAAATGTTACATTTTGATAGATTCTTGAATTTGTATTTAAAATAAAACTATCGTTGGTAAAATCAACGTTTCCCGTAGTATTCCAAAATGCACCGCCATAATAAAAATCACCTTCCTTGACAGTCTCTCCACCCGGTATATAACCATAGGTAGCTGAGGACAAGGTCATATTGTGCTGTTGATTTTCTAAGCCACTATATTTATAACTTGCACCTTTGCCGTCTTCGTCATAAACAGAAACGGGCTGACCGAAAACGTCAAACTGATAGGTCATTTTATTGTTATCGGAAGTTGATACAATATTACCGTCAATGCCACAATCCTCAACAACAGTCTGATTACCGTTTTTATATTCAAAGGTCATAACCTGTCCGTTTATACGTTGGTTATTGCTATCAAGTATACTTTCATAAACCTTTTCAACACGTTTAAGAGTGCCCGATAATGCATAATCGTAGGTAATACGGTAACCTGTGGAATCGGTCGCACTGCTTAACAAATTTCCGTCATAGGTATAAGTATATAATTCGCTTACGTTATTACCAAAGTTTTGAGTAATCGAAACAAGGTTTTTATTTGAGTCGTATGTATAATTGGTGGTACGTCCCGTAATCTCGTTTGTAACCGTAGAAAGCATTCCGTTAGTGTATAAAAGAGTAACGGCAACTTCAGTACCGGCTTTAACTTCGGTGAGTCCGTAGTTTCCGTAGCTGAAGGTTATGCTGTTTGAATTACTGTCAGTAATGCTTCTCAGTCTTCCGCTTGAGTCAAAAAGCATTGTTTCGTGCAACACAGGGGACGGTTCTGTGTGCAAACTAAAATTTTCCGCACCCTTTGGGTCTACCTACCTTGATTTTCTATTTTCAATATATCATTTTTTAAAAAAATCGTCAATATATTCCATTTCAAAGGTAAAAAATCAGCAGTTTCCATAAAGGTAAACTGCTGATTTTGTGTATATTAAAGCTGATTTTTATTTATTTTCTTTAGCTTTTGCCTCTTCTTCGGCTTTTTTCTGAGCAATTACTTCATCAATTTCGGGCTTTAATTTAAGTTCTTCCTTTTCGGGATTCTGATAAAGTCTTACCCAGTCGATATAGTAGTCAATGGGGAACTGATCGTCATCGTTAATAGCCCAGCCATTAGGTTTCCAACTGCTGCCTTCAGTGAAAAGTTCATTATTAAAGATAATGAACTGGAAGTCATGGAAGCCCATTGTTCCATCAATTACTTCGTGTTTAAAGTTACCGTTTACTGCATCAATGGGAGTGCGCCACTGTTCTTTTCCATCAACGAAAAATGCCATATATTCGGGATTCCATTCATAGCCGTAAATATGATATTCTTCATTAACAGTTTCGGGTTCGCCTACCTTATACCAACCGCCGCCAACGGAACAATGCTGAGAATATCCCCATTTATGAAGAGCGGAAGCAAGACCGCTGTCATTTGAAAATACCTCGAAAATATCAGCCTCTGCCATCCAAGGAGTAGTTTTAAAAACAGTAGAAGACTGAGTCCAGAAGGAAGGCCATGCGCCGTGACGGAAAGGAACCTTTGCGCGCATTTCAAGATAGCCGTATTTCCAGTTCATAGTGAACTTTGTTGTAAGACCCTCGCTTAAGGTAAAGGGACGCTCGGGGTCATCGGTACGGTGAGCCTGCATATGTACTTCACCGTTTTCAACACGGCAGTTCTTTTCAGAGTTATCGTAAATTCTGTCAGCGGTGCTCATGGTGCGATGGAAAACCCATTTATCCATATCGAGTTTATCGCCGTCAAATTCATCGTGCCAAACAAGAATTCTGCCCTTTTTGTAGTACTCAATACCCTGTTCGAGCGCTTCTTTGCACATTTTTTCGTTATCCATTTTAATTTCTCACTTAAAAGAAATTATTACAATTGCATAATAACATATACTTAATCCTAAAACAAGTAGTATTTTGAAAAAACATACAAAAAAATACGATTTATTTCTCCATAATTTTACATCTTAATTTCTTGACATATAATTGTAAATAATATATAATTACTTTGTAATAAATTTATAAGCTTTTTGCAACTGACGGATTAGCGGTTTACCGCATGGGAGCATTAAGTGTTTTTTATGTCGACCGTCTGGGCAGTTCCGCATTTTTACGGGACTGCCTTATTTTGTGTAAAAGCAGACAGGAGAAAACTATGAAAAAAGTAGGAATTCTTATGGGAAGCGACAGCGACCTTCCCGTAGTACAAAAGGCTATGGATACCTTAAAAGAATTAAATGTTCCTTTTGAGGTTCACATATATTCAGCCCACCGTACTCCCGTACAGGTAAGAGAATTTACCGAAAATGCAAGAACCAACGGTTTTGGCGCTATAATTTGCGCTGCAGGTAAAGCCGCTCATCTTGCAGGCGCAGTTGCCGCCGCTACCACACTCCCCGTTATCGGTATTCCTGTTAAGTCCTCTACTCTTGACGGTCTTGATGCGCTTCTTTCTACCGTACAAATGCCATCAGGCATTCCCGTTGCCACCGTTGCTATCGACGGTGCCGCAAACGCAGCGCTTCTTGCCGCACAGATTATTGCTGTAGGCGACGAGGCGCTGGCTAAAAAACTTGACGAACAAAGAGCAAATGCCGCCGCAAAGGTACTTGAGAAAAACGATATTATTTCAAAGCAGTATATGTAAACAACCCTTCTCCGATGAAAGTCGGAGAATTCGTTGTTTTAAAAGTATAAAAAATTATATAAAATACCGCCGATTTTTAACGTTGGCGTGATAAGGAGTAAGATTATGAATAGTAGTTTTAGTGAAAGTTACAAAGCAGCAGGTGTTGATATTACCGCAGGTTACAAATCTGTAGAACTTATGAAAAAACACATTGCCCGTACCAAAAACGAAGGTTGTTTAGACGACGTTGGTGGTTTCGGCGGTTGTTTCGGTCTTGACCTTACAGGAATAACCGAGCCCGTACTTGTTAGCGGCACCGACGGCGTTGGCACAAAAATCAAACTTGCTATGCTTCTTGATAAACACGATACCATTGGTATTGACTGCGTTGCTATGTGCGCAAACGATATTATCTGTTGCGGCGCAAAGCCTCTTTTCTTCCTTGACTATATTGCTTGCGGCAAAAACTTCCCCGAAAAGATTGCCGACATAGTTGGCGGTGTGGCCGAAGGCTGTGTTCAGGCAGGTTGCGCTCTTATCGGAGGTGAAACTGCAGAGCACCCCGGTCTTATGCCCGAAGAGGATTATGACCTTGCAGGTTATTGCACAGGTGTTGTTGATAAATCCAAGATACTTGACAAAAATTCCGTTAAGGAAGGCGACGTAATCGTTGCTCTTGCTTCTACCGGTGTTCACTCCAACGGTTTTTCATTGGTCAGAAAGGTTTTCGACATTGAAAACGCTGACCTTACCGCTCCCGTTGCAGAGCTTGGCGGAAAGGGTCTTGGCGAAACCTTACTCACCCCCACCAAGATGTACGTTAAGAGTATGCTTGCTCTTATGAAAGAGGTTACCGTTAAGTCTGTTTCTCACATCACAGGCGGTGGCTTCTACGAGAACATCCCGAGAAGTCTTCCCGACGGATTTGGCGCTAAAATCAAAAAGAGCGACGTTAAAATCCTTCCCATCTTCAAATATATTCAGCAGGTTGGCAACATTCCCGAAAGAGATATGTTCAACACCTTTAATATGGGCGTTGGTATGATTGCCGTTGTTAACAAAGAAGATGCCGAAAAGGCAGTTGAAATTTTGAACGCTAACGGCGAAACCGCTTACATAATCGGCGAAATCGTTAAAAGCGAAACAGAGGTAGAATTATGGTAAAAGCCCGTATAGCCGTTCTCGTTTCGGGAGGCGGCACAAATCTTCAGGCGCTTATTGACGCTCAGAAAAGCGGTATTATAAAAAGCGGTGAAATCACCCTTGTTATATCCAACAAAAAGGACGCCTATGCTTTGACGAGAGCAGAAAACGCAGGTATTGACAGTTTGGTCATCGAAAAAAAAGGAAACGAGCGCTTTGAAGAACAGATAATCGAAGCCCTTGAAAACAACGAAACCGACTTAATCGTTCTTGCAGGCTTTATGTGTATTTTAAGCGAAAGATTTACTAAAAAATACGAAAACCGCATTTTAAATGTTCACCCCTCTCTTATTCCCTCTTTTTGCGGAGAAGGCTTTTACGGACTTAAGGTTCACGAAGCAGCCCTTAACTACGGGGTTAAGGTTACGGGCGCCACGGTGCATTTTGTAAACGAAATTCCCGACGGCGGTAAAATTATTCTTCAAAAGGCGGTTAATATCGAAGAGGGCGACACACCCGAAATTTTACAGAAGCGCGTTATGGAACAGGCTGAATGGAAGATACTTCCCGAAGCCGTTGAAAAAATCAGCAAAACCTTTGTAAAGGAGTAAAACTTATGAGCAACATTTATAATTTAGAAAATCTTCTTAAAGAAAATTCTTATCCCGGCAGAGGTATCGTTATCGGTAAATCTGCAGACGGAAAAAGCGCACTTATTGCCTATTTCATTATGGGCAGAAGCGAAAACAGCCGTAATCGTATTTTTGAAGAATTCGAAAACGGTATGCGTACAAAGGCTTTTGATGAAAGTAAACTTACCGACCCCAGTCTTATAATCTATAATCCTTATTTAGCCTATGGTGATATTGATATTATTACCAACGGTGACCAAACCAATACCATTTACGATTTTGTAGTAAATGATGCAAGTGATCCTTTCGCATTCGAGGCTGCTCTTAACACCCGTGAGTTCGAGCCCGATGCTCCTAACTTTACTCCCAGAATTTCGGGTATCTGCTACTATGATTTCGATAAAGCAGATTTCACCTATAAAATGTCTATCTTAAAGAGTGCCGACGGTAATCCCGAGGCTTGTCAGAGATACACCTACTCCTATGCTCCCATTCAGAGCAAAGGTCACTTCATTCACACCTACAAATGTGACGGCAATCCTATTCCTTCTTTTTACGGCGAACCCGAAGCAGTAGTTCTTCCCAACACTGCCAAGGATTTAGCCGATATGGTATGGAACAGTCTTAACGAAGATAACAAGGTTTCCCTTTTCGTTCGTCAGGTTTCCCTTGAAAACGGCGAGGCAACCAATATCATTATAAATAAAAACAAATAATTTGGAGGCTAATATGAAAGAATTCGAACTTAAATACGGTTGTAACCCCAACCAAAAACCTGCAAAAATATTTATGCACGACGGAAGCGAACTTCCAATTGAAATTTTAAACGGACGTCCCGGTTACATCAACTTTCTTGACGCCTTCAATTCATGGCAACTTGTTAAAGAATTAAAAGAAGCGCTTGGTATGCCTGCAGTTACTTCCTTTAAGCACGTTAGCCCCACATCTGCAGCAATCGGTCTTCCTCTTTCGGATAAACTCAAAAAGGCTTGCTTCGTTGACGATATTGAAGGTCTTGACGACTCTCCCCTTGCCTGCGCTTACGCAAGAGCAAGAGGTACCGACAGAATGTGTTCTTTTGGTGACTGGGTTGCACTTAGCGACGTATGTGACGTTACCACCGCACTTATGATTAAAAGAGAGGTAAGTGACGGTATTATCGCACCGGGTTTTGAACCTGAAGCCCTTGAAATTTTAAAATCCAAAAGAAAAGGCACCTATAACATTGTAAAAATCGACCCCGATTTCGTACCCGCTCCCATTGAGCACAAACAGGTTTACGGTATCACCTTTGAACAGGGCAGAAATGAATTTAAGATTAACAAAGAACTTCTTTCTAACGTTGTTACCGACAAAAAAGAAATGCCCGAAAGCGCAATAAGAGATTTAATTATTTCTCTTATCACCCTTAAATACACACAGTCCAACTCCGTATGCTTTGCAGTTGACGGACAGGCTATCGGTGTTGGCGCAGGTCAGCAGTCCCGTGTTCACTGTACCCGTCTTGCAGGCGGCAAGGCTGATACTTGGTTCTTACGCCAACACGACAAGGTATTAAATCTTCCCTTTAAGGATACTCTCGGCAGACCCGACAGAGATAACGTTATCGACGGTTACATTAACCAAAACGAAGAAGACGTTTGCGCAGACGGCAACTGGCAGAAATACTTTACAGTTCAGCCCGAACGCTTCACTATGGAAGAGCAGAGAGCATATCTTAACACCATCAGCGGTGTTGCGCTCGGCAGTGATGCTTTCTTCCCCTTTGACGATAATATTGAACGCGCTAAGAAGAGCGGTGTTTCCTATATTGCTGAGCCCGGCGGTTCTATAAGAGATGACGTTGTTATTGAATGCTGTAACAAATACGGTATCTCTATGGCATTCACCGGAATGAGACTTTTCCATCATTAATAGGAGAATAAAAAATATGAAAGTTGCTGTTATAGGTAGCGGCGGAAGAGAACATACCATAATCAAAAAGTTAAAGGAAAGTGTAAAGATTGATGAGATTTTTGCAATTCCCGGAAACGGCGGTATGAGTGAAGCCACTCTCGTTCCCATTCCCGTTACAGAAATTGATAAAATTTGTGATTTTGCAAAGGAAAATAAAATCGACTACGTTGTGGTTGCTCCCGATGACCCACTTGTTGCAGGTATGGTTGACGCTTTAAACAGTGTTGGTATTCCCTGCTTTGGTCCTAATAAAGATGCCGCAATAATTGAAGGCAGTAAGGTGTTTTCTAAAAACCTTATGAAAAAATACGGCATCCCTACAGCCGCTTACGGTGTATATAACAATATGAACGATGCGCTTGATTACATCAAGACCGCTCCCCTTCCTACCGTTATTAAAGCCGACGGACTTGCCCTTGGCAAAGGTGTAATTATTGCCGAAACAAGAAAAGAAGCAGAAGACGCTATTCATTCCATTATGGAAGATAAAATTTTCGGTGCTTCGGGCAACAACATTGTTATTGAAGAATTTTTAACAGGCCCCGAAGTTTCGGTTCTTGCATTTACCGACGGCAAAACCCTTGTTCCTATGGTTTCGGCTATGGACCACAAACGTGCCAAAGACGGTGATATGGGACTTAACACAGGCGGTATGGGTACTATTGCTCCTAATCCCTACTATACAGAAGACGTAGCAAAGGTTTGTATGGATGAAATCTTTATTCCCACAATTCGTGCTATGGAAAAAGAAGGACGCACCTTTAAGGGTTGTTTGTTCTTTGGTCTTATGATTACCGAAAACGGCCCCAAGGTAATTGAATATAACTGCCGTTTCGGTGACCCCGAAACTCAGGTTGTTCTTCCCCTGCTTGAAAGCGACCTTTTTGAAATTATGCTTTCTTGCACAAACGGTACGTTAGATAAATGTGAAGTTAAATTTAAAGACGCCGCCGCTTGCTGTGTAGTTATGGCAAGTGAAGGTTATCCTCAGAAATATCAAAGCGGTTTCCCCATTACCGTTGACAGTGATATTAACGCTACCGTAATTTATGCAGGCGCTAAAAAGGACGGCAATACCGTTCTTTCGGCAGGCGGACGAGTTTTAGGCGTAAGCGCAGTTGCGCCCGACCTTAAAGCCGCTATAGAAAAAGCATACAAGGAAACCGAAAAGGTTCACTTTGAAAATGCATACAAACGAAGTGACATTGGTGCGAGAGCACTTAAAGCATTAAATTGATAGGAAGGATAGAATATGGTTTACCGCATTTATGTTGAAAAGAAGGCAGGATTAGCCGGTGAAGCAGATTCCCTTTTGGGTGATATCCGCTCATTCTTAGGCATTAAATCTGCCGAAAGCGTCAGAGTACTTAACCGCTATGACGTTGAAAATATTGAAGAAGAACTTTTTAATAAGTGTATCAGTACGGTTTTCTCCGAACCTCAACTTGACGACACCTATAATGAATTAAATTATGCAGACGGTGCATTTTGTTTTGCAGTTGAATATCTCCCGGGTCAGTTCGACCAGCGCGCAGATTCTGCTGCTCAGTGTATTCAGATTATCTCAAAGGCAGACCGCCCCGACGTTCGTACCGCTAAGGTTTATATTATCGAAGGAAATTTAAACGACGAAGAAAAATCCGCTATCAAGAAGCATCTTATCAACCCCGTTGAAAGCAGAGAAGCATCACTAGATACTGTTTCCACCCTTAAGCGCGAATACGAAATACCTACAAGTGTTCGTACCCTTGACGGTTTTAACGCACTCAACGAAGACGGTCTTAAAGATTTCTTAAAGGCTCAGGGTCTTGCTATGGACCTTGACGACCTTAAATTCTGCCAGAGTTATTTTAAGAGCGAGGATAGAGATCCTACAATCACTGAAATTAAAATGATTGATACTTATTGGTCTGACCATTGCCGTCACACCACCTTCCTCACTACCATTGACGAAGCAAAATTTGAAGACGAACTTTTACAAAAGACCTTTGAAGAATATCTTGAAGTCAGAAAAGAAATCGGCAGAACCAAACCCATTAACCTTATGGATATCGGTACTATTGCCGCTAAATATTTAAAGAAACAAGGCAAACTCCAAAGACTTGACGAATCGGAAGAAATTAATGCTTGCACAGTCAAGATTGACGTTACTATTGACGGCAAAAAAGAGCCTTGGTTACTTCTCTTTAAAAACGAAACCCACAACCACCCCACCGAAATTGAACCTTTCGGCGGTGCCGCCACCTGTATAGGCGGTGCTATTCGTGACCCCCTTTCGGGAAGAAGTTACGTTTATGCCGCAATGCGTGTAACAGGCGCAGGTAATCCTCTTGCAAGTCGTAAAGACACTTTAGAAGGCAAACTTCCTCAAAGAAAAATCGTTACTACTGCTGCTGCAGGTTACAGTTCATACGGTAACCAAATCGGTCTTGCTACCGGTCAGGTTGACGAAATTTATCACGATGGTTATACCGCTAAACGTATGGAAATCGGTGCTGTTGTAGGTGCCGCTCCGGAAGAAAACGTTAGACGCGAAGTTCCCTGCGACGGAGACGTTATTATTCTTCTTGGCGGAAGAACAGGCCGTGACGGTTGCGGTGGCGCTACAGGTTCCTCTAAATCTCACACCGTTGAATCCCTTGAAAGTTGCGGTGCTGAAGTTCAAAAAGGTAATGCTCCCGAAGAAAGAAAATTACAGCGTCTCTTTAGAAGAAAGGATGCAACACGTCTTATTAAACGTTGTAACGACTTTGGTGCAGGCGGTGTTTCCGTTGCTATCGGCGAACTTGCCGACGGTATTGAAATTAATCTTAACGCCGTTCCAAAGAAATACGACGGTCTTGACGGTACTGAACTTGCTATCAGTGAATCTCAGGAAAGAATGGCAGTTGTAGTTGAAAAGGAAAACGTTGATAAGTTTATCGCTCTTGCAAACGAAGAAAACCTTGAAGCAACCGTAGTTGCTACGGTAAAGGCTGAACCCAGACTTGTTATGTACTGGAACGGCAAGGATATCGTTAATATCAGCAGAGAGTTCCTTAACTCTAACGGCGCAGAAAAACATATTAATATTGCACCTGCTAAAATCGAAGACTTTAGCAAAAAAATCGAAGGTTCATTTACCGAAAATTATCAAAAAGTTGCAACCGACCTTAACATTTGTTCAAAACGCGGTCTTAGTGAACGATTTGACTCTACCATCGGTGCAGGTACGGTACTTATGCCATTCGGCGGTAAATATCAGCAAACTCCTATTCAGGCTATGGTTAACAAGGTTTCTGTTGAAAACCGTCATACCGACACTTGTTCTCTTATGGCTTGGGGTTACAATCCTTTTATTACCGAAAAGAGTCCCTATCACGGCGCTTATATGGCTGTTATTGAATCGGTATGTAAACTTATTGCCGCAGGCGCTTCCTTTAATGAAGTATATCTTACTTTCCAAGAATATTTTGAACGTCCCGGTAAAGATGCAAAACGTTGGGGTAAACCTCTTGCCGCGCTTCTTGGCGCATTTAAAGCGCAAAAGGAACTCGGCATTGCCGCTATCGGCGGTAAAGACTCGATGAGTGGTTCTTTCGAACACATAGACGTTCCTCCTACCCTCGTTTCATTTGCCGTTACTACCGAGCAGGTTGAAAGCATCGTTTCTCCTGAATTCAAAAAAGCAGGTAGCAAGGTTGTTCTTTTAACTCCTAAATATAATGAAAATAATCTTCCTGATACCGCTTCCCTTATTGAACTCTTTGCTCAGGTAAGAAAACTTGTTGATTTGGGCAAAGTAAATGCCATTTATACTCCCGGTATCGGCGGTATTGCAGAAGCAATTATGAAAATGGCTATCGGTAACAAAATTGGCTTTAAGTATGCTGATACCTTTAGTATTGAAGATATTTTTGCATACAGTTACGCTTCATTTATTATTGAACTTAAAGATGATACCGAAATCGGTACTGTTCTTGGTTATACTACTAATGAAGCAAAACTTGTTTACAAAAACGAAGTCATCGACCTTGACGCTCTACAGGAATCCTATGAGAACGTTCTTGAAAAGGTTTATCCCTGCAATATAGACCACAAGAATGCTAATCCCGAAAAATTATCATACAGCGTTAAAGAATACGCTAAGCCCAAGTTCACCGTTGCTCGTCCCAAGGTACTTATCCCAGTATTCCCCGGTACTAACTGTGAATACGATACGGCTAAGGCTTTATCAACCGCAGGCGCAGATCCCGAAATATTTGTTATTAATAACCTTTCGGCACAAAGCGTTGCTGAATCGGTTGATACCTTTGCTAAAAAGATGCGCCAGTCTCAAATAGTATTTATCCCCGGTGGTTTCTCCGGTGGTGACGAACCCGACGGTTCCGGTAAGTTTATTACCGCATTCTTCAGAAATCCCGCTATTATGGAAGAAGTTAACGAACTTCTTAATAACCGCGACGGTCTTATGGCAGGTATTTGTAACGGTTTCCAGGCTCTTGTTAAATTAGGTCTTGTTCCTTTCGGAAAGATTATTGATACCGACGAAAACTGTCCTACCCTCACCTATAATACTATAGGCAGGCACCAGTCCCGTCTCGTTCAAACACGTATTGCTTCTAACAAGTCACCTTGGCTTATGGAAACTCAGGTTGACGATATTTACACCGTTCCGATTTCTCACGGTGAGGGACGTTTCCTTGTTAGCGACGAACTTGCAAAGGAACTTGCCGCAAACGGACAAATTGCAACACAGTACGTTGATTTAAGCGGCAATCCCACTGCTGACATTCGCTTTAATCCCAACAACTCCTGCTTTGCTATTGAAGGTATTACAAGTCCCGACGGCAGAATTCTTGGTAAAATGGGTCACAGCGAACGTATTGGCAACGGACTTTATAAAAACGTTGACGGAAACTTTGATATGGGTATGTTCCGAAGCGCTGTTAAATACTTTAAATAAGAGGTGTTTTTAAATGAAAAGCGATATTGAAATTGCTCAGGAAGTCGAACTTCGCCCTATAACCGAAATTGCTGAGACTGCAGGTATTCCCGATGAAAAACTTGAACAGTACGGTAAATATAAGGCAAAAATCGATTTATCCTTACTTAAAGATGAAACCCGCGAAAACGGCAAACTTATTCTTGTTACCGCTATTAATCCTACCCCTGCAGGCGAAGGCAAAACAACCACTACAATCGGTCTTGCCGACGCTATGCGCGCTACAGGCAGAAACGTTGTAGTTGCTCTTCGCGAACCCTCGTTAGGTCCCGTTTTTGGCGTTAAAGGCGGCGCTGCAGGCGGCGGTTACGCTCAGGTCGTTCCTATGGAAGACATTAATCTTCACTTTACAGGCGACTTCCACGCTATAGGCGCCGCAAACAACCTTCTTGCTGCAATGCTTGACAACCACATTCATCAAGGAAATGCTCTCGGCATTGACGTAAGACGCATCACTTGGAAAAGATGCGTTGATATGAACGACCGTCAACTTCGTTTTGTAACCGACGGTCTTGGCGGTAAGGTTAACGGTGTTCCGAGAGAAGACGGTTTTGACATTACCGTTGCCAGTGAAATTATGGCAGTTCTTTGTCTTTCTAATTCTATTACCGACTTAAAAGAAAGACTTTCTAAAATTATCGTAGGCTATACCTATGACGATAAGCCTGTTACTGCAGGTCAACTTAATGCTCAGGGCGCTATGACTGCCCTTCTAAAAGATGCTTTAAAGCCTAACTTAGTACAAACCTTAGAAGGCACTCCAGCTCTCGTTCACGGGGGACCTTTCGCTAATATTGCTCACGGCTGTAACTCTATTATTGCTACTAAAATGGCAATGAAATTAGGTGATTATGCAATTACCGAAGCAGGATTTGGTGCTGACCTCGGCGCTGAAAAGTTCCTTGACATTAAGTGCCGTTTCGGCGGATTAAAGCCAAGCGCAGTTGTTTTGGTTGCTACCATTCGCGCTCTTAAAATGAACGGCGGTGTTGCAAAAACCGACCTTAAAGAAGAAAATCTTGAAGCATTAAAGAACGGTATGCCTAACCTTATTCGCCACGCAAGTAACATCAAAAACGTTTATAAACTTCCTTGCGTTGTTGCCGTTAACCGTTTCCCCACCGATACCGATGCAGAAGTACAACTCGTTATTGATGCATGTGCCGAACTTGGCATAAAAGCAATTTGCTCTAAAGTTTGCGCCGAAGGTTCTAAAGGTGGTATTGAACTTGCAAACGAAGTTGCGCGTCTTTGCGAAACTGACAATGATTTTACCTTCTGCTATGAAGACAACCTTTCTATTGAAGAAAAAATTCGCGCTATTGTTACAAAAATTTACGGTGGCGACAACGTAATCTTTGCTCCTGCCGCTAAAAAAGAAATAGCAAAACTTACCGAACTCGGTTTTTCGAATATGCCAATTTGTATGGCAAAAACCCAGTACAGTTTTTCAGACGATATGACAAAACTCGGCGCTCCCACAGGATTTGATATTACAGTACGTAATATTAAGGTAAGCGCAGGCGCAGGATTTATAGTTGCTCTTACAGGCGACATAATGACTATGCCGGGACTTCCCAAAGTTCCCGCCGCAGAAAAAATCGACGTTGACGAAAACGGCGTTATCAGTGGTTTATTCTAAATTTAAAACCCGAAGGATTTATTCCTTCGGGTTTATTTTATAATTTCCGTATTGTCACGATATTCACTTGGAGTTTTTCCGGTAACGGTGTGAAAGGCTTTGTGTATTCCGTATTTTATCACCGACTTTATTATACCATAAAATACAGAAAAGTCTGAAGGCAGCAAAAATGCTGCTCTATAATCTATTTATTTTTATAATCGGTTGGTGTTACTCCCGTCAGGGTTTTAAATGCTTTATTAAAGGAAGTAAGGCTTGTAAAACCGCAAAGGCCGGCTATCTCCATTACCGTTTTATCCGTATTTTTAAAAAGTTCCTGCGCTTTTTCAATACGGGTTATCAAAAGAAAGTTATACGGAGAAATTCCCGTAACCGTTTTAAAGGCGGCAGAAAAATAAGAACGGCTCATAGCGGCGCTTTTTGCGATATCGATTAAAGTAATATCTTTATAGAAATTTTCTTTAATATACTCTATTGCACACTGAACGTTATGTAGATGCTTCGTATCAGGCTTAAATTCTTCTTTGTAATCAATTTTATCGGAAATTTGACAAATTATCTCTAAAACCTTTCGGGTTATCAGAAAATTATTATCGTTACCACTTAGCAGTTCGATAAGACTTTTAAACAGATTGCAGACCTCTTTGTCGGATTGTATATTATCAATTTCTATTTCCTGATTGATAAGCGCCTTTATTTTCGCATAAGAAATATAGTTTGGACATTCATTCCAAAAAAAATAAGGAGAAAACTGTATATTGATGGCTACAAGGTTTTCGCTTTCCACGTTGGGAATACAATGCTGTTCGTTTGAGCGCACTATTATAAGGTTGCCCTTTTCTACCGAAAACTGCTTTTTACCCAATACGTATTCACCTTTACCCGATAAAATAAAACCCAATTCCGTTTGAGTGTGATTATGTTTTCGGTATTCGTTTTTCTTATGCTTTTTAATACTGTAAAAAACGGAAAATAAATGCTGACCGTTTACCTTTGAAAAAAATTCTCTTCTCACTTATTACCTCCATAGGATTTTTCAACCTAAAAAAAGTACGATTTGATTAGATTTGATTAATAAAGTTTTATATAATTAAAGTATATAAACTTTGTATTTACCTGTCAATATTATTTTTTTGAACGGAGTGTGATATTTTGATACTTACGGATTATTTTAAAAGTCAGTACGATTTGACTTGGGATTATGCACGTCAATGCGGAGTGAAACACGGTGTTATACGACTTCCCGAAGAAGAAGCCTTTGACCTTAACAATTTAAGTCACTGGAAGACGGTAGAAAAAAGATTTGCCGATTTCGGTATAAAGCCCCTTATAATCGAGCCTATGCCCAACGCTCTTCACGACCACATTAAAGCAGGTGACGAAAAACGAGATGAGTGTATAGAAAAAGTTATAAAGATGTTTCCGATTATGGATAGCCTTGACATCCGTACGATATGCTTTAACTGGATGGCACACGTTGGCTGGACACGTACTAACAGTTCTGTTATTGAGCGTGGCGACGCTTTGGTTACAGGCTTTAACCTTAACGACTATAATGAAACAAATCACGTTATAACCAAAGAAAAACTTTGGGAAAATTACGAGTATTTTATAAAAGCGGTTATAAGCGAAGCCGAAAAATATAATATTAAACTTGCTCTTCATCCCGACGACCCGCCACTGCAAAAACTCGGCGGAGTTGAACGCATTATGATAAGTTTTGAAAACGTATAAAAAGCAATGAGTATAGTTGATAGTGAAAGTTTGGGCATAACGATGTGTCAGGCGTGCTATCATCTTATGGGTGAAGATCTTTATAAAGTTATTCCCTATTTTAAAGATAAAATCTTTTTCGTTCATTTCAGAAACGTTATAGGAGATAAGTTTAATTTCCACGAAAGTTTTCACGATAACGGCAATATTGATATGGCTGATATTATGCGTCTTTATAAGAAATGCGATATAAACGTTCCCATAAGGGTTGACCACGTTCCGTTAATGGCAGGAGAAAAAAAGGAACTTGCAGGCTACACCGCCCTTGGCAGACTTTTTGCAATAGGATATTTAAAGGGCATTATGGAAAGCTGCGGCGCAATAAACAAAGAGATAGGATGGTAAAAGAAATGAATTTTAATGATAGAGAAAAAATCATTCAGCTTACTCCACTTTGGAAGGGTGAAAGATTTCCTGACGGAAGACCAAAGGTAGCAGATAAACATCTTGACGCTCTTTACGGTATGACTTTAGAAGAAGTATGGAAGCCTATTTTCGTACTTGGCTATGAGCATCAGTTTGTAGGCGGCGGTGAAAACCCGATGCACACCTTACATAATGATGACAGAAAGCTTGTAGGCAGAGCGGTTACCTGTACCTACTGCCCTACCCGTCCCGATCTGCACGACGTTCAGTTCGCAAGAGGAGCCGAAGACGGACTTCAAGGAAACTACAACCAGTGGGTTATAGACCATTTAGTCGAGCGTGACGTTGTAGTCTGCGATATGTACGATAAAATATATAAAGGCACTTTTTTGGGTGGAAACCTTACAACCGCTCTTCAAAAACGCACTAAAAACGGCGGTGCGGTAGTATGGGGCGGAATACGCGACGTTGAGCAGATGAAAAAAGTCCCCGACGTTCAGGTTTACTACCGCGGTATTGACCCGACACCCATACGTGAATTTGTTATGAAAGACTGGAATGATATAACCAACTTTGGCGGCGCAGTATGTCTTCCCGGCGACGTAGTGTTCGGAGCAGGCGGTGGCGTACTGTTTATACCAAGTCACTTGGTAGCCGACGTTGTTGAAGGCGCGGCAAAAACCCACGTTAAAGACGATTTCGGTTTCGAAATGATTAGTCAAGGTAAATTCACTACTGCGCAAATAGATAAAAACACATGGAGCGAAGAAATGCTCGATATGCTCCTTGATTGGATAAAAAATGACCCAAGAGGAGAAGAATACCGTGACCTCGACTGGTCAAAGGAATACGATTTGGCGAGAAACGGCGACCCCAACGACACACAGACCGCTCTTTAATTTTTTTTAAAAGGGTGATTTTAAATTGTGTAACCCACTATAACACTTATCTGTAGAAAGTGTCAATTTTTATATAAAAAGAAAGTAGGGAGAACACTTCTTTACGAAGTGTCTCCCTACTTTTAGCCTTTTGTTTTTAAAATCCGTGGACTGCTGATTGGTGAAGAACTTCTTTATACTCGATTTCGCCGTCGATATCAAGTAAAGGCTTTAAGCTTTCGATAACCTGCATAGTAAACGCCTTTGTTCCCTTGCTTGTGTAGTAGTGAACGCCGTCGGAATGAGCGTCCTCTCCAAGTGTTTTAGATACTGCATTAAGGTCGTCAACCAAAAAGCCGTGTTTTTTTACAACCTTTACGGCAACCTCGTTATAAGCGTCAATTTCGCTGTTATAACGGCAGAAAATGTTTTTGTTAAGTCTTTCCTCGAGCACTTTGGTAGAGGTCGCAAAAATTATTGTTGCTTCGGGGAACAAGAATTTCATACGAGTACAAATTCTGTCAATAAAATATTCGTACATTTCAATAGGAGTATTAGGCTCCTCACCAAACTGACGAAGACAGTCCCAAAGACCGCAATTCCAATGAATAACATCTATTTTCTCGTTTTTATATCTATCTCTGTCGTCGCTAATGGTACGCAAAGTATATGCCGCAAAACGAGCGCTGTCTGTTGGATAAACAACGTCTGCAATACCTTCTAAAGAAGCCTTAACCGACATAGCGTATCCGCCTCTGATAGAGTCACCAAGTAAAAGTACTTTTTTCATATTTATCACTCCTTAATTTTATTTTATATTAAAAATAAAATTAATCAATAGCAAATCGTACAAAAAGTTTACCGATCGTTCAATTTATAAAATTTCATTAGCATCTGCCACTATTCCAAAATCAGCATAATCGAAAATTGGAGCGTCTTTATCCTTATTTATTGCAATTATGGTACCCGAACGCTTCATTCCCTCTACGTGATGAACTGCGCCCGAAATACCGATTGCCACGTAAACCGCAGGGCTGACCGATTTACCGGTAAGACCTATCTGATTTTCATAAGGCATAATCTCGGCATCAACTGCACCTCGACTTGCGCCTAATTCTGCATTATATTTTTGTGCAAAAGCAAAAACCTTTTCCTTAAAATGAACTGCACCGAGTCCTAAGGACACCAAAAGGTCGGCTCCTTCGTTATCAACGGTTCTTACAGTTGCCATTTGTGGACGGGTTTCGCAAGAAATTTTTGCAATAATATTGCCCGAAAAAGCAGGACGGTACATAAAAAGATTTTCCCCGTCGGTTTCAAGGGCGGTACAGTCGGCGCAAAGACCTGTTTTAAGTATTGCCGCCACCTGAGGAGCGGTAGCTTTACTATAAGAATCACTTGCCCAAAGTACTACGGACGGATTTTCTTTGCTTATTAAATCAGCAATATTCTGAGCACTGTCAGGCTCTATCACGCGAATATTTTCGCTGACCGTTTCAGCCATTTCACGTGGCTTTTCGCCAACTATCCATACCTCTTTTAACTTCTCTTTACTTATCTCTCGGCTTTTAAGTCTTGCTCTGCCCTTTTCTCTTGCTTCCTTTATAACCTCGTCAAGTTTATCGGGAGAAATAAAGGTACACTTTCTTCTGCCATCTTCATTTTCAAAGGTTTTAAGCACCTTTGTAGGAGAACCTTTTAAACCGCATCGTGAAAGGTCGGCATTAAGGTCAGCCGCATTTAAGGTTATAACCTCGCCTACCTTCGAACGAATTGAAGGAAATCTTAAAGAACAAAAACGTTCAACCGTAATAAGAGCAGGATAATCGGCAGTCTTTACGCCTTCATCCCTTGTTTTACAGGTGATTTTGCCGTTTGTGTCAACTATTTCAAGAACGTTTGTTATAAGATTAAGACCTGCCGCAACAGACAAAGAGGGTCCCGTTTGCGCAGTATCGCCGTCGATAGTCTGTCTTCCGCAGATAACAAGGTCAGGCTTTAGCATATCAACCGCAAGGCTTAAGGTATAAGCCGTTGCAAGAGTATCTGCACCAGCAAAAGCCCTATCGTTTAAAAGATAGGCTTTTTTTGCGCCAAGACGGGTTAAAGAAAGAAGCATTTCTCTGCTTTTTTCGGGAGCCATACTTAAAAGTTCGACCTCGTCATTTACCCCTTTTATTCTAAGGGCGGCTTCAAAAGCAACTGCATCAAAAGGATTAAGTTCGCCGTTTTGAGCCTGTTTTACACATACTAAAATCTTCATATTTCTCTCTTATCGTAAATAGGAGCAAGGGCATCGTGAATAGCCACGTACTCTTCAAATATTTTTTGGTATTTTTCGGTATTTCCCTTAATAGGTTTGGTTACACCTATAGGCTTAATACACTTTTTAACCGCTTCTTCAGGAGAAGCAAAAACGCCTACCGCTACACCTGCAAGCATAGCCGAACCCAGTGACGAATCACTGCTTTCGGTAAGGGTTAATTCCATATCCAAACAGTCGGCAGTTATTTGACGCCAAAGCTCACCCTTTGCGCCACCGCCTATAACTGTACCTTTTTTACCCACTTCTATGCCTATCTCTTTCAAGGTCTTTTTAGAATGTAAAAGTGAAAGCGCAACACCCTCAAGAACACTCCTTGTAAAATGACCTTTTGTATGGGTAGCGCGAATTCCCGTAAAACTTCCGCATAAAAGCGGATCGGCATAGGGAGTAAGTTCTCCGTTAATATACGGATGATATATAAGTCCTTCGCATCCAATAGGCACGTTTTCAGCTCCAACGTTTAAATCGGCATAGTTTCCGCCGAAGGTATCTCTATACCAACGGTAAGAGGATGCCGCAGCCTTTGTAGCCGTACCGGGATACCAGAGTCCGCCCGTAATATGAGAATAGTTTACAAGATGCTGATGAGGATAAGGTTTATCGGTAATAACGCACACTCTGCCTGCAGTAGCAAGTTTTACTGTAACGTCACCCTTATTTACAGCACCTGATGCAAACACTTCCATAACTGTATCGGTAGTACCGCAAATTACCGTTGTTCCCTCTTTAAGACCTGTTTGATCGGCGGCTTCTTTTGTAACCGTTCCTATAACGTCGGTTGGAGCCTTTATCGGTGGCAAAATATTTACGTCAAGTCCGATTAAATCACAAAGTTCTTTTGACCAAGTCATAGTATTACAGTCAAAAAGCATACTTCCCTGCGCATCAATATAATCGGTACAATAAACGCCTGTTAAAGTGTAGCGAATATAATCTTTTTCAAAGAAAACCGAACCTATTTTACTAAATATTTCCGGTTCGTTTTCCTTAACCCAAAGAATTTCGGGCATGGTCCAAATAGTATCAGGCTTATGAAAACTTTTCGAGAAAATAAAATCTCCGTAATTTTCCTTTAAATATTTTGCCTGTTTGCGAGAACGGGTATCGGTCCAATGAATAGCATTTCTAAGCGGATTATATTCTTTATCACAAAGAAGCGCCGTATGGGTAGCAGAGTCAATAGAAACTGCAAGAATATCCTTTGCATCTATTTGGCTTTTAGTCAGTAAAGCCTTTATATTCTCGTTAAGAGCGTTACACCAATCAAGCGGCGACTGTTCACAAGCGCCAAGCACGGGATAATACGTAGGATACTCAACGGAATTTTCAGCAACAATAGCGCCGTCGGTATTAATAAGAGTTGCCTTTGCCGAACCTCCGCCAAAGTCAATTCCAAGCAAATATTTCATTATTATTCACCTATAATTTCAATGTTTTCGCCATAAACACCCGCAACCACACCTCTGGCGATTAACGGAGCATTTTCAACGTGGGCAATAATCCACTTGTTTTTACGGAACATAAGAGGATTTTTAGCAGGTTCGATATCAAGAGGTGTATTTGTACCCTCAGGCAAAGCAACAACGCAACCGAATCCGCTTTTATTTACCTGACAGGGACAAAAATGCAAAGAGGTTGCATAAACTTCGATGATCTCGCCCTTTTCTACAAAGAACACCTTTGCCTTCGAAGAATCAATTTTACCGTTCTCCATGTCACTTCTTTTCGCAAGAATTAAAATAAGGTCGGTAACGGCAATATTCACTTCACTGCTTGTATGCCATTCAAAAGCGTTGAGAAAACTGCTGTGTCCATAGCAATAACCTATCTGAGCCTTTAACTCACCAAAACATTGTTCGGTTATTTCTTCTGCTATAGGCAGTTTTTCAAAATCTTCGACACTAGCCTCATAAAGACTTCCTTCTTGAGGAAAGGCATATTTTTCGGCAGTCTTTATGATTTCATCCACTTTAAATCCATACAGTTTTTCACCAAACTCTTTAAATTCCTCGTCCTTAGTGGTATATATCTTTATATGAGGATTAAGTTCCTTTATTCTGTCTAACGTCATTATTCTTCACCTATGTAAGTAATGGTGTGAACGGCTGTATAAACCTCATCCTTAGAAAGCACGGTAATTCCTTCCTTATGAGCAAGATTGTAATCGCTGTGGAAATCATCGGGGATACCACTCCAAGGCTCTACGCAAAGGAAGGGCGCACCGTGAGGATGCCATAATACAAGATAAGGAGCATCGGGGAAATCAACCTTGATACTTTTGCCTTTTCTGCGGTTTCTGAGAAGAAGGCTCTTTGATTTAACCTCTTTAAATACAAGACAATCCACAAGGAAATACTTATCATATAGAGGAAGAACGTTGGTATTTTTGATAATGGGTAGTGTGTGGTCCTGCAAAAGCGTTCCGTCAACCATTACGCTGTTAAGGGTTTCGTTTTGCGGGAATACTATATCGTAATCTTCAATTCCCTCGGGAGTATAATATCCTTCGTGAGAACCGATTGCAAAATACATAGTATTTTCCCCTGCGTTTTTAACCTCGTATTTAAGGGTTAAAGCATCGTTTTCGATGTTATAGATAAGACGAAGTTCAAACTCAAAGGGATACATCTTTCTGGTTTCTTCGTTAGCCTTCAAACAAAATACTGCCGATGTGTCGTCAGCCTTTTCTACGGTAAACGGCATATTTCTGGCAAAGCCGTGTTTAGGAAGAATATACTCTTTACCTTCATAAATAAATTTATCGTCCTTAAGTCCACCGCAAATGGGGAACATAAGAGGAGCAGTAGACTTCCAAATCTGAGGGTCAGCCTGCCACATATATTCAATATCATTTTTCTTTACGCTTCTTATCTGAGCGCCCATTTCATCAATTAAAACGGTTAATACATTGTTTTTTAAAGTAATCATAATTATTCCTCACAATGCCTTAAAGCCGTACGTTTAGTACGGCTTTAAGGTCAAATTATCTGTTTGCTATCCAATCGTGCTCAGGGTCGTTACTTCTGTTAAAGCCCTGATAATCCCCTGCCATAAGCCATAAGAAATAGGTCTGATAACCGGGGGTTGCAACTGTGGTATGGAAACCTCTGGGGAACTCAACGAGTTCGTCGTTCTTAACTCTGTAAGCCTCGTCAATTTCGCCGTCAGAAGTATAAAGACATTGTACGCCAAAGCCTTGTTTGGGGTCGAATAAGAAATAATAAATTTCTTCAGCAATACACTCTACGGGCATATTATCCTCGTCGTGTTTGTGGGGTGGGAAACCTGCCCAGTTACCTTCGGTTACATAGGCTTCACCAATGGTAAGTACCTTAGCATTAGAATTTCCGTCGATTATGAAACTTGTTTCTCTCTGATATGGTACTTCACCTAAAAGTTTTAATACTACGTGGTCTTCTCTTAGTACCTGAGGCTCGGTCTTTTCCTTAATAGGAGTAGCGCAAACTGCAATTTTAATGTGGTCAATGGCAGTAATGGTTAACTCCTGATTTATAGGCATATAAAAACTTTCGGCTTTTCTGTTTTCGAAAACTGTCATTCTGTTACCGATGTTTTCCCATTTGGTATCACCAAAAGAAACGTCGCAATGACCTTCTAACATAATGAAAGCAGTTTCTTTATCCTCGGTATTAAAGTTAAGGGACATACCTGCGTCAAGTTCAATAATACCAAATTCAAGTTTTTTAAGGGTGCACTCACCTATTTTACAAATAGGGGTGTAACCGATAGCGGGTTTATAAGATTTTTTAAAGTTCATAGTTTTTCTCCTTTAAAAAAGATTTTACTGTTTCGAAAGATGGTACGCTTTCTCTTGCGCCGTAGCCTGTGCACTTAATTGCAGAAACTGCGCTTGAGAAGATACAAGCCTTCTTATAATCATATCCCTTACAAAGAGCGGCAGCAAATGCGCCGTGGAAAACGTCACCACTTCCATTAGAGTCAACCGCTTTTACAAGGAATGCGGGATATTCAAAAAATTCTTTACCGTCATAAAGAATTCCGCCTATTTTACCTCTTGTAATAACAACAACTTTAGGATTATACAGTTCAAAAAGTTTTTTCGCTGCTTCCTTTACGTCGTCGGCTTTTGTGTGACCGAGCGCAAATTCTTCGGAAGGAATCATAACGTCGGTAAGTTTCAAAAGACGTTCAACGCCCTGATAAAGTCCGCCGCAGTCGTAAAGAACGGTAGTACCATTTTCTCGCGCCACTTTACAGCCCTCTTCGGCGGCATCCATTTCGTTACCGTCTATCATAAGCACCTGAGCGTTTTTAATTGCTTCGCGCTTATTATCGTCAAGTTTTAATGGAGGAAGATTGCCCTTATCAAATACACAGGTTCTGCTGGCGCTGTCTTCAGCAAGCCAAATAACCGATGTAAAAGAACGATAGCCATCGATAATATCGATATTATCTACATTTACATTGTATTTAATAAAGTCATCCTTTAAAAATCTTCCGCCGTTATCGGTTGAAAGAACACCGATGTACGCGGTATCTTCCGAAAGTTTCGAAGCAGCAACAATGCCGGTAGCAGTAGGTCCGCCACCTGCTATTTTGCTCGAAGTAGCGCGAAGTTTTGTATCTTCAGTAGGATAATTCGGCACTGTGATAAGGGTGTCCATTACACAAGCACCTATTCCGACGATTTTACTCATATTTTACGCCTTTCCGTCTGCGCCGACAAGTTTAATCTTATCAAGAGCCAAAGCCTTAACAGACTCAATTGCGGGTTTCATAAAGAGGTCAACTGCAAGACTTCTGTTAGGATCGTTAAGGGAAGCAAGTGTACCGTCAGCAAAAGCGCAACATACGTCGGTACCAATGTTCATTTTTCTGATACCTGCATTAATAGCGGCTTTAACCTGATCATCGGGAATACCCGAACCGCCGTGGAGAACAAGAGGAGTTCCGCCTGTTGCTTCTCTTATATTTTTGATACGTTCAATATCAAGACAAGGTGTCTTTTTATAGTGACCGTGAGCATTACCAACCAAAACGGCAAGAGCGGTTACGCCTGTTTTCTTAACGTATTCTGCAGCCTCGGCAGGATCGGTGAATTCTTCCATAGCATCGTCGTTAACGCTGCCTACGTGACCGAGTTCGCCTTCTACCTGAACATCGATGGTATCGCAAATTTCAACAATGTGCTTGGTATTTTCAACGTTTTCTTCAAAAGGATGAACGCTGCCGTCATACATAATACCGCTTGCGCCCCAACGGAGAGCCCTTTGAACCGCAAGTTCGTTGGGACCATGGTCAAGATGGAAACATACGGGCACGCTTGCCTTATCTGCAGCAGCCTTGATAACGGGAGCAAGATAGTAACCAACTTCTTCCATAAGTAGACGGGGATAAACCTGAATAATAACGGGTGCTTTAAGTTCTTCTGCGGCAGCAATAACGCCCATAACGGTTTCAACGTTATATGTATTAAATGCAGGAATACAGTAGTTTCCTTTTTCTGCCATATCAATTATAGTTTTAAAATTTACTAACATTTTTATCACCTTAAAAACGGAGTAACTCCGCATTTAATTGCGGATTGTACCCATTTATTTATTAGCCTAAAATAAGGTCTTCGATAGAAAGGATTTCTACGTCGCTTTCTACGGATTTTAAAGATACGTATTCACTAACGCTTGCAGTAACTATGGTATCTGCATTTACGCATTTTGCATTTAAAATACGAGATAAAGCAACCTTATCCATAACGTCAGCCATCCACTCACGCATAAGGATGTTACCTGCCCACATAGTGTCATTCTTGTTGCATAGCATTTCTTCGCAAACAGCGTAAGCATTAATGATTTCTCTTGCTTCTTCAGTTTCGAGAAGATCACGGGAAAGTTGGAAAGGATCTTGATAAACAACCTTTTTACCGCTGTTTTCTGCCTTTAATGCGCCGTCCTTTAAAAGACCTGCAACAAAAGCAGTAAAGGTTTTAACCTCTGCAGTAAGATTAATATCCCATTCCTTATACTCGCGCTTTAATACTTTAGCATCCTGAGGATCGTATGCAACAACGGTCTTAAAGCTGTTAAGAACTTTAGCGCAGTTATTCATAACTTCCTTAGTTTCGTTGGCAGCGCTAATAAGATATTCAAGTTGTGCGCCACTGTTGGGTTCATTTTCAAGAACGGTGAAGTTTACACCTGCTTTTTCAAGAACCTTAATAGCCTTTACAGCACATTCGGGAGCCTTATAAATAGCATCTGCGCCAAGGAATAAAACTGTATCGGTATTTGCAGTATGCGCTGCAATAGCCTTTTTAAGTTCAGCGTCAACTTCGGTAATACCGTAAGCATTGCCCTTTTCAAAACAGTTATCAACTAAAACGTTTATGTATTCGGGAAGTTTATCTTCCATTGCAGCATGGAGACGAGTTTCTTTTGTAAACATAACAGGATCCCAACCTGTTACACATTCTTTAACACAAGCACCGCAACAACCGCATTCGAAAATATTATCCATAATTTCGGAAAGGTCGATAGCCTCACGGTTTACAAGAGAAATACCAAGTGCTCTTGCTCTTGCAGTATTTCTTTCCTGACCGGTAGCGTTACCGATAGGACAAATGTGGTGACACATCCAACAAAAACGGCAGGAATCTACGTGCTGTTTTCCTTTTTCTGACATAATCATAACTTATTACCTCCTGTCGTGATTAAAGACCAAGTTTGAACGGATTCATAATTCCGTTGGGGTCTAACTGTTTCTTAATGCCTTCAAATACCTGCATAGCGGGGCCGTACTGTTCTTTCATAAGACGTCCGAGTTTAATACCAACGCCGTGGTGGTCGTTAACTACACCGCCGTGAGCGATTGCGGTACGAACACCGGTAGTCCATACTCTTTGATGGAGGCGAAGTGCTTCAACAGGATCCTGAGGAACGTCTTTGCCTTCAATAATAAAGCGGTCGTAAACCATTGCGCCCCACTCATACCAGTGAGAGAAGTGAGCAATAAATTTAGCCTGTGGGAATTCTTTTTCGATTGCAGCCTTCATAGCCCAATAAATCTCTTCGATTTTGCCGTAAGGAGCGATGGTGTCCATAGTACCGAACATCTGAGGAATGTCCATCATATGACCTGGATAGAAGAATGTAATCTTTTCTTTCCACCATTTTTCGCCGTATTCGCTGCCAAGGTCTTCGGCGCCGTACTTAGCAAAGGTTTCAAGAAGAATCTTTTCTTCAACTTCAACCATTTCTTTTACGCCTTCGTAAGCAATGTTCATAAACGCGCCTTTGCGTTCAACACCTACGATTTTCTTAATAAGAGAAGCGGTTTCAGCCTCGTCATAAAGACGCATAACGGAAGGCTTGAATTTTTGGAGAAGTTCGCGGGAAGCCTTGAATGCACCGGTCATATCCTGGAATAAGAAACCTCTGAAACGTCTTTCTTCAGGCTGATCGAATATACGGATTTGTGCCTTGGTAATAATACCTAAAGTACCTTCGGAACCAATGAAAATCTGGTTTAAGTCAGGACCTGCAGCATGCTTAGGAGCAGAACAAGTTTCGATAATATCACCATTAGGAAGAACAACCTCCATCTTAAGTACCATATCATCAATTTTACCGTACTTGGTAGAAACTACGCCGATACCTCTGTGAGCGAGGAAGCCGCCTACTGTAGAACAGGTAAGAGAAGAAGGATAGTGCATTGTAGCCTTGCCAACTTCGTTTGCTGCCCATTCGATATGCTTATAAATAGCGCCTGTACCACATTCGATATACATACCTTCAGTATTTACTTCATATATTTTGTTCATTCTCTTGGTATCAAGGATAATACCGCCACAAACGGGAATAGCGCCACCCTGTGTACCGCCGCCTGCGCCCCAAGTAGTTACGGGAAGTTTATAGTAGTTAGCGATTTTTAAAACCTTGGAAACTTCCTGAGCATTTTCGGGACATACAACGATGTCAGCCTCGGGCATACGACAACCTCTGTCTGCCCACATACGTGAAAGCCAATAATAGTCAACACTGTGTGTTACCTTGTCAATTGCTCTGGTCGAGCAGTTTTGTTTGCCTACAGCGTCCTCAAGTTCAGTAAGGATCATTGCAAACAAAAATTCATTCATTTGGTATTGCATAATTATATCTCCTTTTTATTAATTAACAGATTTATCAACCTTGAGGTTGGGGAAATACTTACAGAATTCATTAATTTCTTTTCTGTAGTCGCCCTCAATCTCAACAAAGTGGTGAATATAGGGGCCGTCAAGAAGACGGTCTTCAACAGCCTGAAGATTATCGAATTCGCCCCAAATGTAAGTACCGTGGGTCTGTGGACCTTCGGTAGTGTTACAAACAAGAGGAAGAATCATATAATTTCCGCTTTCCTGATCGAGTCTTGCTACGGTATAGGTACCGTCTTTAGCCCTGAACCATTCGCGCTGATTAACAAGACGTGCATTGCTGTCAATACCGCTTTCTGCCTTTTCGCTGAGCGGGAAGGGTCCGCAGTGCCAAAGAAGTTCCGCATTTTTATTTTCCGGATGTCTTACGGTAAACTCACCGAAAAGAGGTTTACCCTTACCGAGTGTTGCCGATTTTAAAAGTACCATAGTAAGAGCGCAGTGCATATCGCTTTCGCAAGATACCATATAACCCATATCGTTTAAAAGTCCATAAACGGCGCAAGGAGCAAGTCCGTCAAACATAACGGGTGTTGCAGTCCAACATTCAGCAGAAATTACGTCGAGGTCAAATTCCTCGTAAAGATGCTTATAAACGGCGGCAAGTTTTGCCATATTATGTATGTATTTGGGTGTTAAGTCATCAATGGTGAAACCTTTAAGGAAATAGTTTTCGTATTCCTTTATTTCGTCGGCATAGTTTTCGTCGGCAGTAGCCATTCTCTGCTCAATCATAGCAAAGTTAAGAGCGATAATTCTAACGCCGAACTTTTCCATAAGTTCGCCTTCGTTCCAGATAACCGAGAAGAACGGCAAGGGACGTGCGCCGATTTGACCAATGCGAAGACCTTTAAAGTTTTTAACCATACAGGCTACTCTTACAAAACTTTCAAATCCCTCTTTAAATTCGTCGCTTTCTACTCTGCAACAAGGAAGATGTGAGAAAGGAATGTGATAACGCTGGAACTGACGGGATACACCGAAAAGACCGCACTGTGAATCGGTAGGACGCATACCGTCAACGTAATATTCATCATCAAGAGGTGCCCATAAAAGTGTGGGAACACCCATTTCACGCGCTATATCTGCAGCCGCTTCTTCATTACCGAAGTTACAGTTAATAATCATAACTGCATCAACCTTTTCAGCCTTAAAGCGCTCAATTACCTGAGCGGCGCTTTCGTTATCGAAAACCAAATCGGCAATTCCGATTCCCTTATTATCAACGAACTCAACGTTTTCGCCCGAAAAATTCTTTTCAATATACTCAGTAAATCGTTTTCCTCTCTGCTCGGCAGAATACCAAGTAAGGAATGTTCCTCTGGGACGGTCGGTAGTGTTTCTTCTCATAGCAACGAGACCGATTTTTACCTTATAGTTTAGCATAAAATTTCCCCTTTCTTTTTCTATGGGTTTGTGGTATAATATACATAATTAGTTAAACACCAAATTTCCCCACTCTATTACTCTTACATTTTACTACTATTTAATTTAAAAATCAAGAGTTTTTGCGAAAATTTTTTTCATTTTTTCGTTGTGGGTTTTCATTATTTTACCAGTTTTTGAAAATTATTTTCATTTAAAGGTGTGATTTTTATGAAATCAATACTTCTTACTATACGTTCTTTGTATGGAGAAATGGGTCCGGGAGAGAAAAAAATTGCCGATCGTTTAATAGCCGACCCAAAGGTAATTTTACCTTTATCTATAACGGAATTTGCCGTAGAAACAGGTTGTGGCGATGCCACCGTAGTACGCTTTGCCAAAAGGCTTGGCGTAGGCGGATACCAAGGTTTAAAACTTGCTATTGCGAGCGAGGTTTCTACCCTGTCTAATGAAAATTTGCAAATCGTGCAGAGTGACAGTTGTTACGATATGTTCGTAAAAAGAATCGGCGAAATAAAGGTTGCGCTTGAAAACACCGCGTCGGTCCTTGACGAAAAATCTCTTGAAGCAGCAGCAAAAGCAATTATGTCATCTAAACGAATCGTAATTTTCGGACTTGGCAACTCCGCTTCAATTGCAGTTGACGCGCAACATAAATTTTTACGAGTAGGTCTTAACGCTTCAGCCTGTAACGATAATCATATGCAGGCAATTATTGCTTCACATCTTGATAAAGACTGCGTTGCCATTGGTATTACCCATTCAGGTCAGTCCGCCGATATAGTTCAGGCGCTAAAAATCGCCAAACTTAATAACGCCACAACAATATGTATTACCAAATTCGGCGAGTCCCCTGTTATAAACGTTTCGGATATATGCCTTTTTACAAAATCGGCTGAAACAAAACATTCCCTTCTTGCAATGAGTTCACGCATAGCGCAGTTAACCATTTTCGACTGCCTTTATACCTATATAATCGCCAATTCCGACTCCGATGCAGTAAAAGCAATCCATAATACCGAAACCGCGTTAAAAGATAAAAAGATGTAAAAAAACGGAGGATTTTATAAATCCTCCGTTTTTATTATTTATTTTTTAAAGTTTATATTATAAGCATAGCAGAAATCGCCTATCCACACCCTTATACCGCCTTTAAGAGATTTATAGTATCTTTTATAAAGGTTCAGCGAAAAGATTAGGCAGAGCCACAAAAAAGGATTTTTGTTATTAAGAAATTTAAGGCGTTTCTTTTCGAGTTTAATAAATTTTTCCGTTTGTTTTCTGTCTTTCACGCTTAAATCAAATTCTAAAAGATAACTATGGCCTTCAATGGATTCTATAAGTCCTGTTTTACGTTTTTCTCGGTCACCGAGAAAGGTTTTTCTCGTCATATCGGAAAGAGATACGTTATCAAAATGGTATCTATAAAAGCCTAGTTTTTCGTTTAATACCGCCGTTTTTGAAAGCAACGTTCCCAGCATACAGATATACCAGTCGTGCGAAAGCAGTGATTTAAAATCCAGCGGCTTTAGTTTTTCTTTAATTTCCTTTTTAAAGCACATCGAAAAACCGCGTATATAAGAGCAACCGATAAAGGAATTAAAATCAAGATATTCGATACTACCGTCGAATTTATCACCAAGATAGGTGATACCCGAATTTTCTATTACATTGCCAAAAGAATCAATAACGTCGTATCGGCTTGAAAGAACGTAAATGTCATTATTTTCTTTTAAGGTTTTTATCATTCTTTCAACCTTATTTTCCCGCCATTTATCGTCCTGATCAGCAAGAAAAATAACGTCGCCGTTACATTTTTCAATAGCGCCGTAAAAATTATGGCAATAGCCCTTATTAACTTCGTTTTCGAAAATAAACCAATTATCAAGTCCGTTTTGCTCAATAAAATCTTTACAGATTTTCACGGTATCATCGGTTGATTTGTCATCGCAAATTATAACCTCATCCACCGTTTCACTCTGATTTAAAATGCTTACCAGTTGTTCTTTAATATACTTTTCGCCGTTATAGGCGGCTATAGCCACAGATACGGTCATTTATTTTTCACCCTTAAAAATATTTTTTGCATTTTATATTTAAGGAAGAAGGAAGTTTTACAAAAATTATATACTGCCCCTACCCTGCCGCTTTGGGCGGCTTTTATTATAATACGCGAAAAAGCGCCTTTATAATAGGCATTATCGGCGCAGTTTTTAAATTCGTCTTTTGTGATTTCTTCCTTAATTTCTTTTTTAATTTCCTTTTTGGAAAGAGAAAGAAACATATCAATAAAAGCAGAAAAAACACATTTTATAAAATAAAAATCACAGTAAGGTTCAATTTCCTTTGTAACGCTTTTCAAAAGCCTTGCTCTATCTTTAATAAGAGAAAGTTTTTCCTTATTATAACGTCTTGTAATGCTTCCCATATTTAAAACGTAATGGTAAAAACATTTGTCACATACTGTAATTTTAGGATTAAAAGGAATAAGGGAAAGATTAAAATAAGTATCTTCATAATACTGTCCAACGGGGAAACGTAAATTTGTACTTCTTAAAAAATCAAGTTTATAAAGTTTATTCCACGCAGGGTCAATAATATCCTTGGCTTTAAGTTCTACAAAATCAAGGTTATCCCCTTTTTCGCCGTTATAAATTACCTTTTGCACCGTTTTACCGTTTTCGATAAAATACCCGCAAATGACAATATCGCTTTTTTCTTTTTCTGCAGTTTCATACATAAAAGAAAGGGCATCTTGGTTAATATAATCGTCACTGTCAATAAAGCAAAGATATTCGCCGTTGGCTTTATCTAAAGCCACGTTGCGCACGCAGGCTAGTCCGCCGTTTGGTTGACGGACATATTTAATTCTTTTATCTCTTTTTAAATATTCAAGACAAATTTCCTCGCTGTTATCGGGACTTGAGTCATTGATAATAAGGATTTCATAATCCTCAAAGGTTTGATTTATAACGCTATCAAGACATCTTTTCAGTGTTTTTTCGCAATTATAAACCGGTATAGCAACTGTGATTTTACACATATTAATAACGAATCTTTCCTTCTGCAACCTTTTTTAAATGCTGACCGTATGGCGATTTTCCGTAACGCTCGGCAGAATAAAGTAGTTTTTCCTTATCAATCCAACCGTTAACGTATGCGATTTCTTCAACTGCAGAAATCTGAATACCCTGACGAGATTCGATAACCTTAACGAATTCGGTAGCGTCGGCAAGAGCATCCATTGTACCGGTATCGAGCCAAGCATAACCTCTGCCTAAGGTAACTACGTTAAGCGTACCGTCTTCAAGATACATTCTGTTTAGGTCGGTTATTTCGAGTTCGCCACGCTTTGAGGGTTTAACCTGTTTAGCAAAATCAACAACGCGATTATCGTAAAAATAAAGACCTGTTACACAGTAATTTGACTTTGGATGTTCAGGCTTTTCTTCAATAGAAATAGCCTTTCCGTTTTGGTCAAATTCTACTATACCAAAACGTTCAGGGTCATCAACGTAGTAGCCGAAAACGGTGGCGCCGTTTTGACATTCAGCCGCCGTTCTTAAATGTTTTTTAAGACCGCTTCCATAGAAAATATTATCGCCGAGTACCATAGCGCAGGAATCGCCGTTTATAAATTTCTCACCGATTAAAAACGCCTGAGCAAGTCCGTCGGGAGAAGGCTGTTCCGCATAAGAAAGATTAATACCGTAGTCGCTTCCGTCCCCCAAAAGACGTTTGAAATTAGGAAGGTCAGTGGGTGTAGAAATAATAAGAATATCCCTTATACCCGCAAGCATAAGAGTTGAAAGCGGATAATAAATCATCGGTTTATCGTAAACCGGCAAAAGTTGTTTAGAGGTTACCATTGTAAGCGGATAAAGTCTTGTACCGCTACCGCCTGCTAAAATTATGCCTTTCATATACGTAATCTCCTTTATTATTAAAGAATGTCAATACCGATTATTGAAATTTCCTCAACAGGTTTGTCGTTTGCGCCGGTTTTTGCATTGGCGATTTTATCAACCACGTCCATACCTTCAACAACCTGACCGAATACGCTGTGACGGTAATCAAGCCAAGGAGTACCGCCTAGTTTTGCATAAGCCTCGGCACATTCGGGTGGGAAAGAATCGGGAAGTTCTTTCATTTGTTCAAGCATATTTGCAGGTACGGTTTGAGCCTGAACTATGAAGAACTGGCTACCGTTGGTATTAGGACCGGCATTAGCCATACAAAGTGCACCTCTGTAGTTGTGCAAAAGGGGTGAAAACTCATCTTTAAAACTTTGACCCCAAATACTTTCGCCACCCATACCTGTACCGGTTGGGTCGCCGCCCTGTATCATAAAATCTTTAATTACACGATGGAAGATAATTCCGTTATAGTAGCCGTTATTTGCGTGTGTTACAAAGTTTTCAACAGTTTTAGGCGCTTCTTCGGGAAAAAGAAGAATTTTAATATCACCCATAGTTGTGTGCATAACTGCAACGGTATCTTCCAAAGTTGGAGCAGATAATTGTTTAAGCATAAAAAACGTCCTTTCAAAAACATTGATTTGTATATATTTTATCAGTTTATTTCTATCTTTGCAATAGTGAATTTTTTTCTTGCAACTTACTATATATTGTGGTATAATAATCAATAATTGTGCGAAAAAGGTGATAGTTATGAAATGTCCTTATTGCGGTTTTGAAGAAAGTAAAGTAGTTGACTCACGTCCTACCGATGAAGGAGAACGTATAAGACGCAGACGAGAGTGTCTTAAATGCGCTAAACGCTTTACTACATACGAACTTATTGAAAGTCTTCCCATTATCGTTATTAAGAAGGACAAGTCGAGAGAACCATTTAAACGTGAAAAACTTTTAAACGGTTTACTTCGCGCTTGTGAGAAACGTCCGGTATCTCTTGATACTTTGGAAAATCTTATTGACGAAATTGAACTTTCTATTCAAAACACCCTTGACCGCGAGGTTTCCTCCGAGCATATAGGCGAACTTGTAATGGAAAAAATGAAAAAGGTTGACGAGGTTGCATACGTTCGTTTTGTTTCGGTTTACCGCCGTTTCAATGACATATCATCCTTTATGGACGAACTTAAAAAATTAGCAGACAAATAAGCGGAGGGACCAGAATGTCCGAAAATTTAATATTGGCAGACCTTTTACTGCCCAAAATAGATAAAACCCCCGATTACTATGAAGCACTTTATCCCGAAAGAACACTAAAAGAAGGCGCAAAGGTAGTACGCGTAGCACCTAGTCCTACAGGTTATCTTCATATCGGAACACTTTTCACATCTCTTGTAAATAGAATTGCAGCCACCAGCAGCGACGGTATTTTTTTCACCCGTATTGAAGATACCGATAAAAAGCGCGAGGTTGAGGGCGGTATCGAAAATATTATCGACGGTCTTAACCGTTTTGGAATTAACATTGACGAAGGTTTTGTAAGTGGTAAAGAAGAAAAGGGTATTTACGGCCCTTATCAGCAAAGCCGAAGAGCCGAAATTTACCAAACTTACGTTAAAGAACTTATTCGTCAGGGTCTTGCCTACCCTTGTTTTTGCACTGCAGAAGAATTAGAGCAAACCCGAAACGTTCAGGAAAATGACAATATACGTACAGGTTATCATGGCAAATGGGCCAAATGCCGAAATCTTACCTTTGACGAAATCAAAGAAAAGGTTGAATCAGGTCTTCCCTTTGTTATCCGTTTAAAATCTCCCGGAAACGAAGAAAACAAGGTCGTTTTTGAAGATATGATAAAGGGTAAAATTGAAATGCCCGAAAACGATGAAGATTTCGTACTTTTAAAATCTGACGGAATTCCCACCTATCACTTTGCGCACGCAATTGATGACCACCTTATGCACACAACCCACGTTATGCGCGGTGACGAATGGATTTCTTCGGTACCAAAACACATTCAGTTGTTCCGTCTTTTAGGTTTCAAAGTACCAAAATTCGCTCACATTTCTCCTATTATGAAACTCGACAACGGCGCAAAGCGTAAAATTTCAAAAAGAAAAGACCCTGAAGCAGCAGTTCACTTCTTTATTGAAGAAGGTTTTGATGCCCTTTGCGTTATAGAATATCTTATGACAATTGCCGCTTCGGATTTTGAAGACTTTAGACGCGCTAACCCCGATAAATCTTATAAAGAATTTAAGTTTAATCTTAAAAAGATGAGCGTTTCGGGCGCACTATTCGACGAAAACAAACTTATTGACGTAAGCAAAAACATTGTTTCACGTATGAGTGGAAAAGAAGTAAGTGAAAAAATTCTCAACTGGGCAAAAGAATTCGACCAAGAATTTTACACATTATTAAGCAAAGACGTTGCATTTGCCGAAGCAATATTCTCTATTGACCGCGATTGTGCTAAACCAAGAAAAGATATTGCCAAGTGGAAAGAAGCAAAAGATTACGTTTCCTACTTCTTTGAAGAAATTTTCACTCCCGATTATACGCTTCCCGAAAACATTGAAGTTTCTGATGCCGTTGCATTCCTTGAGGCTTATAAAAACGTTTACGATGAAAATGACGACAAACAAGTTTGGTTTGATAAAATAAAAGAACTATGCCCTGCCCTTAATTTTGCCGGTGAAACAAAGGTTTATAAGGCAAATCCCGAATTATACAAAGGTCACGCAGGTGATTTATCAACAGTTTTAAGAATTGCCATAACAGGCAGAAGAAACACACCCGACCTTTGCAGTATTATGAAGGTAATGGGTAAAGATAAATGTATGGAAAGAATAAACAGAGCAATTTCATCTGTTAAGTGATTTTGGAGGCTTAAAAATGGAAAACAACGAAAATCTTATTCCCGAAGTGGCTGAAAAGCCCTCCAACTTTATTTATGATTTTATTGACAAGGATTTAGAGGAAGGGGTATATAATCGCGTTCAAACCCGTTTCCCTCCCGAACCTAACGGCTATCTTCACATTGGTCATGCTAAGGCTATATGCATAGACTTTTCTACTGCCGAAAAATACGGCGGTACCTGTAATTTACGCCTTGACGACACAAACCCCACCAAAGAAGATACTGAATACGTTGAAGCAATCGAAGAAGACATTAAATGGTTAGGCTTTAACTGGGATAACGTTTATTACGCTTCCGATTATTTCGATTATATTTACGAATGTGCTTTAAAACTTATTGACAAGGGTCTTGCCTACGTGGACGAACTTACTCCGGACGAAATAAGGGAATATAGAGGCACTCTTACCGAAGCAGGTAAAGAAAGCCCCTACAGAAACCGCCCTATAGAGGAAACCAAAGACCTTTTTGCACGTATGACTGCAGGTGAATTTGACAACGGCACTTTGGTACTTAGAGCAAAAATAGATATGGCATCTCCTAACCTTAATATGCGCGATCCCATTATTTACCGCGTTATGAAGGCTCATCACCACAGAACAGGTGACAAATGGTGCGTATATCCAATGTACGACTTCGCTCATCCCCTTTCTGATGCTAAAGAAGGTGTAACACATTCTCTTTGCTCTCTTGAATTTGAAAATCACCGTCCTCTTTATAATTGGTTCTTACAAGCGCTCGACATCAAGATGCCACCAAGACAGATTGAGTTTGCAAGAATGAACGTAAACTACACTTTGACAAGTAAAAGAAAATGTTTAAAACTCGTTAATGACGGTCTTGTTTCCGGTTGGGACGATCCAAGAATGGCTACCATATGCGGTATGAGAAGACGCGGTTATCCTGCCGAGGCCATTAGAGCATTCGTTGACAAAATCGGTGTTTCTAAGGCTTACAGCGTTATCGACTATGCGCTTCTTGAATCTTGCGTACGCGACGATCTTAATATAAATGCTCCTCGTACTATGGCCGTTCTTCGTCCTTTAAAGGTAGTTATCGATAACTTCCCTGAAGACAAGGTAGATAATATAGATGTTGAAATTAATCCCAACAAACCCGAAATGGGCAAATACAACGTCCCTTTCACCAAAACCATATATATTGAAGAGGATGACTTTATGTTAAATCCCCCAGGCAAATATTTTAGACTTTGCCCCGAAAAAGAAGTTCGCCTTAAAGGCGCTTATTTCGTTCGTTACGCTTCTCACGAAACCGACGAAAACGGCAATATTACGGTTGTTCACTGTACCTATGACCCACAGTCTTTTGGTGGCGAAACTCCCGACGGAAGAAAGGTTAAAGGCACTTTACATTGGGTTAGCGCCGACAACTGCTATGATGCAACGGTACGTCTTTACGATAGATTATTTAACGTTGAAAATCCCTCTGACGAAGAAGGCGTTTCATCCTTTGCTGATAATCTTAATCCCGACTCGCTTGTTACGTTAAAAGGTTGCAAGGTTGGCAAAGACATAAAGGATGCAAAATCGGGCGACCGTTTCCAGTTTATGCGTCAGGGCTATTTTGCAATTGATCCTGACACAAATAACGACGAAATTGTTATTAACCGTATAGTTGCGCTTAAAGATTCTTTCAAAAAGTAAGGAAAAAAATATGACTATAGATAAGATTTACGAATTTCTTAACGAAAAATTTCCTGTGAATACAGCGTTGGATTATGACAATCCCGGATTTCTTATCGGTGACAAAACAGCAGACATAAGGTCTGCTGTTTTAGCATTAGACTGTATCGACAGCGCTATAGACACCGCCATAAAAACCGATTCAAAACTCATAATAACCCATCACCCTGTTATTTTTAAGGGTATTAAAAGCATTAAAAAGGACGACATCGTTTACCGACTTATCCAAAACGGCATTTCGGTTATTAGTATGCATACAAATCTTGATACCTGTAAAGACGGTGTCAACGATGCCCTTGCCAACACTTTAGAACTAAGAAACATTGAAGTTTTAACTGCAACGGACGGTCTCACCTATAGAAAAGGCGAACTGATGGGTGAAGTAAACAGTAACGATTTTGCTGCATTTGTAAGTCAAAAACTTGACACCGCCGTAAAATACGTAGGCGAAGGCAAAGTTAAAACGGTTGCCGTATGCGGTGGTAGCGGAGCCGACCTTTTATACGAGTGTAAACTTAATAATTGCGATGCATTTATAACAAGCGAAGTTAAACATCATCAATTTTTAGATGCCGCAAAAATGGGAATAACCCTTATTGATGCGGGACATTTTCCCACGGAAGACACCGTTATTGAACCACTTTGTGAACTTCTTAAGGAAAATTTCCCCGAAATAGAATTCATAACCGACCATTTTTCACCCATAAAGGTGTGTATTAACATATGACAGAACTACTTAAAAATTTTGGCGCGGTTGCCGCTCAGGTTTTCGTGTTATTTATACTTATTTCCATAGGTTTTATATGCGGAAAAACAAAGTTAATAAATGATAACATTTCAAAAGGACTTTCCGATTTGGTTTTATATTTTGCCACTCCCGCGGTAATAATAAACTCTTTTTTACGTCCTTTTGATAAAGCGATGTTCTTAAAATTAATGATTGCCTTCGCAATTTCTATTGTCTTTCATTTGGTTTCGGGAATTGTTGCCTATACTTTACTTAAAAGCAAAGATTGCAACGCAAAAATAGTTTCGCGTTTCAGCGTTATTTTTTCAAATGCAGGTTATATGGCGTTGCCGTTACAACTTGCAATTTTAGGCAAAGACGGAGTATTTTTAGGAAGCGCCTACGTTGTAATATTTAACATTGCCCTTTGGACGTACGGGCTTATACTGTACGGTGGGAAAGAGACTAAAATCACTGCAACAAAGATTATTTTCAACCCCGGTGTAATAGCCATTACGGTAGGTATGATTATTTTCCTTTGCAAATTAGGCACTGTCCTACCGTCCCCCATTAGCAGTGCTATAGGGCATATCGGCAATCTTAACACCCCCGTTCCTATGATTATAATTGGTTATTACCTTTCAAAATCAAAAATCATTACGGCTATTACCGATAAAAGAATATGGCTTCCCATACTTTCAAGGCTTGTTATCTCGCCTGCCATTTGTTTATTTCTTTTGCTTTTACTGCAACAAACGCCATTTGCTGTAGAAAACAAAATTGCCGTTTCATGTATAGTTGCAGTAAGTGCACCTTGCGCGGCGGTAACCACAGTTTTTTCGGCAAAATGGGGCAGAGATACCGCGTTATCCGTTAAACTCGTTTCCCTTTCAACACTACTTTCAATCATAACAATGCCTCTTTACGTGGCACTTGCTCAACTAATTCTTTAAAAAAACGGCGTTTAAACGCCGTTTTTTTATTATTGGCTTTATCGCATTAAAGTCTTATAATTATTCTGTACACATACATATTCTATATTTATCAAGTGCACTTAATTAAGGAGAGTTTTGTATGAAAAAAGCATTGGCATTGCTTTTAGCGTTATGTCTTATTTTTACCGCTTTACCATTTAATACGTGGGCTGTATCTACAGATTTAACTATTACTACAAAAATAGATGAAAAAATCTATTATACCGAAGAAACCTTTAAGGTAACTTTGGATTTAAGTAATAACGCTGACGGTTTTTCTTCTATTCGCGGCAGATTAAACTACGATAGTGATAACATCACTTTGATTGGTTTTAATTGCAACGCTGATGACGATACTCAAAACAACTCGGTTCTATCCGCCTCATACAGTCGGCACAACGGTTATTTATTAATTCTTTGGACGGTAGGTCCAGGTCTTGTTAACTACCAACTTGACGGCGTTATAGCAGAACTTGAATTTGCAGTTAATAAAAACGCTGATAATAAAACATACAATTTTGATTTTGAATATTTAGATGGTACCCGCTATACCTACGGCGCTACTTTTAAAGATACCGATTGGATTTATATTGAAAAAGTAGAAACCTTTAACGACTCTTTTATTGTAGACACTTCTATTGATTCTATGCTTTATTTTGAAAACGCCCCTACCGGCGCATATCTTAATGAAAGCGTATCTCTTGACATTGCCTTTTCCGGTGAAAAAGGACTTTACATATTTAAAACCTATCTCCATTACGATAAAGAAAACTTCGAATTCAATAATTGCGTATTAAAAAATACTTCTTTAAATTTTGACTACAACGTAAAAGACGGATACGTTATCCTTCTTTTTGACAATAACACAGCCTCTAATTTTAACGAAGAAGGCGTTATTGCAACTGTAACCTTTGACGTTAAAGAAAACGCAACATTAAAAGACTATAAATTTAGCCTTGAATACGTTGAGGCTGCATTTTTAGACTTTTCAAACGGTGTTTCTGTAAAAAGTGTATATTTTAACGCTCTTTCCTGTCAGTTCCCTCTGCTTTCCGAAAGAGTTCCCGTAACTCTTACCCTTAACAGAGGTAACTCAAGTATCGAAAATATAACCCTTTATAAAGGTGAAAAACTCCTTCTTCCCGACACCAACTTTTTTGACAAAAATTGGTACACCAATAAAGGCGCTTCAAACACCGATATATTTGCACAAACCGTTTGCCCCGCAGAAGACTTTACGCTTTATTCCTCTGCCTGTGCAGTTGATTACGACGGTTCTGATCCTATTGTAAAATACCGTTACAATCAGCAGTTTGAGGTTGAAACCGAAAACGGAAACGATATTTTAAGTTATTCTTCGGTTTCATCGAACGAACTTGCTAAAATGTTCCGTCTTGATAAACTTAACGACAATACCACGTATAAACTTACCATTACCTATAAAGCAAATATTGAAAATTCTTTAGGTCTTGGTCTTGCAGGCGCTACAGGCACTAATATGTACGTAGGCACAAGTTATTTTGAAGGAAACGAAAACACTTCTATTTATAACTTTGTTAATACTAACGAATACAAAACCACCGATATTTATTTTACAGCAAGTTTAAAAGGTACTGTTAAGGAGCAGTCTTCTGCCGACGATACAAAGGATGTTAACGGCAACGTTTGGGCATATTTTATTGTTGTAGACGAAAACACATCGGACAAAGATAAAATACTAATAAAAGACATTCAAATTACCGAAATTCCAAAAGCCTTAAACGCAGGTGGCGCAAGTCTTCTTACAGAGGCAGGATTTGCTTCTGCCGGATACACACAGGCTATTCGTTACTACTTTAATTACACTACAAACGAAGATAACGCAGGTTTAACAATCAAATTAGGTGATATAACCTATGATATTGTAGAACGCGGATTCTTATACCGAAACGGTGCTATTGACAAATACTGCGATGATAAATCGGTCACTAAAGAAGAAATGAACCTTACTCACGCGCAAACTGCTACTGATATGATAATTCATTCTAAATCAACCGAACTTAACGCTTGTTGGCAATATGATAGCACAACTAAGAATATTTGTTTTTCTACCTATGTAAATAAATACACCGAAGATATGTATTCACAAAAACTTATGATAAGAGGATTCATTACTTTCCGTGACCAAGAAGGCAATGAGTTTACCATATATTCTGCTCCAATTAACCGTTGTGTTAACGGTATGATGGAAACTCCCGTAAGCGGTGTTAATGCATATTAAATTTCCTTAAAATCCACTAAAAAGTAGGTTAAGTTATGAAAAAATTAGTTGGTGTACTTCTTGCTACGGTTATTTTGCTTAGTTCTTTATTACTACCCGTATATGCAGAAGAAGCAAATCTTGACGACTCCAGAATTAATGTAGGCGATATTTTAGGTTATACCTATAAACTCACCTTTGTCGACGGTGAAAACGTTACTGAAAAGTATTATTTTGAAAATGATGAAATTATATATTCAAAACCTATTGCCAGTCGCGAATATGACAGCGCATGGTCTTTAAGCGAAGATGAATATATAGCCCCTCACCTATCAATGCCTAAAGAAAATGTTACTGTATATGCTTTCCAAAACCCCGTTATAGGTTTCGAAAACTATCCTTCAATTCCTTACGCAGATGAATCAGGCGTTGTTAAAGTATCTTCAGAATTTGCTTTTTCGGGTAATAATTCCTTTAAATACCAAAATACGCACAGTTCAAATTCCCGCGAACATTCGATGGCTCTCGGAAAAGCCGCTAATTGTGCCGCTTATAAAATCAGTTTTAAATACTACGTTAGCCAAAAACTTAACACCGAACATATCCTTACCCCCTACACAGGCAATTCCAACCTATTAGAAGACGGTACCGATGAAAACGGAAAACTGGTTACCTATGAGAATTCTATCTTTAAAATTTCAACCGATACAGTTACTAACACTTGGTTAGACGGTGAAATATACTTTACTGCCAGCCAATTTACATTCGGTGATTTCGATAATATTTATTTATTGTTTTCCTCTGAAACAGTAAACACCGGTGACAGCATTTACTTTGATAACGTAACAATTGAAGAAATGGTAACAGCAGACTTTATACTGCCGGTCGGTTTTACCACAAACAACAAAAACGGCACTTTTTCAAAAAACACCTTTACCGCTTATTTCAGCAAAAACGCCACAATGACGGCGCCTGAAGTTTTAACCTCTGACGGTACTCCGGTAATATGGATCGATGAAGATGGTTTGGTTGTTAACGAATTCAAGGTAGACGGTATATACCGAATTAAACTAGACGCTAAAGGAGACCTTAACGTCGACGGTGCCGTAACTGCTCTTGACCTCGCTCTTTTAAAACTCTATTTAGTTGAAAAAGTAGATTTAAGCGCCATAAACGCAACTAACGGTGATATAGACTCAAACGGCTTGGTTAACGCAGTTGACCTGGCATACGTCAAACTCTATCTTGCCGGTATTATTAATAAACTATAAAGTAAAAGCATTTAACTAAATTTTAGTTAAATGCTTTTTAATATACCCGATAACCGGTTGCAATATACATAAACCGTCGATTTTTAAAAAACCAATCCTTTAGGATATTTACAAGAGATTTTTTAAAAATAAATTGATTGATTTTTTAATATTTCCTATTGAAATTAAAATAAAAATTTGTTAGAATATAATATATATTTTTTTGTTTTTAGGAGGGGCAAAATGAAAGCAATAATAAACGGAAAAATTATACTTAAAGACAAAGTAGTTGAAAATTGCGCTTTGCTTTATTCAAATGTTATTGAAGGCATTGTTCCTATGGAAAATATTCCTGCGGATGTAGAGATAATTGACGCCAACGGCGGTTATGTTTCCCCCGGTCTTATCGACATGCACATTCACGGCTATCTTGGAAAGGATGTGTGTGACGGTGATGAGCAAAGCATCCGCATCATTTCAGAGGGGCTACTCAAAAATGGTGTAACAGGTTATCTGCCAACAACCATGACGGTTGATATGAAGGTTATCCGCAAGGCACTTGAAGTATGCCGTAATCTTAAAGAGGAAAGTAAAAATTGGAACGGCAGCGCTATTTTAGGTTGTCATGCAGAAGGACCTTTTATTAGTGAAAGTAAAAAAGGCGCACAGGACCCTAAATACATATTAAAGCCCGACGCCGCTTTTGTTAAGGAATATGCAGATATTATAAAAACCATAACCTTGGCACCCGAAACCGATGAAAACGATTTTGCAGCAATACGTGAAATTACTCGAGATACCGATGTAGTAATTTCTATGGGGCATACTTCAGCCGATTACGATACCGCAATTGCAAGTGTTAATGCAGGTGTAAAACATGTAACACATCTTTTTAACGCAATGACCCCACTTGCACACCGTGCTCCCGGAGTTGTAACCGCTGCAATGAATGCGGATATTAGTTGTGAACTTATAGTTGACACCTTTCATGTTGATAAGTGTTTTTATGACATGCTTTGGAAATTAAAGGGCAGAAAACTATGTTTTATAACCGACTGTTTACCTGCCGGCGGATTGCCTTACGGTGAATACACCTTGGGCGGTGCAAAGATAATTTACAAAGATATCGTATGCCGTTTAGAGGATGGCACCGTTGCAGGCAGTGTTCTGCACCTTAATCACGGTGTTCGCAATGTTTATAAAAATTCGACCATTCCGCTTTGGGAATGTATAAATTGCGCATCACTAAATCCTGCAACAGTTATTGGTGTAGCGGACCGCAAAGGTTCGATTGAAATTGGCAAGGATGCCGATATTGTTATAATGGATCAAAACTTTGAAGTAGAAAAAACCATAATAGGAGGAATAACCAAATATGAATCTTAAAGTAAATGCAAAACTCGACCCCAAATTCCAACCGCTTTCTCTTATTTGCCGCGAAATGCGTGAAAAAACCAAAGAAAACGGACAGGATATTGTTATAGCTATTGAAAGAAATAAAGGCTATACAACAACTTATAAGACCCGTGTTTTTAAGGATGGCACAGGCCACGACGAAGAAAACTTCCGCTTTATTGAGCGTATTGCAAAATCTCTTTTGTGGGTTGCAGGTGGTTATAAAATTATAATTGCCGGCAGCGAGACTATTGGTAATAAAATCAAGGCCGCATATACAGATGGCGGACTTCGTGATTTCGATGTTCACTTTATGGAGCGTGTTTATGAGCAAAAGTTCCAGGTTGAAATTTGTGCTCTTGAGGATGCACCCAAAGAAAAATCTTCCGCTGCTCCTATCGGCAGACATCTTGATGGTTGCCGTATTGGTTTCGATGCAGGCGGAAGTGACCGCAAGGTAAGCGCCGTTATCAATGGCGAAAGTGTTTATTCCGAAGAAGTTGTATGGTTCCCCAAAACCAATTCAGATCCCGATTATCATTATCAGGGAATACTTGATGCAATGAAAACCGCCGCTTCTCACATGCCACGTGTTGACGCTATCGGCGTATCAAGTGCAGGCGTGTATATTGATAACCGCATAATGGTTGCATCACTTTTCTTAAAGGTTAATGATGATGACTTTGATAAAAAAGTTAAGAATATGTACATCGATGTTGCTAAAGAAATCGGAGAGAATATTCCGCTTGAAGTTGCTAACGATGGTGATGTAACTGCCCTTGCCGGTGCTATGGACCTTGAGGATAACTCGGTTCTCGGTATTGCGATGGGAACAAGTGAAGCAGGCGGATATGTTGACCCTCAGGGCAATATTACAGGTTGGCTTAACGAATTGGCTTTCGTTCCGGTTGATTTCTGCGAAGAATCAATGGTTGACGAGTGGTCGGGCGACTACGGTTGCGGCGTTAAGTATTTCTCGCAAGACGGCGTTATTAAACTTGCACCCTATGCAGGTATCGAACTTGACGAAAACCTTTCTCCTGCTGAAAAACTCAAGGTTGTTCAAGGCCTTATGGAAAAAGGTGATGAACGTGCAGCAGCCATTTATGATACCATTGGCGCATACTTTGGTTATGCAATAGCATACTATAACGAGTTTTATGATATTAAACACGTTCTTATTATGGGTCGTGTTACCTCGGGAGAAGGCGGAGTTATTTTGCTTAATCGTGCGCAAGAAGTTTTGGATACCGAGTTCCCCGAACTCGCACAGAAAATTAAGTTACATATTCCAGATGAAAAATCTCGCCGTGTAGGTCAGTCCGTTGCAGCAGCAAGTTTACCGAAAATCAACTAACAAACAAATACTTATATTAGTCACACTTTAAGGCAATAAAAAACCTAATTCCGCAAGGAATTGCATATCATCAAAACAAAGTTTTGTATATCATCATTGCGAAAGATTTGTTGATACACACCTAAAGGTGTGATAAGATACAACTCGGATTTGCCGTGTTGATGATATACACGCTAAAGCGTGATGATATGCCATTGATTTCGCAATGGATAAAAAAATCCTCGTTCTTCGGAACGAGGATTTTTTGGCACCCACAGTAGGAATCGAACCTGCATCTAAGTCTTAGGAGATACCGAGGGAAACGGCTCTCACATCCCTCACAATACCTAAAAATCCCCTGCTATCAGGGGATTTTTAAGGTTAAAGTGTTATCTTGTGTTACGCCGTTACCGTAAGTTTTACGCTGTTTTACTGTGTTTGATTGGCAAGCAATTAGCAAGGACGATTGAATTATGTTAAAGGTAATATTGCTGCAAAATGCTTCGAAATTACTGCGGTATTTTCTCGTGTTATTTTATTTCATATTCAACGGAGTTAATCACTAAACAATTATCGTCTTTCCAATGAATTTGCATATTTTCAAATTCACCCCAGTCGCCGAAATATACTCGTTGAGGTGTCTTTTCAATTTTGAAAACAAGTGCATTTATTCCACAATCTTGATATACTTCAACAATAGTATCTCCGCCAAGAGCCCCTTGGTCGCTGTCAATAACTTGAGCGTAGTATTTTCCACTCGGAGATTCAACAGTTTGGACAATCGTATTTTGACCGATATTACCAAAAATCAAAAATATAAAACTAATAAAGCCAATAGGTAATACCATTAGGGCAGACAATAATAAAGCAATAATTTTCAGAGCAAATGGCTTACCATATTTGATCGTCAAATAAAAACAACATCCCGCAGATATTAAAACACCTGCAATCACCCAGATTTTAGGATTTTCAAAAATATAGAAAACTGCGTTAATTAGAGAGAAAGGTGTGATGATAGCCAACAAAATACGTAACGCTTTATTTTCAAGCGTATTTTTATGATTGTGGTCGAGGACAACGATACATACGGACAATATCGCAAGCACAATAGCGAAAGCAGAAATACTTATTAATTCAAAACCATATCCAAAACAGGCTGTTATCAGAACACCTACAGGATACAGTGTTGTCAATATAAATAGCAACCACATAAAAAATGATGCAACCATTTTCATCTTATACGCCTCACTCTTTTCCTAACATTTTAGCATATTGATTGGAAAGAGTTTTTGATAGTATGCAAAACACAAACGTTAACACGATACCAAGCCCATTAAGGAACAGCACGCCTTGCATTACATCTAAAGCCTCAACGAAATTACATTCGGAAAAGATTTCCAACAAATCCTCCATCTCGTAGTGAAAAACTGACCATATATATGCGCACAACGTGATACCGAGAGTAGTTATCAAAGAAAAATAGGAAAATCTTTTTCTGTTTTTATAAACTCGCACAAAATACCAGTTTGCCAAAGAAAGCATAAATCCGGTTGCCGGAATAACGAGATTCAATGCCCAAAAACCATTCATTAAACCGGATCCCGTTTTGGCCTCTAGCGCTACACCGATAGTAATCAAACCAAAAGAAAGGAACAGCAAAACTGACTGTAAAACAGAAGCTTTCCAATCATTGAGCTTACTAAATGTTTTTGGTGAATCCGAAACAGTGACAATGTCGGAGGACGATTTCATATCTTCAAGAAGTCTCTTGCAATCGTCGCAATCTCTAATATGTTCTTCAACAACTTTTTCACTTTCCTCGCTGCAACATCCATCAATGTACAGTGGGATCAAATCTTTAACAATATTACAATTCATATCGTCACCTCATTATTTCTAATAGTTTTTGTTTGGCACGGTAAAATGTAACACGTGCCCAACTTTCACTTTTTCCGAAGATTGAGCTAATGTCTTTTAACGAGAAACCTCCAAAGACAGAAAGCATAAATACTTCCTTATAAGGTTCTTCTAATTCGTGCAAGCAATTTAGCGCTTTTTTAGAAAGTTCTTTTTGGGCAAAGTCATCTTCTATACTTATATCGCTGCTTACCGCTTCGAGATTATCAAGAGAATCTTTTTTCTTTTGTTCGTTATACCACGAAAAATATGTATTCTTTGCGATTTGGCAGAGCCACACGGAAGCTTTTTCCTTGTTTCGCAGAGAAGCATAGTTCATATACGCACGAAAAAAGGTTTCTTGTGTCAACTCTTCGGATAGCGTAATATCCCGTGTCATTTTCATCAGATATTTTAAAATGAATTCTCGGTTTTCATTGAAAAGCTTTTCAAAATCAGTCACATTTTCACCGTCCTTTCAACTATTAGATTGTGGAACTTGCAAAACGTTACAATAATTATAACATATTTTCTTCAAAAATTCAAAAAGTCTATGGATAGAACAAAAATAAAACCGCTTAGCCAATGTCTAAGCGGTTTTTAGATAATAGATAATAACGAATAGATGAAGCGGCGGTGAGCCGCAAATCATCTTTTATCTATTCAATATTATCTATTATCTCTTATCTTAGGCGAGGTTCTCCTCACCGCTATTTATTCTCTTTTGCTGTATTTAAAGTAGAAATTAAAATCTTTTTGATTTCAAGACAATCATCGATTAGTGATTGTCCTTCTTTATCGGTTATATATTCAGATAAAACAAGCAATCTAAGCCAATATTCAGTTTCGGCGGTTTCTTTAAGAGATATTTGCAACTTTGCAATAAAATCAGCTTTACTTATTCCATAAATAGCTTCATTGGCATTTGCACCGATAGACGTTGCACTGCGAATTATCTGCTTTGCTATTACAGTTTCGTGTTTTTCTTTAGTAAGATATTTATTTAGTTTGATTATTCTAGCGGCAAAAAGTAAAGATTTATCTAACAGAATACTTTTTTGTGCCATATTATAGACTCCTCTTTTTAGATAATAGATAAAAGATAACAGATAATAACGAATAGATGAAGCGGCGGTGAGCCGCAAATCATCTTTTATCTATTCAATATTATCTATTATCTCTTATCTTAGGCGAGAGCACTCTCGCCGCTTCTGGCACCCACAGTAGGAATCGAACCTGCATCTAAGTCTTAGGAGGACCTTATTCTATCCGTTGAACTATGTGGGCGTATATTTGCCCACTTCGGTTGAAGTGGGCGGTGATTTTTATTTTCTATAACCGTTGGGGTTATTTTTCTGCCAACGCCAAGTATCAATACACATTCTTTCAATATCATATTTTGCTTCCCAACCAAGCATTTCTTTTGCTTTTGAAGCATCAGCGTAAACTTCGTCAGGATCCCCTGGACGACGAGGCGCGATTACAAACGGAATTTCCATATCAGCGGCTTTTCCGAAAGCATCTTTAAGTTGAAGTACCGAAACTCCGTTACCTGTACCAAGATTAAATGCTTCGCAAGCTTCATTCTTAAGAGCCCAGTTTACTGCGGCAACGTGGCCTTTTGCAAGGTCAACAACGTGAATGTAATCACGAACACCGGTACCGTCAACGGTATTATAGTCATTACCGAAAACGTTGAGTTTTTCAAGTCTGCCAACTGCTACTTGAGATATGTATGGCATAAGATTGTTAGGAATACCCTTAGGATCTTCACCAATTTTACCGCTTTCGTGAGCGCCGATAGGATTAAAGTAGCGAAGAAGCGCAATACACCAACTGTTATCACTTACGTAAAGATCGCGTAACATTTCTTCAATAAATAATTTTGTTCTGCCGTAAGGATTAATAGCGCCAAGGGGCATACCCTCTTTTAAAGGCATTTCCTTCGCAACACCGTAAACGGTAGCAGAAGAAGAAAATACGATTTTCTTAACGTCAAATTCACGCATAACCTCTAAAAGAACCAAAGTGCTTATAAGGTTGTTATCATAATATTCAACAGGCTTTGCAACCGATTCGCCAACTGCTTTAAGACCGGCGAAGTGAATAACTGCTTCAATCTTATTATCGGTAAAAATCTTTCTGAGGGCGTCTTTATCGCGTACGTCTTCTTTATAGAATTTTACAGCCTTTCCTGAAATTTCTTTAACGCGGTTTAAGGATTCTTCATTACTGTTGTCAAGGTTATCAACAACAACAACTTCGTACCCTGCTGCCATCATTTCGATACAGGTATGAGAACCGATATAACCTGCACCGCCTGTTACTAAAATTGCCATTTTTAATCATCTCCGAAATAATAATTGTCAAACAACATTTTGTATGTTATACTTAGTATATTATAATAATTAACCTTAAAAAAAGCAAGAGTTTTTGGAGATATTTATGAATAGTCTTATTAATCCAAGTGTATATTCAGACACGTTTGCCTTTCCTTCCGGTGCAATTGACAAGCATATAAAAATTGCCACCGCAGTTCAGTTGAAGGTATTGCTGTACATTTTCAGAAATGCCAACGATAATTTAGATGCAAATTCTTTATCAGAGGCACTCGGACTTAATGTAGAAGAAGTAAAAGATGCTATAGGTTATTGGACGGGCGCCGGTTATTTAAACGGCGAAACCATTGCCTCAAAAACCAACTACCAAACTACCAAAAAGGCACGTATGAAAAATGAACTTCCAAGCCGTGAGGAAATTGCCAGACTTTCTCAATACGATGAAAATTTAAAAATTTTATATCGTGAAGCGCAAAGTATATACTGCCGAAATTTAACACCTAACGAATCCTCTTTGTTAGCGTGGCTTTACAATGACGAAGGTATGCCCGTTTCGGTAATTTTAATGCTTTTAAGCCTTTGCGCTCAGCAAGACAACCTTACAAAATCTTTTATTGAAACTACCGCTATAAAATGGCTTAATGACGGTGTTACCACCATTGAAGATGCCGAAGAAAAAACAAGAGAAGCTTTACTGTATAACCAAAGTTTCAAACTAGTATGTTCAGCCTTTGGCATTTCAAAAAGAAAACCCGGTAAAAAAGAAAGCGAATACTCATTCAAGTGGGTTAACGAATATAAAATGAGCAAGGATTTATTATCCGCCGCTTACGAAATTTGCGTTGACTCCACCGGAAAATACTCTATCGACTATATAAATACAATTATAGAAAAATGGCATAAAAGCGGTGTTAAAACCCTTGAAGATATTGAAAAAGCATCAACTAAAGAACCAACCAAAAAGAAAAACGATTTTGATGCATATGACAGAGATATTGTAGAACGTATTTTAAATTTGGAGGACTAACAAATGGCTCTTTCATACGAAACCGTTCAAAAGGCGTTAAGCCTTAAAGAACAGGCTGTTAAAAAGCAAGAATATATATATGAAAAGGCGTTAGAAAAAGCAAAGGAAGATTATCCCAGAATAAACGAAATCGACCGTCTTTTAGCAAATATAGGCACATCCCTTTTAGGTTATGCCATTAGCGGAAACATTGATGCAATTAACAAATGCAGAGAAGAAAGTGAAGCCCTTTCAAAAGAAAAAGACCAACTTTTAAAGGCTGCAGGTGTTGCAGAAAAAACTGTATTCTGCAAAGTATGCGCTGATACAGGTTACGTTTCGGGAAAACTTTGCGAATGTGTAAAGGCAGTAGCAAGAGACCTTGCAGTTAAAGAACTTACCGACAGTATGCCCATTGACAACGTAAGTTTCGAAAGTTTTAAACTTGATTACTACCCGGACGACGTTCGACCTAAAATGGAACGAATTTTGAATTTTTGTAAAGATTATGCAAATAACTTTTCAAAAAACAGTCCAAATCTTTTGTTTATGGGCAAATGCGGACTGGGTAAAACTCACCTTTCCTTATCCATCATAAAGGAACTTACTAGAAAAGGCATAAACGTAGTTTACGGTCCTGCTCAAACACTTTTCTCGGCAGCCGAAAAAGAACACTTTGCCTATTCGGGCGAAACCGAAAAAACCGATCAAATTTTAAACGCTCAATTACTTGTTATTGACGATCTCGGCACCGAATTTATAACCAACTATGTGCAATCGCTTTTTTATGACATAGTTAATTCGCGTCTGCTTCGCGGACTTCCTACAATTATTAACACAAATTTAAATTTTGAAGAACTTGAAACCAGATATACTCCACGTATTGCTTCAAGACTTCTCGGCGAGTATCGTGTCAAAAATTTCGCGGGCAATGATATTAGAACACTTAAAAAAATCGAAGATAAGTAACAAAAAAGCGTTGGTTTCCCAACGCTTTTAATTTTATTTTTTAATCTTTAATTTCTTTTCTTCGCCTTTTATTAATCGCTTTATGTTATCTTTGTGCCTTAAGAAAACTATTGTGCCGGCAATAAGACTTAATGCAATTATTATATAATCAGGTTCTTTACCGTCAAATCCGTTAAGACCTATAGAAAAAGCAACAACCAAAACGGTAGCAATAAGGGTACTCATAGAAACTATTTTTGTTATGAGCATATTAAGTCCATAGCCGATAAGTCCGACAGCAATACCTATAGGACAACATACGGCAAAAATACCTACGCTTGTAGCCGCGCACTTTCCGCCTCTAAATTTAAACCATATAGGAAAAGCATGGCCAAGCATACAAGCAACAGCGCAAATGTATTTCCCGTACATAATTAAATCTTCATTATTTGGGAAAAGGTATTTATACACAAAGAGTCCAAGTAATGCAGCAACTGCGCCTTTAAGAGCGTCACACAAAAAAGTGAGAAGTCCCGCTGTTTTACCTGCAACACGAAGCACGTTGGTTGTACCTGCATTTCCGCTTCCGTGTTCCCTTACATCGGTTTTACAAAAATGTTTTGTGAATATTACCGCAAAACTTATACTTCCTATAAGATATGCGATAATTGGAGCCGCTATGGCAAGAACTATCATTTTTTGTCTTCTCCTCTTTCTCTGATAACAAAACGAATAGGTGTGCCTTCAAGACCAAAAATAGATCTTATTTGATTTTCTAAATATCTTTGATATGAAAAATGAAACAATTCCTTATTATTACAAAAACATACAAAGGTTGGGGGCGCTGTGGATGCCTGCGTCATATAGTAAATCTTAAGACGTTTACCCTTATCTGTAGGAGGTTGTACACGCGCCGTAGCATCTGCAAGTATATCATTAAGTTTACCTGTGGATATACGCATATTATTTTGTTCGTAAACGAATTTAATAAGTTCAAAAAGTCGATCGATACGCTGACCTGTTTTTGCCGAAATAAATATAATGGGTGCATAGGTCATAAAGGAAAAATCGTTTACCAGTTTTTTTCTGTATTCATCCATAGTAGTACTGTCTTTTTCGATGGCATCCCACTTATTAACGGCAATTATACAAGCCTTACCCTGTTCCATAGCAAGTCCTGCCACTTTAGAGTCTTGCTCGGTAAAACCTTCAACACCGTCTATCATTATAACGCAAACGTTACTTCTTTCAATAGCCATTTGTGCGCGAAGAACGCTATACTTTTCAATTTGGTCTTCAACCTTGCTTTTTCTTCTTAGTCCTGCCGTATCAATAAAATTATAGACAGCATTTCCCTTTTCTATACGGGTATCAATAGCGTCTCTTGTTGTTCCGGCAACATCGGAAACAATAGAACGTTCTTCACCTGCTATACAGTTGATAAGCGATGATTTTCCTGCGTTAGGCTTACCTATTATGGCAACGTTTATAACATCTTCTTCATCTTCTTCATTTTCGTTTTTGGGAAGATATTCATACACCGCGTCTAACAGGTCACCTGTACCGTGTCCGTGAACGGAAGAAACGGCAATAGGGTCACCAAGACCTAAATTATAAAACTCGTAAAACTCAAGAGGAGTTTTACCGAGACTGTCACACTTGTTTACACAAAGGACAACAGGTTTTCCGCTTTTTTGAAGCATAGCCGCAATATCGTTATCGGCGGCAGTAACGCCTGAAGTTAAATCGGTAACAAAAATTATTACGTTTGCGGTTTCAATAGCCAAATTTGCCTGAGCGCGCATAGATTTTAATATTATATCATCGGTTTTCGGTTCAATACCACCCGTATCAACGAGCATTATTTTACGGTTGCACCATTCACAGTCGCCGTAAATTCTATCTCGTGTTACACCGGGAGTATCGTCTACGATTGATAATCGCTGTCCTATAAGTTTATTAAAAAGAGTGGATTTACCAACGTTTGGTCTGCCCACCACCGCAACTACCGGTTTAGACATTTTCTTCACCTTCGCATCCAAGTATATTATAAACAAATTGTCCGCCGTCATTATCGGTAACAACGACTTTAACGTTTAATTCTTTTTCAATATCTTCTATGGTAACGTTGTCCAAAAACATATCATTTTCGTGACGGAGCATAACCGATGGAATAAGCAATTCTTCACCAAGGTCTTTATTTTTTAATTGCTTAATAATATCGCCGCCTGTAACAAGACCTGCAACGGTAATGCTTTCGCCGAAAAATTCATTTTTTATCATTTGGGCGGTAACATTAAGATTATCGTATTTTGATTTTGTAAGTTCGATAATTTCGCAAAGCAAGGGATAAGCCGCAGCGCCTGTTACGGCAGTACGTTTTTTGCCGTCACAACACAAACTATCATTTAAAATAGCATCTTTCGCTTCCTGTTTAAAGAGTGACCACATACCGACGCCGTTATCCAGTTGGTCAAAATCACCGTAAAAGTCACTTTCGGGAATTTCCCTTTCTGCCTTTAAATAAAATTCATCGGCACCGTAAACCTTGCGAACAGAATATCTTTCTTTATATTTTACAGCAAACTCCTCTATAATATCAAGTACTTCACAAGCACTTTTTTTGTTAAAGGATGTAAGTTTTGCTAAATTTTCGCGATATTTTGTAAGTCCTACGGGTACACAGGCAACACTCTGCACGTTTTCGAGTTCCATTAAATCCCCAAGACTTCTTTTAAGTTCGTCTCCGTCGTTATATTCGGGACATAACACCAACTGACAGTTGATGACTATACCCGCATCGTTAAACCGTTTTAATATATCAAGACATTCCCCTGCAAAACGGTTATTCATCATTTTACATCTTAGTTGCGGATTAGTAGTATGCACCGATATATTAACGGGGCTTATATGCATTTTAATAATACGGCTAATTTCGTGTTCGGTAAGGTTAGTTAAAGTAATATAATTTCCAAATAAAAAAGACAGTCGAGAATCGTCATCTTTAAAATAAAGAGATTCTCTCATTCCCGCGGGTAATTGGTCAATAAAGCAAAAAATACACTTATTTTTGCAAGAGTGTTGTTTGTCCATAAGGTATTCGTCAAATTCCATACCAAGTTCTTCATATTCGCCTTTATTTATACGAACGGTTTTGACCTTACCGTTTTCGGTTTCGATTTCAAGTTTAAGTCTTTTTTCGTTTTGATAAAAGCGATAATCTAAAACGTCGATAATTTCATTACCGTTTATAGTAAGTATTTTGTCGCCCTTTTGTATCCCTTTTTTAAAAGCGGGTGATTTTTTTATTACACCGTCAATTTTAACTGCCATACGAACACCTCCCTTACACGAAAAAAGGCAGAGAAGACTTTGCCCCTCTGCCCAAAAGTTAAAGATTTAGGATTATTCTTCTACCTTAACTACCTGACGATCGCCATAGTAACCGCAAGCCTTACAAACGCGATGAGTACGTTTGTATTCGCCACAACGGGGACATTTAACAATTGCAGGAGCAGAAATCTTCCATAAGTTGTTACGTCTTTTATCTCTTCTTGCTTTAGATGTTTTTCTCTTTGGTACTGCCATTTTAAATACAACTCCTTAATAACAAAAAGTTAATTTTCTTCTTTTAATAAATCAGCCAGAGCCTGCAAACGTGGGTCAATCTGCTTAGTAGAGCAATTACATTCGCCGTCATTAAGATTTTTACCGCACATTGAACATATTCCTTTACAGTCAACGCGGCAAAGATGTTTCATCGGAAGCGATATGATTACTTCGGTATAAACCAACTCATCCAAATCGAGTTTTAAATCCTCAACCAAAATAATTTCATCATTATCGTCGCCGGCGATTTCGGGAGCCAAGGACTTTTCAAGCGTCACCATATACTCGGTTTCGGTTGGTAGCCCGCACCGATCACAAGGGGCAGAAAAGACATACATCATACTTAACGTTAGCGTTACCAGTCCGGCCCTGTTTGTCACCTTTCCTCTAACAGTAACGGGCTTTTTGAGCGGATATTCACCCATATACTCCACTTCGGAAAAGTCAACAGAGTAGTCAATAGGAAGAGTATAATTCTCAGTTATAAAAAGTTTTTTTAAATCAAGAATCACACATAGTCCTCCCATCGTTGCCATAATATTATATCCAATACCCCTACTTTTGTCAATAGTTATTTTCGTTTTACCCCAAAAAAATATTTCTATTGAAAAAATATAAGAAAAAGTGTATAATATACTGGTAATATCCGCTATAACTTTAGTATGGAGAATTTTATGAATAAAATTTTTAAGCCATTTAAAGTCTTTTTCTCGGTTATATTCAGTAAAAGATTTTTAATATATACGCTTATCGGCTCCTTTAACACCTTTAACTGCGTACTTTTTTCCACCCTGCTCGAATGGGCGCGCGTTCAGGAAAACTTAGCGTTTGCTATCGGTTATATTTGCAGCCTTACCATAGCGTATATTTTTAACAGTATTTTTAATTTTAAGAGAAAACTAACCTTCTTAAGATACGGCAAATTTCTTGCCTCTTATATACCAAATTTTGCAATACAAAATTTGGTAACCTTCATTTGTTTTAACATTATCGATATGCACCACGTATTTGCTTATATTATAGCCGCTCTGCTGGGCTCCCCCATCACCTTTATTTGTCTTAAGTTATTCGCTTTCGGCGACAAAAGACAAAAACACTCAAAAATTTAATTTTCAATCAATTTAATTTCTAAAACCGACGGTATTCTTTTATGAAAACCGTCGGTTTTTGTTTTTTAATAATCCGGTGTACAAATCTTCCCTTCATTTCATTATAGAGAAATAGTGATAAACAATGTATCAAAGCGTCAGAAAAAGGAAATTTTGGGAATTTAAATCAAAAACCTACAGCACGTTATATTCGCAAAGTATCTGGGCAAGTTCTTCCTTTGTTGAAAAGCCCATTATATTTCTTAATGAGGTTACTCTGTATGAAACGGTTTTTTCAGACATAAAAAGAAGGTCTGCAATCTGACTATAGGTTTTGCCCGCCTTTATATAGACAAGTATCTTAAAATCGTTTTCGTCGCAGGATGCAAGCATTTTCTCAAGTTTTAAAAGTTTTTGCGCCGATGGGTCTGAATACATCGGGTCAACAACCGTTGTAAACTTTTCATTTTTAGGAGCATTACTTATTGGAGTTTCATTTGCCGTACTGCCTCTTACGTTAAGTTTTGGAGTTACGTAAATGCTTACGCGAACCCCCTCTTCCCGTCTATACAAATAGGAATAGGCGTGAAGAGCCTCGCGTCCAAGTTTCGTATGGTCAACACTGACGGTTGTAAGGGTTACGTTTCCTTTTTGAGAAAGCAGAGAATCGCCAAAGGAAACAACGTACAAATCTTCGGGAATTTTCACGCCCTGTTTTAAAAGATTATTCATAAGAAAATATGCGGCAATATCGTTAGCGCATATAACAGAATCATAATTTTCTTTTTTGAAATTTTCAAAACATTCATAAAGAGAGCCGTTATTATATATAATGTCATCTTCCGACTTACCCGACCATAAAAAATATTCTTTTTTGATTTGATCGGTGGACGAAGCAGGATTTATGGCAAAAAGAGCGGTTTTTGTTTTATTCGAAATTTCAAGATATTCCTGTGCCTGACGCATACCTTCACGGTAATCCACAAGCACGTTTGAATAATTTTCGGCAAGCAGATTGCTTTGATGATTAATAAAAAGAAGTGAAACCTTATTTTTTGCAAAATGGTCGTAAAACTTTGTATCGGTCATTACACGGGTGGTAAGAACGATAAGCACACGCTCTTCTTCCTCGCCGTAAATTTTATCAAGGTCAAGGCTTAAAACATCGTCACTTTCTAAAAAATATATACCGTAATGACGTTTAGCCGCCTCGCTGGTAAGTCCCTTTAAAGTATGAGAACACCACACAGAACCGTTATATTCGGGGTCAATATAAACGTAAACCTTCATTTCGTCACCTCTTATATTTAAAATATCATATTTCACCCAAAAAGAAAAGTAAAATTTGATTTTTTTATTGTGTTGAAAAAGACGCTTTACATATTTACAATGGTATTAAAGAAAAAATATAAGGAGTATTTTGCTATGAAAGATGAAAAAGTTATAGTAAAAGAAGAAAAAATCGTTATAGATACCTATGACGAATCACCCTGCGAAGAACTTCCCATGTTTGCGGACAGCCGTGTTCATCAGCGTTCAAGCGGTAACCCCTATCCCAACAAGGTAGTTATTAAAACAAGAAGCAAGGTAAAGTATGCTAAAGAATACAATGCTATAAAGATTGAAAACAAGTATATCGAACTTGTTATTCTACCCGAAATTGGTGGGAGAATTTACTCTGCAAAGGATAAAATCACCGGTTATGATTTCTTTTATAAGCAACACGTTATTAAACCTGCGCTTATCGGTGCGCTCGGTTCATGGATAAGCGGCGGTGTTGAATTCAACTGGCCTTTCCACCACCGTCCTTCAACCTTTATGCCCGTTGACTATGCCATTGAAGAAACTGCCACAGGCGGTGTTATAGTATGGCTTAGCGAACACGACCCCATTGACCGTATGAAAGGTATGGTTGGTATTTGTGTTGAACCCGATAAATCATACTTTGAAACAAGAATGGTTGTTTCTAACCGTACAGCCATCAGAAAAAGTTTTCTTTGGTGGGAAAACACCGCGGTTCCCGTTAACAAGGACTATGAAATTTTCTTCCCCGATGACGTTGACTTCGTACGTTTCCACTATAGAAGAAGCGCTACAAGTTATCCTATTGCAAACGGTAGTTTTAACGGTTTCGTATTCGAAAAAGGTGGCGTTGACATCAGCAAACACTTTAATACAAAACCTGCTACCTCTTATTTTTCCGCTGCATCCAAACACGATTATTTCGGCGGTTTTGACAACGGTATTGGTTGCGGTGTAGTACATATCGGTGACCATCACACAGCAGTAGGCAAAAAAATGTTCACCTGGGGTTATAACCAGCTTTCTCAGTCCTGGGAACGCGCACTTACCGACACCGACGGCGCTTACGCAGAGCTTATGGCAGGTTCTTATTCCGATAATCAGCCTGACTTTTCTTGGCTCGAGCCTTACGAGGTTAAACAGTTCTCGCAGTTCTGGTATCCTCTTGCCGATTTAGGCGTTCCTTCATACGCTAACCTTAAGGCTGCTATCAAGGTTGAAGACGGTGTACTTAAAATTCAGCCCACAATGGATAAAAAAGACTGCCTCATTACCGTTAAAAACGGCGAAAAGGTTATGCTTGATACAAAGGCTGACCTCGTTGCAGGTGAAGTTCTTACCCTTAACGGTGACTTTAAGGCAGACTGTTACAAGGTAGAAATTGAAGGCATACTTACTTACGATTATGCGCCTCACGTTAAAAAACCTTTACCCGAATTGTTCCCCGAGGTTGAAATGCCCAATGAACTCAACACCGCTCAGGGACTTTATCTTGCAGGTCTTCACTATCTACAGTTCCGCGACCCCATTGCAAATCCTGACGTTTACTTTAAACGCGCACTCCAGATAGACGAAAATCACATTCCGTCTTTGATTGCTTTAGGTGAAACCGCTTGTATAAGAAACGACTTCAGCGAGGCTATCGTATATTTAAACAAGGCGATGGTTGCTCACACAAAGTATAATACCGAAATGGAAAGCGGTAAAATCCTCTATCTTCTTGGCTATGCAAAATCTATGCTCGGTCAAACTGAGGAAGCCTACAACCATTTAAGAAAATCAGCTTGGAACCAGGACAGCATTTCCTGCGCTATGACACGCGCTTGTCTTGCCGCCGCAAAACTCGGCAATTTTGAAGAAGCACTTTTCTGCGCAGATATGGCGCTTGACAAGGGTGATAGAAATCCCCTTGCCGCACCTATTGCCGCCCTTTGCGAATTAAAACTCGAAAACAGCGAAAAAGCAGTTGAACGTATCAACAAACTTTTGAAACGCGATCCCCTTAACCACCTTGGCAGATACGTTGCAGTTATACTTGGCATTATGGACGAAAAAGAATTCTTCGGCGCTCTTAAATCTTCTATGAGCCAGACCCTTTTAGACGTTGCCTTCGACCTTTTTGCAGGCGGATTTAACAAAGAGGCAATGGAACTTTTAAACAAAGTACCCACCTATACAAACGACGTTGCCCCCTCTCTCGCCGCACTTATTAAAAAGCCCGAAACTGCAAACTTTGCGCACCGCACTTTCCCATTCCGTTTTGGTGAAATTGCTGCTCTTGAAAAATACGAAAACGAAAACGATTTCAGATATATGCTCGGCTGTTTACACTTCGCCCAAAAGCGTTATGCTAAAGCATCACAGTTATGGGAGAACTGCAACGGTTGGCAGGCAACCCGCGCGAAAGCAGTCAGCGTATGGAAAAACGGCGACACAAGCGCTGCCATAGAACTTCTAAAAAAAGCAGTTAAGGAAAATCCCGACTGCGAACAGTTGGTATTCGAACTCGCATATCTGTTAAATCTTACCGCATTTGACGGTGAACAATCCGTTCAAATCATTTCTGAATTAGTACCCGACCTAAAAGACGCAAGAGACGATATCGTTACCGAATGGGCAATTGCCGCCAACCGCGCAGGTGATTTTGAAAAAGCGCTTTATCTTATCAACAATCACGACTTTATCCCCTGCGAAGGCGGAGAAACCATAGTTGCCAAACAGCACATAGCCGCTCACTACGGTATCGGTAACCGTTATTTTGAAGCAGGCGAATACCAAAAGGCTATTGAAGAATTCCGCAACGCTCAGATTATCCCCGACAACCTTGGTGCAGGATTATGGCAAGTTGGCCCCATTATTCCTTCAAAATATAACGAAGCGCTTTGTCTTATCCGTTTAGGAAAAGAAGAGGAAGCAAAGGCTATATTTGACTATATTATCGGTCTTGACGTTGACTTCTTCTCCAATATGCATCTGCCCTCACTCCCTTGCTATCAGGCTTTATCTATGCTTAAAATCGGCGAAACTGCAAAATCTTATGCATATATTAAAGGCTTTATGGACTTATGGGAAACCGAAAAGAACAGAGTTGATTCAGGCTATTTCAGCGCTACACCTTTCTTTATTTCATATCCCGAAAAGGCTGAAATTGCACGTGCAAAATATTATAACGCCCTTATAAATGAAGGCAATCAGGTTATAAACGGTACGCACCGCTTTGTGAAATAAAAAAAATCGTAAAAACCCCGTTTTTTGAGTATAAAAACGGGGTTTTTAAGTTGACAATTTTAAAACTTTATAATAAAATACTATTGATATTTTTTAGTAAGGAGTCAAAAAAATGCTTGAAAACTTTTTTGCTTGGTACGGCGGATTAACCGATTACCTTTTAGGTTCTCTTATTTTGTTTGCCGTAGGTGTTGTTTTGCTGATAAAAGGCGGCGACTGGTTCGTTGACAGTGCAGTTGGCATAGCAAAACGTTTCCGTGTTCCCGAAATCATTATCGGCGCTACCGTAGTTTCTATTGGTACTACGCTTCCTGAAGTTATGGTATCGGTTACAGCGGCTATGAACAATAACGGCGCTATTGCGTACGGTAACGCTATTGGTTCAATTATTTGTAATACTTCTTTAATTGCAGCGCTGACAATCGCTATACGTCCTGCTCCCGTTAACAAAAAAGCCATTGTTACTCCCGTAATTTTCTTTTTTGTATCTGCAGCCATTTATTTGGTAGCCGCTTATCTTTTCGGCAGTTTCGACAGATGGCTCGGCATAGTAATGCTCGTAGTTTTCGGCATTTATATGGCTATGACCATATACAAAGGTTTCAAAAACCCAACCGAAGAACACGCTGATGAATCAGATGACATTAAGGGCGGTTCTTTACTTAAAGACATAATTGTACTTGTTATAAGCGCTGGTTTAATTGCAGTTGGCGCAGATATGCTTGAAGGTTCTTCCGTTTCACTTGCAACCATGGCAGGTATTCCCGCTGAAGTAGTTGGCGTTACAATCGTTGCCCTTTGTACCTCTCTACCCGAACTTGTAACCGCTGTTACAGCGCTTCTAAAGGGTCACGGCGCTCTGTCTCTCGGTAACATTATCGGCGCTAACATATTTAACTTAGTGCTTGTATCGGGCGCTGCCGTTACAATTTCACCTTTCGTTATTCCCGAAGGAAGCAAACTTTTCGGTTACAACACTTCTCAACTTATTGAAATTCCACTAATGGTATGCGTAATGGCTTTAATGACTTTACCTGCCATATTTAAAGGTAAACTCGGTCGTTGGCAAGGTATAACACTACTTGGCATTTACGTTGCTTTCGTTGCGCTTCAGGTTCTTATAGCGCTTAACGTATTTTAATTAAATAACCGATTATTAAGTAGCAGTCAGCAAATGCTGACTGCTACTTTTTGTGTCACTCACTCTTATAAAACATAGAATGTAAAAGAAGAATACTATAAAAATGAGTGATTAAAAATGGAACGAATAGTACTTATGGGAAATCCCAACGTTGGAAAAAGCACAATATTTAACAAACTTACCCACAAAAAACAACATACGGGCAATTGGGCGGGAAAAACTGTTGAAGTAGCAAACGGCTACTTCAAAGGCAGTTCTAAAACATACGAAATAATCGATTTGCCCGGAATTTACAGTCTTGATTTTAAATCTCCCGAAGAAAAAATTGCAAAAGACTATCTTTTAAACCAACAATACGACAAAGTAATAGTAATATGCGACGCTACCGACTTATATCGAAATTTACGTCTTTTTTATGAAGTTTGCCAAATAACTTCAAAGGTTATTTTATGTATTAATATGCTTGACGAAGCAGAACGTCGCGGCATTAAAATCGACCTTAACGGAATTGAAAAAGAACTTAACCTAACGGTTATCGGTTGCAGTGCAAAAAAAGAAGTTAATGCGGTTAAAAAAGTTATAGAAAACCAACTTTTTCCTATAAATATTACTCCAATAGAACGCCATAACATTATAAAAAAATACGTTATATATAAAAATCCTGATATAAAGGCAAAGGATAAAAAAATTGATAAACTTTTATGCGGAAAATACACATCTATTCCCCTAATGATTGTTTTTTTACTTATTATTTTATGGATTACCATTAGTGGCGCTAATTACCCATCATTACTGCTTTCAAAATCGTTTTCATTTTTAGGAAAATATTTTAACTTATTTTTAATTCACATAAACACTCCACCGTTTTTAAGAGGTGTTATATACGATGGCGCCTATACGGTACTTAGCGAAGTCGTTTCGGTAATGCTTCCGCCTATGTCTTTGTTTTTTCCTATTTTTTCGCTACTGGAAGAAAGCGGAATTTTACCTAGAATTGCCTATAATCTTAATAAACCGCTAAACAATGCGGGAAGCAGCGGAAAACAGGCGCTGACTATGTGTATGGGTGGTTTTATGCTATAATTGATTTACCTATATATTTATATTGAATTACAATTTTTTGTTCTTTAGATTTAACTCCATTAATAGTTTGATATGAGCCTTGGTGAATATAAATTACATCAATCAATCGTCTTACTATGTCTTGATTTAGTTCTGTTAAATTAGAAAAATTATCGAGTAGTTTAAAAAAACGATTATAATTATCGTATTCAGATTTATTTGATTTATGATTTAGTATTGATATTTCGGCATCAATTTGTGTTTCTTCTTTTGTTAGTGAATTCATCATCATATTAAAATGCTCTTTGTTAATTCGTCCTAAATAATTATCTTCGTACAATTTTTGAATTACTGTTTGTATTTCCGCTTTGCGTTTATTAATAGCTTCAAATCTTTTATTTATGTTTACCGAATTATTTTTAGATTGTTCTAATTTTGCTAATATTTTCTTTCTAGATTCAGTAGTGATTTTAAGATGCTTATTAATATTAGATAGAACAATTTGATATAATACATCATAATCAATAAAATGATTTGTACACTCTTTACTTCCGTATAATTTATATTTTCCGCATACTAAATTATATTTGCTGTCTTTTTTGCGAGTGCCAGTTGTAGACATATTACTACCACAATCTGCACAAATAGCAATGCCTGAAAAAATATTTTTAAAATCACTTTTTGGTGAGTTTCTACGTGATACAATTGTCATTTGTACGACATCAAAGGTTTGCTTATCTATGATAGGTTCGTGTGTGTCTTCAACAATAATCCAATCTTGTTTTTGGTTTGTCAATGTAACCTTGCTTTTAAAAGAAATTTTTGTCGTTTTATGTTGAGCAGTATGACCTATATAAGTTATGTTTTTAAGCATTTTTTGAATATTAGTGCTTGTCCACTCTTTGCGTTTAGAATAATTATCAACATTGAGTTTTGGGTTTTTTGAGCACCTATATAGAGCTGGTGGCAAGATGTTCTTTTCATTTAGTGTTCTAGCAATGTCTATCGGTCTACAGCCATCTTCTGCTAATTTAAAAATGTACTGAACAATAGGTGCCGTTTCTTCATTTATAACTAATTTATTTTTATCAGTTGTATCTTTTTTATATCCATAAGGAGCAAAATTACCTATGAACTTGCCTTCTTTCATTTTTGTTTCAAAAGCAGAACGAATCTTTTTGCTTATATCTCGTGCATATAATTCATTGACAACATTTTTAAATGGTGCGATATCATTATATTTATCATTACTATCAAACCCGTCCGTGATTGCAATATATCTGACATTATATTTAGGAAAAAATTCTTCTATAAGTTGTCCACTAATTATATAATCTCTACCTAAACGACTTAAATCTTTGGTAATAACCATATTAACTTTTCCGTTTTCAATATCTTGTTTCATTTGTTGAAATGCCGGTCTATCAAAATTAGTTCCGCTATATCCATCGTCTATATAAATATCATAAATATTAAAACTTTGCTCATGAGCATATCTTGTAAGCATATCTTTTTGAGTAACTATACTAGAACTATCGCCACTATTGTTATCATCTTTTGATAATCGGCAATATAAAGCTGCGCTGTAAATCATATACCTATCTCCTAAATAAAAAAATCGTGTTATAATCATTTACTAATTATAACACGACAATGCTTGTTTGTCAAACATATAGGTCTTGTTTGCTAATTATATCTGCAATAATATTTTCTAACTCTTCATTTCCAAACTTTGTTTCCACAATATATTTATCATTATTTATTATGTATGTTTCAGTGTCTCCTATTATTATCACCTTCTTGTTATTTTTCAATATAATATATGTTTTAAAATTTCAAATAATTACTATTAACATAAGATTGTGGTATTAAATTCGTTTATTAAGTCAACAATTTCATTCCAATCATGCACTCTATGAACAATATCTGTCAAATTACTCTTATCTACATTTCTATTCCAAGGTTTATCAAATAACACTTTTATATAATTTCCCTCATATAAATTGTGAAGCCCGTCATCTACAAGAATATCACCTTTTACAAGAGCTTTGTTATTTGCCACTATAACATGAGACCAAGGAATCTCAGGTAACTCTTTCTGCAACCATTCTGCTTTCCATTTAATCGTATCTGGGTGAGCAGAGGTAACTATGTATATTTCGTGACCTTCAGATAAGAGTTTTTGAATTCCCTCTTTGGCGCCCGGCATAATTTCAACACCGTTCCAAAATGTCTGAAGATGTAAAGGATTATAAATCTCATCTTCTGTCAGAGTAGGAAATGCTTTTCGCATATCCCACTCATTAACATCTTCAAAGTTTACAGAAGTTCCATATACGCAATTTAGAGTGTTAACCCAATGATGTGTCATTGTGTTTATTACTTCGTCAAAATCAAGTAAAATCTTCATTTTATTCACCATAATTTTCGAGTTCGGATATAACACTTCTTAATAAATTTATCGCTTTAGTTTTATTCTTATTTCTTATAATAAAGCTGACCTTATTTTTACAATTTGCAAACACTTTGCTATCAAGTGTTATTCTTTTTATTGCTTGTTTTAAACTGTCGCCACGCTTTAACATTCTATGTAATCGAGTATACCAAGGACAATCTATATAAATAACGCATATTTTCTTGTGACCTGTATAGTGTGTCCTGAAATAATCAACCCCATCAACATCTATAACATATAAAGAGGAGTTGTTAACCTGTTCTGAAGTGGCACAGTATCTATATCCATTATATTTTGTATAACCGCATATATCTTTTAATTGGTCAAATTCTTCTTCGCTTATAAATGTATGACCTGTTTCGTTTTCAAAACGCTTAGGTCTTGTAGTATAACTTTCTATTGAAGTATATCCGTATTTTTTAAGTGCTTCAACAAGAGTAGTTTTACCTGAACCGGACTTGCCGACTATTAAATATATTCCTTTTGTTTTCTGCATTTAATTCTCCTTTAATTGTTTGATATTATATCCACAAGTATTAAACTCTGTGCATAATCCATTTCTGTATTTACAAAGTGGCACAAGCACATCCTTGAATTCTGGATTTGATTTTAAAATCTGGTTTACTATCTCTTGCATTACCATTCTTGTTTCCTTAGATGCTTGATTACATAATCGCTTATGGCTCATAAAAACTAATTCTTGAGCATTGATTGACATTATATGAGATACTATTTCTCCTTGAGGAGCTTGTGTTCTGTCATATTTTTCTTGTCTATCATTGCGTTGTGATTGAACATAATGATTAACACCTATATGATGTCTAACAAAATGTACCGAAACCCAATAAGGAATTTCCATTTTTATTCCAAACCATAATTCTCTTAATGGACTATGTTCTGATTTAACAAGTTTTTCCTTCCACTCATTCGTAGGAAGAGTGGTACTGTTTTTACCTACCGTATTCAAAGTACATTGTTTGCACCATTGCCAGTCTAATTCTGTAGGATGTTTTAAAATTTCAATATTAAAATTCAATAATCTATCTCCTTAATTCCATGATAATCTTTTGCACAATCTTCGGAGCAAAACCTATTTCCGTCATCATCAGTCCAAATTTCATATTCCTCATATAAATCTTCGCCACACTTGTCACAAATTCCTGTTTTATGAAATTCATAGTTTGGACACTGTGGATGACAAGGAGTTCTTCTACATTCTTGGCACATTATTTAATCTCCACCCATACATCTAAACTTTGAACATTATAGGGCATTGGGCCATTATGAGATGAAATATAAATATCTAATCTATTACCCTTTATTGCTCCGCCTCTATCTTGAACTGTTCTCCAACCTATGCCTTTTATATAAATTTTTGTACCAAAAGGAAGTTTTGAAGTATCAGCAGCAACCGTAACTCCCTCTTGTGCTTTCACGCCACTTGCGGTAATTCCATCTTCTTTACCGCAACACTGTTTACAGGCACAGTAATATGTAATTTTATATTTTCCAACATAGGCAACTTTATTTTGTTTTAAATTTTCTAAACTAGACTGAAGAGCTTCCAAATCAAGTTGTGCCGATGTTAGCTGTGTAGATAAATCTTTATTTGATTTATCTAAATTTGAAATTTCTATTGCTTGGTCAGCAATATTATTTTGTTTAATTTTCACTTCATTTGATGCGTCTATATAGAGACAACCAAAAGTTATTGATATAATAATTAAGAATACTATTATTAAATTCTTTTTATTTAAAATACTGATATTATCATCCTTTCATCTTTTCAAATTCTTCTTCGTTTATTATCTTAATACCAAGTTCTACGGCTTTCTTATATTTACTTGAGCCGGATTCTTCATTTGTAAGCAAGTAGTCAGTTTTCTTGCTTACTGAGCTGCCCATTTTAGCACCAAGTCGCTCAAGTTCTTCTAGTATAGTCGTACGAGTATAATAATTCAATGCACCGGTCACAACAATTGTTTTACCTGTAAATAGAGAATTTATTGTCTCTATTTGTTCGTTAGAAATATTTAGCTCATATATGAGAGCAGATATCTCCATATTATTTGCAAGATTAGCTCCATATGTTTTAAGACTACTAGTAAGCGCGGGAGTAAAAATGGAACCATGCTCGGTATCTATTTCTAATTCCCCATACTCATTGATTGTGCAATGCTTAGCAACTTCTTTAGCGGTATTTTTCCCAATCAACGGAATGCCAAGAGCACAAATAAATTTAGCCATTGTTGTATTACGACTTTCTTGAATGCTCTGCCACAATCTGTCCCAAGACTTTTCGCCAAAGCCGTCTAAAGCCATTATTTCTTTTCTATATTGACCTAACCGATAGATATCAGAAAACTTTTTTATCCAACCGTTTGAAATAAACTTCTCAAGACTTGCTTCTGAGAGGCCTTGTATATCCATTCCGTCTTTAGAAACGAAGTGAACGAATTTATCAAGCATTCTTGCAGGACATTCTTCATTAGGACAATGCAATGTCTCTGAGCCATTGTCATTATGCACGTCTAATTCTGCTCCACAAGATTTGCATAAAAGTGGTCTTTTATACGAATTTGTACGAGTTAAATTATTAGCAACTTTAGGAATAATGTCGTTGGCTTTGTATATCTCGATTTCGTCTCCAATTCCTAATTCTAATGATTTAATATAGGAAAGATTGTGCAAAGTAGCCTTTGAGATTGTACTACCACTTATATCAACTTCGTCGAAGATTGCAATAGGATTTACAAGACCGGAACGGCTTGTGTTCCATTCAATATCTCTGAGAATGGTTGTCGCAGTCTCGTCATAGAATTTGAAAGCCAACTGACCTCTTAAGTGATGACTTGTTGCGCCAAGAGATTCAAGATAATTTACATCGTCAAAAGATACTACAAGTCCGTCAATGGGATAACTATACTTATCTGCAATAATCTTAAGGAAGCTAATACTTCTTTCGTCAAATCTATCAAGACGAGGAACAACCGTGAAACCAAGTGTTTCTAACCAATTAAGTCTTTCGCTGAAGGAATTGTTGTCATATCCGCTAACAAGTTTCCAAGCAATAAACCGAATGTGTCGCTGTGCGGCAATTCCACTATCAAGCTGACGCACAGAACCACTTACAAGATTTCGAGGATTTTTATATTTCTCACCTTCAGGAAGATTTGCATTTATCTTTTCAAAATCTTCGTATGTAATAATCGCTTCACCGTCAACTACCAAATCACCTCTATACGAAATGGTTTGTGGCAGGTTTGTAAAAACTAAAGCGTTATGTGTCACATCTTCGCCTTCAGTTCCATTGCCACGTGTTTCAGCAGATACCAACTTACCCTCAGAATACTTAACACTAATTGTCAATCCGTCCATTTTGAGCATTGTGAGGATAGGTTTGTTTCCAATAAATTTTTGCACTTCATCAATACTCTTGGTCTTATCAAGTGAAAGCATTGGGTGATTATGCTTTACTTTATTTAATTTATCTACAATGTCAAATCCAACTGTCATTGTCGGAGAGTTAGCCAACTTAAAGTTGGTTTCACTCTCCAGTTTTTTTAGCTCATCAAAAAGCTCGTCGTATTCGTAGTCGCTCATAGGTGAATTTGAGTTATTGTAATATTCATTACGAGCATTATTTAAAAGCTCGGTTAATTCTTTTATTCTGTTTATCTTTTCCGTATTTTAATCTCCTAACTGTTTAAGCAATGATTTAATAGGTTCTTTTTTTATATTTTCTTTAAGCCAAGTGATATAAGATGGGTCAGATTCCGCAATCTGTACTAATGTTTCACCGTTATGTCTTCCAAAAGAAAGTGTATATGTGTTAATATCAATGGGCGGAGCCTGTTCTTCGTCGCCAAATAAAACTTCGATGTCCTTTCGACTTGCAAGATAGTCGCACATATGTACAAACTTTCCTATTTTATCGCTTGGTTTCGGTAGAGTTGTTGAGCTTCTTTTATTTGTATTCCATTCACCCATATGTGAAGCGATTGCATTAGAAACCATATTTAATTCATCTTCGTTTATGAAGCCCTTTAATGTTTCTGCATTCTTAACCCACTCCGCACAAACTACAGGATGCTCAAATGTCGTAAAAGCTCCACCATTTTCTCCATGTTTCCAACCATCATGAAGAATAATTGCAACAATAATTAAATCTCTTTCTCTGTCAGTAAACTGATTTTTAAACTGCTCTATGCCCAGTAGATGGTTTGCGAATCTTGCGGCTGCTTTAGTGTGTCGCACTAACCCACCGTCACCCAAAGCATACTGGGGATGATATTTTCCCGTACTTGAGGCCGCCACCTCAAAGAAATAGTCTGGTAAATTATTTATTGCAAGTGCAAGAAAACTTTTAATATCGTCGTTTTGTATGTATTCAATTTCTTTTGCAAAGATTTTAGTCTTTGTCATTAAATTCTCCTTATCTTAAATAATCTTTTAAATAGTAAGTGAAGTATCCTCTTATAAAAACACCTGAGTATTTATTATCCGGCATAAACATTATTGGCAAATTGTATTTGAAGTGAAATGAGTGAAGAGAAGCCCAATAAGATTTTTTGTTATACTGTGAATTATAGTTTCCACCTACTACATCGGCATAATTGCCATTTTCAATCAATAAAACCTTGGTTTGCGGAGCAAGAGATAATTCTTTTTCGAGTCTATCTCGCTCTTTGGTTAAGTTTCCTGAAAGTTCTTCAAGGCTTCCCTTTCGTTCGACAACACATTCCTTGTCAAAATATAAATCTCTTGGTATATTCAATGCTTCATTTTTTGGAATCATAAATGAGTAATCTGCATACTCTAAGGCTCTTTTCTTGTATTTGATACCTTTTTTATCAAAATAATCTAATATGTGTTGATTTTCTTTTTCTCTTGTATCTACAAGTACAACTATAGATTTAACTAATTCATCCATTTCTTTATCTGTATATTTGAATTTATTTAGCAATAAATCACCTCACAAAAGTCCATTTTTTAAGTATTGTTTCAAGGTCATTTTTATCTTGTTTCCAAACATCTTTACCGTTCTCGTCTTTACCCTCATGTCGCCAAATTCCTTCGTTGGAACATTCAATGGTTTTTATGATATCACCTACTTCAATTGGTGATGCATCGTATTGTGCTCGTTTTACTTTTACAACGTCAATATCACCATTACAAATACGATAAAGGGTCAATTTTGGATTTTTGAATTTACACTCATAGCCCTGTACGAAAGCATACTCTGGTTTAATGTTACCGTTTACAGTCTTAACATATCCTAAGCAATCGAGTTCGTATTTAAGTCTTTTGTTTAATGGAACTTCTTCGTCATCTAAATCGTTCCAAATTTCCTTCAGCGCAGATTCACAATCAAAGTTTGTAAATTGTTTTTCGGTTTGGTTAGAATATTTTTCTATATATTTTTTATAAGTGCTGTCTACTTTTGTTTTAGAGAACTGAGACCTTCCCTCTAAATCGTCACAGCATTTTAAGAATTTCTCAATTTTTCCGATAGCTCCAAAGTCTTTAAAGTATCCAATTTGAACTAAGGTTGAAATTTTACCAGAATTGATGCTTTTTACTTTTTTCAAGTCTTTAAATAATTCATAAAAATTATCATATGTTTTCTTTTGAGAAAGAGCATATAAATCATCTGCGCTTTTTTGACTTAGTCCTTTTAATGAAAGCAACGAAGGATAGATTACAGATTTTTCTTTATCTGCTACAAATCTACGGTTATCGTTACCCCATTTAAACTCACCTTCTTGTATACCAAAGGCTTTTGTCATTTCCTGTTTTAACAAAGCAACTTTATCTTTATTACCCTTATCAGAATAATGTTGTAAAACTACTTCATAAAATTCAAACGGATAATTAGCCTTTTGCCAAGCTTGATATAAAGAGTCGAGTGCCATGCAGTAAGCGTGCGCGGAGTTAAATCCATAAGCACAGTTATCGTTTATGATTGTCCAAACCTTTTGTGAGGCCTCGTATGCAGAATCTTTATCCATTCCGTCATCTTCGATAATGCGCTTCGCAAAACCGTCAATGAATTGAGATTTTAAAGGTTTAACTTTTTCTGGATGTTTTTTAGCAATCGCTTTAATAATTCCATAACATTGGTCAATCGGGAAACCAGCATAGTTTAATGTGTTCATAACTTGCTCTTGGAAAATCATATACGAGTAAGGAAGTTCTTCGGTTCGCAAAATATTATCAAAAGCAGGAATATCGTAACTAAAATCAACTCTGCTTTCAAATGTCTTGTACATTGACTTAAAGCCGGGACGAATGGCTGCTATAAACGCCGACAACTCTGAAACGTTGTGGGGCTTATATTTTTTTACTTTCTTTGTTGTAGATTCTTTTTCTACCTGATTTAAACAAAGAGTATGACCATTTGCATATAAGTCCCAAACTTTATCGTCTGTTTTAATTAACTGTAAGAGTTTATTAACGTTAAAATGTTCAATGCCAATGCGGTCAAAAACTTTGGCAATCAATAATACAACATCAACCTTCAGCAAGTCATTTTTAAGAAATTTATAGTTTTCTGCAACTGCTCCGTCCATAACGGTTGTTATGACTTCTTTCTTTGTTGATTCGCTCTTACATTTAACTAATCCTATTTCTTTACGAATGTTACCTTGATATAACAAGTACGCTGAAGGTGCTTTTTTCTTATCGGACACAATACCCCAATAAGGCTCTGACTCTTCCAAATACGAATGATATTTTTCATCAACATAGTCTTTAATATCAATGTCGTCTTTTTCATCATCGTCGGCATATTTTAATGCTTCGTCGTACTTACCTATCTGGTCTGAAATTTCATTCGCTAATTCAAAGTCCATTCCTTTAGCTTTAGCATAAAGTTTAAAAGCAGATTTTTTCTTCAGAGTGCCAAACGCTATCATAGGAGCAGTGTGTTCTTCTCCCATAATTTCTGCTTGTGCCTCTTCAAAGATTTCTACATTGCCTACATTTAGGTCAATATCAGGGAGACTATTAGATTCGAGTATTCGACTTGTACTAATAAATCTTTCTGGGTATAGTTTTATGGCTGAGGTAAATCTATCTACTTTTGAAAAACCACAAAGAGTATTTGTAAAATAGCCAACCGCCGAACCTCTTCCTGTATCGGTAATTAGACCACCTTTTTCAACTGCTCTCTTAACGATTTCGTAGTCGATTAAAGGATAATCAACCATTCCAGTATCTTTGTAGGTTTGAACTTCGCTTTTTACCCCTTCAAAATATCTATCGTATTCTTCTTTAGGAATATCTTTCATATATTCTTTGAATTTCGAAGTGATGAAGCGACTATAGATTTTGTCCTTTTCTTCTTTGGTTTTATCAGGATATAATGTAGGAAGTTTGATTACCGGCTGAAATATAATGTTATCGTCATAATCTTCAAATTCGAGACAAACATCCGTATTATCCATTGCTCTTTGAATTTGTTCTTTGGTAAATACACCTTGCTCTAAAAATCTCTGCATTACAGTTTCGTCATCAGGATAATCCATAAACCAATCATCTTCGTCTTCATAATGAAGACCTTTGGCAGCGAGAATATAATCTCTTAAAGCAGAATCTTCAGGATATATATAATGAGAGTCGAGACCAACAATCATTTCTATGCCGTATTTTTGTGATAATTCAAGCAAATGCTTATTCCAATTGGCTTGTTCTTCTGTTAAGTGATTTTGAATTTCGAGCATAAAGTTGTTGCCAAAGTGCTCGTGTAATTTTACAATTACGTCATCTGCATTTTCTTTACCTCGAAACGCTATACAAGCAGTTGTAATAAACACATCGTTTGCAGGGAGAGATAACAGTAACTCTAAATCAACACGAGGTCTGAAATAGTAACCAGTGATATTTGCTTCTGAAAGAATATCGTTGATTGCTTGTCTTCCGTTCTCGTTTCTTGCCAATATTACGATATGTCGATTCTGTCTATCCCTTACGGTTTTTATAGAGCCGTCTTTATTTGTCTTTTGATTACCATCTTTATCGAGTTCTGGATATTCTTTAATTCTATCCCTAACCCAATATGCCTCTGTTCCAAAAACAAACTTTAAGTTGTGTTTTTTGGCAGCTTCGTATGCTCTCCAATAATTTGATTGCCAACCATGCTCAACTGAAGATATTATTTTATGACCAAGCTCTACCGCCCTTTTTGCGTAATCTTCATAGGTTGCCGCACTATCGGGGACGAATATGTTGGAAAAACAAGTATGTTTATGATAATTCTGCATTTAACATCTCCTAAAATAAATCTGAATCTTCAGTTTTTGTCTTATCTTTCTTTTCGTTAAAATCTTTTATAAACTTACACTTCTTTCTGTAGTTGCAGAGCGTGTTACAATAGAAAGTATCCTCAGACTCTTTTCCTGTTTTAGTTAATCTTGTAAACTCTCTCGGCTTCCATTCTTCTTCACTTTCAAATTTATCTGCTATCTTATTTATGTATTCAAGTGTTTCGTCAATATTCTCTTGTGTTAAATCATATTTTCTTACATACGGTTTAATTGTGTATTTATCTTTAATCTCTTGTGGTATTTCGTTATTCTTTAAGGCAGTATCTAACATGATTTCAATGTCAACTTCATCGTAACCTAAGTCGGTTAAATCTTGTTCGATATATGATTTCAATTCTTTGACAATTTTTCCTCTATTAACTACCTTAGTTAAAGTTGTCTTTTCTTTTGATGTTTTGCGAGCCTTACCTAAAAAAGTAATTTCGCAATACTTTAACATTATCCAAGCAACCTCTTTTACTTGGAATCCTTCTTGCTGCTTTGCGAGCGCATAAAAAACCAATTGTCGTCCATGGTGTTGCAAATCAGCATTTGAAAACTGTGAGCTTGTTTTCCAGTCATAGATGGAGATTGTTCCGTCTGCATTCTTACGAATTAAGTCAATAAATCCTTGAACGTACCTGTCGTCATTGACCTTATATAAAACAAATTGTTCAGTTTCAAACTTGCCTTTCGGCGGAGTAAAGTTACTACAGAAATGGCTCATATCAGCAACCCAACTATCTCTTATAGAATCTCCGCCCTGTCTATCTTTAGGGAAGTTTAAATCAAGCATTTCTAAATCTTCAAGTTCTGATTTAAGAACGCCCGGCAAAACATCTGTTGTATTTTTGCCGTTTATAATCTCCTCAAGCGTATCATGTATTTTAGTTCCTAATACGCCATAAATATTATTATCGCCTTTGAGATGTTCTTTATATGTAAGAAACGCTTCATAAGAACAGTTGTCTATTGTATTTAATTTTGAAATACTGTAAACATTTACACCTTTATCAAATAATTCTTTTAATCTTGGGTCTAATTCTCTTTGTCCGATATGTATTTCCTCCTATCAAATGGTTATTTTATTCGAATGCATTTTCCAATTCTTGAAGTAATAAAACATCTTTTGGAATATCTAATTGTGCATGGCATTCAGGGCATTCTGATGTTAATTCAAGATTACCTCTTTCACATAAACAAAGTGAGCAATAATACATTCCTAAGCCAGCACCTTTCCAACGGCCAGATTTATCTTTATTCATAATAGTCAAACCTTTCTTCCATACTTTGCTTTTCGTACTCTCTTACATTTTCACAGTATTCTTTTGTTGTGCATGGCATATGTGTAAATGGGTCATCGTGTAATTCGTATTTTTCTTCCATTTCTTTGACGATTTTAAATACTTCTTCGATATCTTTTACAAAATAGAATCGTTCAAGAATATCAACGGCTACCTCTTGCATTTTATTAGTAATCTTTAAAGCCAAATAACACACTCCTTTATCAGCTTAACAAATATCTCCTTACCTAAGTCTGAAGGACTTGCCTTGCTTCCTTCAGGTAGATATTTATGTTCTCGGTCATATATGTATCCAACTTGATTTTTATATATTTGGTTATTCATTTTCAATTTTTCAGCCTCAGCAATAACATCTTCTTCGTTCAATCCTTCGTCGTATGCGAGAATTATTTTTGGAATAAACATTGATTTAATATGTTTGGCTTGAGTATCGGATATATGGCAACCCGATGTAGCAAGAGCAATATGACAGCCAAAACTATTGCATTGCATTACTGATTTTTCGCTTTCAAAGATAACCGCCATACCTTTTTCTTCTATTGACTGATAATTCTCATTGAAACCATATATTGTCAAACTTCTTGAGCAAGGGATAATGGGGAGCCAGCGTTCTTCTTTTTCGCATTTTCCGTTGTAGCGCCCCATTATGCCTATTAGTTTGTTATCAAGTGAATAAATTGGAATTGTAACTCTGTTGCTTAAAGCATCATATCCAATATCAAATTTTTCTTGGCTTTCAAACGAAATGCCGTCCTTAAGAAACATTGTGTTGTAAAACCCTTTGTACTCGTCAAGTTCGGACTCATCATAAGTTTTCATAGAAAACTCTGGCTCAGATATTTCTTTTACGAGACCTTGAAAGAAGCCACCAAAAGGAAGTTTAATATCAATATCGTATTCTTCTTTGTCGAGTCCTGCATAATCTGCCGCCCGCTTTAATGCATTTGGAAAGTTCATATCTTTACGTTGCATTATAAGTGTATAAAGATTGCCTTTACTGTTTGTTGAAAAGCAATGAAAGGAGAGCGTATCAAGATTTAAAACCATTGAAGTGGGGTTTCTCCCCTCTTCTCTTGCAAACCTAAATGTTCTTTTGCAAGCGTCGAATGTTAACTGAGTGAATCCAAGCTCCTCTAATATTTCACGAACTACATCTTCGTCAGCCGAAAGGGCTTCATTAACTCGCATTACATTCACTCATTATCACTCTCCTTTATTATCTTCCTTTATATTTATCGGGTGAAATATCTACATACCCCAACTCCGTTAATGTGTTAAAACTCATATTTCTCTCATAGAGAATAGCCGGTGCGGTATCGCCAAATCTATTCTTAGGAATAAACATTACAATATAATCTTTGTCTTCTGATAAATCTATCATCTTTTTAATCTTGCTATATTTACCGTTATCATCTTTTTGCCAAGTGTAACCCTTCAGTTTTTCCTTTTCGTCAGCATATACTGGTCGGAAAATTGTAACGGTTGAAGCACATTCAGCGATTGCTCTACTCTTTCCAATACAGGAAAGGTCTAAATATCTTCTACCGTTAGATTCTGCTGAAGCTTGTGCTGTAGCCACTATTGCAACATTTTCTTTTTTGGCTATTAGGAATAGTTCTTTTGCGGTTTGCGAGAACAATCCCCAACTTCGCTCATCACTATCATTTTCGGGTTTCAATGTATCCCACAAAAACATTCCTACATTTAATTTCGCATATTTTCTAATTATTTTCTTAACATTAGATAGCGCATAATTGTTTAATTCAACAAAGAAGATTTTGCCTTTACAGTTTGCTAACCATTCAGACGCTTCTTTAAGTTTTTCTTTTTGTTCTTCTGTGAAATTACCGACAATTAATCTTTGTCTGTTCATTCCGAAGTATTTAATCTCATTAAAAAGAACACTTGCCAAAATCATTTGACGGAATTCACTGCAACCCTGCTCGTTAGCTACGATACACACATTTTCGCCACTTTTGATGACTGGCAACACATACAATAGGATTGCAGTAGTTGTTTTACCTTGACCTATGCCGCCAATATGAAGCAACATATTCTGACGATGAACTCCTGCTAATTTATAGTTTAAAAGTGGATATCCGATTTTGAATCCAACTTCTTTACCTTTGTCCCAATCGTCAATATATGGCTCATATCCCTCTGAAATATTTTCTGCTTTAATCTTTTCATTTTTGCTAACACAAACATTGTTTAATTTAAAATCGTAAAAATCATATACTTCCTCAGACGACATTTGATTCAGTTTTTCGATATCTTTAACAACGTTGGTAAATCCTGCGTCATACAAGCGAAGTAGCATATTGTTTTTAATCAGTTCATCATAATAAACTGGGGCATTATCTGCATTGAGCAATGAGGTTATATCTTGAATTGTTTTATATCCGCCCCGTCGCTCGTAACCCTTACGGAGCACTTCTTTATCTGATAAGTATGTATGAATTGAAATATTATCAAGCGTACTATATCCAGTTCTAATCATTCCTTCAGCAAGCCCGTAATAAAACATTCCGTCTTCAGTTAAAATATCCGTTCCGTTTTCAAGATTTTTGTAATCGTCATACAGTTCGGTATCTTTATATAAACAAAAGATAAAGTTACACTCAGTCGTATCTCTTTTTTGAGTTAACTCTTTTGGAAAATCATTTAATTCTATGTTTCATCCTCCTCCAGCCATTTTGAAATGTCTTTGTTTTGATTTATTTGATTTGATATGTCCTCTATTTCTGGAGGTGCTTCTACGGTTGGTGTATATGCTCGTTTTTGAGCCTTAATTTTCTTTTGAACTTCATTAATATGATTAACTATAATCACAAAAAGATAGCAAATCTTTCCGTAATCATTTTTAAATTTATCTTCCACCGAAGCCCAATATCTAAGGTCTTCTTCTTTATATAAAATGGTTGCCCATATTGTCTTGTTAGAGTAAGCAGATAGTGATTCTAATTTTTTAGTTAAAACTGTCGGAAATGCGCATCCTTTTTCATATCCAAGCAATTCAATACAAAAGAAATCAATGATTTTACGACGATATTCTGCTTCTTGTTTATACTCCTCGTAAAGTTCTTTTGATTTATAGTACAGTCCATTATCTGCTTTATAGAAAATATCACTATTTCCCATCTCACCTGTTATTCTACATTTAACTTTTCGACCCAACTAGTCACCTACCGTTTCCGTAAGCTCCAGCGGGGCATCCCGCCGGAGCATTTAATATTTTTATCCAAGTATTTCTATAATCTTTTCAAGTGGCTTTGTAGGAACGGACACTTCTTTGAAGTTTTCAATTCCTGCTTCTGCCATAACTTTCTTTACCTTTGCCTTAGTATCATCAGAAGCATTAGGGAACTTAGCCTTAATGACTTCAATTAACTCTTCGTTCTTTTCTTCGTCAATCTTATTTTCCTTTGCTGACTTGCTATATTCGGCAGCCTTTTTGTCTGCTTCTTTCTGAGCTTTAGCTTGTTCCTTCTTGGTTTCCTCAAGAGTTTTTGTTCCCTTGGCTTGCTCTGCAAGAATTGCATCTTTCATTGCTTTAATAAACTCGTCTGCATCAAAAGGAATCTTATCTACGATATCAGCAAATCTGGACTTACTATCAACTGAATATGTATCGTCTCTAAAGCTAATGTAACGAGATTCAGAAACAACCTTGTTAACCGTAATATCCTGTTTGGTTACAACATTCTTTCTGCCAGTCTTTTCTTTAACAATATCTCTATCAATATAGCCAAGACCTACAAAATGCATTTTATTTTTAAGATTATTGAAGTACCTCTGTGTTGTATCGGAAGTAAGCTTGCTATATGTTTCCTGAGTAATCGGGTCTATAATATCAGACCTCTTTACATGGCCGATAATAATGGGATTAATGCCTACCTTTTTAAGTTCCCAAATTAAATCAAGAACCATATCAAGTGCTTTGTCTTCACCTTTACCAAAACCACCCCAAGCGCCATTAATTGTTTCAGCTTTCTTATCGGGGTTCTTTTTATTATATAAGCGAACTGCTTCTCTTTCTGCCAAATCAATAAGTTCGTCAAAACTGTCATAAATAAGAACTTGCAAATCGGGATAATCTGTTGTCTTATTTTCAATAATATCTTCTGTAACTTCTTTGAGCTTTGTCCAATCTTCAATTTGCTCGGAAACAATTCCCTGAATTGCCGCTGCACCGTCTTCACGACCAATATCCAAATGCATATATCCGTCATCGCCAACGAGTTTTTCACAAACCTGCTTAATGATAGTGGTTTTACCTATACCGCCTTCACCTAAAAGACAAATGTTATAGTGCAAAGGGTTTAAATCAACTTCATTTTTTCTTCCGAATTTTCCCATTAATTACATTCCTCCATTAAAATAAGTCGTCATCTGATACGCTGTTATCGGTATCAAAAGGTGGTTTGTCGTCTTCCTTTTCTACCTTTTCAGATTTTTCAATATCTTCAATCTTTTCGTCCTTGGTAGGAGTAAAAATGTCTTCTTCAAATTCGCTGAACTTTGTCTCGGTATCAACAAGACCGTCTGCAAAATCGCCTGTCAACTGAGGGTCGAAGAGACGAATTTCATTAATCTTATCTCCTACTACTCCTCTTCTGGGCTTGAAATCATCTAGTGTCTTAATGCCCAACTCAATCTGCTCTTTTTGGTTTTCGGTCAACATATCTTCGGTGAACTCGACAGTTTCAGCACCGCGAATGAGAACACAATCCCAAAGAATGTGAACCATATTCTTATTCTTAACATCTATGTATTTCATCTTGTAATCAAAGAGCTTCTTGTGTCTATCGTTACCCTCAAGGTCGTACTTTTCTGCACTAAACACAAATCTCTGAGGAATATACTTCGTGCCGGTATCCTTATCAAAATACTGTTCTATATAGCCGTCAAGATAAATCTTCTTATCTTCCTTAAAATCAACCTTATCAATGCAATCCTTATTGTAGTACACGTCAGCAGTAATAGATAATCTACTTTTACGTTCACTGTCTACAGCGTAGATATTCTGAACCTTAAATTTGTCGTACCATGTACCCTTGTAGAATTCTTTAACCATCTGGCCTACAACAGCAACCTTACCCTTATACTGAGGAAGTAGTTCTGCTGCTTTTTTGATAAAGTCATACAGTGTAATAAATTCCTGTCTGCCACCAAAATCGTCACCGAGGTCGAGGGTATATTTCTTGTATCCTGCAACCTTATCTACTACGTCTTCATCAAAGCGGTCAGCCCAATCAATGTTAATCTTTTCATTATCGGCATTCATCGTCTTTATGGTTTCCTGCTCTCCGTCAAAAGCTTCAACAAAAGCCATATTAGTATCGCTTTCCTTAACGCCGAAGTTCAGACTAACCATGTTTCTAGTCTTTTTGTCAACTTTCTTTTCCATCTCCTTGAAAAGAGGTCGCTTACCGTCTTTTTTCGGGAGAACGATTTCTCCCACGAAATTAAATCTTGTCTGCATTACATTTCTCCTTTTTAATTTTATTTCACTTCGGGAACTATTTGCCCTAAAAAATTTTGCCAATACTTAGTATACTCCGAATTTTGAAATTGTTCATTTATTTTTTAATGTTTTAATAAAAGTATGGTTTTATTCAGAACTGTCTGAATCTTTGCCATTGTCTAATGGAATACTTTCGGCTTGCTCTGGTGTTAACCAATAAGGGTATGGGCTACCATAAGCACTATCATCGTGGTCATATTCGATTACAATAATTCCCACTTCATCTTCTCGTACTGTACATATGTATCCTGCGCCCAAAAGTAGCATTATGGCTTCTGCGAGTTTACTTTGGAATTCGCTTTCGGTCTCATAGTCTTCTGTACACAACACCAACTCATTTACTTTGTTCATCAGTCACCTCAACTTTTAAATCAAACCATTTATTAAAATCTGCGGTTGCTCTTTTCAGATTTTCAGTTGCTTGCTCCATAATATACTTTTTATGGTTAACCATTGCTTCAATGTATGGTTTCGGGTCACTGTCTAACCTATACATTCTGTTGCCGAAATGTTTTTGTAATTTGCCTATATCGTCTTTATTTACCCGTATACCTCTTGCAATATAGGTCTTTGGTTTTTCCTCAACTTCAATTTCTTCTATGGTGTATGGTTTTCCATTACTACCCCAAGTTGAAAATTCATAAATTATCATTCTTTACCACCTCTTTTGATTGCAGATTTATTTGAACAGTATACGCAAGTCATTTTAGTACATTCGCCGCAAAACACACCGTTCGGATTAATACCTACACCATCATAATGGAAGCCGCCTATACAATCTTCGTATTCATACATTCCGCCGTTCTCACATTCTTTATAGCTACAAGTATCACAACTATAATGGTCATCATCGGTTGATTCTAAATAGCCACCGCACATAGGACAAGTCTTTTTGTACACGCCAATCCTCCTTAAATTTTTGAATAAAAGAGTGCTTTTATTCACTTTTCTGTGGAAGGAATGTCTGCATGCTATCAGACAATTTCTTATAAGTATCATTACACATCAACATAGAAACAACATTTTCAGTAAGAATTTGTCTTGTCGCAGTATCAAAATAAGTTTTAATACCGGCATTAATTTCATCTCGAAGTTGTCTTTCATATGTATTGATTGCCGATTTTACACTCTCGGATACTGATGATTTGATAACATCCGACTTGAATTTATCTTTAAGCTCTTCTTCAATAACTTCGCTCAAATATTCCGTTCTTGTGAGTTTTCTTTCAGGCTCTCTCCAACCACCACCAATTGTTATTTCTTTGCTCATAAAATTAGCAATCTCGTCATTTACAATATCTTTGACTTGCTGTTTTGTCTCACCAATGATGTGTTCTTTTAATTCATCTGTAACAATTTCTTTGATTTTATTTGTGGCAACTAAATGACATTCTCCATCGATACTGTTCTTTAATGTATGGAAAATATATTCGCTCATAAACCCAGCATCAATTTTTATAGAGATACCATCTTTAATACAATTTCGATAATCGTTGTATGGACAATATTCGTAGCCACACTTATCTCCATCAGTATAGTCGCACTTAGGAGTTCCGTCTGAATAATCATATCCATTGAAGAACTCGCAATCTTTACATTCTTTCAATAGCACGTTCCTTTCTTATATAGATTATTTTCAATCCGTATTCTCATTATACTTCACTTTGGGAATTTTGTCAAGTATTATTTTCCTTTTTCTATACTTGTTTTATGTATTCAAATATTCCCATTTAAAACCACCAGCGGTTCTATCATATTTAATTGCCCTACAAATATTAGCCTTACATATTTTTAATTGTCTTTCTACATCAGCTAAACTATTCCAAGAACAAATAAATTCTCCGTTTAAATCAAGTTGATTAACAGAACGAAAATTATTATTATCTTTTCCAAAACATCTACCCTTTTTCGCTTCTGATAAACGTTGTTTGTGTTCTTCTGAAAAGGTTATTCCTTTGCGTGAATTAGAAATTTTCTCTCTTGTGCTCTTAGAACGATGAGTTCCAAACATAGGATGATTTTCACCTGCATTCATTTGAGAAAGCTTACGCTTTGTCTCATCTTTGCAAATACGACCTTTTTGTAATTCACTCATCTTCTCTCTTGTTTCTATTGAGAGTTCACAGAATTCCCCACCAGATGTACTATTATATCCAAACTCTCTATATTGAGTTTTGTACAGTAGTATTAGTTCCTGCTCTTTTGCACAAGCCTCTTCTTTTGTAAGATTTGAATACAAAACAATATGCTCAAAATTGTTCCAACCATATTTTTTGATTGCACGATAAAAACGTTCTTGTGTTTGATATCCAAGACCATTTTTCCATCTTTTTTTCGGCAACTGTTTTGTTAGTCCAAAATATTGTTTTCCGTTAATCTTATTTTTATGGACATAAACACTATATGTCTGTGTTATTGTTTCTTCTTTATGTTCCTGTAATAATATTCTCCTTTCTTAATAAAATTGTGATTTTATTTAACTATTATCATTCAACCTTTCGGCAATATCGTTCAGCACATCGCTTGTAGAACGATATTCTCCATTATCATTAGCTAAAACAATGCCCAACTGAGACAAAGCACTTATAAGTTCATTTGTTTCTTTTTCAAATTGATGATTTGCTTTTACTAACATCTTTGTTGATGAAGGTATGGAGCCAGCAAGTTTTTTTATTGCCTCTTTTAGTTTTATATCCTTGTCTTCTACTCTTCTAACGAATTTAATACCGTAATTAGCACCACGCTTGACATATGTAAAGATAGCGTGAACGCTTGAAGTCCCCATATCTTGTCTTAGCAGCTCGTCTACATCTTTAATAAACATAGGATAGTTATGACCATTCTCATCAACCCAATAAAATGTAACAGCGCTTCTGCCACGACCATAACCTTTATAACGAAGAGTAAGTTCTACCTCTTCGTTTGGCTTCCAAATCACTTTCTTGTTTTTGTCATATACAAAGTTTGTAGCTACTTCTTCGCCGTTATATACTCGTGCTCTCTCATCGTCATCTAATTCGTTAAATGAATATTCTTGCAGACTACCATCAACAAACGGAAAACATATCAGTCTCTTTGCCATATTCTCACCTCTTAATTCTTAGATTTTATTTAGATTCCCCGACGAATCATATGGAATGAATTTTACTTTTGCGTGCTCACCATTTGAAACAACATCCAGTTCTAAACCTTCTTTAGGAATTTCAGTAATCTCATCGTCATCATCACCGAAACACTCAGAAACATCTTCGCCTCTGCCTTGAAGACAAATATAATATACTTCACGCAGTTTGCTGCATATATCTGCTTCAATCTTACGCATGTTGTCTGCTTCGGCACCTTCACAGCCGTGAAAGCCAATATCATATGTCATATAATTTGCTTCGTGATGAATTTCGTCAATAGCTTTAGCAATTTTGCCAAGCTGATTGTACATGCCAGACATACGTACTTTATTATATTTCTTCTCTGCATTAATAAAATCGTTTTTATGATACTTAAGAATATCGCTCATTGTTCTATCAGCCTTTCTATATAAGTGAGTTTATTTAGATTTTTATTTCTTCCTACATATTATATCCTTTTTATTTTACCGCATTTTATACATTTAAAATGTCCTGAATGATGCCCATATAGATACAATTTCCAATCGTGGTCACACAATAATTGTTTAATAAGTTTTATTATCTTCATATTCCTTATATTCGCCTATAACATTAGCCTTCATAGTTTCATATTCGAATTTAGCAGCTAACACATCTTCGGGTAAAAATCCAGCAGTGTAACCTTCTCCTTCAAGCATATCTATTTCTTCTTCTTCTCTTGACAAATCAGTTTTAATAGTATTTACTTCTCCGCCATCATGATAAAGAGTTATCTTAACCCAAGGCCAATTTAATTTTCTTGCATAATATTGTTTTCTCACTATTTCCCATGCTCCTTTAACAACTCAGGGTTATCGTGTATGTTGCCGATAACTTCAAGTGATGGATATAAATTATGAAGCGTATAAGAGAATTGATTGTTTTTACAAATCCTAAAACATCCACTTACAAAAACTATATGATATAAAATACCATCAAAGTTAACTATATCTCCTTCAAAAATCTTTTTGCCGTTCTTGTCGGTTAAGCCTGTGTATTGACCTATGGTTTCGGGGATAACATTAAACCTTTGAACATTGTTATATATTTGAATGTCGGGTTTTGTGTTATGTCTGCCCCACCAATGAACCAAATCTCCACAAATCCACTCGCCATTATCTTTTCTTTTGCCCCTAAACAATATCTCACGCATTATTTTCACCTCTTAAACTTTTAATAAATGAGAATTTTATATTATTTATTATCCTCAAATCTATCTATAATTTTACCTTCTTGGTCAAACGTAACAGCACTTGACCCGATAAGCTGTTCGCCCCAACCTTTCTCTTCATAAAAATAAAAGTACTCAGTGGTCAGTCCCGTATTTACATTGTAGATATTTTTAGATACAACAGCATCGAGAGTATCATTGTATATGTAAGTGATTTGCAAATCGCCTTGAATTTCTGTGTATATTTGCGGTTTTTCTTCTATAGAACATCCACAAAACATTATCATAATAAACACACTTAACATACATGCTACTATTTTCTTCATAGTTCACCTCACCAAACAAGAATTTTATTTACTCAACTGAAAATTTTTAATCATCTGGTCATACTGTTTTATACACTCAGGGCAGAGCCAACCGCCAAGGTCATGTTTGATTCGCCAATCTTTCGGCATTGGTTCAAATTGGTCTAATAAAGAATGACGGTTCGCCATTGCAGCATCTAAATTGTTATATCCAGTTTGCTTTCTAAACACTTGTGCTCCACAGCGTTGACAAGTAACACGCATTACTACTTCGGCACCCCAATTGTCTTTATAGCCACCCATATGTTATATCACCTCTGTTAAAATTCTAAAGTCCTTAAAAGTGTTCTTTTCAATTGTAACCTCGACAGGTTTGTTGATAAGTTGCGATACATAATTGACTTTTGCATCTTTAAGAACTTGATAAACATTTTCAACACTTGCGGTTACTGCGGTTGTTCTTTCAGAATCTTCCCATCTACATTGTTTATCAATATTAACCGTATGTTTTCCACCATCGGCTATATTGCCACCTTCGCCTAATTTGAAACCAAGCTGGAGACCGATTAGAAATGGGTAATCTTTAATGGTGCCATATTCTGCAAAATCAATTTTTCCTAAAAATTTTCCGTCTATATGTATTTACCTCCTTTTGTTTTTAAATCAAATTCGTATTTTATTATATAATATTGATTAACATTTTTTCGTACTCTTCTTTTGCTTTTGCGACCTCTTCTTTTGTATAGCCATAAACATATCCATCAAGTCTGAGTTTGTCGGCTTCCTTATCTGCTTCGTCAACCCAAAGTTTCTTAGAATCAACTAATTCGCCATCATGATAGATACATAGACGAGTCTTAAAAGAAATATCTCTTTCGAATCTATATTGTTTCTTCATAATTTCACCTCATAAAATACGCTTTTTATACCAAATCTGCATTGCAACCAATGTAATTAAACAACTGTACTAACAAGTCATATCCGTAGTTATCGAAAACAAATACACTGTCCCATTCATCATTTTCTTCGTCTACGCATTCGTCGATAGAAATACAATCGTTGTCAACCGAAATATGATACTTATTATTATTTTTAATCGCTAATTGCAACCATTCTACTTCTTTTTCACTTAAATATTTCATACTACTTCTCACTTAAATCTTTTTCAACCAATTCCTCTACAGCCCTTTGTGCTTCAGACAAATCAAAGAAAACTGTATTAGATATTTCGTCATCAAACTCCCTATGCTCGTGCGGTTTATGACATTTGATTTTTGTTATTGTTTCTTTATTATAATCGAACGTTATTTCATCAATGTCATATTCATCTATACACCAACCAAGACACCAGTAAGTCCAATAACATTTATTAGGTAAATTTAATCCTTTCATAAAATAATCCTTTGATTAAAATTTATCTTCAAACCAGTCAGTGAATTGTCCAAATAAACTTATCTTACTGTGCTTGCAGTTTTTCATTTTATTAGACCACTTATCACATTTGAACGCCAAATGTTTGCCTGTCACTTCGCATTTATATCTGTTATTTAAACTAGATTTATGAGACTTTTTACAATATATACATTTTGCCATTTTATACTCCTTTAATCAAACTCGACACAAGACAACCTCATTGTCGTTCAATGAACTTCTAACATCAATAACCCTTTGATTAGTAGAGCCAACCCAATGCTTATCTGGCGAATTGTTTTCAATTTGATATTCACCATCAACTAAAACATCAATATAACCCATTAGCTCAGAATCTTTAATTTCATCCCACGTATTACCCGTATATAACCAAATGTTTTTATCTGGGAAATGTTTTTTAATATGTTTGCAAAGAGTTAAAACATCTTTGACATTATATTCATACATTGGGTCTCCGCCAGTAAGTGTTAAACCTTGACACCAATCTTCTTTTAGTGCATCACAGATAACATTTAATTGCTCTTCGGAAAACAAATCGCCATGATTTGAGTCCCAAGTTTCTGGATTAAAGCAGCCATTACAATAATGATTACAACCTGATAACCAAACGACAACTCTCAATCCAGAACCATTATTCATATTGCATTTATCAATCTTTTGGTAATTCATTACATCGACTTCCTATCTTTAAATTCTTCAAGCTTATGGTCAGCATACATCGTTCTTCCCTTTACTTGAGAATATCCAAGATAACCATTCATTCGCTCTATTCGTGTAATGTGTTCACTGCTACATTTAGGGCAATTGTCTCCGTCAATAAATTCCTTACCACATTCTTCGCAATAATTTAGCTGAAGATTTACACCTTCGTAAAAACCAAGTTTCATACCTCGTCTTACTAATGTTTTAAAAGCGTCTTTATTGTAATCAGTTGTATATCTGCAATATTGAATGTTACCACCATTACAAAGATGGAACATAGGATATTCTATATCTTGCTTCTGAATTGGGGAAATATCTTCCCAAACTCCACAATGGAACGAATTTGTTGTATACGGTCTATCAGAAACACCTGTTATAATTCCATATTTCTTACGGAATTGTTCGATTTGCAAACCACAAAGAGATTCAGCCGGTGTGCCATAAATTGCATAGAGGATATTATCTTCTACCTTATACTTATTAGCGTATTTATTGATAAACTTTAGAACTTCGATAGCAAAAGAATTGTCTTCTACAATCGTCTTACCAGTTTGCAAAACGCTTGCTTCATTTAAAGCAGTTATACCAAAGCTCATTGTCATTGGTCTTAAGAAATTTTCGCCGATTTCGTCTTCGGGGTCAAAGTTTCCATTTAAGAAACCACCCTGACAGAATCCCAAAGGATTGGTTCCTGCTTTTTTATGCGAGAGATAATTAAATGTTCTCTTATGTATTGCTCTACACATATCAAGATAATAAGTTAATACTTCGTAGAAGTCTTTACCTTCTTGTTGTGCTTTTGCGACAATCATTGGGAAGTGTAATGAAATAGCACCTAAATTAAATCTACCCTCATATACAGGTTCATCGTTTTCATCTGCCGGGAACATACCGCCACGAACATACCAAGGTGAAAGATTTGCGCGACATCCCATTCTTGAAATTGTTTTACCATATTTCTTGTAAATTTCGGGAGCGTAACCGTCACCAGTGCAACTAATGTAATCGGGATACATAGCCTTACTTGAACAATCAAGGGCTTCTTCAAACAGCCATTCAAGTTCTTTACCTTCTCCGTGCAATTCTTCATCGTAGAAGAAACTGAGCTTATGGAATAATACGGGATGTTTAAAACCTTTATTACCCTGTCCTTCTTTTCTTACTTTTAAACAAGAAGATGAAGCCATTGTTTCAAATTTATTAGTTCCTAAACCAAACGAAATTGAAGTGAACGGATAGTCACCTCTGCTAGAGGCAACAGAATTAAACTTCATTTCCCAACCTTGGAAACCTTGTTCCATATCTCGTTTTACTTTTTTAATAGCCTTACGTATCGCAAGTTTATCAATGATAGGGTCAAATACTTTATGCAAAAAGTTTATTTTTAACATGTCAAGCAACTCTGTCGCATCTTCAATATATTCATTGTAATAGTTGTTGTAAGACATTTCAGCATATGGGGCAAGTAATTTATCAATCTCGCTAATGCTAAATCCACCATACTGACAGGCCGCTGCATTCATAGCAACGTCTGCAATTAAATCAAACGCAACATCCAACGATTTTGGTTCTTGATAATCAAGATTGCCCATCTGAAACCCGCCAGAAAGGACATTTTTCATATCAAAAAGACAACAATTCATACTATCAAGTCTTGAACCTCTATCGTGAATATAAATATATCCTTCCGACATTGCTCTCTCTTCTTCAGTGGTAAGAAAAAATTTTTTGTAAAGTTCGCTATTCAATTCGTTATAAACAATTGCTTTTTGTGTAGTTACTAAAGCTGAATCGGCATTTGCATTGCTTCTATCTCCAATAAAATTAAGAGAAAGTTTTTTGTTGTAAACCTTATCCAACATTGAAGCAAAAGCACTTTTGTTATCACGATATTCTCTATAACTTTTAGCAACTACTGAATTTATATTATCAAGAGCACATTCAACCATATTATGTATTGTACTTACTGGAATAGGAGTCTCATTATATTGTAACTGTTTTTTAACAGAATTAACTACCTTATTCTCTTCCTTTTCGGTTAGAGTAATACAAACTCTCTCAGCACTCTTACGAATTGCTCTTTTAATTTTTTCTCCGTCAAATTTAACTACGGCACCATTTTTTCTAAGAATTTTTATCATACACCACTAGAGCCGAAGCCGCCTTCTCCTCTCTCAGTTTCATCAAGCTTGTCAACTTCTTCAAATTCTACATTCAAATAGGGCTGAATAACCAATTGGGCAATTCTTTGACCATGCTCAATGACACGAACGTCGTGACTATCATTATGTAGAGCAACTATTATTTCGCCTCTATAATCAGAATCTACAACGCCTGTGCAGTTGGCAGGTCTTAAACCCTGCTTAGTAGCAAGTCCCGACCTTGCATAAATTCCACCAAAGTATCCCTCTGGTATCTCAACGGCTAAACCCGAAGGAATTTTTAATACTTCGCCGGGATAAAGCGATATCTTTTCTGAAGGCAGATATGCACTCAAATCATACCCTGCCGCAAACTTCGAGCCACGCTCAGGAACTTTGGCGCCCTCTCTTACTTTTACAAACTTTACTTTGATAAACATCAATCCTTTCTTTTGTTATAAAGATTTATTTACTGGAATATATCTTTCTTCATACGAATAAGAGACAAATTCCTTATTAGAAATCTTACTTCTGAAATATGACATGGCATCGTGAATATAACATTCTGGTTGCCAATTACTCACTGGACGTTGATAAATCCCACCTTTGTTGTAGACTGTTTCTAAAACTCTAAATTGTCGCTCATATAGAGGTCTTATTATTTGTTCAGCTTGTCTTTCGTCCGTTTCAATCACCTCTCAAAATTAGTATAAAACCGTAGTTTTATTCAAAATAACTTTCATCCAAATATCTTTGTTCTGTCACTGGTAACATTGCAATAATCTTATCATCAGCGTATTCGTAAAGTCCATTAAGAAATTTAATAGTACTTTCAATTGTTTCCCCAGAAAAGGCTCTGGTGAAAAAATCTTGACTTGCGCCCATACATATATATTTCACATATTCCATCACCGCAGTTTTCCAATCGCAAACCGTCTTAACAAAAACCGTACCATAGTTTTCGTCGATAAATAACCATTGACATATTTTATCTTCTAATCTTCCCATTAATTAACTCCTGATTTCAATGTGTCTTTAAACATATTAATTGTTTGCAACATCTGTTCAGCTTCCTTTTTTACGAAGAATACTGTTTTCCCAATTTGTTGGGAAACGTCTACAACCATTGCACACTCTAAGCATAAAAATATATTATTGCCACTATAAATTATTGATGTTACAGTGTGTTCTGTAAGCTGTCCTGTAAATATTCCCACTGTATACACCGTATCTCCCACCTTGCAAGGTGGTATTACAATACCGTTTTCCAAAAGATAATCGACCTCATCATCAATACACACCAAACCGCCTCTTTCATCTGCTTTTTCCTGTGCATAATTGATTGCTTGTCTTTTTAGTTCTATCAGTTTGTCTCTATCAGTCATAATTTACACCTCAACTATCTTTACTTTTCCGTGTCTTAAATTAAATTCAAGTTCTTCAAGTAGCTCAATATCTTTCATAAGATTGGTATCTTGATTATTTATCATACTTTGCAACTCTTTTAATTTATGGTCGCCTTGTTGAGCCAGCCAAAAATCAGCAGAAAAACTTGAAATCATGGCATTATATTTGGTCGTTTCCGTCATTACCGACCGCCCTCTTTATCTAAGTTGGCTTTCATATCTGCCATCTTCTTGGCAGCGCTCGGCGACATGCCTTGTTTCTGCAATTCTTTTATGTATTTCTTCTTTTCTGCTGCGCTCATTTGCTTTCCTCAACTTTCTCCAAATCATATTCGTGGAATACCCACTTAACCTCTGTTTCATCTTCTACGAAGCAAAACAGCTTGTTATAACCCTTATACGATTCGGTAGTGAAAACCTTGTCCTTACTGTCCTCAACGAACTTTTTGTAGCTTTCAACTCTCCTATCGTAGTCCGGCGATTGTGTGATTGCATCGTACTTTAGCCGAACTTTATCACCTACAGCGATAACAGGCTTAACATCGTCCAACGCTTTCATTTCAGCAATTCGTTTTGCAGATTCTAAAGAGAAACCTTTCTTACGAAGTGCTATTACATATTTTCGTTTTTGTGCTCTATTCAATTAATCACCTCTATTAAAAATATTGTAAAATTTTATTTCCCAAACAAACCTTTATATCTATAAGATTCTTTTATAGGAATTCGAGATTTTGTAAAGTTTCTTTTCCAAACGAGATATCGTAGCCAACTATAAGGATATAAAATCATACACTTGTCATTAAACCGTATAATACTTGCATGTAAATACACAATACGATTCAGACCAGTTCCGTCTAGAAAAATTGAGTAGTCACCATATTTTTTTATGTATAATTTAGGATTATTTATATACTTATCAAATTCCTTTTTAAATGTCTTAAAAGTGCACCAATCATATGGTTTGCTTTCATCTTTATTCATAGATATGTGCACACTCCAATCAATCATCCATCCAATAAACCCAACAGTCACTATAAATAACAATACAAAAATTAAAAACATATTGATTAACCTCCTTGTTCAATTTCTTCTAAAAGATAATGTAAGTAATCCTCACAAACACCATCAAGATTAGCAACTTTTACATATTGACTTTTATCTTTTATTTTCTTCAGTTGCCGCAAATGTTTGTCGCATTTCTTAAACGGACAATCAGCATTTACGCAATAAGTTTTTTCTTTGGGCATTATCTTTTACCTCATAAAATCATTTAGTTCATTTTTGATTTCTTTTTGAACCTCTCTTTTGAACTTCTTTTTAAATAGTCGTCTATTTTTCTTCTTCATTTTAGACCAGCCATTATGATTGTTAGCCCAGCAAGCCCAACGTTTACTAAACCAAGACTGACCATTTTCAGAAAATTGTCTACGGGAAATTTCTTCGTTTTTCATAAAATCACCCAAATACATCTCGTAATGTTTTTGCATTATCTTTTAAAGCGTCATAATACTCTTGAGGCTTCTTTGGCACTTCTACGGCCAAAATTTTTCGTTTGCCTTTTCGTACAATCCACAAGTCTTCGCCTTGTTCCAACTCCATATTTGCCCCGTGTATATAACCTTGCATATAACCATAGAGCAGTTTGTATGGTGCATTACCAAAGGCATCTGGACAATTTTCTTGAAAATAATTTAGAACATCGCAAATAGGCTTGCCTAAAGAGAACATTTTAAACTCTGGGTCGTTTATGTCATCAATTAATTCTGTTGGGTCTAAATATTCAATTCCATCTTCTAAAACTATCTTTTTTAAAATTTTCATATTGATTAATACTCCTTTAGATATACTTCCGGTGTCCACAAGCAATGTTTGCAAGTTCTATCACAATACTCAAGTCCTTCTTCAATAGTGTCAAACCAAACTTGATTTTCAGGTTTGATGTTTTTTACATGATAACAATCTTCTCTGCAAAGAATTTTGTATTTTTTAGAACAAACATATTTCATATATCTTTACCTCTTGTTTTTCTTCCTAATTATCTAAATACGCCACAGCATTTGCGTATTTAAGTCTTTTTATAATTTCTTCAAATGACTCTTTTACTGTAATAATACTTTCCCCGCACAGGAGAATTGCTGTATGGTCTGTATGTTTATTGATATATGATATATGTTCTATATTGACGCTTATTTTAGAGTCTTTGCAGCCCGAATAATTACTTGTCGGGGTTAATTTCATAAGTTTCATGTTATTACCTCATAAAATATTCTTTTTATTAAGATTAACACTCAGAGGCAAGAACCCCAAACACTGCGGCGATAATCCACAAAAGCCAAATCAAAAGTATTGACCAAAACCAACCAGCGTGGCCGGGATAAAACGAAATCATAGACGGATGTGTAACCGAGCCTTCGGAATTAAGCAATGTTTCTCTCAACTTCATTAATGCATTACTTTCCTCTAGTTCTGTAAGCTCTTCTTTACCATTCAATTCCTGCAACTGAGCTTGTGCAGATTTTAAATTTTCGTACCATAAACCTAAATCTGCTGTAGGTTTATAAATAAATATTTTAGTATTGCCTTGTGTTAAATTATTTTTCTCAAGATATTCAATGCCAGTTGTAAGATGCTTTTCAGCAAGCTCTACACTATTTGCATCGGCAGCCATTGATAAATAACTAACACAATCGGCATTCATATTTATTGCTTTTGCTATTGCCACTCCATAAACAATAAGAGGGACAATAATGCAAATGACACATAATATAATAAAAAACTGTTTCATAATAATTTTCCTTTCTTAATCAAATCTCGATTTTATTCTGTTTTGCTTCTGCTACAATTGCATTAGTAGCAGAAGCTAATGCTGTACGCCGACTACTAATTAAGTTCATCAAGCATCTTTTTCAAATCTTCAACAGAAGTGTTCTGTAACGCCTCATCTTCCTTGGTAGCAATAATAGACATAATCTTCTGCTTTTGAGCCTTCTTAGCAGCAGCCTTTTCTCTTACTTCCTGCTCTTCCAACTTAACAGTTACAATATGCTTTACAATTGCAATCTGAATCTCTAGTTCTGTGTCTACGCTTGTCTTTGTGGTTAAAAGACTTTCTTCTTCCGACTGCTTAACCTCTTTGTTAAGTGTCTTATAAATAGAGTCTAAGTTTGTAAGAGACAAATCCCATAAGTCTTCCACCGAAATCATTCCTTTGAAGGGAAAGCGAACCTTATTTCTTACTGCGTACTCAAAAATGTTTGTTGTTGTCATAATAACATTCTCCTTTTATTTTAAAATTTAATTTTTAATATTCTTTCTGTGTTGCCCTTAACCTTCACAATTAGTTCGTCACGCTTTGTTGCGGAAAAACCAAGTCCAGATAACTGGTCATCTACATCCTTAACACGCATCTTAGAACCAAGTGCTGCAAATACTCTTTTGTGTTCTGCTAATTCATTCTTTAAGAATTCATTATAGAAACCATTAGGTGATTCGGGATTGATACAATCTTTTAACATAAAGAAATAATGTCTGTGTCCAATTCCGTCTTGCTCATCCCAATAGTTAGGAGAGTACATAACCACAGATACAGGAATAAATTGGTTTGTTTTTACATTCCATATATCCTTAGAAGATACATTCGAATGAAGTAACTCTTTAATTGTAAACGTTCCGTTTGCATTAAGTGTCACCTCTGCAACTTGTACTTTTTCTCCGTCCCTCATTGACTTATTATAATCAAATGAGTAAATCTGACCGTCAAACTCAATCTCTGCTCTGAAACCACTCCTTGCACTTCCAGAGAACTGATGTACAAAGAACAGATATTTACCAGTTCTCATAGTTCTTCTATCTGCCCAAGTAATATTTTCCACAGCAATGTTTCCGTCTGGATGAATAATATCTACATCTAACTGACCCCTTGTAGGTGAAAAACTTGGCTTTCTTGCAGAACCATAATAAATTTCATATCCATTGGCTTCCTTGCAATGTGCATCAAGGTCACAATTATCCTTGCCGTCTTCATTCCACTGAATAGAAAATCTTAAATCTCCATCAACCTTACCGCCAGCAGACTTAACCCTCTCTTTCATAGAGTCAGTCATATTACCTGCATAAGCCCAGCCAAAGTTGTTATTCCACTTGAACATTGTCTTTGCATCCTTATTCTCTGGTGCAATAAGAGATACCATATTGTTTGTATGTTTATTCTCAAGATAAACTTCTACTTCACTTGCGGTAGGAAGTATATCAGAAACAAACTTGTCAACTGCAATTTCTTCCACTTTAGAGAATTTCTTAGGATTGGAAACTACTTCTCTTTCCATTTCTCCAAAGATATCACCCATTCCACCGATTCTCTTAGCTGAATCTTTATTAGAAAAAAGAATGTTATTTACTGTGATATCATCAAGTGTTGCAAATCTTCTGCCAAGAGAATCCATATAACCAAGTTCGGTGATAGTCTTCTTTGCATCTTCCAGCATTTTCTTTGTGAAAATTTCCTTTGGACGCTTATAGTTTGACGGTGCAACAATTTGCTCATATTTTCTAACAGCCGTATCTAAATCCATACCTTCGCTTACATTTATAAGCAAAGTACCAATACTGTGATTTCTAATTCTGCCGATTACAGCACCGACTTTTACAGACTGTTCCCATACATAATTGTCTTTTTCATCTTCTGGAAGTTTGTCATATTCCTTTTTGTACTTGCGGAATTCAGTTAATGCACCCTTCCATTCTTCGCCCTTGTACAAAGTATTTGATGTAATGAGTTCAAGAATGGTATCAAGCGAATCCATATCAATTTCATCAAGAGAACGCTTAAACACATTTCTTGTATCTCTAAAGCTACCTTTAATATCACCTTCAGAACGACTGCTTCTGTCTACAAACTTATCAGGAAGTTCCAAGAAGAAATGACTCCATTCGTGCATATGGCCATCTTCCATTTCTTCATAGTTCTGCATAGTACCAATCTTCTTAAACTTGCTTACATAAATATCCGATACTGCATGAGACTTGATAAATGTAGAGAGTGCGTTTAATACTGGTTGATATGTATCGTCATTCGTTGCAAAGTCCCAAATAGTTGTCATTTTATTGTCTTTAACAACAACTGCATTACCAACAGACTTAATAAAGTGTCTACAACAACTACAATCATGTTCTCTACGCTCTCTGTAAATCTCATTTGTTCCTGCTGGAAAACTATCCAAGTAGAGATTCCACATTTCGTCCTTATCTACATTAACTTCAAACAAATGCGTTACATCCTTTGTCATCTCAGCAAAGTTTTCCATCAATCTGTTTCTCATTTCTATAAATTCCATAATTTCATTTACCTCATTTCTTTTTCAATTTAATCATTCGTTTAACTTTTGATAAAATTAACAACTTATTCAATCTTTTCCTTCAAAACTCTCGGCACGTAAAACCGATTTTCATGCGCCCTTTCTTCTTTTTTAACTTCACCCAAAACCTTTTTAAGCTTTTCTATCACCTTCTTATTCTCAGGTTCCTTAAGAAAGTCAACAAGCTTCTGTAATTCTGTAACTTTATCTTTGTAGTAGCGCCTATCTTTCCGGCAGATAGCAAGCTGAGTTGCCACCTTACTTCGTTCGGCACACTTAAGATTATCTAATTCTAATTGATGCAGATAATCTTGCGTGAGCTTATCAAGTCGATTTACTTCTTCGTAACTGTAGTTATATTCCGTTTGACTTTCTGTAAAAAAAGAGAGAAAAATTGATATTTGTTCTGAATAATGTATTGAATCACTCTCCTTTATAAACGAATAATTTCTCTACTGCTTTATCACCATTGACTCTATTTGATTTTTGTAAAACTTTACGTTCCTTTTCCCAAATACAAACAAAATCTTCTGGCATTGCATATTCACTAATTACGACAATGTTATCTTTAGACATTTCTCTACAGAAATCATAAAAATCTTCGTAATTCATTTTTTGCTTACTATATTGTTTAGTACCTTTGTATGGCGGGTCACAATAAATTAAAGCGTTTTTAATTCCGAGATTAAGATATTCTTTGTAGTCTCTTACATTAAAATTAATACCATTTAGATTAGGTGCTTGACTCCTGAGATTAGAAACTCTTTCGGTATAAATACTTCTTCCACCTTTTGAGTCTCTTCCGTAACCACCGTCGTAATATCTACCGCCATAACTTGCACAATATCCGATAAGAGCCACATATTCTTGAGAATACTTGCCGGTAGTCCGATTTGCTCTAACATCTGAATAATGCTCAAAGTCGCATACATTTGGAGCAATGGATAAATTCTTATCAGATTGAGCATATTTTAATAATGCAATTAAATCTTCGTTACTATCGCTTGCTATACGATTTACACATACAATTTTGTCTACAACATTTGCTCCGCCGCAGAAACAATCAATAAATGTTGTGATATTATTTTCGTCTATGTATTTTTGCAAAATTGGAATAATATATTTTGCCAATTTATTTTTACTGCCTTGATAAACTATCGTATCACTCTCCTTTAATTAACGGTAATATTCATTGTTGTACCAAATCTTACCTTTATCATCTTCATACAATCTTGCAATTTGAATGTGTTCAGATTTGTCGTACCCTAAATCAAGTTCTTGACAAAAATCTTGAAATGTTAATAAATCCATAATATCTGGGCTGTCAAATCCCAACTCAAAATCCATATGAGCAATATAGGCCTCTTGGCGATTATTGCCGACCAGTACAAAAGTAGACAAATCCATTTTTCATACACCTTTCTTTATATAATTTTCATACTTATTTTCGTGCATATTTGCACATTTTCTGAGGAAATTATGCACTAAATTACACATTTTTCTAAGTTCAAAATTGTCCGTTTTACCGTACCTGAAATTTTAATAAAATGTCTATTTTATGCCTCCCAATCAATATCCCTAACTTTAAATGCGTCACCGCATTGAATTGTATCAGGGAAATTGTGCTGAGTTGTTTTAATTGCATATGGGTCAATCTCGTATGCTCTATATGTATTGATATTCTTCTCACAGCCTAAATCCATAAGTGCTAATTTACCGCAGGACATTCCATCGTAAAGAGATAATACATCAATCTCTTCGTTTTGAATATTTGGGATAAATGAAAGAATGTGAGAAATAACATCCTTTGTCCATCCGTTACCAAGCATCTTATAGGCCTGAGTATCACTAACGGGAAACTCATACCACTCAGGAATTGTTTGCAATCTCATAGATTCTTTAACGGTAAGTTTTCTAATTAAGTAATATCCGTCTGGTAAGTTGATTGGATAAAAATCTTCCTTAAAAGGAATTAAACCGTTCTCGACTTTGTAAATTAGCTTACCGTCAATCTTTAAATTCCCGCCCCACAGTTCTTCGACTACTGTATCTTCAGTAATAACGATTTCAACCGGCGTTGCATAAAGTCCAGTTTTGCCACCTTGACCACCACCGTTGGCATTAATTGTTACACTTTTTCCGTAAGGGCTATAAACTCTGTGAGCTTGAGCGTTACTGTCAATATCACCAAGACGAATTGGTTCTGTTATATTAACTGGCTCTGCTACCATACTATCTGTCATTACAGTAGTAAGAGCATTAGCTTTGCCTGAAGGATTTGCTTCATACCGCTTGACATTTTTACCGTCCTTTAGACGACTACGGTATCCAATTGCAACAGGTTCAAAAGCAACTGCCGTATGGTGTTTTTTAATATAATCCCGTGCATTGCCAGCTTGATGTTTTAAAGCATAAGCTTTTTCTTTATCAACAATACCGCTTTCAAGAATATCCTTAAGCAATATTCCTTTGTCTTCTGGCTGAGGTATCTCGCCATAATTCGTGAAGTAAATTCGTTTTCTATTTTGTGCAGATAAGAGCGCTGAGTTAATTTCTGTTGAAACACCGCCGTATAATCTATTTAAAATTTCCGTCAGCGTTTCTTTAATTTCTTTCTGCATCGAACTTACGTTTTCGAACATATAATAAACTTTATCATTCGGATACTTTTCTATCGTTCGGTCAATCGCTGCAACGCAGTTAAAGAAAAGTTGTAAGCCTTCAGCAAATTTATAATTTTCTACGCCTAACTTATTGCCTATGTATTTTTCAAAATCATCTATGTGCTTATACCAAAGTCTGTTATTGTTGTGAAACTCTACGAACTCTTCTGCCGTAAAATCCACTTTATTAATTCTGTTTTTCTTTTGCGCTAATGAAAATTGTGTACATGGGAATCCCCCAAGTATAAGTTTAATCAATATTTCGTCTCCTTTTTCTTATTGGAGACAACCGGTTGTCATTAAATTCGGGTAGCTAATCCGAATTTCCTTTGTTTATATGTTTATAAATTTCGTATAAAAGCGTACTTTTATACGATTTCATTTCATTTTGGGAATTTTTTAAATCAAAAAAATATATACTTTTCCTAAGGTTTAGGTGGCCTTTCATTTAGCCACCTAATATAAGAAATAAACTTACATTTAGGTGGTTTCGTATTAACCCACCCTATGTATCTATTTAGTCTTATTTTATATATTGACTGCGCTGTTGTATTCATATTGCTTATTTCCCTTTCGCAATTTAAACAATGCCACTTGCTTTGGTCTGATACATCTGTTCCGCAAACTATACATTTGTCCTCCATAGTAACACCTTAAGCAAATGTAAAATCTAAGATTGTAGTATTAACGGGCGGCTTATTAGAGATAAAAACCCTAGTCGTTTTAACTATACTGTCGCCTCTTGATGTTTTAATTAAATAATTTTTATTTTTAAAAACTTTCGGAGAACCATCTGTAACTAGCCAATCAGGTAATTTCCAAGTATATAACTTACTATTATTAGGATGTTTTCCCTGCACGTACCATTGATAAGAATCATCTTTGATACATCTCCATTTTTTTATTCCCAAACTCATTAAAGTTAAATAGCCTACATAACCATCAATCAAAAGATTATCTTTGGTTAAAACAATATCTCTGTCTAACTCTCTATGCTTTGCATAATAGGTCATGCACTTTAACAGTTTGCTAAGATTCGGATTTGTCTTTTTAAACACTGGAGTGATTTTTATTTCACTTAATTTAGTTTTCAATACATTTAAACCTTTCTAATTCTTTTTCTATAGTGTAATATTCTTTTGTGCTATAAATTTTTTGATATCCGCCATTTACCTCGCAATACACATTATGTATTTTCTTTTCCTTGTCTAATATCACATAATATTTCTTCCCACTCTTCGTTACCCAAGTTACCAAACAGTTCGGATTTTCGGGTATTTTTTTGAGTATCTTTCCTTGCGAGGATTTCTTGTTTATATTTGCTGAATTTGCCATAAGTAAAAATTCTCACCTCTCCGTTAATCATATATCTGATGGCTAATATCCGTCCACAAGAACATTTTAAAGTGTATCTTTGCCACACTGCATTTTGAAGACATTTCTTGATACCAAAATGTTTCATATTTGCATTTCCTTTCATTTCGGGAATTTTATTTTTGTGGAATAAAGGCGTACTAATGTACGCCTACTATTTCATTCTGAAATTGCTCTGCCCATTTTTTATATTCAATAATTAATCTGTCTATTTCTGCGAATTTCTTTGATTGTCCGAAATAATCTCGAATTATATCAGGTGTTATGTCAAGCTTGTATTTTTGGTATATTTCTGTAAATGCAGCACTTCTTTTAATAACCGCAACTGTAAATGCTTTATTTTTATCTGCAACAAGAGAATGTATTTTAGAAACAATCTTGTTAACATCATTTATAGTTAATTTGTCTGTGTGTGCTGTTCTAAATAAATACTCACTTTGAACAAGATTTTGAACCTTGCCAGTAGGTAATGCTCTATAATATTTTAAATTAGCATAAGTCTTCAAAATATTTTTATATTTATCATCAAGATTTTTAAGTTCATCAATATCAGACACCTTAAATTCTGCAATATCAACATTGCTATAATTTATCCAAATCAATATCGCTATAGTCTGTAATGGTGTAGCATCTACAGAATGTAGTCTTTTTTCTAATACTAACTGTTCGAGTAATTCCAAAAGTTCATCTAAATTTTTATATGTAGAAGCTTTTTCATCAATTCTCTTTGATAATTGAACTTGAGAAAGATTGGAAATATGATTAATTATTTTGTCCTTATTTATATCGTCAGTAAACTGTACAAAATCAATCATGGCACTTCTACGAACATAAAATTGAGTTCTAGTTACAGTGTTTTTTGTTCCAAAGTATTCATAAAGGTCATCGCCCATTAGCGAAGAAACTTCTCGATTTTCCATAAATTCCGCTATCTTCTTAGCTAAGCCGCCATACTTTTCAGAATATTGGTCTACAAATCCCTGATATTTAAGCATAAACGAAATCACCCTTTCGCTTTTATATTATAATTCACTTCGGGAAATTTGTCAAGTAAATTTTTTTGATTTTTTCAAATTCTTTTTCATCAAAGCGAACTATGTATATTATTGTATCATAATCTTCATCTACAGGCACAGCAATAAATAATGTTCCGCACGGTATATTATTATGTATGTCTTGAGGTAAGATTAAGAAATATGACCAAATAATATCAAACGGTATATTTTCTAATTCATACCCCAATTTTAAACAATGACCATCAATAGAACTCCGATAACACTTTTCTTCTGAAAAAACAATCTGCGGGAGGTCTTCTTCTACCGATTCATAACCTTTGTTTGTCAGTTCATAAATTTTCATTTAAAATTTTCCTCCTAATTAAAATTCGTTTCATTTAAACATTTGTTAAAGGCTGCAAAATCTTCTTTAAACTGTATAGTACAATCTCCGGTATTAACATCAAATGGTATTTCCAAAACCTTTTCAGACTTGCCAAGAAGAAAATCGGACACGATTTTTCTACCATACTTTATGATATATTCGTTCATACCTGAGTAATCTTCTGTAACCTTTTGACTACCGTGTCCTACAGCTTTACTTGCTATATACATCGCTCTTTGATAGTCACTTAGGTTATTATCTTTCCCCGCCAAACAACATATTATTGTAACAAAGCTATGCCTCATAGCGTGAGAGCTGGTCTGCCTTGGAATTCCACAAGCGATTCCTGCTGCCTTAAAAATATTTGAATATGTCGTTCTTTTTGATTCTGGTTTACCTCCACTTTTTTGAGTTGCAAAAATATAATCGGTTAATTTAGGTGTAATGCCAGTCTCCTCGATATATTCTTTAGTAAAGAACTTGACGGCCTCAGTAATCAATATTAGCGGTGTCTTCGATGTTTTTTGTTCTGCAATAACAATATATTCTTTAAAGTTGCCGTCTTTATCAAATAAATGTTTCCATTTTAGTTCTACTAAGTCACCACCTCTAATTCCAATTGTACAACCCAAACTCCAAGCGTACCTATTTCGCGCTCTTTTAATTGGATTCTTTGCACTTTCTTCAAAAAGCCATTTTCTTATTGCTTCAAACTCTTCATAAGACTCTATCCACCGGGCAGCTTTTGGCAAGGGTCTACCATCTTTTGTGGTGCCACGAAGTTTACGCTCCGCTCGTTCTTTAGCTTCAAGTTCTTTTTCTTTTGCGGTTTTTTTCTTTTTGTATTTGATATTTAATTCTTCTTGAAGTAACAACAACTCCTTTTCAACATTTATGCGCAGGTGTTGTTCATATTCTAAGTTGTTTTTTAATATTTCATTAGCTTTTTGCAATCTATTGCACTCTTGAATTAATACTGACACATCAACGGAAACCATTTTATCCACGATATAACCTCCTATATTTTAATGTGCTAACAAACAATTTTCTTTAATTATACGATTAGCAACCACGCACTTCAATGTTACTGAAGGTACGGAAATTGTTTTATTGCCTTTAATCCAAATCTTATGACTGCCGTTTTGCCTATCAAAAGAAAATCCATTTAACTTTAATATCTTTTCCATTTCTCTTACATTAATTTGTCGTATATTGTTTCACTTCCATTTCTCATTAATTCTTCCAACATATTTTCAAATTCATGAAGCTGTGCTAGAATCTGATTAAATACGTTGCACTTTCCGCATCCGCCACAGCTATGTATCGGACACTTATCAGTATCCTTAAATCTGCAAGTTATAATATTGTGGCCTGTATTATCTTGTTTCTCTTTAGTCAGTCGAAAGTAATCCATTATATAACTCCTAAACTTATCATTATTTTTTGATTTATATCCAAAATCTTTTGTTGATTCTCAACCTTTCCAAGACATTTCATCAATAATGATTTGTCAATAGTCATAGGTTGTTCGCAAAGTACCGTTGACGGTTTAGAAACTCCGTCTTCGGGCAATAATTCGACGTGAGTTGGAATATTTTTCTTTTGTTTGCTTGTTATTGGACATACTACTGTAGTTGGAGAATATTGATTTCCTTTATCATTTTGAATTATAACAGCCGGTCTTATACCGCCTTGTTCGGAACCAACATTCTTTGTTAGATTTACTAAGTATATTTCACCACGCTGAATCATTGTTTTAATTTATCATCCCTTTTTCGTTTTTATTTTCTTTTACATACAAATTTTACTTCACTTGACCAATGATTATATTTTATTGGTTCTTTGTCCCATTGTATACTATCATAAGCAGTCGGGCCAAGTCTGCATATATTGCCACATCCGCTGTAAAAATATAATGTTTTTCCATCTAGCTTACAATTCATATTTTGCATATGAGAGGGCAAAAATCCAAGTCGATACGCTTCTTTTCGTGCCAAAGCTCTTGCGATATTTGAAAAAGATACTTGATTGTATGGGGTATTATGTGAAGTGTAAACATCGCAAGGGTCACAGAACCATTTGATATAATCGGGAGCATATTTCCTAAACATATCGTCATAAGCCAAAAACCCAGCATAATATTGTTGCAATTTATCAAGTTCTTCTGGCTTAACAACTCTAAAAGCAATTCTATCTTCAATGTCCGTATGATTGCTTATATAATCTCTATTGTTAATATAATATTCATATTGTTCATCAAAATATTTCTTGAGTTCCCAAAAATATTTATTCTTTAAAACTTCGTCATCAAAAGGCTCATTAATACCTCTTCCATATAACTGTGTTGCATCTCGTTTCATATTGGCAAACTTCTGATTGTCCTTATGCACCGCATAACCCATACCAAGACCGCATAATAATAAACCTAATAAACTCATAATTAAATCTCCTTTAAAATTATTTTGTTTTTCTAATTATAGCACAATATACTGTCCCAAATAACGGACTTTGACAAATTTACGAACATCTGTTCGGTGAATTTAATTTTACAACTTTCTTTGTCAATTGTCAATCGTTTTTTAAATTTTCAATTCTCTATTGCAGTTTGAATGTTTTCAATTGCCTCTTCTAAAGCAGAAATTCCTTCTTCAATTTTTTCATACCGTTCAGTGCCACTGAAGTTTTCTTCTAAATTATCAAGTTTTTCTTGTTCATCAGAAACAATGTCTTCAAGTTCTGAAATGATATTTTCCAGTTTAGCTCGTTGTCTAGCGTTCAATTTTCTCACCTCTTTTTCTCATTATAACATGCTGCGATTGCAAATCAAATGCTCGTTTTATACGATTTTATTTATCTTTACCTACCTTTTCTTTTTGTTTTCTCATCTTCTCTTTACACTCCTTACAAAGCCACCTCGCCCTAATGTCATAAAAAGTGTTTCCGCAATTGCAACACACACTCTTACAAAGTGGAAATCCATAATAAGTCATTAACTCTCACTCCAATCAAATACCAATTCTATTCAAATTTTCAAAATAAAAAACACCACTGAGTAGTGGTGTTATAACTAATCGTTGTATATTATTTTTTATTCTACTATAAATACAGTATGGACACGCTCGAACATCCTAATTACTTTCTTATTTAAAGTATCTTCGGGCAACAAATCTGGTTTTCCTTTAAATAACAATTCTCCTTGCATATCCGTACTTGTTAAACACTTATCAAATTCATAAACAAATATAATTTCATTGTCTTTTATCAAATCTTTTAACAACATTGTTTAATCCTCCGTTTAGAATAAGATTTTACTTTTTAATTATAACACAACTATATTCAATTTTCAATGTTCAATATTTTTATATTTAATAAATCTAACCTTTTATTCAAATTTAATCTTCAATAAAATCATTTTTTCTTATACGAGTAATCATAGATTTTACAATAGCGTTTATCTCAATTAACATTCCGTACCATAGTTCACAACCATTTAAAATCAATTGATAATACCCTGACTCTTTGCTATTTGCACATTCGTTCAAATACATATAACTTTCAAACAATTTTCCTTCATTGTTTAACCGTTCCCATTGCTTACAATCTTCAGCAATAACATCTTTTAAATCTTTTAAATTTCCCATAATTAATCTCCTAACCTTTAATCAATTGATACAGCTCGTCAAATCCGCCTTCTTCACACCAATCACAAGTACAATCAAGCTCGTCCTCTTCGTCAGTGCGATAAATTTTCCGTGCCAAATTTCCTTCTCTGCTTTCGATTGCCATTAAGCAGCGTTCGCAAACATATAAATATTCTATATCTTTCATTTTTCATAGCCCTTCTTAAACATAGTCCGGATTAAAATTTGTTAAAAATTTATTTTCTTTAATTGCTCGTAATGTACTTCTTCCTTCTTCGTCTGCAAGAAGTCCTACCCAATCAAGCGGCTGAATATCGAATGCTTCAAATAGTGTTTCATAATCCGAATTATCATCTGGCAAAATTGCAATGATTTCATCTGTTTTATTTTCAACCGTTGCGATAAAATCAAAGTCACGCCCTGCTTCTCTTACGATAATATTTTTATCTTCATAAATTGTTTTCATATCAAAACTCCTCATATTGTATCTTCAACATCAGTTTCAAGTAAATAAATATCTCTTAATTTACTTTGAGCTTCATTTAAAATATCAGCTACCTGTTTTCCAATACTATCCATATAAAATCTTGCCTGAATTGCATCAAGTTCTTTTATTACTTTACCTAACTGTTCTACATTCCAATCCATAATAAAATCTCCTCATAAAATCTGACTTTTATACGATTAATCACCGCAGTACATATTAACTATTGCTTTGACTTCCGCAAACAATTCTTTTTTACTAATTTCGTCTGTGCTCAGAACAGTCAAATCACCAATAATTTCATCGTCACAATCATGTAATTCATAATGAATTTCAATCCACTTATCTCCGTCTCCGTTATCATTAATGAACGCGAAAATGTTATGTGCGCTATCAAGCCAATAGTTGGCGGTTTTATTATTGGTTTCGTCAATTAGAAATTCGAGTTCGCCCATAATGGAATTTTCTAATTTTTCTTTATATTCATTTTTATTCATAAACCAATTATCCATTATCTTCCCTACTTTCTCGGTATCATAAAATAAGTACCGCAATGTAAATTTTCCAATGTGATTTCGCTTTCTCTGACATAAGGATGGGCAGACAAATATTCGTCAAGTTCGCATTCTGTAACGTCAGATATGTATTGTGTAACTGATTCTGAATTATCTGTTTCCCAAGCACTCAAACCGTGTTTTAATGCCTTTTCTAAAGGACATATCAGGCCGGTGTATTCAACTATTCTTGCAGGTTTGCCCGGCTCTACTGCTTCGGACATATAACCATATCCGAGATAGTGTATGTATTTTGTACCATTGTAGTTTTCTATGCTGATTAAGGTATTTTGTTCTGACACTGTTTTCTTTCCTCCTCTTATAAGCTCTTAATATAATAATTAATTTTTACCCGCAAACTCTCCATATAATTGCAATCTCATTTTTTCTGCAAAAGCACCAGCTTCATGTACATCATCAAATTGTCCGAGTAACGTGTGTTTTTTATTTATTTGCATTTGAACAATCCATTCAGAACCTTCGTTGAAATAATCCTTTTCAATAATATCAAGCATCTTATCGTTATAATCGTCAATAGGATAAAATATGTATTGCCAATCCCTTTGACAACAGCCTCTTATACAATGGCAATCATATTGTTTGCCGGTCATAAGAGTAAGAGCTTCGCAAATAATGCCTCTCTCTTCATCAGAAGAGCAAACATTATAACGTTCAATTAATTTTCGCCATTCACCAATTTGTCTTGGTGAATAGTTGCCACTGTTTTTAGGAAAATTACTATTCACCAAGTCGGTTATATTATCGTAATAGGAGTATCTTGTACCTATGTCCGACAAGTCGCTCAAACAATCAATATTAGCAACTATTTTGTCATACTCATAAGTTGTTCTGCTCTTAAAATCTCTATTACCTGCAAATATTACATTTTCATAAATATCATCAATATAACACATAGGACTTTCTTGATATTCAGGCGATACTTGTCGTGCATATATCATTATAAAACCTCCTACCACAATCCAAAAATATTTCTTGTATAATCTGCCCTCATCCAATTTTTTTCTATATTGGACTCTTCTTCTGCTTTATAGTAGCCGCAACGCTTACACTTATATCCTCGAATACTATACGCAAGATTAGATTTGCACTTAGGACACTTTTGAGCGTTGGCGCCTTTAATTCTAACCTTCATCATAAAACCTCCATTTTATTAAGAATTTTCAGCCTCAATATTGTTTTGAACATTTGCAAATTCTTCTTCAGTTTTTCTTAACTGTTGGGCAAGATGTTCTGTAACCATTTCTTTAACTGCAACTTCAAACTTTGGTTGATACTCTTCCCAATTTTCATACATAAGCGTAGCAATATCAGTAATGTTATCAGTGTTTTTATAAGCGTATTCTTTATATGTTGGAGGAATATGCATCCATCTAAGCCAACCTGTATCAATATCTATCCCATCATAAACCGCATAAATACCTAATTGAACATCTTTATAACCGTCTGCCCAAATTTTACAATAAACCTTATAAGAAACGCCATTTCGCACATATTCTATTGGAGTAAGTACAAATAAATGTGTATTTGCACAACCAAGTTTCAATAACATTTCAGATATTTCACTCCAAAAATTGTATATAGATTCATATTTGTTTTGCTTAATTTTAGCGAGTTCAACCTTTGAATCTGAAACACGACTTTTCATATCGTCTAAATTCTTTTTTGCCTCTTGTGCTACCTTTATAAAATCTTCAAAATTTATCATAATTAATTTACTCCTTTGTTTTTTATTTCATATTTTTAACTGTTGTAACACCACGTAATAACGCTTTCAAAATCGTCATTGTGATAAACAGGTATATTGTTTTCTTCATCTTGTCCGTCTGATTCATAGACAATATAGCCGTTTTTAACATCACCTGATATTAAATAACCGTTATCTGTAATCCATTGACCATTATCTAATTCAATATTCATAATTACACCCTTTCAATTTTCATATAGCAGCCGTCATATCGTTTGTTATACTGTCTAATGTCATACACCCAAGAAAACGGAATTTTTACAACACCATTCTTTAGAAGTTCGTCAATAACTTTTTGATGGTTGAAATATCCTTGTTTAAAACCATACGGCGCAACATCGTGAGTTCTTTCAAATCCACAAAGCTCGTCATAAAAAGTGATGTGACATTTGTTTTTAGGATTGTCGTACCAAGAAAAACCTTCAGTTCCGTTGACTTCGTAGAGATTGTGCCAACAGCCGTCAAAAATATCAATTCTTCTCTTAACTCCTGCTAATGACCGTTCAGTAACTTTATATCTACCTAACGCTTCCATAAAGTTATTTATTGTACCCGGCTCCCAATTTTGTTTGCTACAATGCATTGGTCTGTAATGTTGGGTGTTAATGGTGATTTTGTATTTAGGCATCGTAAGTCATCTCCTTAAAAGAAATTCCCATTTTGTCCTCAATATCGTCTATATCGTTTTCCATCCAAGTACGATAAAAGGGCAGATGTTTGAGAAAAATATGAGTGTCTTGATAATTAAGGAAATAATCGTATTGTTCTTTTGGATTAAGCTCGTTGTTTACAATCAAGTTTAAATCCTTAATGTTTTGCTGATATTCTTCAGTTTCTTTTAATTCGGCAAGTGTCATATCGCCTGAGTCAACCCACGAATCAATATCATATCGAATTTCCGCTTTGATTTTCTCAATTAAATCATTCCGTTGTTCTTGTAGGCGCTCTGCCAAATCGTCAATACCTTTGTTAAAAACTGCACGATATAAGTCATTGAAACTTAAACAATTATTCTCAACTAAATCGTCAAGAATTTCGTCTAAATCGTAATTAATATCGTCAAGCATTAAAAGGTCGCTTGTTCCACAGTTTAGCAGATGAGTTAAAACACATTGTTGAGTTGTTAGCATTATTTTTTCCTCCTTATTGGTGGTCTTTTTTTAAAACAACTTTTTCCAAAATAATCAGGCGATTTCCCTTCGTCTTCATAGCAATGACAAAATGGCGCAGGGTTATATCCTTGACCATTATTGTCAGCCATTGTTTTATAAAAATGAGCACACTTTTTACAATTATTAATAGTTATAATCACCCTCTATCCAATAATCTAAAACAAGACCTTGTTCTTTTTTGCTACGGATTAATTCAAGTTGTTGTCTATCATATTCTTCTTGTGTTCTTTTAGATTGATTAAATATATCTGGCAAACCTGCTAAGTCTTTTACGGTATTAAATTTTTTTATAACATCGGGTTTGTCATACCAAATGTAATTAATAATCATAATTTAATCTCCTTTGTTAAAGTTTGGATTAAATGTATCAGAGTAAGCGGCATTTCCGTTCCAATCATTGTAAGTGACTTTTTCTGTTTCTTCTCCATGTTTAAAGATAATATTGGCACGAATTTGTAAGCCATCTTGATACCATCCTTGCTTATGATAACAAGATAACCAACGAGCAAATGGCTCATTACATAACTGTCGCATATAATACTTACCTGTTTCTTTACATTTGTAAATTTCAGTGTGTTCACCGTGCATATTCTCAACGAATTCCACTTCGATAATTCGCTGAGGAAAACGGTTTTCGTCATTCCAATAATCATTTTTTGATATGTTTACCGTATACTCCTCAAGAAATTTATCAAATTTTAAAATAGCATGCGATTTAATATATTCCTCACCATAAAATTCAATTTCGCTTTTCGGTACTGCAACCCAAGCGGAATTTTTTTCGTCAGTCATTTCAACAATAATCCGTTGATTTTCAAGTTCGGCAACATTGTATCCTGCTTTTTCAAAGAAAATGCGCTCTTTATCTTGAAAATTTCGCAAAACAACACTCATTTCTTCACCTCTCTGATAATATTAGCAATATTCATTTATTTGTCTTTCAAGTTCCTCTTTGACAATTATCTTTTGCCAATCTTCAAGTTCGCTATAACGTAGTCCTAAAGAATCTAAAGCATCTCTACAATCACAGGTAATACAAGCTTCGTGATTTGCAAGTTCGTAAGAAATCATTTGTCTAAAAGAATTTTCGTTTTCTTTTAACAGTGCAAAAGATTCTTGCAAGTGTTTCATCATTTCATTTGATTTATTAACAATTTCTTTGTCATAAACATAACAACAAGAGTTATTACAAAAAAACATTGTTTTAAACTGTTCTCTTATTCTTTCTCTTTCAGATTCAGGTGTGTTTCCGGCACAGAAAATTGATATATAATCAAATTGCATAATCCAATAATTCCGTAAATAATAACTTTTTCTTCTGTGTTCATCATAATCTTTTACGGAATCTGTAAGTTCTTCTTCGGTAAAAAGTTTGTTGTTCGTGTATTCGATATATAATGGTTTTAACTCTGATTGTTCTTTATTACTGTGATGCAACTGATAATCATTGGCATAATAAATCTGTTTTCCATTTTTGAATACTAAAATTGAATATCCAAAATGCCCACCTAAATCGCACAAATAACAATCGTGATTTTTAATATTAACTTTTTCTGCCCTGCCTGAATTTGCCCACTCTTGCATTTCTTCAAAAGTCAATGCTTCAATTTCTTTAATGTTCATTTACTTTTCTCTCCTTTTTGTTCCCTTTTGGTTATTCTTCCTTTGCAAGGTTCAGTTCGCATATTATCGCCACAAACCTTAAAATAAACGCAATTGCGACAAGGGTACATGACTTCTTCTATATTCCATTTCATCAATTTTCCTCCTCGATTTCATAATATTGAAATGCTACATCATACATTGGTTCACCTGTAATTCGGTCAAAGAAAACCTCGCAAACAAAACTTTTTTGTAAATGTATCATTTCTTTATCCCAACCATTTGCCTCACACCATTCCTCAAGCACTTTTGTAGTTAGCGGCGTTTTAAAGATATATAAATCACTTTCGTGATGGTGTATATCCTCTTTTGGATAACCGGCATCTAAAAGCCGTTGCAATAAGGATTTATTTGCATCAAATTGTTGTTTCATACGATTTCACCACCGATTGCTTCTTTCAGGTATATACGACTCAAGAATATTTATTACATCGTCTAATCTAACAGTTTTTACATCACTAACGCCAACCCAATCGCCCGGCACATATGATTTATCTGTTATTTTTTCAATCATTTCTTTTATGATTTTTTCTTCCATATTATTTACCCTTCCTTTTCTTGTGTTTTATCGGGAAATTGTAAAATTTATCTGTCGAAAATTTTAAGGCTCTCGGTCTGCGTTCTTTGTGAGCTTGATGCTCTGCGGCTTCATCTAATTGTCGCTGAAAATTTTTGTCATAACCATAGGCATCGTTAGGCCACATAATAAATCACTCCAATTCCATAATCTTTTCTTCTTTTAAAACTTGTTTTACTGCCGTTCTTGTATCTTCATAGGTTGCACCAATACAAGACATAACTGCAAATCGTGGATTTCCGTTTACTAAAAATCCAATTTGCTCTGCAAGTTTGTAAATATCGGTATTTTTATGTTCGCTTGTCTGATTAAGCATAACAATACCGTTGACAAGCAAAGCAATCTTTTCATTTTTAGTCATATAAAACACTCCTTTTATAAACTTTGTATTATAGCAAGTATGGTGCTGAATATCGGACTTGAACCGATACGATGTTTCCATCGAGGGATTTTAAGTCCCTTGTGTCTGCCTATTCCACCACAGCGGCATAATGGCAGGGCGTATTGGAATCGAACCAATGATGCAAGAGTCAAAATCTTGTGTCTTACCACTTGACGAACGCCCCGTGTTTTGCTATAATACAGTGTGTAGGGATTTTCTTTTTAAGCGTGAAACTCCCTCGGTGAAAATATCGCTTTGGATTGTGCTATGTATTACTCAATGTAATCAAGATACGCTTCTTCGCTTTCGAACTGCATAAGCGTTCCATCGACTACTGCATAGTAATACTCGTTGCACTCGTCAACGAAATTATGCATAGCACATTCTCCTTTCTGCACTCACTTTTTGTGGGTGCTTATTTTATGCAAAACGGATTTCCGTTTGGCACCGAAAAGATTAAGATATGTATTCAAGATATTCTTGTTCGTTTACAAACTCCATTTCCTCACCATCAACCAGAGCAACGAAACTATGTTCTGTATAGTGAGGCTCGAATCTTTTCGACTTCCTTGCTTTCCATTTGACAACAATTTTATCCTCAAAGTCGACAAGTTTTTGCTCGTTAAAAAGTGCCCATATTACAAATGCTACTGCTAAAATTTCAAAAATGCTTATTATTAAATGCGGTGTTGACATAGTTCTTTTCTTCCTTTCGTTTCATTTCGGGAATGTTGCTGTGTAAAAAATATAACACGAATTTTTGTCCGTGTCAAGAGTTAATTTCATTTCGGGAATTTAGTTTTGTAAAATTGAGTTGATAATATTACTGCTTATGTATTGGCGAAGCTTGTCATTTTCCTCTTGCAAAGCCTTTATTTCTTCTGACCTTTTACGAGTCCATTCGTCATCTTGTTTCTTTTTTAAATCAATTCTTGACTTTGCCCACTGTTCGTCGCCTATCCAATGTGCAACTTGACTATCCTTCAAGCCTAATTCTGCGGCAGCTTCTTTCTTGCCTATTTTTCTTGCCAATGCTACTGCAAAGGCTCTAAATTCAGGCATATAATCCTTGCGTTTGCCTATCATAGTGTAAATACCGGCAATTTCCTTTTTGACATTAACATTGACATTTACATCAACGCTCCCTGTTTCGGTTGAATTGATATTAATATTTCTGCTCATAATAATTTCCTCCTTAAATTTTAAGCAACAATCGCCTTATTTTTGCCGTACTTATAAACAGCGGTGCCGATAATATCTGCGACAATACAAGCGATTATGTATGGTAAACCGATGGTGATGCAGAGTGCGAGGTCAATAAGTGCTGCGGTGATTAATAGTGCGATTATTACTTTTTTCATTGTTGTTTGCTCCTTTTAGTTCTTAACAGACATTTTTCATAATTATATCTGCAATGATGTTTTCTATTTCTTCATTTCCAAATATGGATTGTACGATATATGTATTGTTGCCAATGGTGTATACTTCAACGTTATCTATTGTTATCACACTCCTTGCTTTTGGATATAAAAATAACACCGCTTTTGGCGGTGCTTTTTTGTTCTCTACTGTCGGTAGAATTTGTTAAATTTGCATAAAAGTCGCGACTCTACTCATAAGAGAAAAGTCGGTGCTTGGGTTATTTTGGTTTTGGATTCTAAAGGGTTGTTTTGTGCATAATTTTATGATATAATGGTTGCGTGGAAGTGATAAAAGATGTTGCAAATCAAAGAATCAATCGAAAGAACAGAACAGTGCAGTTTTTGCAATTCTAAAAAGACAATTATAACGCTATACAGTGATAATAAGCCGCATAATCAATATTATTTGTGCGACAAATGTTTTAATCATTTACATAACGTTTTTACCGAATATGACAAACTTGCCTTGATAGAAAAAATTATTGTACTCAAAAAATTAGGTTGTAGTAGAAATGTAATAAATGACATAATTTTAGGCAAAGATATTTTGAATTTGCTTAAAACTAATGGTTCAGAAGATGATAACGAAAACCTATGATATAAGATAATTGCTCACTAATTCATAGGCTTCTTTTAATGCTTTTTCTGTAACAATAGAATACGTCAATTCTTTGTTGTCATTCAAACTTGAAAAGAGCGACAAATTATTGCTTTGACAATTTTTACATTGATTATAAATGGCAATAAAAGACTTTTTTAAACCATATGATATTACTCTTTTGTAGCCACACAATTCCGAAGCATCACCTAATTGTTTTGATAATCGTGTTGCAAAAACCTTTGATGTGGTACTGTTGACTTTTTGACTATAAAAAAGCTTTTGAGATAGATTTTCAGGCATAGTATTATTGAGATACTGATTTATACTCACTTTCATAATTTTAGTGATATAAATAACCCTTTCGCTATGTCTTTCGCTACCTTGAAGAATAAAACTTTTCTTAAAATTGCCATTATCATCAAAAAAATCGTTCCAAGTTAGTGTTAGCAATTCGCCTATTCTCATATTACCTGCAACACCTAAAGACCAAATTAAATACATCCTTTTTGCCGCTTTACCTTTTTGTGTCAAGAAATAGTTTTGAATATTTCTAAACGCTGAAGCAGTGTCAATATAATTAGACTCCTCCGGCAATGGTCTGCCATCTGATGTAAATTTCTTTGGCTTAACATTTGTTTGTACTTCAAGCATTAAGGTTGCTTTGCCATCTTTGATTTTGACAGTATATAAGTCTTGCATAACGTTTTACTTTTTAGGTATATTAGGCGGTGTAGATAAATCAATTTTATAAGTTTTTTCAAGAGCATTGATTATTAATTTATTTACAGATACCTTATTTTTCTCATCACGAATATTAAGACGCACTGCAAGTTCACGTAATTTTTCCCTATTACCTTTATAAACTTGCAAAGCGACTCTTTCATATCTTTCTTTTTGAAAATCATTGATATACTGATTTTGATTAAATTCGCCATCAGGGTATTTTGCCATAACTATACTATCTCCTATAAATTCATTCCTCCCTTACAGTATAGTATATTTAGATTTAAAAGTCAAGCATTAAGTTCACAATGCAAGAGGGTATAAAAATCCCCTAATATATTATGCAGCCTTCTTTGCTTGTGCTTTTTTCTCTGCCTTTTTAGCCTCACGCTTTGCCTTGTTTCTTTCTTTTTTTGCGGTTTCGATTTCATCAGCAGTTTTTGATTTTTCTGCATTAATACGATGTGCAATAAACTTTTCAAGATTATTGCGGAATGTTGCGGCAGATACGGGCAAAAACTCACGCTTATTAGTTTCTTTATCCTTGCGATAATTTCCCACAAAGGCAAGAATCGACTGTAAATCAGATGCGACAGGACGTAATTTATTGCCGTTGACTTTAAGACTTGCTAAAAGTGTTTTGTATTGTGTAAAAAATTCGTTTTCTGCTTTTGTGATTTTTTCAGCGGTCGCGTTGTCAATAACTGCTACTGCATATTTAGATATAGCAAGTCGTACATTTTCAACATCTGCTCTGTAATGTTCACAAATATTAGCGGTTTCTTTTGCGGTTAAAGATTTGTTGTTTGTTGCGTTTGCGGTAATAATTGCGGTTAAAGTGTTAGTGTTTGTCATAATAAAATCCTCCGTTTATAGTCCATTAGACTGTAATATTTTTATGGTGCTATAAGCCCATAATAAAACACCTGAACGGTTGCTCAGGTGCTCTATATAGGTTTATATTAATTCCGTAACATTTAGTTACCTCGTTTAGTAGTTTTTTAAAACTTTGCAATAATTACTTTAATTTTGTAATAATTACAAAGTGCTTATATTTCAAGCAGTTACTTCTTAGCGTGTTGGGAGTTTCACCCACTAATAGAGTCACGACACTATAAACATATAATACAAAGATATAATACACTTACGAGAATTATATACAAGTCAAGCAGGTATAATTATAGCGTGTAAAAATATGCTTGTAGCCTATTAGTTTACATAGCCCACGGCTTTAGGGTTTATGCCGTTACTCAATAGCCTATTTGTACTAACTTGGTATATCTCTGTTAGTCCGTTCAGTCTATCCCCTCACGGCAGATGCTCTGCTATTCCGTGTATGCTCTGCTATCGTGCAGACCGTTTGAAACGGCGGTAAATAACCGCTATAACAAATACTTAAGTTGTCGAACTTGTTTAAATGTAAATAATAGGAAGGTTGTAAACCTTACTTTGTGCATTTACGGTACTATCTTCCGTTGTCCCAAGTTTTAAAACTTGTTGCACACACCATTATAAACAAATGTATTTGTGTTTTATAGTCCTTTGGTATAACTTCAACTATTGTTCAAGTGGTCGCTATGCCCTTGCCCTTATGGGTTAATTGTTGTTATTCCCTTGACTGTGCTTTTATTATAGCACATTATGTTCACAATGTCAAGTGTTATTTTTTTAGGCTCATTGTTTGCAACCTTAAACGGTTGTTATCTTGTAGCCTGTAAACACTTGATATATATTGACTTGTGTGCCGTTCAAAAGGTTGTTGTCTTTTGGACTATCTGCATTATATCACATAGTGTTCATAATGTCAAGAAAAATTTTCAAAGTTTTAAAAAAAGTTTTTTGCGTGTTTTTTGCGTGGGCGTTATATGTATATTAGATATATTATTATAGATGGACATAGAATAGTATATATCACTTCACTACTTCAGTGTAATGAAGTAATAATATCGAACGGCAAAAACTCTCTTCACCACTTCAGTGTAATGAAGTAAAGAGAAAATATCACCTTTTAACCATAATGTTATATTTTTCGATAAAGGGGTATATTTTCACCAAAAAATGAACGGATGGCGAGACAAAAGTGTATAGTCATTCCACCACACTCATCCTAAAAAATCTCCGAACCAACCAACCGAAAAATCCCCATCCCACCACAACAAAACATCACACTATCGCTCCCCTATTCCAACCCAAAATCTAACATCTCCCCACCTCACCACCAAATCCCCACATTCCTCAACAAAAAATATCACCCCACAAAATGCAAGGTGACATTTCTCCAAACCATCAACTTATTAGCTCTAAAACCGAGCACTACAACATCGTATTTGAAAAGTCATAATTTATACATCCTAAAAACATACATTTGTCACTACACCCTACGGGTATAATTTCCAACAATCCCCCTAAACGCTATACCCGTTCAGGTATACCAGTAACCGACATACAAAATAATGAAACAATAATATAAAAATACCGAACTAATCAACTACCAGTCAACTAAATAGTTCCCTAAAATTACCTATAACGAAAGCCATTTTGACAAGGACATTAATGTCCGTATCAAACCCCAGTCAACTAAAATATCAACTATTCGTAACGAATATTTCAACTCAGCAAATTACTGGCAAGTTAACCATTATACTTAAAAACGAAAAATCTGTAATCAAGCAGTGATTTTGAACGGTTATTATACATAAGTACCCACTTAAAACCGTAAAACCTGTTTTTAAATATTCTCCCTGCAAATTACCAGCAAATTAAATAACTAAAGCACATTTTAGTTAAACACACTACTCAACACTCTAACTAAAAAATAACCTCAAATATTTTACTTATATCCTTTCACCGAATCATCACAAATCATAATAGTTAATAATTACTTACCCGCGCATCCACACGCTACCTGACGGCGCTTAGACATTGGCCACACCCACCTATTGTGTGAGTCTAAGACCACATGAGAACGGCATATAAAACAAAATAAAAAATTTTCCAAAAAACACTTGACACAATTCCCAAAATGAAGTATAATATCAAATAGGAAGTTCCCAAAGTGAATTGTATCCAACAATCACCATAACCTACCGGCACAAATATAACAGGAGGATAAGACAATAATCACCAATCAAATAGCACTACATAACCGTATAATAACCCATTACAATACCACTACATATACACAACCAATAAGCCATACAACCAAAACACACAAAAGTTGTTTTTCGATAGTATGAGTTATTTTAATATTATATATGAAGTGTAACGAAATATATAATATTAAAAAACGAATACTATTATTGATTCTATTATCGTTTTAAGAAAACAATTTTTCCTCTCTGGGGACGAAAAAATTAAATCTTAAAAACACAATTTAAGGAGGTGAAATATGAAAAATAGACCGTTTATTCGTATTCCAAAAACTATCATCGCAAATAGCAATAGTAGTGGGTTATATACTTTCCCATATATTTTCTTAGCTTATTCGGCAGGTTATAGCCAGCAAGTAACTTTTACGGTAGAACAATTTCGTCAAACAATCAAGCGCAGCTGTAAAGATAACCTTAAGGAACAAATAATCACTGCATTGTGTGAATTAGAATCCGACAATAGGATTAAATTTAAAAATGATGGACAGGTTTTCTACTGTACTCTATTAGAAGATTTTTATGCTGGCACATTCGGATTGCTTTATGTTGATGAAATTAAAAAGCTTTTAAATTATCCTAATCCTATGCCGCTTATAAAAGTAATACATATGCTTGCGTTTTTACGTGCCAATATGACAGATAAAGGATTATATTATAAAACATTTAAAAGAATTTCAAAAATGATTACTTTTAATCCAACAAGTGTGAGAAATTATTGTAGAAAACTTAAAGAATTAGATATCATTGAATTTAAACAAATTGATTTGGGTAGAAAGCCTGATGGCTCATATACTTCGAAAGCTAAATTGCAGTTATTTGCCGACAAGACCAAGATAGACTGGAACGATAATCTGATAAGATTAGAAAAAGAACTTAAGGGTAAAGTAGCAAGCGAAGATGACCTTGACCTCTGGTAGTTATATTTTTTTAACTCACAAAATTCCCAAAATGAACTGAATATTAAGAAAGGAGTGAATTAATGCAAGAACAAATCTTAACTTCTCGTCTAACTCTAGACGAACGTGAAACACACTTTTACATTGATGGGCAAAAAGTAATCTGTGATTCCACTGAACCAAAGTATTTCAATAAATGTCTTCGCCAAGGTTGGACACCTATTGCCAAAACCGTCTACACCGACGGAACTGTATGCGGAATGATACTTGAAGCCCCAGCGAGAGCGATAAGTATTCGTAACGCAAAAGCAACAAAGCGAAAATTGACACCTGAACAAAAAGCTGAAATTGTTAACCGTTTAAAACAAGCTCGAAATTCTATTGATTAAATAATAAAATTTCACATTATTGTTTTAACTAAGGAATTTATATTCCTTAAACTTATTAACTCAAAATTTATAATAAAACAACAATAAAAAACGACTCAAATCGCAAGGTAATCAATTATCGAAAGGATGGTCGCAGTAAATGATAAATAAAAGGAGAAAAATACATATTGACAAAAATTATATTAAGCGAAGAGCAACGTGAATCCGTTGCAAAGAAATATTATCTTATTAAAGAGATAATGGATGAATTACATTTAACAGAAAATGATGTTGAGGACTGGCACGGTTATTTTGCAGAACTTTTGTGTTTGCAAGTAACATACTATTGGCCAGATGATGACGAATTTATAAAAGATAAATTAAAAAGTGAATATGAGTTTAAATACATACATTGTAGACCAAGTATGTCTGTAGAAGCCACACCTATGGGTCTTATGGGACTGTGAGGTGTAGCGTATAGCATTAGATAAGCAAATTTTTATCTACTCGGTAGATACAGGCGCCTTTTTCACCGATAAAGAAAAAGAAATTGAAGATGTTCGTTTTGAAGCACTTCGTAAAAAGAAAAATTTAAAGTTTGAAGAAGAAATAATTCGATTAGTATTAAACGGAAAGAAAACAGAAAAAACAGCGAACAACGCATTACAGAAGAAATATAAAGTAAAAGAATTTAATGGAATATACACAAAAGATAGAATTGATGAGATAAAGGAAGAGCTTACTGAATTAAACAAGATAATTAAAGATAAAAAAGAAGAACTTATAAATTTAATACCTACTAATACAAATCGCCAGCTCAGAGAAGAATGCTTGTGTGACAGTAATGTAATAAGCGTGTTCGACTCTGCCCTCACTCGTACTCTTAATATGAAAATTGGCGAATTATATACAGATATAATCGTAGTACAAACGTATTACTACGACATTGTAAAAGATATTGTTATAAACGGTTTTACGCTTAATGGCGAAAAATATCGTTGTTTAACTGCCAGCGCAGGTCAAATAAGAACAAAAAAGACAGTTTTTATTAAAGAAAGCATTTGGAATCAATATGAAAAGACATTTATGTGTGGTCTTACTCTTGATAAAGTTAATTCTAAGGGCGGAGTTAACGTTAATAAGTATCTGGCATATCTCGCCCTACAAAATAGCGCAACAGACCCTTGGCCTCGATTTGATATTGATAAGGCAATTGTAATAAATGATTTTGAAACTGCCGTGCACGGTCTTGTGGATTATATAGATTATAATGATTATTCTATTGAACGAAAAGAAATGGATATATTAATCGAACACACAGATGGCTGTGGAATAATACTCCCCTATCTTAGCCATAAAAATTTTATGGTGCGTCTACCTTGGATTAAAGGATTGCTGGCTTCATTCCCGTTCGACAAATTCATTCGTGAACATAACGCAAGTCCCATCATCAAAGATATTTATGGCGTAGAGCATAATATTTTTGAAGAAAAAATTCAAGTTATATTCACAAAGAGTCAGTTCAAAATGTGGTCTTATTATAGTAGCTGGCAAGAATATAAAGATTGTTATAAAAAATACAACTGCTCTGCCGGAAAATGTAATGTTGAAGAAAATTATTTTGACGATGCTAAATTTAACTATCAAATGTTCCAAACGCTATCAGATTTGAATGATGAAGAGATTAAAGTCATTTGCGAACGCACAGCACAAAATATCAACAATGTTTGCAAAGACCGCGAAACCATGTTAAAAGTATTCAAAGCTACAAAAACTAATCTACATAGAACCGCAGAGCAGGACAACCTTTTGAGATATCCACCGTTATTACAAGACCCTTATTATCGTCAAACTTTATCAGACTACAAAAAGAGTATGGTAAAAGAAGCTTGGTCAGCAAAGTTAGACATCAATGGTAAATACACATTTTTAATTCCTGATTTATATGCTGCGTGCGAATATTGGTTTTTGGGCAATAAAAATCCTCAAGGTTTGTTAAAAGATGGCGAAGTGAGTTGTGCTCTATATCCTGAAGTTGAAAAAGTTGACTGCTTGAGGTCGCCTCATTTAGCAGCCGAGCACGCCGTAAGAAAAAACATTATTAATGACGAAACAAAAAAATGGTTTACCACAAAAGGTATTTATACCAGTTGTTTTGACTTAATAAGTAAGATACTTATGTTCGATGTTGATGGAGACCGTTCGCTTGTATGTGCTGACCAAACAATCGTAAAGGCCGCTGAACGCAATATGAAAGATGTTGTACCTTTGTATTATGATATGAAAAAGGCGGCACCAATGATTGTAAACAATCAAGTTATATTTGACGGATTAAATGCGGCATACAAGGGTGGTAGAATTGGGGAGATAAGTAATCTTATCACAAAGATATGGAATAGTGAAGATATTAAATATGATATTATCAAATTGTTGGTAATGGAAAATAATTTTACAATCGATTAAATGTTAGTCGCCTTATATAGCAATATATAAGTGAAAAACTGGTGAACCTGCAAATGTAGGGTGTACGGTTAACAGAAATGGAGCAGTAGGAAATGACTGTTTGTAACCGTGCTAACAGGGAAAATCTAAACCTTATGGCAAGATAATCCTGTGGTAAGATAATATGTTGATAAATTTATAAATTTAAAAGCAAGGAGATGATAAATGTAATTAAAAAAGGAATGATTTTCAACTATTTAGAAACAATTGAACCTGCGATGACAAAATCAAATAAAAGGGGTTGGAAATGCAAGTGCATCTGCGGGAAAGAAACCATTGTTAGAGATAGAGATTTAGAAAATAACATAATTCAAAGTTGTGGGTGTATGAAACATCAAATAATAGGTGAAAGAAAAAGAACGCACGGAGAAGCTGGTGGATTATATGAAGGTAAAAGAAGTCGCCTATATACTATTTGGAGTAATATGAAAACCAGATGCACCAATCCAAATGTTCGCTCTTATGCTGATTATGGCGCAAAAGGTATAAATGTATGCGATGAATGGCAAGACTTTCAAAATTTTGCAAACTGGGCAAGAACTAACGGGTATCAAGATAATTTAACAATAGAACGTAAAAATATTGACGGTAATTACTGTCCAGAAAATTGTGAATGGATTACCTCGTCTGAAAATTCAAAACGTGCACACCAAAGAAGTGGTTGGGCAAGAAATTTGGACACAAATGAATACTTTGAATTTGAATGCGCGAAAGATTTTGCAAAAGAACATAATTTAAATCATAAATGTATAAGCCTAGTAATACGAGGTATAAATAAACAACATAAAAATTGGATATTTGGTAGAATTTAATTATCAACATATTATAAACTGCAACGACTATTCCGCAAGGAAGTAGTTTGTAGGTGAAACTCCTACTTACGAAGTGCCAGTTACCTTAAAAGGTAAAGATATAGTCTAATCCCCTAATAAATATCGGGAAACCGAGGGTATAAATGTACGCAAAAACACTTTTTAAACCAACTCGACCTTCAGAGATACATAGTTTGATTCAATCTTACAACCGCCAAAAAACACCATACTTTTTTCAATATGCAAAAGATAAAACTTTGAGCCAAGTTTCAACAAAAAATAATTCTTGTGTAAATCGAATTCAAGATATAATCGGAAATCCTAAGTTTGATTTTCAGACTAAGCAACTTGGTAAATTAAATTACAAAATGCTTTTATATGATAAGCGTATTGATACCAAATCTCAAAGAGCTCAAAATGTTATTGATGATTTTAAAGATTTAATTAAACAATATAATTTAAAATTAAATGATACCGGCGACGAACACGATAATTATGCTTATATTGCTAAAAAAATCAAGGACGAGCTTTTTGGAAAATATTACGATGACAGATATGTGTGTGACGTTCTGACAAAACATTATTTTTATGACAAACACACTATTCGCAAAAAAATGTTCTTAATATGTTTTAGTGACTTAATAAATGAAAATCTTCGTCAAAATCTTGATGATAACATTGCTTTTTGTAAAAAATGTGGTGCAATGATAGCAAAAAAATCAAATAATCAAGATTTATGCCCAGATTGTTATAAAGAATATCGTAGAAAACAAAAAACGGAGACTATGAGAAGACTTAGAAATAAATCTTGTGGTCAAGTAGAAAACCCCTCTAACCCCGCATAAATACTAGGTTTATGCAATATTTTGCAAAAAACCGTAAAATTAAAAAAGTGCCCTAAACCCGCATAAACACTGGGTTTGTGGCACTTTTCTTGTTTTACACTAAAGGGAAAGATATTTTCCCAAAATAATATGGGATGATGCCTAATTTACAAAGCTCAAGGGGCTTAGTCTATTGGAGCAGGTCATCCTTTCGTCCTGCTCCTCTTATTATTTGAAAGTGCATAAATTTACCCATATTATACTATAACACAATTCATTTGTGTTGTCAAACAAAAAATAAATTACAAAGGACTGAAAACAAATTTGATTCGCATCACCAAAGAAGAATCCATTGAGGTACGAAAGAAATTCCCAAATGTTCATATTGCAATTACGAGTCGCCAGAAGACACATAATCGCAAAGGATATTATCTCGAAGAAAATCGTGCCGCAATGGGATGGTTAAAAAAATACAGAATGAAAGGTATGAATAAATCCATTGGCAGAGTTTAATCGTTTGCCCGACGAAACATATCAAGATTATTTCGTAAGGCTATTTGAAAACAAAGCATTATACAAATTAGATTGTAATAAGATTGCAGAACTGCTTAACGCAGAGAACGGACAGAGTTATGGAGAGTCTTGTTATCGCAAGGAGTGGCAAAGTTTTAATCGCGGCAGACTTTATGAGCGTGAACTTATAGAACGCGGCGTTAAGACAAGAATATTGTGTATATCTGATATTCACTTCCCTTTTGCAAAACCAATTGAAACATTTTGTGACTATGTGGGTAGAGTAGATATCCTATTGCTCAACGGAGATATTTTAGATTGTCAGGCCATATCTCGCTTTTCCAAGTTGTATCGCACTTCTCCAATTGAAGAAATGATTGGAGCAAGACAATATTTAATTGATTTAATTAAATACATACAACCTAAACAAGTTGTTGCCACTTATGGCAATCATGAATTAAGGCTCGCTTCGTACCTGTCTAACAATTTGGACACCGACGTTCAAGAACTATTACCTGAGACTGCATTGGATTATTTGTTTGTAGATGGTTTTACACATTATGACCGCCAATTACGAACAAAAACCCATTATGACCCGATTTGTGAAGTCTTTGATGATATTAAAATTGAATATGTCGGCAAGTGGCATTGTCAAATATTTGATACAATATTTTGCCATCCAAAAGCATTTGCTTCAAATCCAATGAAGACAGCAGAAAAAGCTATGTACTTCTTTAGAAATGAAGGAAAGCAATTTAAAACATTAGTTATGGCACATACTCATAGAACTGGGTCTTATTCCATTGGAAATACGACAATTTACGAACAGGGCGCTTCTTGCGAGACCGATAAAATGAATTATACAGACGGCATGCTTGTAAATTCGCAAAAACAAGGGTTTATTTATCTTTGCTACGACAAAGATGGTAATTGCATGCCAGAAAAGACAAAATTAGTTACTTTAAATTAAGGAGAAATAAACATTGAATAGAACAGAGTTGGCGGAAACGCTTGCGAAAGCATACAAATTTAATGTAGCTGACGCTAAACAAATCCTCGATTTTATTACCGACACTATTGGCGACACGCTTGCTAATGGCGAAGAAGTACATATTACGGGATTCGGTAATTTTAAGACACATACTGTAAATAAGGATTTTCGCATGCCTAACGGCGAAATTTTCAAAAAAGAGCCTTTTAAAGCAATTAAATTTGCCGCTACCGGCAAGTTAAAAGACAAAGTAAACGGTAGAATTGAATAACAAATATTAAATCAGCGAATGGCAATGAGATTAATTATGAGTGTTTGGCTGATTTTTTAATATTGCACAAGGCGGTCGTGTTATAGACCGCCCACATATGGATTGGTTTGGCTAACTACCCAACTGATTCACCAATACTCCTATCGGGCTACTTTACCTCAAAGACCACAACTGATAGGCTTTTGAAAAAACTATTTTATCTCTTGGTTTAGTGAATCGGGTTCGGCAAGTTGGTCGTGCTATATCTGGTTCTATTTTGACGGAGTATGAGGTAGAAGAAAGTTTGATGAATGTTGACCACAGGAGTTGAATTTTCTTCGGCGGAGCTTAATCCTCCGCTTGTACATATTGGCTTAGTGCAACGGTAGCACGACAGTCTCCAAAACTGTTAGTAATAGTTCGAATCTATTAGCCTTTGCCAAATTGTTGAGTCGCTCTCAACCGGAGTTAGACTGCCGATGCTTGCCAGAACTTGAAAGAGATTTGGGAGTTGAGTGTTTTAAAAGACGTGAGGTTGCTGCTCACGCGGGCAGTTTTATGCCTATGTAGTTCAATGCGTATTAGAGGGCTGCAGTGGCCTACCAAAATGACAGCATACACTCGTCGCCTTTACGATAAAAGGAAGTCGAACAGGGTTTAAGCATTGATGCCCCGTAAATAAAACATTAACGCAATGTTCGGCGTTTTATATCAAGCAAATAGTAAATAACGAATGTTAGGGTATGTTCCTAACGCTTTCTATTTGTATTGCCCTCTTCCGAAATGGTAGAGGGTTTTCTATTATTATAAATGAATCGTGGTGATTAAATGAAAAAACTTGACAAAATTACTGACGCACAATGGGCGGAAGTAAACGAGTTTAATAGATTTATTGTAGAAGACTTTATTTTGAATTCAACCGAGAAATCAAAACAAACCTTAAAAGCCTATGAGTCTAATTTGAAAATATGGTTTGTTTGGGTTAAAGATAATTTGAACAATAAGTCTCAAATTGATATTAAACCGTTGGAATTTAAGAGGTTTATTAACTGGATGATAAATAGAGAATGCTCATCTGCCGACTGCAATAACAAAAGAGCTGCTATCAGTAGCCTGAATAATTACATAGAAGTTTACTATGGCGATGAATACAAAACATTTAGAAACTTTATTAACAAGAGCATTCAAAGACCACCTAAGGCCTTTGTTCACGAAAAACAACCTCTTACTATTGAAGAGTTTAATCATTTAATCGCCGTTTTAACCGAAAAACAAGAATGGCAGAAAATTGCCTACCTGAAGTTTACTTTAGAAACAGGATGTCGTCGTGCCGAAAGCGCTCAATTACTTAAAGAAATTGTTAATGCAGAGCCGATAGTTAAAACTCGTGAAATTAAACGTGAAGACGGCACCGTCGAAGAACAAGAAATTAAGTTTTATACCACACACGCCATTAGATGCAAAGGTCGTGGAACCGTTGGCAAAGTCCGTAAGTTTAGATTTGGGCAAGACACTATGGACTCTATTGTTAAATGGTTAGAAGTTCGTGGTAAGGATGATTGTCCTTATATGTTCGTTACCAAATATAAAGGCGAAATTAAACAAGTAGGAGAAAATACTTTTAATTCTTGGTCAAACAGTGTGTTTGAGCCGATTGTCGGCAGACGTTTTCACCCGCATTTGCTCCGTGAATCACGTGCGACTCAAATGGTAGTTGAAGAAGGAATGGATATAAAACTTGCCCAAAAATTATTAGGTCACGAGTCGAGTGAGACGACTGAAATTTATGTAATAAGGGACGATACTGACGAGTTAGATGACTTGTATACAGTATAAAACCCTCATTTTATACTAACCAATACCACGAGGATAGAACAGGCAGCTATCACGCCTACAAATCCGTAGGTCTTAAAGAGATGCAGGGTTGCCAACCTGCCGTGGTTTATTAAAAAGCAACCATATTCGGTTGCTTTTTTATTATATAAAAATAGATTATAAGGAGGCGACTACATATCGCTGAAAAGAAGTTGGGCAGTCGCCCCCAAATAAGAAAACCAGAAGTTGAACGTAAAGAATTTTATTGTACTATGTGCGGTCACAAATACACAGTACAAAAGGGCAATTTTTATTATAGCCAATCCCCTCTTTACGCTGGCAATAATAAATATATGCCAATTTGCAGAAAATGTGTTGATGCACTATTTGAGCATTATAAAGAAGTTCTTGGTGATGAAGAAGAAGCTACGAAGAGAACTTGTTCTAAACTTGATATGTATTTTTCTCATAAAATTTACGAAATGACTAATAAAAGCAACGAAACAATGTCTCGTATGGCTTCTATGGTAGGGAAAGCCAATATACGTCAGCACGCTTCAAAAACCTTTGATAATACTCTAGATGAAGCAAAAACTGACATTATTATGACAGAGGAAGATATTGCTGACGCTAAAGAAAATAGCGCAATTAAAGTAACTCAGGCTGCCATTAATCGCTGGGGTTTGGGATTTTCGCCAGAAGAATATAATTTTTGTGAAAATCTTTACAAAATGTTTAAATTGGCAAATCCACGCGCAGATGGAGTGCAGGAAACCTTTATCAAAGACCTTGTTACAACAAAAGTTCTTCAAAATAGAGCTTTTAAAGATAATAATGCTGATAATTATGCTAAATATAGCAAAATCTATCAAGATACGCTAAAGGTTTCAAAACTCAAAATGACAGACGAAGATGAGCAAAATGTAAATGACGAAACAGTTTGCTGGGGTAACTTCGTAAAAGACGTTGAACAATATACACCAGCAGACCTTTATTTGAATAAAAAACTATTTGAAGACGCAGATGAAATTAAAGAATACTTTAAGCGTTTTATAGTTCGTCCGTTTAAAAACTTCTTTACTGGTAGTAAAGATATGGACGAAGAGTTTTCAATATTGCCCGGTGATGACGATGCTTGATTATTTAAAAGTTAAAGTATCTGATTTTATGGACAGACAGCAAAAAGAATTGTCTAAAAGATTCGGTAATACACATTGGTTGTCTTCTCCTAAGCATGTTGAACAATTTTTAATGGTCAACACATTTTATAGAAGAAATCTAAATCGTTTTGCAAGAGATTATTTTGGATTATCGTTACATTGGTATCAACATATAATCTTGTTTCTCATGGGGATATCAAACTTTATCGTTATCATTGCAAGTCGTGCTGCGGCAAAATCATTTGTTATTGCAATATTTGCTTGTTGCAAAGCAGTGCTGTATCCCGGAAGTCAAATCGTTCTTACTTCTGGTACACGAGGGCAGTCTAAGCTCATTGTTACAAAAAAGATTGTTGGCGAACTAATGCCAAGGTCTCCAAATTTAAGAAGAGAAATTGTAGGCTGGAAAGACAACCAATCTGAAGTTATTGTTAATTTCAGAAATGGTAGTAGTATTTCTACGGTTACTTGTTCTGCAAACGCTCGTGGTAATAGATGTACTGTCGATGTCGGTGAAGAAGCTCGTGAGATTGATAAGAAAATAATGGACACTGTTATTTCACCGTTCCAAGTTGTTAGACAAGCGCCATTTATGATGTTAAAAGAATATAAAGATGACCCGCAGTTTAAAGAAGAGCCAACTGAAATTTTAATCAGTTCTTCAATGGAAGAAAGTCATTGGCTCTATAAAACTGCATGTGAAGCACGAGACGGCATGTTGAAAAACAACGGCTCGTTTTTTGTTGCCTTTGATTATTCTATAACTTTAAAACACGGTATAAGAACTCGCAAACAGCTTGCAAGAGAAAGGCGTAAGGTTGACCCCACTACATTTGCCGTAGAGTATGAAAATTTAGTGCTTAGGTCAAATGAAAATGCCTATTTCCCTTACGATTTAGTCAAATCAAATTGTGTATTAAAGAGAGCTTTTTATCCTCGTAGGAATGAAGACTTTATCAATAGAGTTAAAAATAAATACACTATTTCCAAACAGCAAGGCGAAGTGCGAATTATTGCTGCCGATATTGCGGCAGTTGATAGACCTGAAAACGACAACAGTTCTTTTACTTGTTTGAGATTGTTACCAGAAACAGTTATAGACGGCAACAGAACACGATTGGAATATCGTATATCTATTCCGTATCTAGAAGCATATAGAGGAACTGAAGGTCGCAAACAGGCTATTAGAATACGACAATTATACGAAGATTTTGGTGCAGATTATATTAGTCTCGATATTAGAAACTTCGGTGTAAGTGTTTATGAATCGCTTGCACGAGTTTTATATGATGATGAGCGAGGTGTGGAATATGCACCGCTTAAAGCAATGAATGACGATGTTTTTGCAAATCGTATAGTAAATTCAAATGCAGAGCCAAAAATATACTGCATTTCGGCAAGCGCAAAATTAAATAATGATATGGTAGTTAATCTTAAAAACTACCTCACAAATCATAAAATAGATTTACTTGTTTCCAGAGACGACGGAATTGAAGAAATGACAAAATACATTCCGGAATATTCAAAAACAAATGACCCTGAAGAGCAAATGTATTTTGAAAAACCCTATTTGGAAACAATGTTGCTCCGCAAAGAGTTATGTGATTTGACATATACAAAGGCGGAGAATACAGGTTTAATTCGAGTTAAAGAACCTTCGGGCGGTGTAAAAGACCGTTTCTCGTCGGTTGAAATGGGAGTTTATTTAGCTTCACAACTTGCTTTAGACTTATTGCAACCCGACGAAGAAATACCAATCCAGAACGCAAGAATATGCGTATCTGCATTATAAAGGAGGTGTAAATATATGGCTGATGATTTTGAAGTAAATTTTTCTGCTACAAAAGCAGATGATGATACAACCGTAGTGACAGGGTTTATGACCGCTGAAGAAATTCAGAAAAATGAAGAAAAAATTTTATCTGCGGCAATGAACAAGTATGAAGCTTCCAAGCAATATTCTGTTCATACTACTGATAGCACAAATTCAAACACATTGACAATTGATTATATAGATGAATTGGCAAATGGCATACATACCAATCTTAAAAACCTCATTTCCGCAAACCAACTTTTAGTTAAGTATGTTGACGAAGATGGCAGTATGGGCTATGCCTATTCCGTAATTCGTGCTAATACGCCCACTAATTACACAATGGTTTATGATAGTGCATTGTTAACAGAAGAAAATGAAGATAAAATTGCGGAAATTAAATCTCTTGTTAACAATTTCAATAAAACTGTAAAAATCGAAAGATTAATACGAGAAAGTATATCTACTGCTTATTTAGAGGGTAACGTTCCGATTGTTTTGCGTATAACCAAAAATGGCTATGCAGTTGACTTCTTGCCGTTGGATATTGCTTATCCCTCTGGTTACAAATTTAATGGCGACCCAATTCTTGAAATTGATGTTAATACACTTAAAACTAAACTTCAAAAAACATATAAGAAGACTCGTAAAAATAAAGCTATATATTTTGAGAACATTTCAAAGGAAATTGAGGCTAACTTTAGCAAAGAAGTTTTCGATGCATACAATGCTAATGAGCAGTATGCAAGAATTGATGCCAATTACGGGGACTGCATAACTGTCAATTCACTTGGCAGAAAATTTGGCGTCTCTCCCCTGTTCCGTGCATTAAGACCTTTAGTTGTATTAAATAATATAGAGGCCGCCGACGTGTCTGACAGCAAGGCTCGTTCTAAGAAAATAATTTTCCAAAAGCTTAGAAGAGAATTGCTTGGACAAAACGGTGAGAAAAAAGGTCTTGCAGAACAAGCTTTAGCCCACGATGCTTTAACTCAAGCATTAAAAACAAATTTATGTGCCTACACTGCTCCAGCTTTCGTTGAAAGTTTGGAGTTTGTTTCTTCTAAGGCGAATAATGACGATGCTTCTAAACAGTTAGGTCAATATATGACTAAATATTTGCAAGCATTAGGTATTGATTTTATTGATACCGAGGTTGGAAATTATGCTGGTGTTAATGTTTCTGTAACCCAGATAATTCGTCAGATAAACTGCATTAAGAGTGATGTAGAGCGTGTATTAAATAAGTTTTATGCTACTTTGCTTACAAGTGCAGGTATAGACCCCAATTTAGCGCCTACTATCGAGATTGAAGATGCTGAATCTATGGAGCTTAGTATGCGCATTGAACTTGCTAAGTTTGTATATGGCACATTGAATGCTTCTCGTGAGACCTCGTTTAAGTTGGCAGGATTAAATCTTAATGATGAGAAGATTAAGAGAGAAAGCGAACTTGAAGCAGGTCTTGATGACATATTTACCCCGCGAAAAACTGCTTATACTACTAGTGGAGACGATGATAGTGGCTCATCTGGGCGACCAACAAGCAATAACGATAAAGGTAAGCAGAATTTTGATAAAGAGTATAACAAGAACAAGTAGTAGGTAATTGCTATGATTAAAGACTATTTTAAAACTACTTGCCCTTGCTGTGGACAACCACTCGAATTGTTTATAGAGGCGAATGGCAATATAGCCATTCGCTTTTATGATATTGAAGACCAAGCAGAAATTGTTGAAATTTTAAAGAAAAATAACATTGAGCTTGGCGTTAATCTTTGTGGAAAGGAGGATAAATGATGGAAAAGGATAAAATTTATCTTGCCAGTACAGCAATAGAACTTTCTGAAGAAGAAGATAAACCGTACATTGAGCTAACCAACAGACTTTGTTATTATGGCGAACCGAACTTAAATGGTGTTGTTTTGCCCGTCGAGGGAGCAGATGAAAAAGCACAAACCTTAATAAATATGCCTGTTCAAGCAAAGTATAAGGTGGCCAAAGATGGTAAAACTCCTGATTTAGGCGGACATGAAGCCTATATTGATAGAGATGGAGATTTATGTTTTGCTACAGAAAGTGTCGGAACACACATTTCAGTAGAAGTTAAAGACGATACTGTTGAAGTAAATGGTGAGAAGAAAACATTACCTTGCCTCTTTTCTACCTCAAGAATTTGGAAAAGAAACAAAAATATTATAAAGGCTATCAAATCGCTATTTGATAGAGGTTTGCTTCATAGTTCTTGGGAAATTGCTACTAAGAAATACAGTTTTGACGAAGGTATTAAAACACTTACCGACTATGAATTTCTTGGTAACGCATTGCTTGGCTCGACTACTCCCGGCGCGTATCCTTGTGCGGTTGCATTAGATATGTCAAGTTTAGAACAGTCTGGATTAGAATTAGCCGAAGCATTTACTATAGATAAGGAGGAAAATGAATTGGCAAAGAAGAAAATCGAAACAGAAGTTTCTGAAGAGATAGAAGTTACTATACCCGATGAATCAACTGAAGAGGTTGTAGCAGAAGTTGCTGAACCCACTGTTGAAACACCCGAAGTAACTGAACCTGTTACGGAAACAAGTGAAACTTCTGAAGAGACACCTGAAGAGCCTACCACGGAAACATCTGCACTCACTGTTCACGATTTAAGATGTCGTATAGCAGAAGCTTGCACACAAATTTATGGTGATTGGTGTTATGTAGCATTCTGGTTCCCAGAGGAACACACTGTATGGTGTGATTATTGCGGTAAAAAGTCCGACCTTGATTTCTTATTGTTTACATATGAAGTTGCAGAAGATGTTGTTACCGTAAGTGAACCCGTTCCCGTATCGCTAACCGTATCTATTTCAGAAGTTAATAAAGTTATTTCTGAAAAAGACGACGCTTTAGCAAAAGCAAACGAGACCATTCAGAATCTCGAAAATCAGGTTAGTGCTTTACAGCCCTTTAAAGATGCTGCTGACAAAGCAGAGTTGGAAAAGGCCGAGGCAGAAAAAGCTGAGAAGAAAAATAATCTCAAGGCTTATGCAATGAAGAGTGGCTTTATTTCCGAGGAAGAGATTAGCGAAAATTCCGAAATTGCTGAAATGGTTGAGAATCTGAACGAAGCAGGAATTAAGGCAATTATTGCTGAAAGATTTATGGCTTCACTTAGCGGAAAAGTAGAAACCTCTTCTGTAGAGACCGCTTCCGCTGTATCTGTTGACCTTAATAGTGAGGAAGATGAAAACAATATTTCAATAAATCCTGTTCAGGCTTATCTGAACTAACTAAAACCGCAGTTTAATAACTGTGGATTTTTTATTTTAACTTAAAAAGGAGATAAAAATTATGTTAAGAACAATTATCGAACACGATGGTAAACTCGTTCTTGGTGGCTTTAAGACTGCTGGTAAGTATGCAACCGGTATGGGCGTTACCAAAGACGAAGCTACTGGTGTAGCAACTATTCCCTCGGCTGAGACTGGCGTAAATCTTTATGTACTTGATAAGGAGCGCATTCCTACTGGTGCTAACGCAGCAAGAGTAGATATGTCTGACTACGACCCCGATTTCAACACTTATGCTGCTGACGAGCATTGCAAGCTTCGTGCATTTGTTGCTAACGAGAAGTTCGCAGTTGACCAGTACAATGCTGAAACTTGTGTTGCTGGTGCTGCTGGCAAGTATGCTGCTGTAGGCGTTGACGGCAAGTGGACTATCGCTGCTTCTGGCACCGACTCTGAGTATGTATTCCTTGGCTTACATAATGATGCAGGTCACACTCTTGCTCTTATCGAGTGTATTAAGGCTGTAGGCAAGAACGCTTAATTGAATTTTGCCCAGAAAATAAATTAAAAGGAGAAATTAATTATGACTAATATTGAAATTGCTGAAGCAATCAAAGATACAAATATGTACGAACTTGCTTGCAAGACCAATGCAGAGCTTGATTTAACTGATTCTGAAAAAGTAACAGTTTCTCAGCTTGACGCTTACTTTAAGAAGGTCGGCGAAAGAGGTGCTGACCCTGAGCATGAAATCGCTGCTTTTGTTAAAAAGGCTATCAATGAAGAGATTTACAACGCTCCTGATGAGTTGCTTGACTATCTTTTCAATCGTGATAACATTGGCGAGTTTGATGATTTTGAGGGCGTAACTGACCCCAAGAATACTCTCGTTGCTTATGAGACCGCTAAGGGTGCAAATGTTAAGAGAAGTTTCCTTGACATTAGCGTACTTAAGCCCGCTTGGTTCAATCTTCAGATTGAATCGGACATCTCTTACAAAGACCTTCGCAAGAATGGTTGGAAGTCTGTAGCAGTAATTACCGAGAATGCTGTTGCCGCTTTCAAGAATAAGATGTTCAAAATTATCTTTGACAAGATTGATGCAGGTATCACTTCTGGTGCTGCAAACTTCATCACCGTTGGTGGTACAGCAATGACTCAGGCCGCTGCTGATGCAGTTGCTCTTTATGTAAATGACCGCGCTGACGGTGACGGTGTTATTGTTGGTAAGTCTGCTTATATTCAGCAGATGTCCAAGCTTAACGGCTTTGCTTCTGACGAAATGAAGAATGAAGTTCATCGTACTGGTCGTCTTGGTTCTTATGACGGTTGCGAAATGTTCCCCATCAGCTCTGCAAAGAAACTTGGTGACGGTTCTGCTGTATTCCCCGACAAGAGAGTATACGGCATTGCTGGCCAGATTGGTTCTCTCAGCATGAAGGGTGAGACTTCTGTTTACGAGACTATGGACAACAACAACGAGAGCGTTCACCTCAAGTTTGCTGACTTTACTTTCGGCGTAGCTTTTAACGAGGACACTCTTGAGAAGGTTGTTAAGGCTGAATTGCAGTAATTAAATTTATAGTGGGGTGGCAAACCCACCTCACTTTTTAAGGTGTTTTTATGAAAAATTTTTATTGCTACAGTATGAGATTGGCAAGAGCATTAATTGATGCGGGATTTAAACCTATTAGTTTAAATTCAAATCCAAGAAACAAACAGATGTATTACATTTTTGAAGCAACGGAACAGTTAATGCACTTTAAAAACAATATCTATCAAACTGTACGAGATAAGTATTAAGGATTTTAAGGAGTTATTATGTTAGATAAAAATAAAACTTATTTAGTTTTAAATTATAATGGAAGCCCTGTAGCCGTATCTACTCGTCACGAGAGTTATATTATTCCGGGTGGTAGTTCTGAATCCCCTGCTTCAATGCCTCTTTCTGTTGATGAAATTGTTCAAATTAACAGTAATTCAAATGTATTTAAAATGGGATTACTTTGGTTTGAAGAAGAATTTCAAGAAGAGCTTTATAAAGAATGTCGTATTCGCAATTGGAAAAATATTCTGACCGACAGTGAAATTGAAGACACAATTCTACATCCAACACTTGAAAAGCTCGAAAGATTGTTATCAATCGAAAACGAGCAGTATTTTGAGCGTTGTTATGGTATTTATATCGGTCTCAAGAATTCTAATCATAGCATCAAGCAGAATGTTGAACATGTTATGCTTGCTCGCAGAAAAGAGCTTCGCAATAGAAAGTATAAAACGGGTATTTTATTAACTAAGAAAGAGACCCCTGCCGTAAGTGAAGAAGTACTGAAGGAAACTCAGGAGCAGAACGCAAAGCTAACACATGAAGTAGATGAACTTAAGGCAATGGTTGCTCAACTTTTAGCAGCACAGCAGAATTCCGCCCCTGCAACTGCGGAGACAGAAAACACTGATAAAGAAGCTGAAACAAAAGCAACTGATACTACACAGGAACCTAAAAAGGCTACAAGAGGCCGTCCTAAAAAGAATTCGTAATGGAGGTGGTGAGTTATCGCAACTCCATATTCTAAAATAAAAAAAGCGTTCCTTACCCTTGTAGAAAAGGATAGGGAATTTTTCAATTATTTTAATTTAACTGATGACGAAGTTCAAAAGTTAGTTGACATTCGTTGTGCTAACTTTTTGGATGAAGCAATTAATCGTTTAATAATTGAAGCAAATCCGTCAGTAGATTTTACTGATAGGACAGGCGAGCAGTTTAACTTTGATTTAACTGGTTCAGAGCTTGCGATAATCCCCTCTTTGATGTATGAACAATATTTGTTTAGAGATTTCTCTTATCTCAAAACATTAAATGTGAATTATACACCTACGGAAATGCGAGTTTTTGACCCAAGTAATGCTCGTGCAACATTTTTAAATATATATAATACCGTTTGTGCTACAAACGAAAAGTATATTGATATATATAAGAATTCCGATAGAACAACCGGCGCTTTAAAGTCAATTAACTTTGCCAACTATGACTCTGAATAAGAGGTGGTTGGTATGGATATAAATTATTTTAAAGCAATTCAAGGCGCTGTTGGTGCTGATAATGCTCAAGAAGTTTTGATTCGTCAAGCTAAAGAAAACTTGTCTGTAGGTATGGCAACTTCTATAGGCGATGCAAAAACAAAACGAAACGGTAAACCCCAGAATTTTGTTGTCTCACAGACTACAGTACGTTACAAATATCAAATAACCGCTTATCCAGATGAAGAATTATATGTAGGTGACGTTATTGATTATATGGATGAGAAATGGATTGTTACAGAAACTCGTGTAGGAAATCCGTTACAAAAGACGGGTGTTATGTGGCTCTGCAACATTACCCTTTCATTCCAAAATGGCACTCACGATATAATTACTCGTCCTGCTGTTTTAGATAGTGGTGTTTACTCAACCACTAAGAACGGTAACGAAGAGTTGCAATATGTTGATAAGCAGTTCAAGCTGTATCTGCCTTATGACGATGATACTAAAAAGATATTTGTAGATAAACGTATTGCAGTTGATACCCGATTTGATAAACACGGACAGGAAATTCTTGAAGTGTATAACATTACTGGTGTCAATAGAGTTGCAAGAAGTTATGGTAAGGGTGGTCATTTGCTTATTTGCGAACTGCGAAGTGGCACATACTCGCCTTCAGTTGACAACTTGGAACTAATGATTTGCGACTATATTCCCGATAACGACAGTGGCAGTTCAGTAACAGAACTGCTCCCCTGCTCTATTTCTGGCAGACCAACAATTATGCTCGGACAAACACGAACATATACTGCAACATTTTACGATGTAAACGGTCAAGAAATTAGTGGCATCGTACCAAAATGGGATATAGTTGGAAACGTAGAGGTTTCTACGCAGCAAGTTGATAATACAATTAAAATCACTGTACCTGACAATGAAGATTATATCGGTGAGACGATACAAGTGATACTAACTGATACTAACGGTTTGCATAAGCCGTTTACATTGGAAGTGGAGGTAATTACATAATGGCTGTTAATACTCCACTTGACGAAATTATAGACTACAAAGATACTGCAATAAAAAAAATGCTCGCTTCTCAAGATATTATGAGTCTTATGTTTGACATTCCTAATATTGATATGGAAGGCGATGAGGTTTACAACGCCAGAGAAACTCGTTTCTTTGACTATGGTATAAATCCTGACACTATCCAAGGAGATACTGTTTTCATTTTCGTTCAGTCAAGTATGGTAAATAGAATCAATGCAAACTTTAAAGGTATGGCTATGACTATTTCGATTGTATGTAACGAACATTATGTCAAACTTGACAAAACGAAATTTAAAGGTATTAAAGGAAATCGAATAGACAACATTGCTCGTCAAATTGTAGTCGCACTTGATGACGATGACCAAGAATTTGGCATAGGAGAGTTAACATTAACTCAATGTCGTCCAGTGAATGTACCAAAGGGTTATACAGCAGTCGAACTCGCTTATGAGGTTGACGACTTTGCTGACGATACGAGGTGGTAGTGAATGAAAATTCCACAATTCGCCTTGTTAAGTCCAGACCCTTTTGTATTACAGGGAGTGGGAACTTTAAAATCCCCTACTCTTAAAGAAATATCCCCAAGTAATATGATGAATTATTCTTGGTATGCTTTGGCTACCCAAGTGTTATTTGGGTCAAAACAAGACATTATAGAACTTGGTAAAAATATGGGTGACAACAACACTTACCACAAGTTGATTGAACCCGATATTGAAATCACTTCAAAATTTAATTTAATAATTGATTCCGTTGATTTGAGAGAAGCGCTTTGCGAAGCACTTGCTCTCTTTTTTTGCAATAAAATCGTCTTTTCTCCCGAAAACAAAGCGTTTTTGGTGCTTTCGGTTATAGATGACAAGGTAAATATCGTCGGTAGCATTACCGATGAGAATTATTTATTTATAGAAGATTTGCTGAAACAACTTTTACATTGCGAGTCCGAGTATTCTGACAAGGAATTGAAGTTCTCATCGGACAGAGTAAAAGAAATATGGGAGAAGGTCTCTCAGGCCGAAGAAAAAGAAAAGGCAGATGTAAATGCAAAAGATTATGAAATAGGAAACATTGTTTCCAAATTATGTGTATGCGGAATTGGATATACAGTTAAAAACATTTATGACTTAACTGTTTATCAATTGTATGACCAATTCTCTGCTTATATGCAAAACAGAATTAGTCAACTTTCTGAAAATGCTTATGCTCACAACGGTGGCGAAGATTTTGATATGAACAGTTGGCTCAGAAAATAATTTTTAGGAGGATATCTTAATGAAAAAGACAGCTAACAGAAAAGGCGCAAAGATTCAGTTGCGTAAATATTCTGATAACTCACTTTTTGCTTACATTGATTATGCTAACTCTATAGCTATCGAGTTAACTTCTAATCGTGTTTATGCTACTGGTGGAGATAGTGGCGCTCGTCAGGTTGGTTTCGACGACCCGATTGAAGGCACCTTGAAGATTTCCACACAAATCGTTCCTATTGAGTTTATGGCTCTTGCTTGCTCACCCGATGGCGTTGCTGAAGGTGGCGAAATTGCGAAGAGAGAAAAACTTACTCTTGCAAGTGGCAAGCTCACTCTTACAGAAACACCTGTTGCTGGAACAATCTATGTTTATAAGGACGGAGAAGATATTACCTCTACTCCTGCCGCAACAGCCGCTACTGGTACAGAGGTAACAATTGAAGGTGGCAGTGATGGCGATATTTATGTTGCTTATTATATTGCAGCTAGCGAAAAAGCTCAGTCTATCACATTCAGCAATAATCAGACACCCGGTTGCTATATCATTTATGGCAACACAGTATGGAAAGATACTAATGATGTTATTGTTGGAGAACACTTTAAGGCACACAAAGCTATGCCTCAGAAAGCTTTCTCAATTACATATCAGGGTTCTGGCGACCCCTTAACCTTTGAAATGACATTTGACCTTATGGAAGACGAAGACGGAAAAGTTTATACTCCCGTTCGTATCTAATAATGGCAAATAAAAAGATAATTGAGGCTGTTGAACCTATAGAGAATGAAGCCGTAAAGGTTGAAAAGACTCCAAAGTGGAAATCAAAAGTGTGCCGTGTTGTAAATTACATTCCGTCGCACGGCATACTTGGTTTTGATTTTGATGGTGTTGGTTGTCAAATCGGTGTTGAGAAAAATCTTAACATTGGTCGAACAATTAAAATTCAGTATATAGGCGAAATCGGTAAAGATATAAAATTTAAAATATAAAGGAAAGAGTAGGATGATAATAATTGTCCTACTCTATTTTTTAAAAATGAAAATACTCGCAATAGACCAATCAAGACATGGTGGATATGCCATATTTGATTACGAAACAAAAAGATTAGTTTCTTATGGGTTGTTTAGCTTTCCTGATAGGAAATATACTTACCCTATGGCTATTTATAAACTAAAAAACTTAGTTAAATCTTTAGTCAAGGAAAATGATATTGGCGCGTGTTTTATAGAAGAAGTTTCATATCAAAGAAATCTTAATGGATTTAAGCGTTTAGCACAAATGCAGGGTGTACTTGAAAACTTCTTTATTGAAAACGAAATGTTGTATGACATTATTCAGCCAACATTATGGCAGAAGTATGCAAACGCACGTAAACGAACCCAAAAAGAAATTAAAAATAAAGTTGTTGAAGCAAATACCGCTGGTAAAAAAGAAACTAAAGTGTTATCAATCCAGTTTGCACACGATGTATATAAGGTTGACACACCTAATGACGGTATAGCGGATGCAATCGGTATAGGGCATTATGCCGTAAATAATATAAAAATTGAAACTAAGGAGGCAAACTAATTTGGCTAAAAAGATTAGTTCTGCAACTATTAAAGAAATAATTAAGGAAAACAACAAAGAGGATAAAACTCTTATTTTAAAAACAACAGACGCAGAGATTGAGGTTGTAATTAAACCTTACATATCATATCAAGAACGCACTCAGATGGTTAACGATATCGCAAGTGAATGTTATGACGAAATTGGCAATTATCATCCAGAGTTCTTTGATATCGCATACAAAATCGCGTTGATTGAACATTATACAAATATCAATACAGATATTAAAGACGCTGTTAATCAAATGCACATTTTATGCGAAACCACAAATCTCATTGAAGAGATTGTAAGTTATATAAGAGACTGTGGACAGATTTGGAATGACGCTCACGGCATAATTGACTGGCGTAACGAACAGTCTCTCAAATCTAATGCTTGGGATGATGTTGCTTATATGATATCTGGCTTATTGGATAAACTCGCAGACAGGCTTGATAAAATGCCTGAAATGAGCCAAGAAGAAGTAAGCAAACTCGCTGGCTTAACTGGCAAGCTCGGTAATATTACCGACGATAAAATCATTGACGGAATTTTGAAATTCCACAATAACAAAAATTAAAAAATAATACCCCAATTCAAAGGGGTGTTGGATTGGGGTACATTATGAAATTCGTAGAAATACTAAAAATAATTGGTGCTGTTTTAGGTGGTCTTGTAGGCATTAGTGGTTTTATAGTAGCAATTGTTAAGCCTTTGCGAAAGGGGTTTATTGATTGGATTGTCTGTAATACTGGTTCTGCTAATATGGCAAAGCAGATTACTGACATAGAACAAATGTTAAAAACGCATATTGGACAAGACGCGCAAAAAGCCGAAGATATGAAAGTTCTTAAAGACACAGTGCAGAAGCTTAAAGAGTCCGAACGCTGTGTTTTAAGAACAAATATTTTGCGTATTTACAACAAATATTTGCCTACTGGCGAAATTCCCGCTTATGAGTTTGAAACACTTTCAAAGGATTATCATTCATATAAAGACCTTGAGGGCAATACTTTTGTAGACGATATATGGCAGATAATGTCTCAGGAGTGGAGGGTCATTCCTAACGGTAATTATAGGTAATTATTTAAGGAGGTCAGATTATGATTTCCGCAAACGAAATAAATGCGATTTTAGAAGATTACCTCAAGTCGTCTGACGGACAAGACTTTCTAAAAAAGCAAGGAGTTTCTATAAGTTTTTATGATGAGGCACAATTAAGACAAATTGCCGAACATTTAAAGAACGATATTATAAATGAATTCCTCAGAATAACAAACCACGCTTCTTTGATTGACGCTCAAGACTACTTTGGTGGTGCTCACGTAAAGGTTGGAAAAGTTAGTCATACAAAAAATGGCGACAAAGTCAATATAAACTTTTCAGACCATGCTTTATATCGTCCCTCATTAGTTGGTCGTAATGGCAAACAAACTGGCGAAGGTATTAATGATATATTTGCTTTAATTACGAACGGTACAAACAAACAATCCAGAGTGTATGGCTATTGGACTTATTATTCTGAAGGAATGGGTTACGGTGCCGAAGAAACTTGGACAAGAGCTTGGCTCCCAAGACGAGGCAAACCATTTATTGAAGCGATTATTAAACATTACGAAGCCGCTAATCCCGGCTTAAAAATTACATATCCTCCAAGCTGGAGGTAATAGACGGTCTCCGTCAATCTATTGTCAAGTAAAATTCGTTTTTACTTGACTTTTTTATTATAAAGGACGGTGATTAAAAATTGGCAACGAATAATAAACAAATAGGTCTTTTATTTGGTGCAAAAGGCGACGGCAAATTAAGTGGCGAATCAGGTCAACTAATATTGCAACAGTTAAATAAAATCGCCAGAAGCATTGATAACACGAATAATCGTATAAAAGTTACAATTGGCGTTAACGAAAATCAGACGCGCCAATTAATACAAAGACAATTAAATAATATATCAAGAGGGTTGACAATTAATGTCAATTCAACAACGAATAATGCATCGAATAATATTGCTCGTCAAGCTCAATCTTACGAACGACGATTACAATCGTTACATAGTCGTTTATGGACTGGTTGGTTTGGCGGTGACGCAGATAGAAAAAAACTCAGTCACTTAAACTCAGACCAATGGGATGAGTATATACGCTCATATCACGAAGCTCATGCGGCTATGTCGGTGTTTATTGATGACCAAGGACGATTTAATGCAGCATTAGGTAACGACACCCAAATGCAGAGAGCAATTGAAACTGCCGAACAATTTTTAAATGTAGATGCACGAATTGCCGCTTCGAGAGAACGAGAGCAAAGCACATTACAAAAAACAAGATTTGCTTACGATAAAACTATCGACAGCATAACCAAATATCAACAGCGAAATGCACGTACTTTACAACAAACTCCGATGTTGAGAGATGAACTAGAATCTTTTCGTCAAGCATTGGTTGACGGAACCATTACTGACCTTCCGGGTGCTGTACACGATAGATTTTTAAATCTTACAAACCAAATTCGTCAAGCTGGCGGCGAAACAGAAAATCTTGGCACTAAAATTAAAAGAATGTTTAGTGAAAAGTTTGGTTACGGTGCGGTTGGTGGCATATTAGCATTTGCTCGTCGCACATTACAACAAATGTATAATAACGTTGTAAAAATTGATACTGCTATGACCGAACTTAAAAAGGTCACAGAAGCAACTGACGAATCTTATAGAAAGTTTTTAGATGGTTCTGCAAAACGGGCACAAAAACTTGGTGCAACTATTTCAGATGTTGTTACTGCAACTGCTGACTTTGCAAGATTGGGATATAATCTTGAAGATGCTTCTGTTTTATCGGATGCGGCCACAGTTTACAAAAATGTTGGCGACGGAATAAATGATATTAATCAGGCCAGCGAGAGTATTATCTCGACCATGAAAGCTTTCGGATATGAAGCTTCTAATGTTATGGAAATTGTTGACAAGTTTAATACAACTGGCAACAAATTTGCAATTTCGTCGGGTGGCGTTGGCGAAGCGTTATTGAATTCAGCTTCAGCCCTCAGTGCCGCTGGCAACACTCTTGATGAAAGTATTGCACTTATTACAGCCGCTAACGAAACTATTCAGAATCCTGAAAAAGTTGGCACTGCAATGAAAACATTGTCTCTATATCTCAGAGCTGCGAAAACCGAAGCAGAAGAAGCAGGTATATCAACAGACGGAATGGCTAATAGTGTTTCCGAACTTCGTAACGAACTATTAGCTTTAACTGGAAATCGTGTTGATATTATGATATCAGACGGTGATTTTAAAAGCACAAGCCAAATCATTATCGAGCTTTCGAAAGTTTGGAGTAGTCTATCAGAAACATCTCAAGCCAATATTACAGAGTTAATTGGTGGTGGTGTTCGTAACGCAAACGTAGTCAGTGCTTTGATACAGAATGCATCTAAAATAGAAGAGATTACAGAAGCTTCTGCTAACTCTACTGGCAGTGCTTTAGAAGAAAACGAAAAATATCTTGATTCTATTCAAGGTAAAACAGCTAGACTACAAGCAACATTTCAAGAACTATCTGAAAATGTACTTGATAGTGGTCTTGTGAAGTTTTTTGTAGATGCAGGAAACGTTGCGTTAAAACTTGTAAACTTATTAGAAGAAATAGGTTTGCTTTTGCCTACTATAACCGCAGGATTTGTTTTATACCAAAACGCTGGTAAACTCAATAGCCCGAATATGCCCGCTTACGCTCAATTGCAATTAGTAGCGTAGGATGTAAAGCGTTTTAAAAGTGGGTGGCACCCACCACGAATAATCGTGAAATGTTCCCAAATTGCTGGGATTTGTTAATGCCCTAAAACCAAAACGGAGTTGGAAACGACAAACGTCAATGGTGCCGAAAGGCAGAAAAAACTTTAGGGATGACTATAAGTTGAGATAAAAGCATTGTTTTATCAGAACAATGTACTAAATAGTCGGTCAACAATACAATATCAGCAGGTAAGCTCCTGACCTTTTATAGTATGGAGAAACTTCAGAGACTTCAAGAGAACCGTACCGCAATTGTACGAAAGGAAAGTCCACTTAAACGACCTATGGCGAGCAAACACGCCGAGAAAATGGTGAACGGATACGTATAAATCCGTTTGTTTGTAACAGTCTGATAAACTGTTTTATACAAAAAAATAAACCGCCCTAATGGACGGTTATAAAAGGTTTGATAATTATTTAATAGATTATCTTTTTGTTGAAATTATAATATTATAATGATATAATGTCAACTGGGTGATGATTTTGTCGAATGAAATAGGAGATATCCAAAAGAATATACAAGACGAATTAGATACTTTATCAAAGATAATGAATGATAAAAGTAATAACGACATTCTTGCAAAGAAGCAGTTATTAGATAAACTATCTTTTTTAAAGTGGGTAAATGAATATTGGAAACTACGTTTTAAAGGAATGCCAAAAGTAGTAAAGCAAAAAGAAATATTCTTTTGCCAATTAGGCACAAATATTGGTAGCGAACAAAATAGCAAAAGACCAGTTGTTATTATTCAAAATAATATTGGAAATTCAAAAGGAAAAACAACATTAGTTGTGCCAATAACCACATATGAGAATAGCAGTTTTTATATTAAGGACAATGTAAGATATATGTCATATAACGATTCCGATGGTAATATAATTGAAAGAAAATTAGATTTTTATGAAATTGAGATTCAAATCGAACCCAGTTCTAATAAAAAGATACATGGAATCGCAAATGTCGTACATATAAGAGAAGTTAGTAAAATTAGATTATCTAAAGTTCCTGTAGCAAAGATAACGGATAAAACATATAATGAAATAGTGACTGCTTTAATCAAAAATATCAGTCAAATTTAATTTTGGGTTGACTTTTTTAAAATAGTATGCTATAATATGACCATACTAATATTGTGTATCAATCTTTTGATTGGTCGAAAATTTTTAAAAACGTGTAATCGCTTTTCAGTGATTCGGGAAAAGACACCTTAATTAAAAGGTGTCTTTTCTTATACCCTAAAATGTAGCCTTACACTTCTGGCATTCGTAAGTTTTCCCTATCTTGTTAGACCCAATACCCCACATAAAAGCGGATGCACTTCTGTTAAGCACAGAGAGTTTCTTGAGGTCTGTAGAACCGCAGATTGGGCATTTGGGTTTATTTTCCTCTTCTCTTTTTCTTCGTCCTTCGTGAAGTTCGTAAATGGCCTTTTCTCTGATTTGTTTATGAATTTCTTCTATATCATCTGTAGGTCTGCCGTAGCGTTCCATATTAAGTTTGCAGTCAATCAAAGATGTGTCTAATTGTCCTAATGGTTCGATGTATTGTTCAAATATTTGGGCATTAAATTTATCAATTAATTTACAATTTAATTTCTTTTCATCTATTGTGTAATTATAATTTTTGCCATTGGGGTACATTATTTTCATCCATTTATCTACTTCTATGTTAATTTCTAACAATTCATTTTGGCAACTATTGCAAACTCCATCAATGTAGGCGGGTACATCTGGATAACCAAATACTCCACCGCATTTGGCACAAATTTTAATTTTTTTCATAAAATTCTCCTTTATAGTTAATGTAGCATAAACAATCTCACCAATTGTTATTCTTAGGTATTCAAACAAAACCAAAGTGCTATAACATCTATAATAACTCAGTATGCAGCACAAAAGACTGTTACTGACCAAATGCTTATTAGTTTATCTCAATTAGATGCCAAGTACCAACAAGTTGCCCTATCAGCATTGAATTTAAGCAACGCAGAGCGTCAAGAAATTAATACAAAACTTCAAGGATTAGCCGCTGGTTCACTTATGACTGGTCAGCAAATGCAAGAATTGTTGATGGATACCAATCTTGACGCAGCAACTAAAAAACGAATTCTCTCTGAAACAGGTTTAACTAATGCTATTGGAGCGAGCACTATTGCAACAAGAGCTCATGTATTATCACAATTAGAAGAGTTAAGGAACAGTGGTGCAATTACGCCCAAGATATACGAAGCCATAACAGCCAAAATGGCTGACACTGCCGCGACCAACACTATGACCGGTGCAAATATGGGTCTTGCTGCAAGTTTTAAAACTCTTATGGCTTCTATTCCTGTTTGGGGTTGGATAGCATTAGCGATTTCTGCGGTAATTTCGGTGTTGCAGACCGTAATTCCGATGATAAAGAGTTCAAGTGAACAGCTCGAAGAAACCGCTGGTGAATTTGAAACAACAGCAGATGAAATAACTTCTTTAAATAATGAACTTCAAACAACGCAAGATAGAATTGACGAATTAAAATCTAAAGGCAAGCTTTCGTTTACTGATGCTTCTGAGGTAAAACGATTAAAAGCAGAAAATGCGGAACGTGAGCATACTATTTGGCTACTCGAAGAAGAAAATAAAAAGCGCACAAAAAAAGCTCAACGAAATTTTAATGATATGTCATTTGGAGGCATTGATTTTAATTCACCATTATACTTTTTAGAAAAATCCGACAATTGGTTTTCAAGATTCTTGCAAGATTTTGGTGATAGCTACTCTTCTGGAAACTTTTTGTATGGTGATAACGTCGAAATACTTCGAGACCGACTTAATGATTTGTTTAAGTCCGGATATGAATATGGTACAAATGTTATTACCGACGAAAATATTGATAACATTTATCGTATTGTAGACGCTTATGATGCTTGGCGTGGAGCAACAGATACTCTTTTTAGTTCCATATACTACCGTGACAAATTTTCAGAAGCCAGAACTGCTATAGAGGAACTCGGCACAGTAACAGCCGAATCGTTAGTAGAATTATATAAAGACAATGACAAAGTAAAAGAACTTGTCGATTATCTCTTATCTCTTGGCACTATAGACTGGAAGACAGTTTTAGGCAAAGATTTCGACAGAGTTGCTGCCGATGATGGCATTGTATCAACCGCAGAAGCTCTCGATTGGATGGACGAAAAAAGCGAAAATTCTGCTAAAGTTATGGGTCTCCTTGCCAACGAATTCAATGAGGTCGGAGATGCCGCTTATGGTGCTGCCAACTCTATATCTTCCTTATCAAAAGCCTACGACAGTCTCAAAGAATCAGTAGAGCCTTTATCAAAAGCATACGAAGAAATGACCCAAAATGGTTCGTTGTCTGCTGACACTCTTTTTACTCTTTTAGGAAAATATCCTGAATTAATTTCAAATATAGAAATTGAAAATGGATTATATAAGATAAACAACAATCTACTTGAAAAACAATTTGAATTAATAAAACAAAACCGCATAGCAGAACTTGAAAAAACTAATGCTAAACTTATTGCCGCAAGAAAAAATATCACTGCTACAAAAGAAGAAATTAAAGCAGAAATAGACTTGGTAAAAGCAAAACTCGTGTCTGCTGAAGTATCAGGTGTAAACGTAATTGATTTAGCAAACCTTAAGTTACAGCTTCACATATTGGAAGAGTTTGAAAAATACGAAAAAAGTATAGCAATGCTTTCAAATCTTAATTTGAGCAATATTTCAAGTTCTTCGTCACAAAAATCACCAGAAGAAAAACGCAGAGAAGAAGCCGAAAAATATTTCGACGAACTCAAATACAGACTTGAAACCAACCAAATTACCGAAGAACAGTATCTTAAAAAATTAGATGCCGCTTATAAAAAGTATTATGGTGATAAATCAAAATATCTTGAGGAATACGCAGAATATTCTCAAGAAGTCTATGACGGCTTCAAGGACATGTATCAAGAAGACCTTGAGGCTCAAAAAGACGCTTGGGAAGAAAAGAAAGACGCAGTTTCAGAATATTATGATAATCTTCGCGAACAAATTGAAGACGCTCACGATGAAGAAGATTATGAAAAAGAACAGTCTGAAAAGCGTAAGGAAATCTTCGACCTCGATATGCAAATCGCAGAACTTATGCGAGACGGCAGTGAAAAAGCCAAGGCTCGTATTGCCGAACTTGAAGAGGAACGCTTAAAAGCCGAAGAAGAACTGCTTGACTTTGAAACTGATAAGGCTCGTGAAGATGAGTTGTCTCGTCTCGAAAAAGAGCAAGAGGCTGAAGAAAAGAAAATTCAAGATAAGATTGACGGTATTCAGGAACAGCTTGATAAACTCGATGAGGATACAATCTCTGTTCGTAATGCAATTATTGCTTATGCAAAAGAAAAAGGTGTTACTCTTGATTTTGCTTATGCTTCAGGTACTCGTGCTTCCGTTGGTGGCTTTGGTCGCATAAACGAAAAAGGCATTGAAATGATTTCTGCACCAGACGGTAATGGAAATTATATTCCTATGTTGCCCAATTCGTATGTATTCTCTGCCAAAGCAACCGAGTTCTTATGGAAACTCGCAACTGAACATTCATTGCCTCAAGCAATGTATAATAGTATTGCTAAGAGTATTAAAACTCAGAGCAGTACACCTTCAGTTAATATTGCCCAGCCGATTACTATTACTATGGGTGATGTAATCATTAAAGGCAATGCTGACAAACAAACTGTTGCTGATATTAAGAAGCAACAAGAAAACACTGTGAGAATGGTGTTACAAAAGATTAAGGAATTGCAAAAATAGTTTTAACTATTATACTACAATTCAACAAATATATCAAGACCGCTTTCCAGATTTTAGGAAGGCGGTCTTTATTATGCTCAAAAAGGAAGTGATACGAAATGTTATTCGTCAACGACTTTGAGTACGACGGTGTTATGTCCACACAATATGGATTATTTTTTGGACATGTAAATACCGAACGTTTAAAACAGATATGTGGAAATCTTGAGTATAATCAAGTTTTTTACCCGTCTTTAAACCGTCAAGAAATACACGGTATAAACAAAGACGAATTTCCCCTATCTTTTGACCTAGAGATTATTAGTGCAGAACCTATTTCACATTGGCTTGAAAAAGAAATCAAAAAATGGCTCTTTAACTCGCCCACATATAAAAAACTATATGCAAGTAGATTTAAAGATAAAACCGTCGAAATGATTAATGGCAAAGAAAAACGAAACTATGTAGAATGTATATTTACAAACCCTGAAGCAATGTTTTATGCAGATGGCTTGCACGGTTGGAAATGTACTTGTGTTCTTTCTTCCGGTTGGGCTTTTCAGGATGAAATTGAAATAGAATATACTTTTAATAACCCTACTGATGAAACGGAAATAACTATTCCCGTAGATTCAAATAACAATGATTACATCTATCCTTCATTTACTATGGTAGCTGATAATAGTTCTACACAGATGAATATTAAACTGAAAAACAAATCCGACAATGACAGAATTATGGAAGTAGACGGAGTTCCGTCAGAAACAGTTATTTCTGTGCTATCAGATATAGGAGTAATAACAGATAATACAAACCAGAGTTTGTATAGTTTTTTAAAAGACCAAAAGTTTTTAAGATTAGTCAATGGTGACAATGTTATTTCTGTTAAAGGAATAACATCATTAACCATTTGTTATCAGAACGTGAGGTATATTATATGAAACTAAGTTTTGACAAGTTTGAACGATATGAATTACCTCAAGTAACGCTCTGCAACCCAAACAGTAGAGCCACAGAAGTTGAGGGGAAAATAACAATAACAGATACCGTTGGTGTGTTATCAAATCCGAAAGGAATGAATTTGAAACTCAACTTCAATGCGCCACACGAATTATCTTTTGATTACTATCGCCACAAAAGCACTGACCCTATAAAACAGTCATTTTATAATAGTATTTATGATGCTATTCAGACCGATAGATATATCTATTTAACTGATATTGGCTACTTTATTATTTCAAGTGTGACCGATAGTGACGAAGATAATATTGATAAAAAATTAATCTCTTTAAAATCGTGTGAAGAAAACGAACTCGCAACTGCTGAAGGTTTACACCTCAAAGAAGGAACTTATTATTTACATACCAAAAGCAATGATGGTTTATTAGATTTATTTCTTCCCAAAACAGCAGGTTGGACTATTGGGTCTATTGACGATTCACTGCTTGAAAAACCATATTATGTTGAAGATACAGAAGTAGATAATGGATACAACTTTCTCTATACTACAATTCAGGATATGTTTGAGTGCATAGTAGAACCTGATATTATCAAAAGAACTATCAACGTTTATTCAAGAGCATATTATGCCGAACATCATTTAACAGATATTCATATTGCAAAGTACAATTTGCTGAAACATAAAGTCGTAGAAGAAAATGACGAAGATAAATACACGGCACTTAACGTTCAAGGCAAAGATGAAAATCTTGAAATAAGAGTAGTTAATCCTACTGGTAAAAATGTTATTTATAACTTTGACCCAAGATATTCTTGGATGTCCCCTGCCCTTCAGCAAGCTATTGAAAAATGGCAAGAGAAATGCGAGTCGGTTGAGAATGAATATTTAACACTTCAAAAAGGTTATTATACTGAATTAGAAAAACTGTTCAACGAAGAACAAGATATTAAAGTTTTAAAAGGTGAATTAAAAACCTTAGAAGAGACAAGAGATGCCGTACTTATTACGACAGGAGAAGAGCAGTCAACAGCATTAGACAATGTTAATGCTCAAATTTCTGCTAAACAATCAGAAATAAACACGGCGACTTCAAATTATAATAGTCGTCAAACTGCCATTCAAACAACTTGCGAATATATCAATCAAATCAACTCAGATTGTGCCTTAGATATAAGCGCCGTAGATATTGACGGCAATACGATATTTACCGTGGAACTTCTCAACGAGCTTATGACACACATTAAGCCAACGGACTATGTTGACGAATATATGCTTGTTACAGAATCAATGACTTATTCTCAAAGATTCGAAAAAGCCAAAGAGTTAATGGATAGAGCACAATCACAGTTGGTTAAAATCTCGTCTGGTCAAAAGACCTATTCTATTGATACGAGAAGCTTTTTATTTAATAAGCAATTCAAACACTTCTCGGAACAACTTTGTGCTGGTGCAATAATTTATGTTGAAACCAAAAGAGATACAATGGAACAGTTGCACTTAACTGGTGTTGATATAAACTTTGATGAAAAGTCTACGAATTTTACGTTAGGCAATAAGTATGACAGGTCAGATTTAAAAGCCTTGTATGACGATGCACTTGGACAAAATTCCAAGAGTTTTAGTGAACTAAAATATATTGCAGGTATTATTGAAGACCAGCGAAAACAATTAGATTATCAAAGAAATTGGATTTCAGATTTACGAACTCTTACTCTTGATAATGTTTTAACTTCTGAAGACCAAGCTATTGAAATTAATAATCGTGGTTTAATTGGGCGTAAAAGACAATTGGACAAAGATGGCATTTGGAAAACTGATGAAAATGGCAATCCATTATTTGACCCAGAACAGGTTAAACTGATAAATAATACTCTTGTTTTCACCAATGATAATTGGCAAACTGTTGCAACAGCCGTTGGCAAAGTTGCTGTTGGATATAATTCTGACGGTAGTGTTAAATACTCTTATGGTATAAATGGCCAAGTTCTTATTGGCGAATTAATACTTGGCAACAATCTTGTTTTATCTGGAACAGGTGCAGGTATAAAAATTAAGGACAGTAGTGGAAAAGACGCTTTTTACGCTGATGAGAATGGTAATCTTGTCTTGAGTGGTTGCATAAATGCCAAGACAGGCAACATTGGTGGTTGGACAATTGATTGCAATTTCACAGAATCAGACGGAAATTACAATGGCTATTATTTGTCATACAATAATGACCAAATATATTTATGTCCACAAGGTAGAGGCAATGGAAATACTGCAATTTATGTGAATGGCAATTTTACTGTTGATACCGAAGGTAGAATGACCGCTAAGGCTGGCAAAATTGGTGGATGGAATATACAAGGAGAAAAATTATATTCTTACCCAGCAGATGGGTCTGGAACTGGATTTATGGGCGGCACAGGAACATCTTCAAGCCCGTATTTTTATGCAGGGTATAATCAACAACAGAATGATGATAAATCTTCTCCTTATCCAACACTTAGAGATAAAAACTGGATTACTGAAGGCGTTGTGAAATTTATGGTTACCCAAGGAGGAGATATCGAATCTAGCGGTAACCTTAGTTTAGCTGGCGGTAAATTGAAATATGATGGTAATACCCTTACAGTCGAAGGCAGAATCAATGCTACTAGTGGTAGCTTTTCTAATGTTTACATTGGTGGAACGGAAGTTACCGCTGAAAGTCTGGCAGATTTATATAAACATGCAACCTCAAACAAAGGTACGACAACCATAAAATACATTGACGCAGTAGGCGGTAGTGTTGGTGGATGGGATATTACATCAACCTATTTAAACGGAAGTTCTGATTATGGAGCGTTGATATATAAAGACGGTAGATTAAGTATGGGTAATGATTATGGTTGGATTAATACCGGTACTGCCGGCACTTGGATAAATGGCAACTCTTATGACTATCCAGTGTGGATTAGAGATGCTTATAGTCATCCCAAACGCGAAGACAAGAATAGTATTATTATAGATGCAGCTTATGGGCGTATTTGGATTGACGGAGCGATGGAAAGTGGAAATGGAAGTAGTTATAGTACATCTTCTATATTCCTCAGAACTACCAAAGGGTCAATTAGAATGGAATCCTCCTCTTATCTAAGACTTGTGGGGCAATATACGCGATTAGAACCCAGTATAGGAGGTCGTTTATGTGGCAGTTGGTATTCAGATAGTTCTATAACAGTTGACTCAGACAGAAACCTGAAGAATACCATTCAGCCCCTATCTGAAGAATATTCATTATTTTTCGATAAATTAACTCCAGTAACTTATAAATATAATAATGGAACTTCGAATCGTCTGCACACAGGATTTATTGCACAAGAAGTAAAAGACGCTTTATTTCAAGTTAATATTCCTACATCTGATTTTGCAGGATTGGTTGTTGAGAATCCAGATACCGATGAAGAAAGTTGGGGTCTTAGGTATAATGAATTTGTTTCTCTTAATACTTGGCAAATTCAAAAACTTAAATCGAGAGTTACAAAACTTGAAAACACAGTTGCAGAACTCAAAACTCAAATACAAACTTTAACCGCAGGTTAACCCTGCGGTTTTCTTATACAAAAAATTATATAAAAGGAAGATTTTATTGAAACTTATAAATTTAATTCATATAAAAAGTATTTTTAAGCCCGATATGAAATTTAAGGATATTCAAATTGGCTATAAAGTTATGAAATTTTTGAAATCAATAGAAAATGATACTAGTTTCTATGATACTAAGTTAACTGAAATTGCCCAAGAATGTGCCGAAAAAGACGGAGACAAAATCAAAACAACCGAGAGTGGCAATCTTGTTTTAGCAAAAGACAAGATTTCTGAGTGGAATAGTAAGATTGGCGATTTAGCAAATTTAGAAATTGAAGTTAATCTTCCTTCTTTTAAGCTCGAAGATTTTACTGAATGTAATTTTACGCTTGAAGAATTAAGTATACTAGAACCTTTAATTTCTGAATAAAACAAAGATGCAATTTGCAATAGAGAATTAAATTATTTTCTCAAATTAAAGGATGGTGGTTAAATGAATATAACATGTTATGATTCTACAAATAAACCTATTAAAGAATTAACTCAGTGGGATACAAATAGAAAAATAATTATTACAGGCGTTGATGTTAAATCGGCGCCTGTAATACATTTTTATAATATCAAATCAGATAAAGCATTAGTTGTTCCGTCTACGTTCGGCGATAACTCAATTACGGTATCAATTCCAAATATTTTGTTGCAAAGTCATTTACCGTTAATTATTTCTATTTATTCAGAAAATGACGACGAAGGTAAAACTGTCGGTACTGCTTGTATACCTATTGTGCCAAAAAAGAAACCCGAAGATTATGAATATGTAGAAAACATTGAATACGTTAGTTGGGTAGAACTTGAACGAAGGGCTGAAGCTTTATTACAAGACCTCGAAGAATTTCGTGATAATATTATTGGAGACATCAACTCTATCCTCGCTACCTTAGTAGAAGGAAGTGCTGAATAATGACTATTACAACTGAAAATTATTTAAAAGATTTAATAAAACAAAAAGAAAACTTAGTTTCTACCCTACAAGAATGTGATGTAGAGGCTGGAGCCGAGGAGAAATTTAATACTCTGGTGCCAAAAGTAGTAGAAGTTTACAACGCAGGGCAGGAAGCGGAATATGATAGGTTTTGGGATAGCTACCAAGACTACGGAAATTTAACAAACTATTCGGGTGCTTTTTCGGGTAGAAGTTGGACGGCAAAAACATTTAACCCCAAATATAAGCCTATGATTTTAAGTCCTACAGGCTCAAATCGTATGTTTTGGTTTTTTTCGTGTA
>JAZRNY010000004.1:0-103969 GCA_045648445.1 Acutalibacteraceae bacterium
ACGTCTTAAAACGTTATTTTGCAACTTCGATATCATTGCAATGAATATGTTCAATTACCCTTGGTAATTGTTTGCGAATTCAAAGAATTCGCAGTCGAAATAAGGCTTTGCCATGTTTCGACATCAACATAGTCATTATAATGATTGTAGTTTGTCGAAACGCTAAAAGCGCTTCGACAAGCCACTTTCAAGTGGCTATGGCAAAATCAAATCATAAAATTTGATTTTGCACAACACTCATTGCAATGGATATGAACAAATTTCAAAAGAAATTTGTTCCAAAATCAAAGATTTTGTGTCGAAACAAGTATGTTTCGACTAATCATAACCATTATTATATATCATAATCAAAAAATAATAAAGGTCTGTTTTTTGATAAAAACAGACCTTTTTAAAGTTTTTAAATATTAAAAAGTTTTTTAGCGTTAAGACCGAGAATTTTTTCTTTTTCAGTATCGGAAAAATCAAGAGACAAAAAGGTTGCCATCTCTTTTTCGGGCGACCACATTGGATAATCAGTTCCGAAAAGAATTCTATCGGCGCCGTACTTTTTCATAATACTTTCAATTTCTTTAACCTTTCCAAAACCAAAACAAGAAGAACAGTCAACGTAAAGATTGGGATAACCGCTTAACTGCTCAAAGGCTTCGCTCCATATAGACCAACCTGCCAAATGAGCGCCTATAAATTTAAGTTCCTTAAATCTTTCTAAAATAGGCTTAACCCTGTTAGGATTAGAGTAATCGTATCTATAATCTCCCGTATGCATAAGGAGAATAAGACCGTTTTTTTCGCAAAGTTCATAAATTTTCATACAGTTTTCACTATCACAAGGAAACTGCTGAATATCGGGATGCAGTTTAACACCCTTTAAGCCCAGTTCTAAAAGATGCTTTACGTCACCCTCTATATCAAGGCTATCAGGATGCAAAGTGCCAAGACCCGTAAGTTTATCCTTTGCGCCGTTTACAGTTTGAGCAATAAATTCATTAATGCTTTTTACCTGTTTGGGCGTTGTAGCAACCGACTGTACTACAAAATGGTCTATACCTGCTTTTTCACCCATTTCAAAAAGGTTTTTAACAGTACCGTCACCCTCGGCAACGGTATCGTAAAATTTATCGGTACCTGCCACCGCTTTTTCGGCGATTTTTTCGGGATAAATATGACAATGGGCATCAACTGCAAAAAATTTATTTTCTATCATTACTCAAGACCTAATTTCTTTGCGGCATCTTCTCTCATTTTATATTTGAGAATTTTACCTGCAGCGTTCATGGGGAATTTATCAACAAAGTCAATATATCTCGGCACTTTATGACGAGCCATACTTGCGGCGATATATTCTTTCATTTCATCTTCGCTCATAGTTTCGTTTTCTTTAAGAATTATACAAGCCATAATTTCTTCGCCGTATTTTTTATCGGGAACACCAATAACCTGAACGTCGCTTACCTTTGGATTTGTAAATATAAATTCTTCAATTTCCTTGGGGTAAATGTTTTCTCCGCCACGGATAATCATATCTTTAAGACGTCCTGTAATAAGATAGTTTCCGTCAGGTCTTCTGCAAGCAAGGTCGCCTGTGTGAAGCCAACCGTCTTTGTCAATGGCTGCAGCGGTAGCCTTAGGCATTTTATAATAACCTTTCATTATGTTATAGCCTCTTGCCACAAACTCGCCGTTAACTGAGTCAGGACAATCTTCACCTGTTTCGGGGTCAATGATTTTACATTCTACGTTTGCAAAGGCGCTACCTACAGTTTCGGTTCTTACTTCCAGAGAATCGTACCAACTACTCATAGTACAACCGGGACTTGCCTCGGTCTGACCGTAAACCGATACTATTTCTTTCATATTCATAGTCTCGGTTGCCTTTTTCATAAGGTCAGCAGGACAGTTAGAACCAGCCATAATACCAACCCTCATATACGAAAAATCGGTTTTTTCAAAATCGGGATGTTGCATCATAGCAATAAACATTGTAGGAACACCGTTAAAGGCAGTAATATGCTCGTTGTGAACGCAAGAAAGGGATGGCTTGGGTGAGAAATACGGCATAGGATACATAGTAGTACCGTGAGTCATAGATGCAGTCATAGAAAGTACCATACCAAAGCAATGGAACATAGGTACCTGTATCATCATTCTGTCTGCAGTAGACAAATCCATATGGTCGCCAATATATTTACCGTTATTTACAACGTTATAGTGGGTAAGCATAACACCTTTTGGAAAGCCCGTAGTTCCCGAAGTGTACTGCATATTACATACGTCGTCTTTGTCAACCAAGGAAGCCATTCTGTAAACTTCGCTTAAAGATACCTCGCTTGAACGCGCAACCGCATCAGCCCAGGTCATACATCCTTTTTGTTTAAAGCCAACGGTAATTACGTTTCTTAAAAAAGGAAGTTTTTTACTGTGAAGCGACTGACCCGATTTCATATTTTCGAGTTCGGGACAAAGTCTTGCAATAATTTCACCGTAATTGGTGTCTTTACTACCCTCGGTCATTATAAGAGTATGAGTATCGGACTGCTTTAAAAGATATTCTGCTTCGTGAATTTTATAGGCAGTATTAACCGTTACAAGAATAGCGCCGATTTTGGTAGTTGCCCAAAAAGCAATATACCACTGTGGAACGTTCGATGCCCAAACTGCAACCTTACTTCCTGCCTTAACACCCATAGCAACAAGAGAACGAGCAAAGGTATCAACGTCATCTCTAAATTCACTATAGGTTCTTGTGTAATCAAGAGTAGTATACTTAAACGCATACTGGTCGGGAAATTCCTCAACCATTTTATCAAGTACCTGTGGGAAGGTTAAATCAATAAGCAAATCCTTTTTCCAAACGAATTTACCCGTATGGGATTTGTTATAATAAAGGGTTGATTCGTTACGTGAAATGTCACCGTACTGTTTCATAAAGTTAACGAACTGCGAGAATATAATCTCCATATCGTCAAGTTCTTCACACCAAGCAGGGTCCCAAATAAGAGAAAAATATCCGTCGTAGTTTACGCTTCTAAGCGCTAACATCATTTCGTCAATGGGAAGTTCGCCCTCACCGATAAGGCAGTGCTCATAGCCGTGGGCAGTTTTGACTGCATCTCTTATGTGTACGTGTTTAACGTATGCTCCAAGATTTTTTATAATAATCTCTGCATCTTCCTTGCCCTCAAAAAATGCAGAATACATATCTAAAAGGGCGGAAAGGCTATCACTGGCAAAACGTTCAAGTACGTCTCTTAAAAGTTCGGTACTTGAAAAAATACCTGAAGTTTCAAGCAAAAGAGTTATTCCCTTTTCTTCTGCAAAAGAAAGTGTTTCTTCAATAACCTTAACAACGTTTGCTACGCTTTTTTCGATATCGTCAGAATGTGAAGCGTGAAGTCTTACAAAAGGAATATGCAAAGTATTTGCAATATTAAGACAATTTTTTATTTCTTCAACACTTTTTTCCTTTTCACTTTCATCCCCAATATTGCTTATTGTATCAATACAAGGAATGGTCAGTTTCTTTTCGTAAAGTTTTCTTAAAGTAAGGGGCGCATTATGTTCACTAAAAGCGCCGTTTTTATCGGTAAAAAGAACGTTATATATATTATGAAGTTCTATACCCTGAAATTTAAGTTCGTTGGCAACAGAACAAAATTCGTCAAAAGAAATTCCGTGCCAACCCTTTGTTGAAAAACAAAATTTCATAAATTACGCCTCCTCGTAAACAATTTTATTTACTGCGCTCAAAAACGCTCTTATACTAGCCCCTATAATATCGGTAGAAATACCGTTACCGCTATAAAGGTTACCACCTGCTCTTAACTTAACAAGGGCGCTACCCATAGCCTCTTTACCTTCGGTAACAGACTGAATTTGGAAATCGTCAAGTTCAAAATGTGTGCCGATAATCTGTTCAATTGCTCTGAATGCTGCGTCAACGGGGCCGTCGCCAATTGCAATACCCTGCATTTCTTCGCCGTTTTTCTCTAAAGTGATTTGAGCAGAAGAAGAAATTATATTACCGTTATTTACAATATAACTAACCAGTTTATAGGTAGCAGGTACCTGTAAAGCAACACTTGCAACAATTGCTTCAAGTTCTTTAGCGCCAACGTTCTTTTTCTCGGCAACTCTTAAAAATTCTTCATAAACCTTTGTATTATCCTCATCAGAAAGGTCGTAGCCAAGTTTTAACACAGCGGTCATAACGCTTTCTTTATCAAAAGAAGAATCCATATCAACGGTGTTATCAATTACGTCTGCAACTTTATTAGTTTTGCCGTTTTTGGTATTATCTGCAACCCAGTTAATTTGTTTTACTATACGGTTAAGTTGAGTATATTTAATAGATGAAGCAAATCCAAAAGACTCACCGCAATTTTTAATCATTTCTGCAAAAAGTTCAAGAGGAACCGCATTTGTGCCTATAGCCGTTTTAACAGTGGCTATCCCCTTTTTAACAGCCATCGAAGCGCAAGCAATCGCCATACCGTTTTTATTGTTGCAGTAAACGCCAACACCTACGCCTGTTTTTTCGCAAATTTTAGCGGCAAAATCGGCAAACTCATCAGGAAGCATAGTTTCGGCAGCGCTATCGTAAATAGAAACCTGTGTAGCGCCGCAAGATGTGGCAACCTCTATAGCGTTTTCAAGAAAATCGCCCTCTGCTCTGGTAGCGTCAATAGCGCAAAACTCAACCTCGTCCACCTTTTCTTTAGCGAGTTTAACAAGTTTTTCAATAAATGGGAGCATTTTGTCTGCTTTTTTATGACAAACGTATTCCATTCCAACGGGAGAAACAGGAAGTTCTATTCTTATTCTTGATTTATTGGCATTTGAAAGAGAAATCGAAGCGTTTTCAATACTTTCTTCAGTCATACCTCCATTAACCGAAATAACACTGTTTTTAACAAAAGAAGATATTGTTTTAACAAGAAGTATATCGGTTCTGGTATTTTCAATAGCAGGAAGTTCAATAACGTCAACCTTTAGATTTTCAAGTTGTCTTGCTATTTCAATTTTCTCCTTAAAACTGTAGTTTACATCTTCATTTAAAAGTGTTGTGTCGGCAATCGAGATTTTTCTCATAATAAATTCTTCCTTTCTAAAGTAAAAAAGCCCCTGAAACTATATAGTTTCAGGGACGAAAATATTCGCGGTACCACCCTAATTACCGTATAAACGGTCACTCTGTAAGACTCCAACAAGCCTTTTGCCTTGATAACGGGACACGCCGTAGCCACATACTAACTTTCCGCGACTCTGCTCCGGAACGAGACTTACTTTATTCTGCCGTACCGACTTGCACCAACCGTCAGTTCTCTGAAACTAGCCTAAATAAAGAATAATTCCTTCATAGCATTTAAAATTTTTAATAATTATAGCACCCACCGTATCTTTTGTCAACTGTTTTTTGATTTTATTATCAAACCGCCGACTTGGACGAAGTCCAAATAAAACTGCGTAGCAATATAACTGTTTTTTAAAAAAACAATGTTTTTCAAAACATGTCGGTGAATGTCGCAAATTAAAGTGCTTTAATAATAGATGAGCAGTTGTTCGTACTGTTCGAATTGATAAAAAAAAGAAAGGATATGATATTATTAGTAATTTAATTGTTCACGAACTAACCGAAAGCCAATTACTGCACGAAGATTTTTTAACCTACATTATTTCAAAAGACGATGAATTTATAAAGGTGAAAATTTTAGAGGAAGTTAAAGCAAGGGCAAAAATGCTTGGGTGTTTAACCAAAGCAAACAATTTAATAAAGGCTATTGAAAAAAAGAAAAAGGAGGAAAATTTAAGGAAGAATACCTTTATCGATTACGGATTTAATCTTGCTCGTAAAGAGGATAATAGTATTGCGAGTACTCTTTCGAACTTTGAAGATATTGTTGAAAACGACCCGTATTTTGAAAATTTAAGGTACAACACTTTACTTGGCGCAATAACCGTTCGAGAGAACGGAAAGGATAGACTTTTCACTGACAATGACAGCAGTCTTGCATACGGATATATTTCTCGTTCCTATGGTATTTATAGCACGGCTATGTGTGATAATGCAATACTGAATATTGCTTTAACGAGAAAATATAATCCCCTTAAACTAATGATTGAAAGCATTACCTGGGATAAAAAAAAGCGTATCAACCGATTTTTAATTGATATTTTAAAGTGTGAAGACACCCCATACGTTAGAGAAGTCAGCCGACTTATATTTGCAGGTGGCATACACCGTATTTTTGAAACCGGTTGCAAATTCGACTCCGTTCCCGTATTTATCGGAAAACAGGGCGAGGGCAAAAGTACAGTTGTACGTTGGCTTGCTATGGAAGAAGAATATTTCAGCGAAGTATTTTCCATTGAGGGCAAAGACGGACTTGAGGCTATCAGAGGCAAATGGATATGCGAACTCGGCGAACTTATTGCCGTTACAAAATCTAAAGAGGTTGAAGCGGTAAAATCTTATTTAACCAGGCAGAGCGACTATTATAGACGCCCATATGAAAAAAGAGCGCAGGACTATAAGCGTTCCTGCATTTTTATAGGCACTACAAACCGACAACAATTTTTGACCGACAAAACGGGAAACCGAAGATTTTTGCCCGTAACGGTGAACTGCACAGGCGAAGAAATTTACGATAATGAAAGTTATATTAAAAACTACATTAAACAGTGTTGGGCAGAAGCCTTTACTTATTATCAGTCAGACCAACTCCCCTCCACACCGGATAGAAAATTAATTACCGAAATCAAGGCGAACCAAGAAGGCGCCACCGAAATAGATTATAGAATTGATTTAATCAGAGATTATTTAGAGGGCAGACAGAGAGTATGCGTACTTTCTATTTGGGAAAACGCCCTAAAAGAAAAATACACCCACCCTACAAAAAAAGACAGCACCGAAATCGGACTAATAATGCAACAAATGGACGGATGGGAGAGGTCACCCAACCCTATTTATATAGAAAATTATGGTACTGTCAGAGGATGGATTAAAAAACAAGACTAATTGTAAGGACTATGTAAGGACTATGTAAGGTCGAAAACCCTTATAAACAAAGGCTTTTCCTTTAATTTCTTACATTCCTTACATAAATTCTATAAAAGATTTAATTTTAAAAAAATATTATATTTTTATTATAAAAAAATAAATATACAAAGTAACGTTTTTATGTTTACATTGTTTACATATACGCCCGCCTTGTAAAGGAGGGGGGACCGACGTATGTCGGTGGGAGGATTGTGTAAAACGAGAACAATCCCTCAGTCTTTTGCTTCGCAAAATCCAGCTCCCTTTACAAAGGAGCCTTATTAACGTAAGCCCTACAAATTAACATCAATTCTCTACGGCTACGTTGTAGGGGCTGATGTTATTCCCCTAATAGGGGAAATGTCCGAAGGACAAAAGGGTCAGGGCGAAGCCGTACTACACATCAGCCCGAAAAAACTTAATTCCTTATTCGCTTTTTCTTAATCAGTTTTACTTCTACTTCTACTTCCCATATTGCCTTATTTCCTGCATATGAGCCTTTACGCTCAACAACTTCAACATAAAAAGTTTTTATTTCACCGTCTTCTAAAATAATGTTTGTAAAAGAATTTCCTTTATCTGAATATTTATCACGCTCAATGAAAATACCATCCATTCGGACTTTTGAACCAAGCGGTGCAGTAATCTTATCTCCGCTTTCAATTATTGTACCATCGCATTTGAATTTCTCAATCCATTCATTGCCAACTTTATTATTCTCAATACATCGCGACCTTATCGATATTTCATACACTCCATGAGTATATTCTATCTGACAGGCGCTCAATGATATCACCATGACAACGAATAAAATCACACTTATGATTTTTTTCATAATATACCCCTATTAAAACAAAAAGCGTACTCCGAAGAGTACGCCGAAAAAGTGTTTGTCCTCGGTTAATTGCGACATCAACCGAATTATCCCACAGAGAGACAGAGGAAAACACCTTTTACCAAGGTATCTTTCTCTCTGAGGATGCAATTATTCAGTTGATGTCGCAAACATATTGTACCATAATCAAATATAAAAGTAAAGAAAAAACACTCGTTTTATTATTTATTATTAAAAAGGCTTCTCCTTGAGGTAATTCCCCTGTTAGGGGAAATGTCCGAAGGACAAAAGGGTTCCCGTTTTCGGAGAAAAAGGCTCCGTCGAAGACGGTGGTGAGGACAAAAGGGTTTGGGCGAAGCCGTAGTGACAACGCGGCAACAACACAGGAACCTATTCCCTATTAAAAAAAGAGACCTTGCGGTCTCTTTTTTAATCTATTGGAAGAGTCCACTCGAAAGTATCGGGGAGTTTGCCCCACTGAATACCTGTAAGGGTATCATATAGGTGCTGTGTAACCTCACCAATGTTGCCACCGCTTACCTGATGCTTAATTCCCTTGTAGCAAAGTTCGCCGATAGGAGAAACAACGGCAGCAGTTCCGCAACCCCAAGCCTCTTCAAGAGTGCCGTTTTCCATAGCCTCTTCAAGTTCGTCAATGCTAAGCAGTCTTTCGCTTACCTTGTATCCTTCTTTTTTAAGAACTTCAAGGCAAGATTTTCTTGTAATACCGGGAAGAATAGAACCCGAAAGCATAGGAGTAACAATTTCGCCGTTAATTTTGAACATAACGTTCATAGCGCCAACTTCTTCGATGTACTTTCTTTCAACACCGTCAAGCCAAAGTACCTGTGAATAGCCCTGCTTTTCTGCTCTTTCACCGGCTCTGTTACTTGCAGCGTAGTTGCCGCCGCATTTAGCGTAACCTGTACCGCCACGAACAGCGCGAACATCCTGGTCTTCAATCATAATCTTAACGGGGTTAATACCCTCTTTATAATAACTGCCTACAGGAGAAGCAATAATTACAAAGGTTGCATTGTGAACTGCGTGAACACCTAAAGTTTCATCATTACCGAACATAAAGGGACGAAGGTAAAGAGAGGTTCCAGGTGCACTTGGAGTCCAGTCTTGTTCCATTTTAACGAAAGCGGTTAAAACTTCGAGAGCAACGTCTTCATCAATTTGAGGAAGACAAAGTCTTTCGGCAGAACTGTTCATTCTGCGTATATTTTCAATAGGACGGAAAAGTTGCACCTTGCCGTCTGCTCTGCGATAAGCCTTTAGACCTTCAAAAATTTCACTTCCGTAATGAAGTACGGTAGAAGCAGGATGAAGAGAAATATTAGCAAAAGGAATAATTCTTGCATCGTGCCAACCTTCTTCACGTGAATAGTCCATCATAAACATATGGTCGGTAAAATATTTACCGAAACCGAGTACACTGCTGTCGGGTTTTTCTTTAGGACAGGTAGTTTTAGTAATAGAAATATTCATACCTTTTCTCCTTTATTAGTTTTGGGCGCCGATTTGCATTGCTTTTCTGTTAATATCAGCCATATCTGCACGTTTTGCAGAAATAACCTTAGAAAGCGCAACGTCAACACTTTCGGGTGAGAAATCACCAAGTTCTTTTAATACCTTACCAACAATAATCATATTAGCAAGGGTAGGCATACCGTTTTCCCCTGCAAGACGGGTAGCAGGAATATAGAAAACCTTAACGTCGTCACGTTCAACCTTTCTTTCAATAAGAGAAGAATCAAGGAAAATCATACCGCCTTTTGCAACGGTAGATTCATACTTATCAAGAGAAGGTAAATTCATAGCAATAAGAACGTCGGGTTTTGATACGATAGGAGAACCAACGGGTTCGTCACTTACTATAACACTACAACTTGCAGTACCGCCTCTCATTTCGGGGCCGTAAGAAGGAAGCCAACTTACTTGTTTACCATCCATAAGACCTTTATAGGCAATAAACTTACCGGAGAAAAGAATACCCTGACCGCCAAAGCCTGAAAATAAAAACTGTTTAGTAGCCATTATGCTTCCTCCTTATCTGCGCTTCTATCTTTATAAACGCCAAGAGGATAATAAGGAATCATCTTTTCGTCAATCCACTGGAGCGCCTGCTTAGGTGTCATACCCCAGTTAGTAGGACAACTTGATACAACTTCAACAAGAGAAAATCCCTTGCCGTCAATCTGATTTTGGAAAGCCTTTTTAATAGCCTTCTTAGCATTTTTAATGTTTTTAACGTTGTTTACGGTTACTCTTTCAAGATATTCGGGTCCGTCAAGTTTTGAAAGCATTTCGCAAACCTTAACGGGATAACCACACTGAGTAACGTCTCTACCGTAAGGAGATGTTTGTGTAACCTGACCGGGAAGAGAGGTAGGAGCCATCTGACCGCCTGTCATACCGTAAATAGCGTTGTTGATAAAGATAACGGTTATATTTTCGTTTCTTGCAGCGGAATGAACCGTTTCAGCCATACCGATAGAAGCAAGGTCACCGTCACCCTGATAGGTAAATACAATATGGTTTTCGGGGTCTGCACGTTTTACACCCGTTGCAACGGCGGGAGCGCGTCCGTGAGCAGCCTCAATCATATCACAGTTAAAATAGTTATATGCCATAACCGAGCAACCAACGGGAGCAACACCAATGGTTTTGCCTTCAATGCCAAGTTCGTCAATAACCTCGGCTACAAGACGGTGAACGATACCGTGAGTACAACCGGGGCAGTAATGCATGGGAGCATCGGTAAGAGCATGAGGTTTATCAAATACTACCATTATTTAGCGCCTCCTTTTGCTGCTTCTTTAATAGCGTCAAGTACCTGTTCGGGAGAAGGAATCATACCGCCTGCACGGTTACATAGTGTTACGGGAACCTTACACTCACTGGCAAGTCTAACGTCGTCAATCATTTGACCCATAGAAAGTTCAACAGAAATAATCTGACTAACCTTAACTGCAGCCTTTTTGAAGGGCGCATTGGGAAAAGGCCAAAGGGTTATAGGACGGATAAGACCAACCTTGATTCCCTGCTTTCTTGCTTCGTTAATAGCATTTTTAGAAACACGTGCTGCAATACCAAATGCGGCAATGCAAATTTCTGCATCGTCCATAAGATATTCTTCCCACATACATTCGTTTTCTTCTATGTACTTATAACGCTTGAAACGATCAAAGTTGGATTTTTCAAGTTCTTCGGGAACAAGGAAGAGAGAGTTAACGATATTATGCTCACGTTCCATCTTGGTTCCCGTAGTTGCCCAAGGCTTAGGTGCAGGCGGATTAACTGCAAGGTCAAGGGAAACGGGTTCCATCATCTGACCCATAGTACCGTCGGCAAGAATCATAGAGGTCATACGGTATTTATCTGCAAGGTCAAAGCCCTTTACGGTAAGGTCAGCCATTTCCTGAACCGAAGCAGGAGCAAGAACTATCATTCTGAAATCTCCGTGACCGCCTGCCTTTGTTGCCTGATAATAGTCAGACTGAGAAGGCTGAATACCACCAAGACCGGGGCCGCCTCTCTGAACGTTTACGATAAGAGAAGGAAGGTCAGCGCCTGCAAGATAGGAAAGCCCTTCACCTTTAAGGGAAATTCCGGGGCTTGAAGAAGAAGTCATTACACGCTTACCTGTAGATGCAACGCCGTAAACCATATTTATAGCGGCGATTTCGCTTTCAGCCTGAAGGAAAGTACCTCCGATTTTGGGCATACGCTTTGCCATATAAGCGGCAATTTCGGTTTGAGGAGTAATAGGATAGCCGAAATAGTGACGGCATCCTGCAACAATAGCAGCCTCAGCAATTGCTTCGTTACCTTTCATTAATACTTTATCTGCCACTTTATTTCACTACCTTTCTACTTTGATAATACAGTCAGGACACATAGTTGCGCAAAAAGCACAGCCGATACAAGCCTCAATATTAGCGGCTTCAACGGGATGATGTCCTTTTTTGTTGATTTTGTCCTGAGCGAGAATAAGAACCTGTTTAGGACAGGCATCTACGCACAGTCCGCAACCTTTACAGTTGTCGGTCTTAAAAGTTAACTTTGCCAAATTAAACACTCCTTAGCAAATTAGTATATCGATACGCACTTTTACGTGTAATCTACAAAATTTTATCTTGAAGTTTAAGAGGAAACAGATTTTCTATTTTTACCTTTAAATCTTCAAACAATTCTTCTTTTACGGTGGTAGCAACTATGGGAAGTCCCGTTACCTTTGAAATTTCTTCAGCATAAGAAAGAGAACCGAGAACGTCCTGTACGGTAGTTTCTTCACCTAAATTAGAGTTATTTATAAGTCCCGTAAATTTTATTTTAGCAGCCGTTTCAATTTCCTTTAACACTTCTAAAGTAGACTGAGTGTCTCTGGTTAAGGGGCGGTAACTGTTTATTACCATAAGCATATCGTAGTTGTTTTCGGCTACGATTTTTTCACTTATTCTGCCTAAAACGTAGGCGCCTCTGTCATCACCGCCGATATCAACTACGCTTTTTAAGGTTTTATCGTCGGTTAAAGTATAAATCTCGGCAGGAAGCGCAGGAATATCAACATTTGAATTGGCGTACTCGGAACAAATAAGTCTAATTCCCTTTTCTTTAAGCTGTTCGCTACTGTCTTTTGTTCTGAAATAAGGATTAACTATATCAAGGTCGGCAAGAGCAATATTCTTATTATTTTCGCTAAGCATTAAAGCGGCGTTTACGGCTATATTGGTTTTACCGCTTCCGTAATGACCGCAAAAAAGAGTTATTCTTTTATCAAACATTGCCCTTCCTCCTTTATCCTTTTATTATAACTTATTTCTCTGAATTTTTCCACTTGTAGTTTTTGGCAGACTATCTCTGAATACTACGATACGTGGGTATTTATAAGGAGCAGTTCTATCCTTAACGTATTTTTGAATTTCCTTTTTAAGTTCTTCGGTAGGTTCATAACCGTTTACCAAAACGATACTTGCCTTAACAACCTGACCTCTTACTTCATCAGGTGCAGCAGAAACGCCACATTCTAAAACGTAAGGAAGTTCCATAATAACGCTTTCGATTTCGAAAGGTCCAATTCTATAACCCGAAGATTTAATAACGTCGTCAACACGTCCAACGTACCAGAAGAAGCCGTCTTCGTCACGCCAAGCAGTATCGCCTGTATGATAGTATCCGTCGTGCCATACTTCTTTGGTCTTTTCTTCGTTAAGATAATAGCCTGTAAACAGTCCGCAAGGTGCGCCGTCCTTAACGTTAATAACGATTTCGCCAACCTCACCGTCGGGAACGGAATTTCCTTCACTGTCAACGATATCAACGTCATAAATAGGTGCAGGTTTACCCATTGAGCCTATCTTATGGCTTGAACCTATCATATTACCGATTATCATAGTACTTTCGGTTTGACCGAAGCCTTCAAGAATCTGAAGACCGGTAGCCTTTTCAAACTGACGGTAAACCTCGGGATTAAGGGCTTCACCTGCCGTAGTCATATGAGTAACGGAAGAAAAATCGTATTTGGATATATCCTGTTTTATCATCATTCTGAGCATTGTAGGTGGCGCGCAGAACGTAGTGATTTTGTATTTAGCAAACATCGGTAAAATGTCGGCAGCATCAAAACGGTCAAAGTCGTAAACGAATATTGCTGCTTCGCAAAGCCATTGTCCGTAAAGTTTGCCCCACATTGATTTAGCCCAACCTGTATCGGAAATTGTAAAGTGAAGTCCGTCGGGGTCAACGGTATGCCAATACTTTGCAGTATGGAAATGACCGAGTGCATATTTATAGTTATGCGCAGCGATTTTAGGATAGCCTGTAGTTCCCGAAGTAAAGAACATAAGCATAAGGTCGTCGCCGCCGGGAGCGTCATCGGTTCTGTTATAATGGGTGCTATAGAGGGTATATTCCTCGTCAAAGTTTCTCCAGCCGTCACGCTGACCGCCAACGATAAGTTTATTTATAAGAGAAGGCGCTTTAGCAGCAGCAATATCAACCTGATTAGCGGTATCACCGTCAGCAGTACAAATAATTGTATTTACACCTGCTGCATTAAAACGATATTCAAAATCGTGTTCAAGAAGTTGGTTGGTTGCAGGTATAGCAATTGCGCCGAGTTTATTAAGACCAATCATAGCATACCAGAACTGATAATGACGTTTTAAAACGAGCATTACTCTATCGCCCTTTTTAATACCCAAAGACTTAAAGTAGTTAGCGCACTGATTAGAAGCCTTTTTAACGTCTTTAAAAGTAATTCTACGCTCAATCTTATCTTTGGATATATGAAGCATAGCAAGTTTATCGGGTTCTCTGTCTGCAAGCGCATCAATAAGGTCAAAACCGAAGTTGAATTTTTCGGTGTTTTTAAACTTAATGGAAGTGGGAGTACCGTTTGCATCCTCGGTAACGTCAATATATTTTTGATAAATTCTTTCTTTGGTATCTTTTTTCAAAGCCTTAGGTTCAAGAACTGTTTTTGCAGGTAAAAGTTCGGGAATAGGTTCGCCCGTAGGATTAAGAACTATAGCATAAAAAAGGCAATCCTTACCACCGATAGCAATCATACCGTGAGCAACGTCACTGTCATAGTAAATACTGTCGCCGGGGCCTAAAACTTCCTTATGTTCACCTACCTGCACCATAAGTTGACCCTCGATAATAATATCAAGTTCCTGTCCTGCGTGGGTAGTAAGTTCAATATCCTTATGCTGTGCTTCTTCACTATATATACTGCGAACGTAAAGAGGTTCGGCAATTTTATTTTGGAAAGCATAAGCAAGGTTATAATATGTCATACCGTGTGCCTGAGCAATCTTTTGTCCTGCGCCCGAACGCGTTACCGTATAGGATTTAAGTCTAGGACTGTAACCTTCGATAATATCGGTAACGTTAACGTTAAGTGCAAGAGCGCAACGGTAAATAAAAGCGAAGTTTAAGTCGCTGTTACCTGCTTCACACTGAGTATATTCTTCTGTAGTTACGGCAGTTTTTACCGCCATTTCTTCGGGAGTAAGACCTTCGATTTCTCTTAGTTCCTTGATACGCCCCGCCATTTCCTTGATTTTATAATCAAGTCCTGTCATTTGTTCCATTTTTTGTACTCTCCGTTTCCGTAGGACGAAAAAACACTCGTCCCAAAGTAATGCCTTTGAGACGAGCGTTGAATGAAATTTCACACCCGCGGTACCACTCAAATTGCGGAAATCCGCCACTCTTGGAATCAAACAATTCCTATGCCTTTACGCAGCAATCACGGAGGGGTTCTACTAATATATGATACGTTCTTCCCCTCGGCTCAGAAGCTACAAACACGAACCCATAACCTGACGGTTTGCACCAACCACCGTTTCTCTGCAAGGCATTTAGAGCGTGTACTCTTCGTCAAAGCCTTTATTGACTGTTTTATTGTAGCACAACTTACAGTATTTGTCAACATTCTATTTGATTTTACATTACAACTTATTTCTTTGGATTTTTCCACTTATAGTTTTGGGAAGTTCATCCTTAAATACAACTATTCTTGGGTATTTATAGGGCGCAGTATGTTCTTTTACGTAATTCTGAATTTCCTTTTTAAGTTCTTCGGTGGGTTCATATCCCTTTACAAGCACAATACTTGCTTTAACAACCTGTCCTCTTACTTCGTCGGGTGCGGCAGAAACACCACATTCTAAAACGTAAGGAAGTTCCATAATAACGCTTTCAATTTCGAAAGGTCCAATACGATAGCCCGAAGATTTAATTACGTCGTCTATACGGCTAACGTACCAGAAATATCCGTCTTCATCACGCCAAGCAGTATCACCCGTGTGATACATTCCGTCGTACCACGCTTCGTTTGTCTTTTCTTCATCCATATAATATTCTTTGAAAAGACCGCAAGGCGCACCGTCTTTGGTACGGATAACGATTTCGCCCACTTCACCGTCGGCAACACTGTTTCCATCACTGTCAACAATATCAATATCATACTGCGGAGAAGCCTTACCCATAGCGCCGACCTTAGGCACGGTACCGTAAAGGTTAGCAATAGTAAGGGTAGTTTCGGTCTGACCGAAGCCTTCCATAATCTGAAGTCCCGTAGCCTTTTCAAACTGAACGAATACTTCAGGATTAAGCGCCTCACCTGCCGTAGTCATATGATTAATAGAAGATAAATCATATTTTGAAAGGTCGCCCTTAACGAGAAGTCTTAACATTGTAGGCGGAGCGCAGAATGTAGTAATCTGATATTTAGCAAACATCGGCAGAATTTCATCTGCATCAAATTTATCGAAATCATAAACGAAAACTGCACCCTCGCAAAGCCATTGACCGTAAAGTTTACCCCAAAGAGATTTACCCCAGCCTGTATCAGAAATGGTTAAATGAAGTCCATCTCTTTCACAGCAGTGCCAATATTTAGCGGTAACAAAATGTCCTAAAGCATAGGTGTGCTTATGAGCCGCCATTTTAGGATTGCCTGTAGTACCCGAAGTAAAGAACATAAGGGCAAGGTCTTCACCGCAAGATGCATCTTCATTTCTATAAAAATGGGCGCTATAGAGAGGATATTCTTCGTCAAAATTACGCCATCCCTCGCGTGAATTTCCTACCATAATAAGATTTTTTACAGTAGGACAGTTTTTTGCTGCTCTCTCAGCAATTTCGGCTGTATCGCCGTCTGCAGTACAAACGAGTGCGCTTACCCCTGCCGCATTAAAGCGGTATTCAAAATCGTGCTCTTTAAGTTGATTTGTAGCAGGAATTGCCACCGCACCGATTTTGTGAAGGGCAACCATACAAAACCAAAACTGATAATGACGCTTTAAAACAAGCATTACTTTATCGCCTTTTTTAATGCCGAGAGAAGTAAAGTAATTAGCAACCTGATTAGAAGCGCGTTTAATATCGTTAAAGGTAAAGCGACGCTCAACCTTGTTTTTATCTACGTGAAGCATTGCAAGTTTATCGGGGTACTTACCTGCAATACCGTCAACAATATCGAAACCGAAATTAAAGGTATCGGTGTTTTTAAATTTAATATTCAAAAGTTCGCCGTTTTCGTTTTCAGTGGCGTCTACAAATTTAGCGCAAACAAGATTTTCCGACTTTTTAGCCGAAACAATACTCTTTCTTACGTGTTCTTCCTTAACGTCTTCACCCGGGAGAACCACTGCGCAGAACACACAATCCTTACCGCCTACAGCAATCATACCGTGTGGAATTGAACTGTTATAATAAATGCTGTCACCCTCGTTAAGAACTTCGGTTTTATCACCAATTTGAACCTTTAAAGAACCACTCATTATAAGGTCAAATTCCTGACCCGAATGGGTAGTAAGATGAATGGGTTTATTTTGCTGAGAAGCATCATATTCATATCTAACCCAATAAGGCTCGGCAATTTTATCCTTAAACTTAGGAGCAAGGTTTTTAATATCAATGCCGTCCTCTTTAGCAGTTGACTGTCCTTTTCCCTTTCTTGTTACGGTATAGCCCGAAAGACGAGCAGAACCGCCTTCCAAAAGTTCGGTCATTTCTATGTCAAAAGCAAGGGCGCATTTGTGTATGAAAGAAAAAGGAATATCTGCACTTGCGGTTTCATAGGCGGTATAGTCATTTACGGTAACTTCCGTTTTTTCAGCCATTTCTTCAATAGACCAGCCCATAATATCGCGCATTTCTTTAATTCGTGATGCTATCTCCATTAATTGTTCTTTTGCTGTGTTTGTAGTCATTTTAATACTCCCTTTCTTAAAAAATAAAAAACACCCATCTCAAAGTTTTCTTTGAGACGGGTGTAAAATTACACTCGCGGTACCACTCAAATTGCGGAAAAAACCGCCACTCTTGGAATCTAACAATTCCTATGCATTAACGCAGCAATCACGGGAAGCGCCTACTTAGTTTCCTTTTCGGACTTCCGGCTCGGAAGGGATGGGTTATATAAGAATTCGCACTACCGATTTTCAGCAACCTCGGCTCTCTGTAAGTTAAAAACTCTTAACCGTCTTCGTCATCGCTTTTACTTGCTAAGAAGTATAACACTCATTTTTTGACTTGTCAAGTATTTTTTTAGTTTTCTTCTGCTATTTTTCTGGCAACGTAAACACCGCTTGCAGAAGCGTGTGACAGTGAATGTGTAATACCACTGCCGTCGCCGATAATGTAAAGTCCCTTATGGGCGGTTTCAAGATTAGAGTCAACCTGAACCTCCATATTATAGAACTTAACTTCAACACCGTAAAGAAGCGTATCTTCATTAGCAGTACCGGGGGCGATTTTATCGAGAGCGTATATCATTTCGATAATACCGTCCATAATACGCTTGGGAAGTACAAGGCTTAAATCACCCGGTGTTGCATTAAGAGTAGGAGTAATAAAGGCTTCGTCAATTCTGCTTTGAGTAGAACGTTTTCCTCGTATAAGGTCACCGAAACGCTGAACGATTACACCGCCGCCAAGCATATTGCTGAGTTTTGCAATACTTTCGCCATATCCGTTAGAATCCTTAAAAGGTTCGGAAAAATGCTTTGCCACAAGCAACGCAAAGTTAGTATTTTCGGTCTGCTTTTCGGGGTCTTCGTAACTGTGTCCGTTAACGGTAATAATGCCGTTAGTATTTTCGTTAACCACAGCGCCCTTAGGATTCATACAAAAAGTACGTACTCTATCACCGTATTTTTCGGTACGGTAAACTATTTTACTCTCATACAGTTCGTCGGTAAGATGAGCAAAAACTTCAGCGGGAAGTTCTACTCTGACACCGATATCAACACGGTTAGAACTTGTAGATATATCAAGTTCCTTACATACGGTTTCCATCCATTTACTACCGCTTCTGCCTACTGAAATTATGCAGTCCTTAGCGGTATAAGAACCGTCTTTAGTAACTACCTCATAACCGCCGTCAACGATTTTAACGTTGTTTACGGGAGTAAGGAAGAAAAATTCAACCTTATCTTTAAGATAATTATAAATATTTTCAAGAACTATATAGTTAATATCGGTACCCAAATGACGAACCGATGCATTAAGCAAGTGAAGGTCGTTCTGAACGCATATTGTTTTAAAACGCGAACCTGCAGTTGTGTAAAGTTTAGTTCCCTCTCCACCGTAGGCAAGGTTAATTTCATCAATATATTTCATAAGGTCAAGGGCTTCGGTTTTGCCGATATACTCATAAAGAGTACCGCCAAAATCGTTGGTAATATTATATTTACCGTCGGAAAAAGCACCTGCACCACCAAAACCACTCATAATTGAGCAACTCTTACAGCCAATACAACTTTTTATTTTTTTGCCGTCAATGGGACAGTGCCTATCCTTTAAAGCGTGTCCTGCTTCAAATACGGCAACCTTTAAAGATGGATTTTGTTGCATAAGTTCAAACGCAGCAAATATACCACCCGGCCCTGCGCCAATAATTATAACGTCATAATTCATAGCAATTCTCCTACTAAACAATTGTTACTAGATGATTATATCATAATACTGATTTTGTTTCAAGAAAAACTAAAAAGTAAAAATTTTCAAAATAGACTGACCTATCTCATTTACAATGTCATATTTTTCAATAACGAATCTCAAACACTATTTATTTCCTATATATTTTCGCACAGCTAATTTATGTACTATACTCCACATTAAAGCATTAACCATCAAAAATATCAAACCGCAAATGAGCAGCAAAAATACTGTTCCAAAAACCAATGGAAGAAAAGGCGTATTTTCATTTTTGGCTATAGAAACAAAAAACGGTAGAAGCAAAGAAATAAATGCAACCGTATGAACTATGTTTTCTCTTGATTTTAATACGCTAAATAAAATTTTAAAAAACGAAAGATTTTTTAAGGTTTCTGTTTTATGAGATAACCTTTCATACCGCATTACGCAAACCACCGTAAAATTCAAAACAAGTGCTAATATTGCATATATCAATGTACCGTTAAGTTCAGAAAAAGTATTCCCAAAAAACAAATGCCAAACAAATGCAATTATAAATATAAATAAAAAGAAAGTAACAAAAAAACCCATCGTGAATAATAGTTTTTTAAAATAGAGTTTAATCATTAATCTCACCGCCTATGCATATTATAGCATAAAACTTATACTAAATCAATGCGAAGCATTGTATATCATCAAAGCGGAACGCTTTGTATATCATCAAAGCGGAACGCTTTGTATATCATCAACGGTGACAACCGTTGTATATCATCATTGCGAAAGGTTATTTGATACACGCTGACGCGTGATGATATACAGTCCTTACGGACTGATGAGATACAACAACGGCTCGCCGTTGTTGATGATATACCATTGCTTTCGCAATGGATAAAAAAACCTCGTTCTTTTGAACGAGGTTTTTTTGGTGATCCATCGGAGAATCGAACTCCGGACACCATGATTAAAAGTCATGTGCTCTGCCAGCTGAGCTAATGGATCGTTTATTCATTTAGGCGACTTTGATATTATAACAAAGGAAATCCTATTTGTCAAGCACTTTTTTATATTTTTTGTGGGGTGTTGCCACCCCACAAAAATTATAACTATTTTACAACAATATTAACGAGTTTTTTAGGCACGTAAAGTTCTTTAACAATAGTCTTTCCCTCTATCTGTCCTTTTACTCCTTCAAGTTCTTTTGCAAGGTTAATTGCATCTTCACTGCTTATATCAGCAGGAATGTTTACTCTGCCTCTGAGTTTTCCGTTTATCTGAACAACGATTTCAACGGTAGCCTCAACGCATTTAGCCTCATCGAACTTCGGCCACTCAGCCTGATTGAGTCTGCCTTCATAACCCATTTCTTCCCAAATTTCTTCGGTAATATGAGGTGCAAAAGGATTAAGGAGAATAAGTAAAGTTTTAAATTCAGCCTTATTTATAGTATTACCAACGGTATTGATAAATGCCATCATAGAAGCAATAGCGGTGTTCATTTTAAGGTTTTCGATATCGTCGGTAACCTTGCGAATCATCTTGTGAACTTCGCTTTCAACTTCACTTCTATATTCTTCACCGTCAATTACGTTATCTTTAAGAGCCCAAACTTTATCGAGGAAACGTTTACAACCCTTAATTGAAGAGGTACTCCAAGGAGCAGCCTTTTCAAAGTCACCGATAAACATTTCGTAAAGACGCATTGTATCGGCGCCGTATTCGTTAATAATATCATCGGGATTAATAACGTTGCCACGTGACTTAGACATCTTTTCGCCGTTTTCGCCTAAAATCATACCGTGACTGGTACGCTTTGCATAAGGTTCGGGATTTGGAACAACTCCAATATCATAAAGGAATTTATGCCAAAAACGGCTATAAAGAAGGTGAAGTGTAGTATGCTCCATACCGCCGTTATACCAGTCAACAGGACCCCAGTATTCGAGCGCTTCCTTTGAAGCAAGTTCGTTTTCGTTATGTGGGTCACAGTAACGAAGGAAATACCAAGAAGAACCTGCCCACTGAGGCATTGTATCGGTTTCTCTTGTTGCTTTTCCACCGCACTTGGGACAGGTAGTATTAATCCAATCGGTAATATTAGCAAGAGGAGATTCGCCGTTATCGGTAGGCTCGTAAGAATCAACCTCAGGCAGAAGTAAGGGCAGTTCGCTTTCCGGCAGCGGCACCCAACCGCAACAGTCACAGTAAACCATAGGAATGGGTTCGCCCCAATAACGCTGACGGGAGAATACCCAGTCACGAAGTTTATAGTTGGTTTTCTTCTCGCCTATTCCCTTTTCATTAAGGAATTCCTGAATTTTAACCTTTGCGTCTTCTACGCTAAGTCCGTCAAGGAATCCTGAATTCACCATAACGCCTGTTGCGCAATCGGTAAAGGCTTCTTCCTCTACGTTTCCGCCCTTAACAACCTCGATAATGGGAAGATTGAATTTTTTAGCAAACTCCCAGTCACGAGTATCGTGTGCAGGAACAGCCATAATAGCGCCGGTTCCATAAGAAATAAGTACGTAGTCGGAAATGAAAATCGGAATTTCGGTATTGTTTACGGGGTTGATTGCCTTTACACCCTTAAGACAAACACCGGTTTTATCTTTAGCAAGTTCGGTACGCTCAAAATCAGACTTTTTAGAAGCCTCTTCTCTGTAGGCATTAACCTCATCCATATTTTCGATTTTGTCCGCCCATTTATCAATAAGAGGATGTTCGGGAGAAAGTACCATATAAGTAGCACCGAAAAGTGTATCGGCACGGGTAGTATAAATAAGTAATTCATCGCCTGTAGTAGCGGTAAACTTAACCTGAGTACCAAAGGAACGGCCAATCCAGTTTTCCTGCTGAGTTTTTACTCTGTCAATAAAATCTACTGTAGAAAGGTCATCAACGAGTTTACCTGCATATTCGGTAATTTTAAGCATCCACTGACTCTTTTCCTTATGGATAACCTGACTGCCGCAACGTTCGCAAACACCGTTTACAACCTCTTCGTTTGCAAGAACGCATTTACAGGAAGTACACCAGTTAACCGCCATTTGCTTTTTATAAGCAAGACCATTTTCAAAAAGTTTTAAGAAAATCCACTGTGTCCACTTATAGTAAGAAGGATCGGTGGTATTGATTTCTCTGTTCCAGTCAAAAGAAAATCCCAAAGACTTAAGTTGGCGTTTAAAGTTGGCAACGTTATTTTTGGTTACAACTTCGGGATGAATATGATTTTTAATAGCAAAGTTTTCGGTAGGAAGACCGAAAGCATCCCAACCCATAGGATAAAGCACGTTATAGCCCTGAAGACGTTTTTTACGCGCAACAATATCTATAGCGGTATAAGAACGGGGATGACCTACGTGAAGACCCTGACCCGAAGGATAAGGGAATTCAACAAGTCCATAAAACTTAGGCAAAGTATAATCATTCTTTGCGGCAAAGGGTTGTTCTGCGTCCCATATATCCTGCCATTTCTTTTCAATTTCGGTAAAATTATATCTTTCCTGTTTCAAAGTAACTCTCTCCTCTTATGAAAGAAATTTTTCTATATCAATATTTTCAGCGTCTGCCCAAGTTAAATCAAGAGAATAAAACTCCCTTGCTTCTCTATGAAAAACGTGAACAATAACACTGCCGTAATCAAGCAAAATCCAGTTTGAACCCCTACCCTCAATATGATGAACAGGAGTATCTTTTAAATCAAGTTGATACTCAACTTCTTCAGCAAGGGCGCGTACCTGTGTGCTTGAATTAGCAGTGGCTATAACAAAATAGTCTGCAATAACGGTTAAATCTTCCACCTTTATTGCCCTTATTTCGTGACCTTTTTTAGAGTCAAGCGCCTTAACGGCGGTTTCTACAATTTCAAATGCTTTCATTTTCTACTTCCTATCAAATCATTGTATGCATTTAGCGTATCGGGATGAATGGGTTGTTCTTTATTGCACAGTGAAGAAATAGTGAATTTTAAAGCATAAACAAGTCCTTCATCAAGGCTGTTTTCCACTATTTTTCTAAGTACTTCTACATCTGCGTAGTTTCTGTCAAGGCTTGTCAAATCAGCAAGATAAATTATTTTTTCCAACTTGCTCATTCCTGCCCTGCCCGTAGTATGATACCTTACGGCGTTTATTATATCACTATCTTCAATATTTAAATTATTCCTTAAATAAACGGCTCCGCTTATGGAATGCCATACTTTAGGCGAAAGTTTTTCAGTATCGGTTAGCATTATAGCAGAGGAAGATAAAAATTGCAACTGTTCTTCACTTTTTAAATTTTTACATATATCGTGAAGAAGACCTGCAACGTAGGCTTTTTCTTTATTTTCGCCAAAACGCTCTGCAAGTATAACGGCCTGTTTTGCAACCTCTATACTGTGTTTAAAGCGAAAATCATCAAGCCTTTCTTCTAACAACGCTATATAACTAACGTATTTTTTACTTATCTCCATAAAGACCATTTTCCTTTATATAATCAAGAACCTTTTGAGGCACAAAAGATGCATTTAATCCGTTGTTTCTAACCATAGTAGATGAAACGTCTTTTGTTTTACAAATGGTATATTCTACTTTTGCACCGTTATTTTTAAGTTTTTTTATATACTCGCCCAATTCTTTAGTATTTGTACCCGGTCGGTCAACAACCAAAAACGTGCACATAGTTTTAAGTTCATCAAATTTATACCAAGTATCAAGAGTTATTGCCATATCTCCACCGCAAACAACAAAGATTTCATCATTTTTGAATTCTTCCTTTAAGGCGCTTACTGTAAAAAAAGTATAACTCTTGCCTTCTCTTTTGATTTCAAAATCGCTTACCGTTACCTTATTAATATTTTCGGTAGCAATACGGCACATATTAAAGCGATGCAGATCATCAGCAAGATAATCGGACGTTTTATGGGGCGGAACACGCGTAGGCATAACTAACACTTTATCCAAAAACTCAAGACCGCTTAAATGACGAATAAGTCTTAGGTGTTCGTTATGTATAGGATTAAAGGTACCGCCAAACAATGCAATGTTACCCATATTATTTAACTAACTTTATAGGAGTTATGTCTTTATTGGTGCTGTGTTTGTAAAGGATAATCTTTGAACCTATAATATGCACTATTTCACTTTCAGTCTGCTCGGCAACCTGACTTGCAATGGTGCGAATATCATCGGGTGCGGTAGAATGTACCTTTATTTTAATAAGTTCACGAACGTATAACGCTTCGCTTACAGTTTTTATAAGAGCGGGAGAAATACCGCCTTTTCCTATTTGTATAATAGTTTCGTAATCGTTTGCCATTCCTCTAAGAAATGCACGTTGTCTGCTGTTTAACATATTTTCACCCTTTTAAATAATCAGTGGTAAGTTTTTCTTTTAATTTTAACAATGCCCTGCCTCTATGGCTTATGCTATCCTTTTGTTCGTCGCTTATTTCACCGAAACAACCAAGTTCACTTATAAAAAGCGGGTCGTATCCAAAACCTTTATCGCCTTTAAGTTCGAATGCAATTTTGCCTTCACATTCTCCCCTTACGGTAAATTCTCTGCCATCGGGGAAAACGCACGCAACCGCGCTTACAAATTTGGCGGTTCTCTTTTCCATGGGAACGTCCTTTAAAGAGTCTAAAAGTTTTGCGTTATTTTTAGCGTTATCGGTAGGAACCCCTGCATAACGCGCCGTATATATACCGGGCTGACCGAAAAGATAGTCAACGCATAATCCGGAATCATCGGCAACTGCAGGAAGCCCCGTTTGTTTTGAAGCGTATCGAGCCTTAATTAAAGCATTTTCTTCAAAAGTGGTTCCGTTTTCTTCTACGTCACCAAGTGGTGTCGGTAAATCTTTTTCACTTATAACTTCAATGCCTAAAGGAGATAAAATACGAAGAAGTTCCTTTTTTTTACCTTCATTTTTAGTAGCCACAAAAAAGACCATTGTTATTCCTCCGTATCAATAATACCGCTTGCAAATTCTTTTGCATCAAAGGGCTGAAGGTCATCAATTCCTTCGCCTACTCCAATGAATTTTACGGGAATATCCAATTCATTTTTTATAGCAAGAACCACACCGCCCCTTGCTGTTCCGTCAAGTTTTGTAAGAACGATACCTGAAATCGGAGCAACGTTTTTAAATTCTCTTGCCTGATTAACAGCGTTTTGACCGGTGGTAGCATCAAGTACCAAAAGTGTTTCTTTATCGGCACCCGGAAGTTCTCTGTCGATAATTCGATAAATTTTAGCAAGTTCGTCCATAAGGTTTTTCTTATTATGAAGTCTGCCTGCGGTATCACAGATAATAACGTCCGTTCCCTTTGCCTTAGCCGAAGCAATGGTGTCAAAAACAACAGACGCAGGGTCTGTGCCTTCTACACCCTTTACCATAGGAACACCGGCTCTGTCTGCCCATACAGCCAACTGGTCAATAGCAGCAGCACGGAAGGTATCGGCAGCACCAAGCATAACCGATTTACCTTCGCTTTTAAGACGAGCGGCAATTTTTCCTATTGAAGTAGTTTTACCAACACCGTTTACACCTATAACTAAAATTATAGACGGTTTAGTGGTAATTTTAAGGGAAGTATCTCCATCAATCATTTCACTTATAACACTATTCATAAGTTTTTTGATTTCATTGGGATCCTTTATGCCGTCTTTTTTAATTTTTTCACGAAGAGTATTGCAAATTTCCTCAGCCGTTGCACAACCGATATCCGAAAGAACAAGAATTTCTTCAAGTTCCTCGAACAGTTCTTCGTCAATTTTTGTAAAACTGTTAATAACAGAATTTATATTTTGCGCAAGGACGTTTCTCGTTTTTGCGAGACCGCTTTTAATTTTACTAAAAAAGCCCATTATTTACCATCCGTTTCAAGCATCATTTTCTTTTCAAGTTCAGATACGTTCAGTTCAAGAAGTTTGGTAATACCCTTTTCCTGCATTGTTACACCGTAAAGCATATCTGCCGCTTCCATAGTGCCACGTCTATGGGTTACACAAATAAACTGTGTAGAAAAGTCGGGACGTTTCATATAATCGGCAACACGCTCAACGTTAATATCGTCAAGGGCGGTATCAACTTCATCAAGGAAACAGAACGGAGGCGCGTTTACTCTCATTATAGCAAAGTAAATAGCCAAAGCAATAAGCGCTTTTTCACCACCTGAAAGACCGTCAAGACTAGGTACGTTCTTACCGGGAAGTTTTACGTTAATGTCAATTCCACTTTCAAGTACGTTGTCGGGGTCGCTTAAAGAAAGTGACGCAACACCGCCGCCGAAAAGTTCGGTAAAGGTAACTGCAAAGTTTTGATTAATTTTGTCAAAACCTAAAACAAAAAGTTCTTTCATTTGCGCAGTTAACTGTGTAATAAGTTTATTAAGTTCTGTTCTTGATTTTTCAACGTCATCAATTTGAGCAGACATAAAGGTGTATCTTTCGTAAACCTCTTTATACTCCTCAATAGCAGAAACGTTAACGTTGCCAAGACCTCTTATGGAGGATTTAACCTCGTTTAGTTTCTTTTTGGCTTCGCTTGGATTTTCAACCGTTATGCCCATATTTTCGGCATCGGTTCTTGTTAACTGATATTCGTCGTAAAGTTGACGTATAACGTCGTCGTACTCTTTTAGCATAACCTCTTTACGTTCGGTTAGACGGGCAAGTTCGCCGCCAACCTTTTCGCGTTCAAGAGTACGTTCTTTTTCGCTTTGACGAAGTTCTATTCCCTGTTTTTCAATTTTTTCACGTTCATTTGTTAAGCGTACAATTTCGTTTTCGCTGTCAACGATATTTTGTTTAAGGGAAGAAACATTCTCTTTAATTTTACCGATTTTTGTATCAAGTTCGATTTTTTCTCTATCAATCGCACTTATTTCACCGGTGATTTCTTCCATACGCTTATGACGGTTACCTATGGTATCGCGAAGGATTTTAGCAGAGTTTATAAGTGTTTCAATATCTTTGCGTTTTTCTAGAATTTCCATTCTAACGGCGGTGATATTGTTGCTTATTTCTTCACGCTTACCCGAAATACTGTCTCTGCCGCCTGTCGCGTTATCTATTTCAGCCTGAAGTTTATCCTTTTCACCGTCAAGCACCGCAATTTGCGCTGCGGCTTCGGTTGAAGTTTTCTTTAAAGCCTCAATTTTTTCAGCCGACGAAGTTTTTTCGTTTTTAAGTTCTTCAATAGTGCGATTTACAGCGTTTCTTATATCGTCAATACGCTTTAATTCACCAAGAACACGGATTTTATCTTCGTTAGCGGTTGCAAGTGTTGCTTTTGCAGCAGTAATATCAGCCTCTGCTTTTGCAACATCCATATTTAAAGCATTAAAGTTATCTTCGCAAAGTTTTAGTTTTTCTGCCAGTTTTTCGGTTTCACCTTCAAGTCTTCTAATATCACTTGCACGGCTTAAAATACCTGCATTTTTAATAAGAGAACCACCTGTAAGAGAACCGCCTGAATTAACCACCTGACCGTCAAGAGATACGGTTTTTAGGCGGTAACCGAATTTTTTCGAAATTTTTACGGCGCTGTCAAGGTCTTCGCATACTACCGTATTACCCAAAAGGTACTTAATAATTTCCTTATACTGTTCGTCACACTTAATAAGGTCGGGAGCAAGACCGATATATCCGTACATATCCTCAAAGCCCGTTTCCTTAAACTCTCTTGAACGGATAGAAGAAATAGGTAAAAAGGTTGCACGTCCGCCGCCTGTAGATTTAAGCATTTCTATAGCGCGTTTGGCATCATTTTCACTATCACAAACAATCTGCTGTATGGTAGAACCCAAAGCAGTTTCGATAGCAACCGAATATTGTTTATCAACGGTTATAATTTTTGATACAGGACCGTGAATACCGCGTATTGTACCCATATCAGAAGCACTCATTACAGCCTTAACGGAATTTTGGAATCCCTCAAGGTTTTTTTCAAGTTCGCTTAAAATCTGAATACGACGGAGTTTTGCTTCGCGGTCGAGACGTATTTTTTCACATTCTTCTTTGGCAATTTCTGCCTTTTCTTTACGTGAATTATACTTCATTTCATAACCAACCAACGAATTGGTACATTCGGTTACGATTTCTTCGGTCTTTTTAAGAAATTGATTGTTTTCATCAAATTCTTTGTTAAGCGCAGTAAGTTCGATTTCTTTTTCGTTTATAGTTTCATCAAGATTTCCGGTACGGCCCAGCAATTCGTTTACCGTACTGTCAGCCGTCATCATAGTAACCCTTAAATCAGAATTTTTAAGTGAAACTGTATTAAGGTTTCTGACAAGTTCTTCAATATTCTTTGAAATTGCTTCGCTTTCACTTAACATTTGGTTAAGTGTATTTTGAAACTCATTGATTTTTTCTTCAAGTTCTTTGATTTCGGTTTCTTTTAAATTAGCGGCGCTTTCCTTTTCTTCAATTTCAGTCTCGTTAGCGGCGTCATTGCTCTTTAAGTGATCACGCTCAGCGATAAGACGCTCAATAGCAAGGTTATTATGTTCTTTATCACGTTCTATTACGGACATTTCGCCGCCCAAAACTGCGATTTCTTCATTATAGGATGCAATGTTATTGCGAATTTCTTCAAGGGCAGTTGTTAAAAGCGCAAAATCACGGGAATTTTTGTCGTTTTCACTGTCAAAATTCTGCAATTTTTCATCTATTTCTTTATATTGCATTGTAGCAATTGCAATTTTATTTTCTTGTTCTCTTAAAGCCTGTTTGGAGTTTGAAAGGGTGTAAAGCCACAAGCCGATTTCAAGAGTTTTCTTTTCTTCGGCAAGCGCCAAAAACTTTTCAGCCTTTTTGCTTTGTTGTTCAAGAGGGCCAACACGGCTCTCAAGTTCACTCATAATATCTTTAAGACGCAAAAGATTTTCTTCGGCGGCAAAAAGTTTTCTTTCAGCCTCGGTTTTTCTGTAACGGTATTTTGATATTCCCGATGCTTCTTCGAAAATATCACGTCTTTCGCCCGATTTAGAACTAATAATATTGTCAATTTTACCCTGTCCTATCATAGAGTAACCGTCTCTGCCAAGACCTGTATCCATAAATAATTCGTTTACGTCTCTAAGTCTTACGGAAACGTTATTGATAAGATATTCACTTTCGTGGGAACGGTAAAAACGTCTGGTAATAGATACGCTATCGTTATCGAAATTAAGAGTGCGGTCACTATTATCTATATTTAAAGTTACTTCACAAAAACCGTGAGGACGGCGTGTTGCAGTACCTGAGAAAATAACGTCCTCCATCGACTGTCCACGAAGACTTTTAGTGGACTGTTCACCGAGAACCCATCTTACAGCGTCGGAAATATTACTTTTTCCGCTTCCGTTAGGGCCAACGACTGCAGTTATACCTTTACCGAATTTAAGCACGGTTTTATCTGCAAAAGATTTAAAGCCTTGAACTTCTATAGAACGTAACAGCATACTTATTTCACTTCCCTTTCTATTCTAAATTCATTATCAGTTAAGTTTTTATCACCTTTTATACGGCAGTTAAAACCTTTTTCCTTTAATTTTAATATATTAACCCTTTTTTGACCGACTGCGGCGGAGATATATTTATCATTAACAAATATTAAAAAGTCGCCTTTTTGTTTATTTTCAAGTTCTTTAAGTATATTTTTCAAAAACCTTTTAGACATACAAAGTTCGCTGAACGCCGGATGCCAAGGACCTGCCACAAAAGAATTTTCATCTATATGATGGAGACCTACCCTTATTACGTTAATGTTGTTTTCCTCAAAAAGATTTATGTAATCACAACAATTATTAACTGCAGTTTCAACGTCTTCCGGAAGGTATTTACCGCTTTTTACCAAATCTTCAAGTTTAGTACCATAAAGTACAACAGTAGGATAAATACGCACCGTATCGGGAGAGATTTTTATAAAGTTTTCAACCGTTTTTTTATCACTTTGCGGTGTTGCTCCGTAAAGACCCGTCATCATTTGAAGTCCTAAGGAAAAACCGTGTTTTTTAATAAGCATAGACGCATTTATTACGTCACTTGCAGTATGACCTCTTTCGTTAAGCAAAAGAACTTCGTCGTCCATGCTTTGTGCGCCAAGTTCAATTGCGCTGACACCGTATTTTTTAAGAATTGTTAATACTTCATCATCAATAGCATCGGGACGGGTAGAAATACGTATTCCCTTTACTATCTTTTTCATAACGTAAGGATATGCGCTTTCAAGCAGTGAAATCATATATTCTTTATCAATTGCCGTAAAACTACCACCAAAAAATGCAATTTCGGTATTATCTTTTGAATACTTTTTGCTTTTTACTGCAATTTCTACCGCTTCTTTTATATCTTTACCTTGCGTTAAATAGGTCTGCCCCGTTATACTGCACTGATTACAAAAACTGCAACGATTAGTGCATCCAAGATGTGGAATAAAAAAAGAAATATTAGAGTGTACGCCCATTATTCTTCAATTCCCATTAATCTTAATGCATCTCGTGCCGCCATTTGTTCTGCACGTTTTTTCGTTTTGCCGGTACCGGTACCAATAACCGAAGAATTCAGTAAAACGTCTACAGTGAAAGACTTATTATGGTCAGGGCCGCTTTCAGCAGATAAGACGTAAGATAAGCGTTCTTCGGGGTTTCTTTGTATAACCTCTTGCAATGTGGTTTTGTAATCGTGAAAAACCTCGTCTTCGGTATTATTTAGTTCATCTTTAACAAAACGAAGCACGTGATTTCTTGCCACGTCCATTCCTGCATCAAGATACATTGCGGCAAGTACCGCCTCAAAAGCATCAGCAAGTATGGAATTTCTCTCTCTGCCTCCGCACTGTTCTTCACCCTTGCCAAGTAATAAAAAATCACCTATTTCAAGTTCCCTTGCAAAACGGCAAAGAGATTTTTCACAAACAAGCGAAGCCCTTAACTTTGTAAGTTCGCCTTCGGGTTTGCCTTTAAATTCTTCATAAAGAAAATCTGCAACAACAAGCGACAAAACAGCATCACCTAAAAACTCCAGTCTTTCGTTTGAGCCTAAAGGAGAATGTGTTTCGTTAGCATAAGAAGAATGACTTAAAGCATTTTTAAGTAATTCTTTATTTTTAAAGTTGTATTTTAGATTTTCTTCCAAACGTTTCATATTATTCCTCTTGTTTAAGGTTAGCCAAACCTTCGCTTATTGATTCGATAACCTTGCCTTCATAAATATATTTTGCCTGTCTGATTGCATTTTTAATAGCCTTTGCATCTGAGTTTCCGTGTGCTTTTACAACAGGTTTTTTAACACCTAAAAGTATAGCGCCGCCTACTTCGGAACTGTCCATTTTACTCTTTATGGAATAAAGACCTTTCTTTAGTATTCCCGCTGCAAGTTTATTAACTATATTTTTATAAAAAACGCCTTTTAGCATTTTGAAAAGTGTTATTACGGTACCTTCTATAAGTTTAAGGGTAATATTGCCCGTAAATCCATCGGTAACAACCGCATCACAAACACCTTTAGGCATTTCTCTTGATTCAACATTACCAATAAAGTTTATGGGTGATTCACTCAAAAGTTTATAGGCTTCTTTTTGAAGTTCTCCGCCCTTGCTATCCTCGGTTCCTATGTTAAGCAAACCGACTGTAGGATTTTCTCTGCCCTCAACCTGCTTCATATACGCACTTGCCATAACACCGAACTGCTGAAGCATTTCGGGACGGCATTCTGCATTTGCGCCTATATCCATAAGCATATAAGAAGAATCGGGAGATGGTATAAGAGAAGCAAGAGCAGGACGTTTTACGCCTTTAATTCTTTTAACAATAAGTGTACCGCCCACAACAACTGCGCCGGTGCTTCCTGCCGAAACAAAAGCGTCTGCCTTGCCTTCGGTTAAAGCGTTAAATGCAAGTGCCATAGATGAATTTTTATGTGTTTTTAAAAGTGAAGTAGGTTCATCGTGCATTGAAATAACGTCTTGTGTATGTATTATTTCAAGGTCGCTGAAACTTAAACCGTTTTTATTTATATAATCCTGAATGATATTTTCGTCACCGGTAAGAACTATGCCTACGCCGAGTTCTTTTTGAGCAAGCGCTGCGCCTTCTATAATAGCGCCAGGCGCATTATCGCCACCAAAAGCATCAACAACGATTTTCATAATTTAATCCCCTTTGTTTTTAAACCAATTAAGTGAACGCTGTGCTAAAGCGCCGTATCTTTCCCTTTTATCCCTAATATGTTCGGAAAGCGGCGGCAAGATTCCAAAATTAGCCCCCATAGGCTGAAACTTTTCAACAGTTTCATCGGTTATATACGAAAGCAACGCACCTATCATGGTAAATTCAGGCAGTATAAGAGGGGCTTGTCCTTTTATATAATTAACAGCGTTAATACCTGCTATTATGCCCGATGCCGCTGATTCCATATAACCTTCAACACCTGAAATTTGTCCTGCAAAAAATATATTGTTTTTAATTTTATGTGAAAGATTTTTTTCCAACTGTTTTGGCGAATTAATAAACGTATTACGATGCATAACGCCAAAACGAACTATATCGCAATTTTCAAGTCCAGGAATAAGAGAAAACACTCTTTTTTGTTCGGGAAATTTAAGGTTAGTTTGAAAACCTACGATATTAAACAAAGTTCCTTTGGCATTTTCACGTCGCAACTGAACGACCGCCCAAGGTCTATGACCTGTTCTTGGGTCTTTTAAACCTACCGGCTTTAACGGGCCAAAACGAATGGAGTCTTCTCCCCTTTTTGCCAATACTTCAATTGGCATACAGCCCTCGTAAACGGTTAAAGGCTTATCAAATTCCTTTAAAGGCGCCGACTCGGCATTAATAAGTTCGTTATGAAATGCTTCATATTCCTCTTTATTAAAAGGACAGTTAATATAATCGTCCTCGCCTTTTGAGTATCTTGAAGCGCAAAATGCAATATCGAAATTAACACTTTCTCTTGTTACAATAGGCGCGGCAGCATCATAAAAACTAAGACCTTCTTCACCGCAAAGTTCTGTAATTTTTTTTGCTAATTTTTCATCGGTCAAAGGTCCTGACGCCACAACGGTAACACCGAAAAAATCAAGATCATCAACACGTTCATTAATAACCGTGATATTTTTATGAGATTTGATTTTTTCGGTAATATATGCAGAAAAAAGTTCTCTTTCAACCGCAAGTGCGCCACCTGCAGCAACCGAACAAGTTGCGGCTGCTTCAAGACACAAAGAGCCTAGTTGACGCATTTCTTCCTTTAGAAGTCCTGCGGCAGAATCAACACGCGAAGCCTTTAAGGAATTAGAACAAACCAATTCGGCAAATAAATCGCTTTTGTGAGCAGGAGTTTTGCAGTCAGGTTTCATTTCATAAAGAAGCACTTCATAGCCTAAATTTGCTATTTGCCATGCCGCTTCACATCCTGCAAGTCCTGCACCTATAACCTTAATTTTTTCGCTCATATTATTTTTTCTTGGGTTTTGCCTGTCTTGTAGGACAGTTTGCATTCATACAGTATTTTCTGCCTTTATTGCCAACAAGAATAAACGATCCGCACTCTTTACAGGTTTCACCACTGGGAAGTCCCGGAGCGGCAAAATCGCATTTTGGATAGTTCGTGCAACCATAAAACTTTTTGCCCGACTTTTTAGATACGCGACGGATAAGTTCAGAACCGCACTTAGGACAAGGTTCTTTTATTTTTTCATCGGGCATAGGCTTTGTATTTTTACATTCAGGATAACCGGGACAAGCAAGGAATTTTCCAAAACGTCCTGATTTTACAACCATTTTTCTTCCGCAGTTTTCGCATACAACGTCGGTTTCTACGTCGGGCACCTTAACCTTTACGCCACTGGTAGAATCTTCAGCCTTTTTAATGCTTACTGCAAAATCTTTATAAAAACGGTCAACTGTTTCTACCCAACTTACTTCACCGCCGTCAATTTTATCAAGACTTTGCTCCATACCTGCAGTAAACTTAACGTCAACGATTTTCTTAAAGTGCTGAGCAATAAGGTCGGTTACAATCATACCGAGTTGCGTAGGTTTAAAGGATTTTTTCTCTTTTTCAATATAGTCACGCTGAACTATATTTGAAATAATGGGCGCATAGGTAGAAGGACGTCCTATACCGTTTTCTTCAAGCGCCTTAGTTAAAGTAGATTCATTGTATCGTGGTGGTGGCTGAGTGAAGTGCTGTGCAGGGGTTATACCTTTGCATTTTAAAAGGTCACCGTTTGAAAGTTCGGGCAAAGATACTTCGCCTTCTTCATTTTCGTTAATTTCATCATAAAGCGCGGTAAAACCATCAAATTTAACGGTATAACCACTTGCCTTAAACAAATAGTCACCACAAATTATATCAACCGATACAGTGTCCTGTAAGCAATTTTCCATTTGAGAAGCAATAAAACGTTCCCAAATAAGTTTATAAAGTTTATATTGGTCTGCGGTTAAAGATGCCTTTAATTTATCGGGTGTCATATCAATAAGAGCAGGTCTTATTGCTTCGTGAGCATCCTGAGCATCATTTTTACTTTTATATACGCGAGGTTTTTTAGGAAGATATTTTTCACCGTACGCACTGCTAATATAGTTTGCTGCAGCAGTTTGCGCTTCGCCGGATACGCGCAACGAGTCGGTACGCATATAGGTAATAAGACCGGTTACACCAACACCGCTTACTTCAATACCTTCGTAAAGTTGTTGCGCAATTCTCATTGTACGCAAACCGGTAAAATTAAGTCTTCTTGCGGCTTCTTGTTGCAAAGTAGAGGTAATAAACGGTGGCAACGGTTGTTTCTTTCTTACTCCGTTTTTAATAGACGAAACCAAGAAATCCTTACCTTCAAGTTCATTAACTATATTTTGGGTTTGTTCACCGCTTATAAGGGTTAGTTTTTCGCCGTCTTTAGTTCCGTAGAATTTGGCTATTATATTTTTTTGTTTACTGAGTTTTGCCTCAATAGACCAATACTCTTCGGGAATAAACTTTTCAATTTCGCGTTCTCTATCAACTACAAGTTTTAAAGCAACAGACTGCACTCTTCCTGCAGAAAGACCTCTTTTAACCTTTTTCCAAAGGAAAGGACTTAATTTATAGCCAACAATTCTATCCAGTACGCGTCTTGCCTGTTGAGCATCAACAAGTCCCATATCAATCTTACGGGGCTTATCCATACCTGCTTCAATACCGCTTTTTGTAATTTCATTAAAGCACACACGAAGGGGTGACTCCATATCAAGCGCAAGAAGTTGAGCAAGATGCCAAGAAATAGCCTCACCTTCACGGTCAGGGTCGGTTGCAAGATAAACTGCATCGCTTTTTGCTGCATTTTCTTTCAACTGTTTGATAAGTTCTTTCTTGTCGCTCATTTCGATATACTGAGGCGCATAACCATTATCTATATCAATACCCATTTTTGATTTTGGAAGGTCCCTTACGTGACCAACCGAAGCCATAACTTTATAGTCATCCCCAAGATACTTTTGAATACTTTTAAGTTTGCCGGGTGACTCAATAATAACCAGTTTGGACATTTTTTAATCTCCTCACAATAACTTGTACCGACCGCCTGGGATAGCCTCTATTAAACCATAGAGTTCAAGTTCTCCAACTGCAGCCAATGCCATACTTGAATTTACTTCACTGCTCAGCAAATCATCACATGAAAAAATTTGCTTATTTAATTGATTATATATCATTTTTGTGTTTTTTGAAAGGGGTTCGCTTAATATTTTTTTATTAATTTTGATTTTTTCGGTATTTTTAACCTCAAAATTGCCCTGTTCTTTTAATTTGTACGGCGGTTTTACGTCATTTTTATTATTAACCTCAACCTTTTCTTCAATGCCAAAATCATAGGATTTATAGGAAGGCAAAGGTTTCGCCATAGCCATTTCAATACTTATTTTATCATTAAATTCACAAATATATTCCGAAAACACATCGGTAATAAAAGATACAGCCTTAGCACCGTCTCTGATTAAAGAGTTATTACCCAAATAATTAAGTTGAGCAGGATTTCCGGGAATAGCAAAAACATCCCTGTTTTGTTCTGCGGCATAATTAGCCGTTATCATAGCGCCGCTTTTTAACGGCGCTTCGGCTACAATAACGCCGTTAGACAGTCCCGAAAGCAAACGATTGCGAACAACAAAATGAGATTTTTGCGCAGGTGTGTCGGGCAAATATTCGCTAATAAGACAACCGCCTGAAAGCAATATATCCTCCCGTAGTTTTTTGTTAGCCACAGGATAATTGATATTAAATCCGCAAGGAAGAACAGCAACAGTTTTATTACCCGTAAGCAATGCGCCTAAATGGGCTGCCGTATCACTGCCCTTTGCGCCACCGCTTATAATTAAAAAACCGCCTTGACTAAGTCTTCCTGACAAAGAATAGGCGCATTTATACCCATAATCAGTAACCTTTCTTGTACCAACGATGCACAAAGTAGGTATACTGTCAAAATTTGGGAATTCGCCTTTATAAAACAATGCGTAAGGCGGATTATAAATACGCTTTAAACGTTTAGGATAGTTTTTATCACCTATTGTAATTATACCGATATTTTGGGCACTACATTGTTTAATAAGTTCATTAACTTCATCAAGTGTAGTATTATTTAAACGCGTTAATTGATTTTCGGTAAATATATTTAATTCTCTTCTGCCTTTATCCCCTGCTTCATATAAAGCCTTTGCAGAAGAAAAACGCGAAATAATCTCTTTTGATTTAATTCCGCCTGCGCCAAGCGCGCAATGAAGCCACAACCAATAAATCATTTAACCATCTCCCACATTACTATAGCGGCAGCGGCAGCCGCATTAAGCGATTCGGCTCTGCCTTTCATAGGAATGGTAATACTTTTTTTACAGGCATTTACCGTCTGTTGTGTTAAACCGTTTGCTTCGTTTCCGATAATACAAACCGCACCGCCCGAAAAATTCACTTCACTTAATTTTTCAGCATCACCATTAACAACACAGGCATAGGTTGGCATATTTAGATTTTTAATAAATTCAGACATATATTCAGTAAAAATCAAAGGCAGTCTTAGTAAAGTTCCCATAGATGCCCTTAATGATTTAGGACTGAAAGGGTCGCAAGAGTTACCCGAAATTATAATTGCATCTATACCAAGTGCTTCGGCAGTTCGGGCAACTGCGCCAAGATTAGACGGGTCTTGTAAATTTTCAAGCGCAATATACTTTTTATTAACATCAATTTGCACGTTATTTTCAGGCATTTGCGCAACGGCAAAAATCCCTTGAGTTGTAGCAGTATCCGAAATATTATTGGCTACCGCTTGACTTATTTCTGCGCAAAAAGACGAGTTTTGAGCAAATTTTTTAATATAGGAAGGGTGTTTTTCCAATATTTCATTAGTAAAATACAGTTCGTTTATTTTAACCGAGTTTTCGGTTGCATCATCAATTGTTCTAAGTCCTTCAAGTACAAAAGCGCCTTCTTCTTTTCTAAACTGAGCAGACTTTTGTAATTTAATAACTCTTTTTATCCTACCGTTATCTTTTGCGGTTATTGTTAAAAACTGCATATTTAACTCCCCTCTCAATATTAAAAAATTCGCCCAAGAACATACTTGGGCGATATAATTATTTTGCTAAAGCATTCTTAGCCTGCTGCGCAATAGCGGTAAAACCTTCGGGGTCATTAACTGCTACTTCTGCAAGCATTTTACGGTTGATCTGCACACCTGCAATCTTAAGACCGTTCATAAGAGTAGAATAATTCATACCGTTCATTTTAGCAGCGGCAGAAATTCTGGTAATCCAAAGACGACGGAAATCGCGCTTTTTAAGACGACGACCGATGTATGCATAGTTACCGGATTTCATAACAGCTTCTTTTGCTGTTTTAAAGAGTTTGGACTTTGCTCCAAAATAACCTTTAGAAAGTTTTAAAATCTTTTTTCTTCTTTTGCGTGTTGCTAACGCACCTTTAATACGTGCCATATTCAGAAACCTCCAATCAATTTACCCTTATTTATAAGGAATCATTTTCTTTACTGCTGCAACATTTGTTACATCAGCCACAACTGTCTTGCGAAGATTTCTCTTACGCTTAGAAGTTTTCTTGTTAAGGATGTGTGATTTGAATGCGTGTGCGCGTTTAACTTGACCGGTCTTGGTGAGTTTAAAACGTTTTTTTGCACCACTGTGTGTTTTGATCTTAGGCATAATAAATCCTCCCTTTAATTATCTTGCTTATTTATTTGTTTTTGGTGCAAGGAACATCAGCATATTTCTGCCTTCCATTTTAGCAGATTTTTCTACACTGGCGAATTCCTCGCAGTAATCAGCAAATCTCTTCATGGTTTCAAGACCGATTTCAGGATGGCCGAGTTCACGACCGCGAAAACGGATAGAAACCTTTACTTTATCTCCGCTCTTTAAGAAACGAATAGCCTGATTGCCTTTGGTTTCAAAGTCGTGAGTGTCAATGGTAAGACCAAGACGCACTTCTTTAATATCAAAGGTTTTTTGGTTTTTCTTTGCTTCTTTTTCACGTTTAGCCTGTTCGAAACGATATTTACCAAAATCCATTATTTTACATACTGGCGGATTAGCGTTAGGAGAGATATTAACGAGATCGAGTTCTCTCTCTTCTGCTGCTGCAATTGCATCTTTAATAGAAAGAATACCCAACTGACTTCCGTCGGTATCAATTACACGAACTTCATTTGCTTTTATTGCCTCATTTATGGCTACTTCTTTACTGCTGATACTACGCACCTCCAAAAAACAAAAGCGTGAACGAAACTCGTTCACGCACCAAAAAATATCGAAGTGATATTATCAATTCGAAAAAGTAATTTGATGACCCTTTCAGACGTTACTTTAGGGTGAGAACGAGAAGTTCTTCTTTTTGTACCTCAGTAGTATATCACAACGCATAGTTGCTGTCAAGTGTTTTTTTATCAGTGAATTTCAAGTTCTTTAATAGAACGGGCTTGATAGTTAATATTTTTAAGAAGACCAGGTACGGATAAAGCCTTTGCCGCGCCTTTTACCAAAGTGAGTTCAGGGTCGCTGACGGTTTTCACTTCAATTCCCGTATAGTCCGAAATCAGTTCCGACATACCGAATATCTTTGAACCGCCGCCCACAAGAAACATCCCTTTTTTCTTTATATCTGCAACAAGGTCAGGCTCGGTATTTTCAAGAACTTTACGAATAGCGTTACAAATAGTCAGCGCACTTTCGTGAAGTTTTTTATATATTTCACCCGAAGTAACCTCAAAGGCTTCGGGAAGACCGCTAAAAAGATTTCTACCCTTTGCAATAGCGGTAATTTCGATAGCGCGAGGGCTGACTGAACCTATTTGCATTTTTATACTTTCTGCCGTAAGGTTGCCTATGGCAATATTGCGTTTTCTTCTTACGTGATTTTTAATAATTTCATCAAAATCGTACGAAGCGGTTTTAAAAGAATCGCAGGAAACAACACCGCCAAGAGATAATACCGCTATATCGGTAGTACCCGCTCCAATATCCACTATCATACTGCCTTCAGGTACGGTGAAATCCACACCTAGTTCTATAGCCAAGGCTATGGGCGCTTCAACAACCGTTACACTTCTACCGCCTGCCGCGCTAACAACGTTTGAAAGTGAGTGATGCTGAAGTTCGGTAAGTCCGGTAGGCAGAGTTGCTACAACCTTTGGTCTTATTACGTTTTTACCAAACACCTTTTCCATATAGTTTTTAAGCATTGCTTCCGCTATATCGTAGTCTGCAATCAGACCGTGCTGTATAGGATGAATACATTCTAACGTATCGGGTGTTCTTCCAAGAGTTTGCTTTGCCTTTTCGCCGAAATATACAGGCGCATAGGTTTCGGCATCTACCGTTACAACGCTGGGCGCTGTTAAAAGTATTTTAGAATCGGAATATATAACCGTTTTAGATGAGCCTAAATCAATACCGATTTCGTTAGCCACTGTATTCACTCCTTTCAAACTTTTAAAACTATTATATAAAAAAACTTTTGATATTTCAACTAATTTTTATTACCCACAAGCGCAGTAAGACAATATACTTCATCTGCACCTGCTTTTAACAGTTCTCTTGCACAGGCTTCAAGGGAGGCTCCGCTGGTTTTAATATCGTCTATTAAAAGAACCCTGCCTCTAACGCTTTTTATACCAACATAACTGTTATAAGCATTTTCAAATCTTTCGGCAACCGAACTTCTTTTATGCTGTGTAGAACTAAATAGTTTTCGTTTAAGAGTTTTTTCTAACGGCAAAGATAACATAGAAGCAACTCGCTCAGCCAAAACCTCCGCCTGATTATAACCTCGTCTAAAATATTTAGTTATGTTCATTGGCACATAGGTCACAAGGTTAAAATCTCTTACCTCGGTTTTTTCAACCAACCTTTTAACCATATGTTCTGCATAAAAATCGGACAATATTTTATTTTTTGCAAATTTTATTGCATAAACACCTTTTTTAGCAACACCGTCATTAATAAAAGGCGCGGCAAAAAAGTTAAAATGAAACACAGAAAATTTGCACTGACATTCCCTTTCGCTAAGTCCGCATTTAACACAGGCACTATCTGAAGCAAACTCTATTTCATCGTAACATTCGTCACAAATAACTTTTCCGTTATTTATAGGACTTTTACAGTTAAAGCAAAAGGACGGACAGAAAAAATCAAGTAATGCTTTTTTAATCATATGACACCTTTAAAAACTCTTTAAGAAGCGTATATCTTAAACTTTTTTTATTGTTGGCTGCCATAGCAAAAAATACGTTGTCTTCGCCTATAACTATCAAAAGTTTTTTTGCTCTGGTAACGGCAGTATACAAAAGGTTGCGATATTTAAGTTTTGTCGGTACGTCAAGAAGCGGAAGAATAACGCAATCATATTCACTTCCCTGACTTTTATGTACTGTAACGGCATAAGCAAGTTCTATTTGCGAAAGTTCTTCAGTAAAATACGTAACCGTTTTATCATCAAAACGTACAATTATACTATTTTGACGTTTATCAATTTTTTCAACGTATCCTACGTCTCCGTTAAATACGCCCGTGCCCTCTTCACCGTTATCCTTTTTCCAAACCAGTTCATAATTATTTTTAATTTGCATAACCTTATCGTTTTCGCGAAGAAAAAATCCTTTAAAAGCAACTTCAGGAGTATTCTTTTTCTTAGGATTAAGCAAATCTTGAAGTACGTTATTTAGGTTTATGGTACCCAGCGCCATTTTTCTGGACGGACACAGTACCTGAATATCTTTAAACGGTTCGAAACCGTAAGCATTGGGCAAACGTTCAAGACACAAATCGCAAAGGGTTTTTATTGTTTCGTCACCATTATTTCGTTTTAAGAAAAAGAAATCGGAATCTTTAACACTAATATCGGGGGTTTCACCTTCAATTATTGCGTGAGCAGTACGTATAATAGCACTTTCCTGCGCTTGACGGAAAACTTTATCAAGCCTTACAACGTTAAATTTATCGCTATCAATAATATCCCCAAGTACGTTACCTGCGCCAACACTTGGCAACTGGTCGCTGTCCCCCACCAAAATCAGTCTGCAATTTAAAGGCAACGCCCTTAAAAGACTTTCAAAAAGAAGTGAATCCACCATTGAAACCTCATCCAAAATAAGCACTTCACACTCTAAAGGATTTCTTTCATTACGTGCAAATTTCGGTCTGTCCTCATCAGTCCATTCCACTTCTAAAAGCCTATGTAACGTTTTGGCTTCACACCCTGTAAGTTCACTCATACGTTTTGCCGCCCTGCCCGTAGGCGCGGCAAGTTCGATTTCCATATCTCTATGGCTAAACATTTCTATCATTGCTTTAAGGGTGGTGGTTTTTCCCGTTCCGGGACCGCCCGTTAAAAGTGTTATGCTGTTTTGCAAAGAAGTTTTAACTGCGTTTTTTTGCTTTTCGTCAAATTTAATTCCCATTGAATTTTCAAGAAAAGCAATTTCTCTGTCATCAACAAAAGCGTTTATATTTCTTAAGGCCATAACGGTAAGTTTTGTGGCAATATATTCTTCTCCGCTAAAAAAGGCAGGAAGCGCAATAAATTCAATGTTTCCCACAAATTTAGAGCGCAGACGCAGTTCTTCAATAAGCCTGTCCACCGCAATATCTACCGTATCTTTTGCTACGTTTAACAGTTCTGACGAAACACTTACCACTTTTTCACGAGGCAAACAGGTATGTCCATTATAGGAATTTTTACGCAGTACGTATTCTATACCGGCGCAAACCCTTAAAACGTCATCATCGGCAATATTATAATATTCTGCAATATCCTCGGCTTTTTCAAAAGGAAAATCAATTTTCTCATTACACAAAAGATAGGGATTAGTTTTAATTTTATTTACCGCATCATTGCCTAAAACTTTAAAAGCGCGAATACTGTCTTCGGTTGATATTTTAAAACGGGCAAGTAAAAGCATAACTTCCCTTACACCGAACTGCTTTGCAAACTCTTCCCCTATTGCCTGCGCTTTACTAAGAGATATTCCGTTTATACACGCCAATCTTTCGGGATTTTTTTCAAGAACACAAATAGTATCTTCCCTAAAGGTTTCAACTATTTTTCTTGCAGTAGACGGACCCACGCCCTTTATTGCACCTGTTGAAAGATAACGAAGCAGAGACGCTTCGTCGGTGGGCATATTCTTTTCCATAGTATCAACTTTAAATTGAGGTCCGTAAACAGCGTGAACGGTATATTGTCCGTAAAGGATAACGTCGTCGCCGTGACTTACAAAAGGCATATTACCTACAACGGTAATTTCTTCGCCTCCCGTATTAAGTTGAGCGACAGTATAGCCGTTATGTTCGTTGTGAAAGGTAACGCGTTGTATTATACCCTGAAGTTTTTCGGTTTTTTCGCTAACTTCGCTCATACTCTTCCCCCCTCAATTTTTTTTAATAACTGCAAAAGATTTTCTTCTTTTACACAAAATATATTTTTATATTCAGCCAAACGGCAAGATGCTTTTTCACTTATTTTCGAATTAGTGACAAATACAATATAATCGGCATATTCGCTACCGTACCAACGGTATTTTTCGATTGCAAAAAGCAAATTTTCATCATTTTCGTCTTCGTTTATATTCACAATCAAAACACTGTTGCGTTTTTTGTGAGGACGAACGAGAAAAAGCCACAATTTTGCACTAATAGTGCTAACACCGCATACGGCAAAAAACAAAAACAAAACCAATATTATAATTTCACTCATACTAACACCTCGATATATAATATGCGGATTTGAGTGAAATGACAAAAGGGCTTTTTAACTTAAAAGCCCTTTTAAATATTTAGTTTTGGTTTAAGGTTACGGTAACGTTTCCAACATCTTTTTTAAGATAAATTCCGTCCGGAATAGTAAGTTTAACCTCAAAACTTAACTTTCCTGCTTTATACTCTCGATAGTCAACGGGAGTAAGTTTAATATTATCAAGGTCATCTATAATTTTAGGATCGCCGTAAACAGCAACCTTTGTAAGAGAAATACTCTTAACCTTAGCATTTGTAGCGCCTTTTATGTCCTCGTTACTAAAGGTAGGCACAACCGAAACGGTTCTTTCTTTGTAAACAGGAACGGTAACCTTTACCGTTTCAAATGGCAACGTATATTTTGCGTTGTCAAGAATTTTTCCGTTTTCATCGTAAAGAACTATTTGCGCTTCATAGGTTTTGCTTTCCTTTATAGTGTCAGCAGATGAAACTACGGCTTCAACTCTGGTAACCAATTTCATATCAGCCCTTGGACCTTTTACTACGATTTTAGTAAATTCTGCAGAGTTTATAACCGATTCACCCTTAAAGAAACTTGTATCAAGTTTATTATTAAGGACAACTTCTTTTGCAACGGGGATAACGTCAAACTCTTTTGTATCAACAAAATCGAAGGTCACGTTTACCGTTTTGGGAGAAACTTCGAAAGATACTCCGTTTTTATTCATAGAGTTATTAACGCTGAGAGGAATGGTATAACTTCCTGCTCCCGTTACCTCGCTCAAATCAGCAGTAATAAGAATATCCGAAACTTCGATAGCGTTTACCGATGAATTAGGACCGCTTGCAGTAACGGTTGCATTGGCCTCATTTTCAATTTTTATAACTTCAAGACCCATATCCCCTGCAAAACTGCCCTCGGTAGAGATGTTTATAGAAATATTTGCAAAAGATTTATTTATAACTTCGGTTTGGTCAATAGTAATTGCAAGCCAAAATATAAAAGCAACAACTACCGCAAAAATCACGCTGAAACGTTTGTTCGAAAATAGTTTTCTAAAGGAAAAGTTTTTATTCTTCATCTTTCTTTTCCTCCTCTATTTTATTGGGCTTTATTCTGTCAATAAAGGACTTGATTTTAAAGAAGAGACCGTCCTCGGTGTGTTCCTGTTCATTCTGCAGCACCGACCTGTAAAGTTCTTCACGCAAACGAATTTGGTCGTATCCGCGTTCAATTGTGCCGTTTTGAACCAAAGAGATTTTACCGGTTTCTTCCGAAACAACTATAATCACGGCGTCAGAAACTTCACTCATACCAATAGCGGCACGGTGTCTTGTGCCCAGTTGTAAATTAAGATTTGAGTTAGAGGTTAGCGGAAGTATGCAACCTGCCGCATAAAGTTTTCCGTTTCTGATAATTAACGCGCCGTCGTGAAGCGGAGACTTGGGATAGAATATGTTGCCAACCATTTGAGAAGAACTCTCAGCGTTTATAACAGTTCCTGTATTTATAATATCGCCAAGAGAAGTTGTTCTTTCGAAAACGATTAAAGCGCCTATTTTTTGGTCGTGCATACTTTGAACGGCCATACAAATACTGTCAATCGAAGACTTCAGTTGTTCATCATCGGTTTTACCGACAAGACCGAGTTTGCCAAGTTTACTGCGACCGATTCGTTCAAGAGCGCGTCTGATTTCGGGCTGAAAAATTACCGCTAACGCAATAACGCCCCATTCCATTACTCTGCGAAGCAACCAGTGTACGGTAACAAGACCAAACCAACTGGAAACAAGATATGCGCCAAAAAGGATAATAAGACCTTTTACAAGTTGACCTCCGCGACTTTCGGTCAAAAACTGTACAGCCTTAAAAATGATGTAGGCAATTATGATTATATCTATAACGTCAAACACAGATATATGAGAAACCGCATACAAAAGTTGGTTCCAAAGTATTCTTATTGCGTCAAAAAAAGCGCTCACACCATCAATCCTTTCTCAAAAACTCATTACATATTCTATTTTAACATACTAAAACCTACTAATCAACCACTTTTTTAATATTTTTTATATAAATTATATATTTTTATTTAGCGAAAGAAATAAGTGCTTTTTTCAGGTACTCCATATCAGAAACACAGTTTAAAATACCCGGTGAAATTCGCACTGCACCGCCGTCAAGAGTACCCAAGGCACGATGTGCAAGCGGAGCGCAATGGTAACCGCCTCTTACCGCTATGCCTTTACTGCTTAAATACTGTGCCGCTTCTTCGCTGGTCTTACCTTTAACGTTAAGGGCGATAACCGGAACAAAATCATCGCTGTCAAACTTTCTAAGCAAAACCGAAATATTTTTTATATCCAAAATATCCTTTAAAAACTTTTTGCAAAGCGCATTTTCGTGACGATATATATTATCAACACCTTTGCTTTTTATAAAATCAATTCCTGCCCCGATTCCAAAAATACCGGGTAAATTAACGGTTCCGCTTTCAAGCATTTCAGGCAAAACGTCGGGTTGGCTCAAACTTAAAGAAGCAGTACCCGTACCACCCTCTATTATGGTTTTGTAAATGTTTTTCGTTGCAATCAAAATACCTGTTCCCATTGGTGCAAAAAGACCTTTGTGAGAGGCTACGCAAAGAAAATCAATATTCATTTTTTTAACGTCAATAGGAATTACACCTGCTGTTTGAGCCGCATCCACTCCAAAAAGAATATTGTGCTTTTTGCAAATCTCTCCAATTTTTTCAATATTTGTAATTTTTCCGCAAACGTTTGAAGCGTGAGTACAAAAAATCATTTTTGTATTAGGTTTAATAAGTGTTTCAATGTTTGTTTCAAGTTCGTCGCTTAAAGCGTTAAAAACGTCCAAAGTTATTATTCCTTCATCAGCCATTTTAAAGGCAGGTCTTGCCACGCAGTTGTGTTCCAGATTAGATATAATAAGACCGTCGCCTTTTTCTAAAATTCCTTTTAAAACGAAGTTAACCGCCTGAGTGCAGTTAAGCGTAAATACAACTCCCGACGGGTCGTCACAACCAAAAAAATCCGCCACTTTTTCTCTTACGCAATACACCTTTTCAGCAGTCATAATCGACAGGTTATGTCCGCTTCTTCCGGGGTTTGCAGAATAATTTTTAAGCGCCGTTTCCACCGATTTTATAACCCTTTCAGGCTTAAAACCGGTTGTTGCCGCATTATCAAGGTAAATCATTTTTTCACCCCCTGTTTAGTACTGTTAATTAAAACAAGGCAACGGAAAATTTCCCCGTTGCCTTTCTGTCCGCCGTCAGTCAAGCGGTATTATTTTGATTATTTTAACGTTTTCTCTTTTTAAAATTCTTTCTATTTCCTCAATATTGCCTCCGGTAACAATTCCGTACCCGCAGCCATAATTTTCCGTTCCATGCTTCATCCGCTCAGTTTCAGCTGCTATTCCTTTTCTTTTAAGAATTTCACGTCCTCTTATAGCGTGGGTTACTGTACCGGTAGCAACCACATACCTTTTCATTTTTCCTCACGGTCCGTTTATTTTTTATAGCCTTTAAAGGCTACACTACATACTATGCGCACCGGCCTTCTCTGTTACCTTTTCTTCGTAGTATTTATAAACAACGGTAACAATAAGAGGCAAAACGAATATTCCCATTACACCAAAAAACTTTACTCCCAAAAACAATGATAAAAGGGTTAACAGCGGATGAAGTCCCACTTGTTTACCTACTATTTTTGGTTCAAAAGCGTTTCTTACAATAAGAAGGCAAACGTAAAGTACTAAAAGCGAAACAAATGTTACAGTTTTCCCTTTTAAAAGACAAATTAACGCCCAGGGAACAAGAACTATTCCGCTTCCAAAAACAGGAAGAAGGTCAATAAACGCTGTAATAAAAGCAATTTTTATTGCATCTTTTATACCAATTATTAAAAAGCCCAAAGATAATACGCCAAAGGCTATTAACGATAAAATCATATAGCCTTTTAAGAGTTTAAATACGTTATTAATCAAAATTTTCTTTATTTTTTCCAATACCGAAATTCTTTCGTCGTTCAAAGCAAAATATAAGATTTTTTTAAAGGCGCAAAAATCTTTTGCTATAAAACAACCGCTTATCAAAGTTACAAAAAGACCAAATATAAAAGACGGCGCTTTTTTTAAGAAGGTTGATATAAAATCCGAAAATACGTCTATAGTTTTACTTGCAAGACCGCTTAACGATTCGCCTGCTATATTGCCGATAGTAGAAAAATTTTTAAAACCGAACTTATAAAAAAGACCTTCTATTTTTTCTTGTGAAATTTCTAAAAGAGAAGAAACGCTTTCGGTATACTCGGGCAATTTTTCATATATTTTAACCAATCCCACATAAACTCTGCTTCCAAAAAAAATAAGCAACAATAATAAAATTAAATAAACACCGATTACCATTAAAAGAGCAAGTGTACCTTGCTTAATTTTAACCTTTTGACTTAACAGTAAAGCAGGTTTTTGCACAATTACCGCTATCACAGTACCTATGATAAATGGTAACAATACCCCAAGGCAAAGTTTTAAAAGCGCAAATAACAAAAATACTATTACAAAAACGTATGCAACCATTATTAAAAACTTTTTCTTTTTATCCTTTTCCGTAAAAATCCCACTTTCTGTTGATTTTTATGTAAAGATGATATATAATAATAAAAACTGTATTTCGGTGGTGGACAAAATGAAAGAATATGATATGTTAATTGTTAAGGCTTCTGCCTTGCCCGATGTATTTTCAAAGGTTTTATATGCTAAAGAATTATTAGAAGAAGGCGTTGTTTCCAACATTAGCGCCGCCGTTCAAAAGGTTGGTATTTCTAGAAGCGCCTTTTACAAATACAAAGATCAGGTGTTTATCTACCATAGACAAGACACTGAAAACACTGTAACAATAAGCGCTCATTTAAGCGATCGCGCAGGTGTATTTTCTGCACTTACAGCCCGTTTATTCGAAAAAGGCGCAAATATACTTACCATTAACCAGAACCATCCTGTTGATTCGGTAGCCGCCGTTACCATATCACTTCGTACCGATAATATTATAATACCCTTAGAGGAACTGGTTAATCATTTAAGAAAAATTGACGGCGTTATTTCGGTTAAAATTATTTAATGTGTGCCAAAATCAAATATATCCTGTGTGGCATCCGTTCCCGATTCTATAACGTTTGTGTATGCGTCAGGCGTAATTCCAACTATAACAGTCTCGGCGGCAATAACGTTTGTATTTAAATTAAAAGTAGATCTATACCAAGGAATAACCGTTTGACCGTTCATTTTGACATTTATATGTATTTGATGAAGAACTTGATTTATTCCCGCGCTATAAAATTTACTTTCAAAATCAGCAATAACGGTCGTAGTTATTTGCATTTTAAATTTAACATCAGGGCCTCTGCCCAATGTATACTCGTTACCGATTATAGTTCCGAAAGGTATTTTTAATGTATATTTTTCCCTTTTGGAAATTTCCTCAGCCACCCGTACTGATATATTTGATTTAATATAATTCATTTTAGCCGCATTTATCTGAAGAGAGGTCACCTGACCGTTTTCATCTCTTGATATAGTAACCAAATCGTCATAGGATATGTTTTGCTCAGTAAATATGTTCGAAACAGTTTTATCTACAATGCTTATCATTACCGTTTCGCCAACCGACGCGCTGTAATCGGTTATAATAGGTCTTAATTTTTTGTCCACGCCAACAAAAACAATAAGAATAGCAAGTATTACCGCTAACGCAATACATATAACTCGAATATTTTTTCGTTTACTTTTAATAATAAAAAACACCTGCCCTTCCGTACATTATACGAAAAAGGCAGGTTTTTGTTTATTTGATAGAATTATAACTATCCGTGAATTTTTTCCTGAATGCAATATTTAATTATGTGGGCTACGTTTTCATATCCGATTTTGCTATCAATGCACAAATCATAGGAACGTGCATCACCCCATTTGTTATCAGAAAAATAATTATGATAACTTGCGCGTTTTTTATCGGATTTTTTAACCATATCAATAGCCTTATCAAAAGAAATCTTTTCATATTCCATAACACGCTCTGCCCTTTGTTTAGCATCAGCATGAATAAATACCGAAAGAAGATTTTCTTTTCCCTGTAAAATGCTGTCAGCACATCTTCCAACTATAACGCAAGATTCTTTGTCTGCAATTTCTCTTATAATTTCAGCCTGTACGGCAAAAACTTTATCAACTAAAGGAAGATTAGGAACACCGCTTAACACACTTTCGTAAGAATATGCGCCAAGAGATAACGAATAAAGAAAACTATTGGTCGGCTTTTCATCATAATCCTTTAAAATGTCGGCGCTTAAACCGCTATTCTTTGCTGCAAGGTCAAGAATTTCTTTGTCATAAACCTTTATCCCAAGGTCTGCACCCAGCATTTTTGCAATTGTGTGACCGCCGCTACCGAATTCTCTGCCAATAGTAATCACAAAATTATTGTTTGCCATACAAACACCCCTTACATATGTTTCTTTTTATTCATTATATCAAAATATTTTTAAAAAATCAACGAGTAATTCTTGACATAACCATAAAAATATTATAGAATATTAAGGCACGTAAAATTATATGTATATATTAAGTACTTTATGCGGGTGTGGCGGAATTGGGCGAAGCTCGGTGCCGCATCCGGTGGATGATGAAGGCACCTAGCTGAGGTGAAGAAATAAGGAGTAATGCGACGCGCTCCAAGCGAGCAGTACGACTATATTTCTGAGGGTAACGCACGTAGTGCGTCTGCCAGGATTTCAGCAGTTGAAATTCATCAATAATACTTAAATAAAAAACTTATATGCGGGTGTGGCGGAATTGGCAGACGCACTAGCCTTAGGAGCTAGCGGATCACCGTGCAGGTTCAAGTCCTGTCACCCGCACCATGTTGAATGTTCATAACGGACTTAACCGTTATGAACATTCTTTTTTATTTTGAGCAAGTTTTTAGGTATTAGGGGGCAACCCTAACAAGTGTGGATATCCATCCACGATGCTTGCGAATTAGAATCCATTGTGATATAATAAATACAAGGTGGTGGTACTTATGATTTCAAAACTTTCTCAAGAAATATATGAAAAATCAATTCAACTAAAAAATTATGATGAAAGAAAGTTGTTACTTAAAAGAAATCGTTTAACACTTCTTAATGAATTGTATCAACTTCAGGATATGACGGATATTCTTTTATCATCATTACATAGCGATTCAAGTTTTTCGTATAACTACATTGAACTTGCTATATTTATGAAAACTTTACTTGCGGAATGTATCGTTTATTTAACCTCAATGGGTAAAAATTATCGCACTACCGTAAAACGATATATATGTGGATTTCATAATCTTCCCAGAGCATTTTTATCTATCGATAATAAAATGAAAGTATCTACTGCGGAAGCAATGGAATACTTTAAACCATATCTCAAGTTGGATTGACAAATCCGTTTAGAACAACCTCACCAAAGCAAAAAGGAGCCGAAAGGTTCCTTTTGCTTTGGCGTGGATAAACAAGCCGACGCAGAGCCTCGCAGATTTGCGAGTGGGACGAGGCTTGATTTGGATGAACGATAACGCAAAGCAAGGTTCGGGAGGGCTGTCACCCACACCATATTTCCGAGTAAGACGAAAGGTTTGCTCGGATTTTGTTTTTTAGATGGCAGAACTTGAATATTTGGTAGACGGTGCGCAGACAAGTTTCGAATACAAATATACCACTACGGTTGACTTGCGGTGCGATTTATGATATTATACCAAGTATGCAAAATAGGAGGTCCACGCAATGACTCAATACTTTTATACTATCCCCGTTCTTCTTATGATGCTTTTATGCATGCTCTTTTTAACTGTTACAAATGAGTTTATATTAGCTACACATAAAAAAGGTTTTTTTATTGCTTTTTTAGGCGAGTTTTTCATAATCATATGTGAAGGTTTATCCATTTTTTTAAATAGTTCCGCAATAGCATTTAAGCCAATCCACTTTTTATCAAATTATATAGGCTTTCTTCTTTCTCCAATTTTAATCATTCTTTTTGCAACTTCAATAGGCAACTTCCGTCACTTTAAAGGTGCTATTATCGGTATCATTGCTTATTTTATCTTGTTCAACTGTCTGGTTGTGACAAATCAACTGTTTTTCATAGATGCTCAAAATAATTATCATCGTGGATTGTTGTTTCCTATATATGTTATCTCGTATTTTCTTGCAGTTATATACTTGCTCTACGAATCGCTCAGATATTCGCGTAAAGGTTTTTTACAACATAAAATCTTCGCCTATTTTTTAAGCTTTTTCTTTCTTGCATCAAGTTCTATACAAGTCTTCGACCCCAAAGTTTATATGACAAGAATAACGGTTGTTCTGAGCTTATGTGCTTATTACGCCTACAACATCGAGTTGGCAAATCTTTTTGACAAACTTACAGGCGTTCTTAATCAAGGAACATATTTAAGAAAAGTAAAATACTTAAAAAAGGAACAAGTTGTAATAATTTTAGATATTGACAACTTTAAAGTAATTAATGACAATTACGGTCATCAATTCGGTGATGAATGTTTAAGTAATATTTCTCGCGCGATTAAATCGGTTTTTGGAAATTATGGCCAGTGCTACCGAATTGGCGGTGATGAATTTGCGGTAATTTTAAAAAGATATCAAAACGTGGAGGGTTTGATAAAGCGTTTTGATATCGCCGTTGCCGATAAATTTAAAAACAAACCCTGCCAATTATCACTTTCACTTGGTTATTCCAAATGCGAAAAGAATGATTCTTTTGAAGCAGTGATACAGCGCGCAGACTCTAATATGTATGATGCAAAAAAGCAAAAGAAGGCATTAGAAACAACGGCTTTCAATACCAATTAACGATTATCAGGAATAATCTCGTTCCGTTATGAACACCCGCACCAAATTTCCGAGTTGTCGCAAGACTGCTCGGAATTTGTTTTTTACGGTATATTTAATATTGCATTAACATTTAAGTTATGATAAAATAAGGACATTTATACAGACATCCAAAAAACCCAATTATTTCTCCAAAGGATTTTCCCGTTCCTGCTGATTCTGTTATGAACTGCGGTCAGGCAATGTACAAAGGCAAGGTTGTTTTACTTTGCGCTTGTATTTACCGTGGTCTTGTTAACGGACAAAAAACAGGTATTCACGTTGCTATGAGTGACGATGGAATTAATTTCACCATTAATCCTACTCCCCTTTGCACACACAATCCTTGGAGTGACGATATATGCAATTATGATGGTTGGGTAATTGACCCAAGATTAACCCAAATCGGAGATGAATATTATATTGTTCGTCCCGGCCAAGGTCCCCTTGGTCCTTGTGCATTACTTGAAAAGACCAAAGATTTTGAAACTCTTGAATTTATGGGTTGTATTGCCCTTCCCCCAAACCGTGTTCCCTGCCTTTTCCCCGAAAAAATAGACGGCAGATACGTTCGTCTTGACCGTCCGATGTTTGGCTCAGGCAAGGGTTGCGGTGAAATTTGGATTTCTTATTCCCCCGACCTTAAATATTGGGGTGACTACAGACCTCTTTTACGTCCCGGAGTTGTTCCCTACTTTGATTTCAAAATCGGTCCTACCGTTCCCGTTAAAACTAAAGATGGTTGGCTTGAAATCATCCACGGCACATGGAATACTTGCGACAATACCCGTTATTCCTTAGGCGCTGTTCTTCTTGACCTTGAAGATCCGTCGAAAATCATCGGTAGAACTACCAGTTGGATACTTACCCCTCAAGCCCCTTACGAACTAATGGGTCACGTTAGTAACGTATGTTTTGCCTGTGGTTGTCTTATTGACGAAGATAAAGATGAAATCAAGGTTTACTACGGCGCTGCCGACGAAAGAATTTGCCTTGCTACAGGCTCTCTTTCCGAACTAATTGATGCTTGTAAAAACAATCTTTAATTAATACAGTCACATAAAAAACCGAGAGTTAAAACTCTCGGTTTTTCGTTTATTTATTGTAAATTCTGATTTCGGGAATTGGTGAAGCAAGTGCTACGCTTGCAGCATAGATTTTTGCATCAGGATGGTTTTGGAAAAGTGAGCAAGGAATTTTGCTTGTAACAGGACCGTGAAGAATTTTTCTGAGCGCTGCTGCATTCCAGTCTCTAGGCATACACATTCTAACCTTTTTAGCCATAAACGCTTCTCTCATACCAACTGTGATACAGTTTTGAGGAATACCGTCAAGGTCTGCGGCACAGTTCATAAATGCATTTATAGTAAGGGTTTCTCTTGCAATTTTAAGAACACGTGTAGGAAGATTTGCAAATTCTTCATTAGACATGGTTTCACCGGGTTCGGGTGGCTCGTTAAAAGCAAAGTGCGCAGTAATACCTACACCGCCCCAAGCCATATCAAGTTTTCCTTGGTTTTTGATATATTCTTCAATAAATTTGGGCTTTTCAGGGTCAGGGAAAATTCTTTGTTCTTTAGGGATATTAAGTTCATCATCAATAAGATTATAGAAAATTCTGTCCATACCGCCTCTAAAGGAAAGAGGGTCAGACTTATCAAGATATTTAAGGTCTTCGGTCAAATATTCGTCCATATTAATAAAATGGCAACGTTTAAGGCTTAAACGGTACTTATTTACAAGCCATACAAGACGGCTATAAGGTCCTAAGGGGCCGTAAGGAACGATCATTACGGTATCCTCGCCTTTTTCATTGTTTTCCTTTATTGTCTCAAAAACTTCAATAGCCATTTTCCAATAAAGGTCCTGTTCGCATTCGCACACATCAAGTTTAATGTTGCTTCCTTTTCCAAGTTCGCTTGGTGGAATTAGATTGTACTCCGGTATCATACTTCTTCTCCTTTTATATAAGTTTTTAAAAGATTAAACTCTTTATCAAAAATATTGAGGTCGGCATCCTTACCTACTTCAATACTTCCTTTTCTGTCACTAACCCCAATATATTCTGCAGGGTTTTTGGTTACACACTTAAGAAGTTCCTTAACAGATATACCCGTCATTTTATTAACGTTTTTAATACTATCAGTAAGTTTAAGGCAACTTCCCGCTAAACTGTAGCCCTTATCGGTATCAACAATAAGTCGGTCTTCTTCGATTATAACCGGTACACCACCCATATTTCCCTTTCCTATAGGCATACCCGAAAGATGAACGTTATCACTTATAAACAATATTTTATCAATTGGTTTAAATTTAAAAAGAATATTTACAAATTCTTTATTCACGTGATAGCCATCTGTTATAATTTCAGCATATAGTCTGTTATCAAATACGCCGACACCACCGGCGCCGAGTTCAAGATGATTCATCCAATACATACCGTTATAAAGGTGAGTGACACCACTCATTCCATTTTCAATACAAGGCAGTATATCTTTTTCTAAAGCGTTAGTATGGCCCATAGACGCTCTGATACCCTTTTCTTTTAAAAGGGTACAAAGTTGTTCACTTCCCTTATTTTCAGGGGCAAATGCCATAATTTTTATATGACCTTTTGAAGCCGCTAACATTTTTTCTATAAGCGAAAAATCAATTTCATCTTTTATAAAGTCTGGGTTTTGAGCACCGCATTTTTCCTTTGAAAAGAAAATCCCTTCACTGTAAATCCCAAGGGCTTCAGCACCGCTTTTATCCTGATTTTCAATATATTCAGCAAGAACGCTTAGGGCATTTAGCGTATCTTCTTCGCTTAAAGTAAGGGTAGTAGGTAGAAATGAGGTAACACCGATTTTTGCTAAATTTTTAGAAAGTTCAGCGCAATTTTCTACCGCATCAATTCCACCTCTGCCGTGGATATGTATATCAATAAAACCAGGTGTGATATATTTTCGCTAAAATTAATTTCTACATCGCCTTTAAGATTATCACCAATTTCCACGATTTTTTCATTAAACGCAATATCTTTTTTTAAAAAATCGCCGTTAATGTAAAGGTTGGCATTTTTTAAAATTTTAAGCATAAATTCACACCTCTTTTCAATTATTATAACTACTTTTAAAGGTAAATAAAATGCAAAAAACAATATTTATTTGTAAAATTCGCTCATTTTTCACTTGACTAATAATTTATTTTAAAATACAATTGGTGATGTTATGAAACTAATAAATTTTGACACTGAAAAAACATTACCGTTATAAACTCATGTCATCCTTTGCCAACAAAAAGTCCTGTCAGCATTAAAAACAGGCCCTATAGCGCACTTATTTATCTTGTTCGTGGCGGAATACGTTTTAATTTTAATAATACCGAACTTCTTGCCAGAGAACGAGACGTGGTATATCTGCCGGAAAAGTGCAGTTTTAATTATAAAGCATCCAAAGAAATTTCCGCTATTGAAATTGATTTTACACTAATTGATCGCGACAAAAATATTAATCTTTTGTTTTCGGATCATCCGGTACTTTCTCTTATTGATACGGGTGATGAAATACAAGATTGTTTTATGAAGATTTTAAAAAGTTTTTCCTCCCCTTCCACTTCAGCAAAAATCAAGAGAACTGCAGATTTTTTAACCATACTTTCAAACATTGAAGACAGCGAAATTAACGACGAGGGCGTCATGCGTCTTGCTCCTGCTCTTTACCGCTTGCGAGAAGGTTATTGCTAAAAAGTTTACGTAAAGGAGTTAAGTGAATTATGCGGTATGAGCCAAGCGAGTTTGCGTCGGCTTTTTAAAGAAACTTTTGGTGTATCCCCCATAACATACAAAAATAATTTAAGAATAAAAATGGCATGTTCCCTTATAAAAAGCGGTGCATATTCAGTAAATGAAATATCTGAAATTTTAGGTTTTGAAGATATTTACGCCTTTTCACACGCATTTAAAAAAGCAACGGGAGTAACTCCAAGTAAATATGTAGGATAAAAAAAGTCATTGCGGTTAACTATATAACACGACACCGCAATGACTTTATTTTATATTTTTATAATTTCTATTCCTTTTTTTTGAGCGTAATCGGTGGTAAAATATGAGCCACCGCTATTTTTTCTCAAATAAGAAATAATATATCCGCTTTCGTCCACCATATAACGATTTCTTACGTGCAAACAGCCCCTGTAATAGTTTTCGCTTAGTTCTACAACTTGGTCTGCCAGTTTTAAAGTTTCGTTATATATTGCTAAATCGCTTTGACAAAATCCCTTTGCCTGCGCTTTATATGGTACGGCAATTACTATTTTAATATGCGGAAAATTTTGCCTTATTTCAAAAAGCAAGGTAGCCGCCAACGTATCAAAACCCAACGCCCCGCCTACTATAAAACGTTCTACACCCTTATCAACAAGGGTCATAATTGCTTCTCTTGTTTTTTTGTGAACAAAGGCATATTCCTCATTAGGAACCTCTCTGTGTCCCGTAAAACAACAGGTTTTATTCTTCATATATAAGTTTCTCCGATATATCTTTAAACTCTTCGGGCAAAATTTTCATAACGGCTCTATCATACGTTAAAAGACCGTTAATTTCGTCCTCTACGTCGCTGAGTTGTGTATAAACCGTAGCGCACAGCCCCTGTTTTTTAAGAGGAATAACCTGATTTTCATAAAGATTACGAAGGGCATCTTTAAAATCTTCTCTTGTTTTTACACTGCCATAGCCATAAGTTTTTTTGCCGAAAACATGACCGGGCACCTTATAGGTAATTCCGCCAAATTCGGAAATAAACAACGGTTTGTCGGTCTTTTTAGCCTTTAATTTTCTAAAGTATATATGACGCGAATCAAAATCATTTTCCTCGGACTTAAACCACCCCGATGCCGTATCAATGGGTCTGCCGGCATCTTGTATAAGAAGATGGAACTTCATAAAATCCGCATCAAACTGTCCCCAACCCTCGTTAAAAATTGTCCACTGGACAATTGACGGATGATTATAAAGGGTTTCTACAGTACGGTCAAGACCTTTCATAAATCTTATAACTGTTTTTTCGTCTTCACCGTATTCCCTTTTCATATTCAAAAATCCTATAGTAGGCAAAAGAGTATCTCGGAAAAAGGAATATTTTCCGTTATTTACCATATCCTGAAAAACTGCCATACCATAACAGTCACAGTAATAATAAAATATTTGAGGTTCTACCTTTATATGTTTTCTTAACATATTGAAGCCCAAAGACTTCATTTTTAAAATATCGTTTTTGTAATCTTCGGGACTTTCGGGAGTAAGTATGCCTTTTTCAAAATAACCTTGGTCAAGTACGCCGTGAAAGAAATAAGGCTTTTTGTTTAAAAGCAGTTTTCCGTCTTTTATTTCTATAGTTCTAAGCGCAAAATATGACTCAACCTTATCCTTTCCGCTAATTACGGTAAAACGGTACAAATACGGATTCTCGGGCGTCCATCTAATAGGATTTTCGGGCTTTATAGTACATTCTCCACCCTCTATTTTATAGGATTTACCATCCAATAGAATTTCGCCGTCTTCTATTCCGTCAAAATTAAAATATACGTCTTTTAAAGAAGGTGATATTTTAATATTTTTAATATAACCTTCGTATACGCTTTCAAGCCAAACGCTTTGCCATATTCCCGATATATCGGTATACCACATACCGCCCCTTTTACCGCGTTGTTTACCATAAGGGAAACTATAATCCAAAGTATCGCAGTAAACGTAAACTTCAATAAGATTTTCATCCTTTAATTTACCGGTTATATCAACGCTTATGGGGGAATAGGCATCTTTATGTTGCGCCACTTTCTTTGAGTTAATATAAACGGTCGCAATCTGCCTTACGGCGCCTATATGAAGAATTACCCTGTCCTTTATAAAATCCTTAGGCAATGAAAACGGAATTTCATATTTATATTCTCTTATTCTGCCAAAGTTATATTTAACACCTGAAAGTTCGCTTTCGGGAGCAAAGGGCAAATTTATATTCTGACGACTTCCGTCTTTAAAGACTATTTCGCCCTTGGTTAACGGGAAAAAAGAATCTCTTTTAAGACTTGGTCTAGGATAAAAATTTTCGTAAAAATTAGGCATTTTCTTTCTTCTTTCTTAAAAATAAAATTGCAAATACAATAGGAACAAGACAAATTGCAGCAGCAAGGAATATATTTTCATTAGGAATAAATGAAAATGTTCCGTCATCCCCCATTATCATTTCGGCATTTTTTAGTACCTTGGCGCCTATAATCGGTCCTATAACACCGGGAATAAGCACCTGACCGATTATACGAAGCCCTTGAAACATACCCGCTTTGCTTTCAGGAATATTATCTCTAATCATAGCGCCAAATACAGCAGAACCGCAAAGATATCCGCTCATCATAAAAAGACTGCCTATAAATACAGGTACAGTCGATTTGGTTAAATACAAAAATCCGTAACCGACAGTAAGCATAACCAAGGCGGGAACAAGGCTTTTTATAAACCCTGATTTATCGTATAGTCTGCCATAAAAAGCAGTTATAACCGAAGCCACAATAATAGCGGGAGCCATTATTAAAACGTAATTTTCCATTCCTAAAGATACGTTATAATAAATAATCAAATATGGCATAAATACCTGAATGGATATTCCGAAAATTGCAAAAGCAATAAGGGTTATATAAAGATTTTTGTTACCTTTTATAACACCTAATCTAAACCCATAAAAAATGTTTCCCCAAAAACGGTTATTTTCGGTTTTTTTAGCACTGCTTTCATCAATAATAAAAATACCTAAAACACCGACTGCCAAAACCACAGCACCGATTATAAGAAATATTGCCGTCCAACTTTCTTTTTCGTCAAGGTTAAAGCCCATAAATCCGCCGAATACCGCAATAATCGCAAGCAGAGGCATCATAGCGTTTATACCCTCTGCCTTGCCCCTTTCATTTTCGGGAACGGCTTCGGTAAGCCATGCATTAAAACATGCGTCGTTTGCGCTCGAACCAAAAAAAGTCATAACACAGTCAAGTATTATTGTTAAAGAAATACCAAGTGTAGCGGCGCTGACTACCGACGGAAAAAGTTTTCCCAAAACGTCAAGCCTTAAAAATGCAAAAGCAATAATTGAAATGCCCCACAGTATATAGCCGCTTACAATGAAAATTTTACGTTTGCCGACCTTATCGGATAATGCGCCGATTATTATTGTAGTAACCGTTGCCGAAACGGCAGAAGCTGTTACCATAAGAGAAATAGCGTCGGCAGAAGCAGAAAACATTTTATAAATAAATACGTTGAAATACATATTTTCAACTACCCAGGCTATTTGTCCCATAAGACTTAATACAACTAAAACAATATAAAATTTACTTTTTTTCATAACATCACCATTTATATATTAACAAAACCGCTTGAATAGTTCAAGCGGTTTTAATTTTATTTCTTTATTTCTTTTGCTGCATTAAGTTTATGCGTACGTCTTTCTTTTACGTGATCAGGCATAGGTTCAATTTCACCTGCTGCCGTTAAAGCCATTCTGGTAAATAACGGTCCGAAAAGTTCGTAAATAAGTACGGCAAAAAGCGTTATATTTCTAATGAGGTTTCCCTGTTCACCAAGTTGCATAGCTGTGGCGCACATACCAAGTGCAACACCGGCTTGAGGCAAAAGGGTTATACCAAGATATTTGCAAATCGGTTTTGAACACTTTGTTGCAACTGCACTTATTAATGTACCGAAATATTTACCTAAAGAACGGAACATAATATAAACTACGCCAATAATTACAATTGAAAGGCTGCCGAAAACTTTAAGTTCAAGTTCTGCGCCACTAATTACAAAGAATATTGCGAAAAGCGGAGAAGTCCATTTGTCACTTGCAGCCATAAGGTCGTGCGAAAGAGGACAAATATTACAAAAAATTGTTCCAAGCATCATGCAAGTCAGAAGTGAAGAAAAGTGAATTTCTACAGGTCCAATATTAAAATGAAGCATTGAAACAGATGCGGTAATAAGTACCACGCCTATAGTGAGATTTAAACGGTTTGTATTTGAATTAAAGAGTTTTTCGAGATAAGTAAGAAATACGCCCATAACTGTGCCAAGTAAAAGAGAAGCCACTATTTCCACAATGGGATTTACGATTATGGAAATGAGGTCAACCTCTCCGCTGACAAGAGTTTTCGCAATACCAAAGGATACTGCAAACATAATCAGACCTACTGCATCGTCAAGGGCAACTATGGGAAGAAGAAGTTTTGTAAGCGGACCCTTTGCCTTATACTGACGAACTACCATAAGGGTAGCGGCAGGAGCGGTGGCGGTAGCGATAGCGCCTAATGTAAGTACCTGAGGCAAGGTTAAAACGTTAGGCATAATAAGATGTACCACATATAAAGCGCCATCTACCAACAAACATGCTACGAGCGCCTGTATAACACCTATAACGAATGCCTGTTTACCGGTTTTTTTAAGGTCAGAAAGAATAAACTCGTTACCGATAGAAAAAGCAATAAATCCGAGGGCAACTTCTGAAATCAGTCCTAATGTTTCAACCGAATGCATAGAATCAAATCCTAGACCGTTTATACCCAGTTTGCCAAGGCAGTACGGTCCAATAAGTACGCCGGCAATAAGATAAGCGGTAACGCTTGGCAGTTTAAGTTTTTTGAAAAAACGCGTCATTAAAAGTCCTGCTAAAAGCGATATGGACACAGAAAGTAAAATATTCATAAATACCCTTCTTTTTTAAAAAATCCAAACAGACATATTCTATCACTTTGTATTAAAAAATTCAATAGTCAAAATAGACAATACTGGATATAAAAAAGTATTATTTTTTGATAGTTATTAGCATTGTTTTCGGGACGCTTTTTTTACTCTAATCAAGCTTTATTCACATAATTCCAAAGAAAACAAAAACAGCGCCTTCAAATGAAAACGCTGTTTTAAGTTTTTAGTATTCTTTTAATTCTTTAATATAGAAAAAGGTTTCCTTTTCGCCCTTTTCTTTGAGCATTAAAAGAAGATTTTCAAGCAGATCTGACGTTTCCTCGTGAATAAATCTATTAGGTTTACCCCTCATAAAATATTCGTAAGGATGCGAATCTTTATAGTTTTTTCCCTGATAGATTTTACTGGCCGCCACTCTGTCGCAAAACATTTCTTTCACGTATTTAAGGGGCATCTTAACGGGAACAACCTTCCCTGCTATTTTACTGTAGTCACTCCAGTATTCGAAATGGTGCTTATTTCTGCCCTTATGGTGAAGCCAAGCGGAAGAATATCCGAATTTTTCCCTTTGACCTTCGTTTGGGCTTTTGGTACCAAGATAATATTTTACACCTGCAAAAAATTCAAAAGGAGAAAACTTAGATAAATCGTGAAACATACCCTGAAAGCCTATACCTGCTTTTTTGCAGTGCTTAAATACCGTGTGTCTGTGTCGGCATACCGTTCTTAAATGTCCGAAAAAATTCATAATTACCTCACTTAAACAAGTCCTCCAAGCACAAGCTTTACCTCGGCAAGGTTGGTGGTGTCAACTTTGCCATTGTCATTCAAAACAACGTTGCCTGTCCAAATATTTCCTTCTCAAAAGGAATTAAAACCGTTTGCAAAAATTAAAGATTTTATGTCGAAACTTGTAAGTTTCGACTTTCATTAACCATTATAAGTATATCATAAAAAATAAAAAAGGCAAGGAATTGAAAAAATACATAAAGACAATACATCAAGCCGCAAGGGAATGCACGCTGACGCGTGATGAGATACAAGGGCGGCGAGCCGCCCTTGATGATATGCACCGCACTTCGTGCGGCGATGATATGCCAAGCCTGCGGCTTGGATAAAAAAAGAACGAACTTTTGTCTACCAAAAGTTCGTTCTTTTTTGGAGCGGATTAGGGGGCTCGAACCCGCTCCCTCCACCTTGGCAAGGTGGCGCTCTACCAGATGAGCTAAATCCGCATATTAAATGGTGCCTCCGGTCGGAATCGAACCAACGACACGGGGATTTTCAGTCCCCTGCTCTACCAACTGAGCTACAGAGGCAAAATTGGCGACCTGGATGGGGCTCGAACCCACGACCTCTAGCGTGACAGGCTAGCGTTCTAACCAGCTGAACTACCAGGCCATAAAAATGGTGGGAACAATAGGGCTCGAACCTATGACCCTCTGCTTGTAAGGCAGATGCTCTCCCAGCTGAGCTATGCTCCCACATCGAACCGCTACCCGTGTGTTGCGTACCGGCGACTTTGATATAATAACACAACGGTTATCATTTGTCAACACTTTTTTTAAAAAAATTTTTTAAGCCTCTTTTTCCTCTGCGAAAACCTTTATTTCGTTTGGTGAAAAGACGTATGATTTATTGCAGAAGTGACATTCCACCTTAATTTCAGGAAGTTCTTCAGCCATAGAAATAAGTTCGTCTTTGCTTATAGAGGACAGAACACCCTTTACCCTTTCCCTGTTACAAGGGCAATTATAATGGGTTTCGGTTTCATAAAGAATTTCTGTTTCAAAGCCGTTAAGCATTTCTAACACAATATCCTTAATATCCATACCCTCGTCCATCATAGTTGTAACGGGACGAACGTGTTTTATATTTTCTTCCAATTTATCTATAGTAGAATTATCGGCACCGGGAAGAAGTTGAATAAGAACTCCCCCTGCCTTTTTAACGGTAAGGTCGGGATTAACCAGCACACCAAGAGCGCAAACAGACGGTATCTGTTCGCTAACCGCATAATATGCCGTAATATCTTCTGCTATTTCGCCCGATACCAAAGGCACGGAACCGCTATATGGTTCCTTCATTCCGATATCCTTTATAACGTAAAGAAGACCGTCGGTACCTACCGCGCCGCTTACGTCAAGCTTACCGTTTTCCTTTAAAGGTATTTCTACTCTCGGGTTGGTCACGTAACCTCTGACGTTTCCCTTTGCATCGGCAACGCAAACAAGAGCGCCGATAGGTCCGTCTGCATTTATACGAACGGTTACGGTATCCTTTTCGCCCTTCATCATATTTCCCATTATGGAAGTGGCTGTAAGCAGTCTTCCAAGTGCGGCGGTAACAACTGCGCTGGTTTTAAAATATTCTTCTGCCTTTGCTACTATATCGGTCGAATCAAGCGCAGTCGCCATTATTGCGCCGTCGCTTGTTATAGTTCTTATAAGTTTTCCCATTATTTTACCTTTCTGCAGACAAAAATCTGTCTTTCTTCGGTTTTCTTCGGCTTTTCAAAGGAATTTTCTCCCAAAATATCAAGCACTTTAAAACCCGCTTTATTAAGCATATCGCAAAGTTCCGAATCATCGTACGCACGTTCTGAAAATTCTTCGGTTTCTCTTACGTATTCATCATTATTACCGACAAAAAAGTCTAGACTTATATCGGTAATTTTGCTTTTTTTATCATAAAAGTTCTGCCATACACAATAAAGATTTTCTTCTTCAAAAACAAAGCAATTATCGCCAAGAATTTTTTCGTGCTTATAAACAGTATTGGCATCAAAAACAAAAAGTCTATCCTTTTCTAAAAACAAAGAGACTTTTTTAAAGAATTTCAAAAGTTCTCTTTTTTCGGTAACGTGGTTAATTGTATCAAGGCAAGAAACCGCACCGTCAACCGTACCGTACAGGTCAAGGTCTTGTCCCGATTGATTAAGGAATAAAATATCAACGCCGCTTTCCTTTGCTTTTTTTTGAGCAACTTCAAGCATCGAAACCGATGGGTCTGCACCAATTACTTCTATCCCACGTTTTGCAAAACAAATAGAAAAGCCGCCGGTTCCGCAACCAACATCAAGAAGTAACGTAGGCAATTTATCATACTTTTCAAAAACCCGACAGAGATAATCTGCCGAGTTTTCATAATCTACGTTACCTGTTAAACTGTCATAAAATTCAGAAAAAACACCGTATTCCATTATTCTCTGGTTCTTTCAATAATGTTAGAAATAGCACCGGTTCCGTCACTAAGAACTCTTTTTACACGGCTAACAGTAGCAGTACTTGCTCCTGTTTCTTTAACTATTTCGCTGTATACGCGTCTTTCTGTCAGCATTTTTGCAACGGTATAACGTTGCGCTATAGACAAAACTTCCTTTGAGGTACACATATCACTAAAGAAGTCGGCGCATTCATCCATATCCTTAAGACTGATAATCGCCTTAAAAAAATCTTCAGCAGTTTTCTTTTGGTTAGCGTTCATATACTTATCCTCGTACATCTTTTTTTAACATTTTAACAAATTAAAGCGCGAAAGTCAATAAAACTAACACAAAAAAATTTTTTAATACATTTTTCACTTATCTCTTGACTTTTCAGTTAAAATATTGTATTATTTTTTTGTTGTGAATATGCCGCTGTGGTGGAATAGGCAGACACAAGGGACTTAAAATCCCTCGGTAGCGATACCGTACCGGTTCAAGTCCGGTCAGCGGCACCAAAAAAGAAGTAACTTTTGTCTACCAAAAGTTATTTCTTTTTTTATCCAAGCCGCAGGCTTGGCATATCATCACCGCGCAAAGTGCGGTGCATATCATCAGCCCCTTTGGGGCTGTATCTCATCACGCGCCAGCGTGTATTTTTCCTGCGGCTTGATGAGATACAACACTGCGTGTTGATGATATACCGCAACAGGTTGCGGATGATATACAAGGCTTACGCCTTGATTTATTTCAAAAAAGCGATATATCATTGAAAAGAGTAACAAAGCGTGATACGATAATTTTAGGGAGGCGATAATTTGAAATATATTTCCGTTAATAAACTTACTGATTTTGAATTCCACGATTCCGAATTATCCCTTGAAATCTTTGATAACAACAGTTTGAAGGTCAAAGCAACATACTTGAATATTCATAAAGGTACAGAACAAAACCATCACGAAGCGGATATGGAAATCGAAAGTGCCTTTATTACCTTTGATGGATTTAGCCTGCTGTCTTATGAGCCAGGAAGAGCTTGGCAGCAAGATGAAAACGGTGAATTTTATACTACTGATGCTCAAATCATTTTGGAGGGCAATTCTGCTCTTTCTCGCTTTTTAACCCAATTAAAGTCTGGGTTAACTATTTTTGATTTAGATATTAAAGAAGGAGACACCTATTTTATTGACGCAATGTCAAAGGACCCGTTTTTCACTGTTTTCTTTACATTCAAAAGCGTCTGTATTGAGTGGGATTCGTATAAAAGAGAAGCTTGGTACACATCTAATGAATAATACTTTTAGTGTTTCTTACCCCTACTTACACTACTTTTAGTCGCTCTTACGCACGAAAAAAGCACTTGCAAAGTGAGAACACTTCGTAAAGAAGTGTTCTCACTTATTCATTTTTTATATAAAAATTGTCACTTTCTAAAGATAAGTGTCATAGTGGGTTACGCACTTTCAAATGTGCGTAACGGGAGTACATATTTTTCAAAAAATCATTCATAACTATTTCTCCTATAATTAGAACACGCGTACAGTATAGCACTACCTAATTTAAAATACAATATGTTTTTTGCCATATTTGACATTCCTGCATTTATAATGTATAATGTTACAGTTATTTATACTTAAAGAGGTAATTCTTATGACTAAAATTGATATTTTTTCAGGTTTTTTAGGTGCAGGTAAAACTACACTTATTAAAAAACTTTTAAAAGAAGCATATACTAACGAGCAAATCGTTATTATTGAAAATGAATTCGGCGAAATTGGTATAGACTCAGGTTTTTTAAAAGAATCGGGTGTTCAGATTACCGAAATGAACCAAGGCTGTATTTGTTGTTCTTTGGTTGGCGATTTTTCGTCTTCTTTAAAAGAAGTTATTGAAAAATTTTCTCCCGACAGAATTCTTATTGAACCCTCAGGTGTAGGAAAATTAAGTGACGTTATTAAGGCTGTAAAAGGTCTTGATATGAATAATATAGAACTCAACAGTTTTATAACCGTTGCCGATGCTAATAAGGTTAAAATTTATATGAAAAACTTTGGCGAGTTTTATAACAATCAAATTGAAAATGCAGGTGCCGTTATTTTAAGCCGCACCAAAGATATTAGCGAAGAAAAACTTAAAAAAGCAATTGAACTTATTAAAGAACTTAACGGTAACGCCGTTATTATCACAACAGATTGGGATGAAATTGACGGCAAAGTTATTCTTTCTGCCCTTGAACAAAAGAACAGTTTAAGTCATGATTTAGCCGAACTTGAAAAAGAACATCATCACGAAGGTGAAGAATGTGACGATGAAAACTGCGAATGTCATCATCACCATCACCACGATCACGACGAAGAATGTCATTGCGGTCACCATCACGAACACGAGCACCATCACGAGCACGAGCATCATCACGAGCACGAGCATCATCATGAGCATGAGCATCATCATGAGCATGAGCATCATCATGAGCATGAGCACGAGCACGGTGAAGAATGCAGTTGCGGTTGCCACCATGACCATCACCATCATCACGCCGACGAAGTATTTACAAGTTTTGGCAGCGAAACCGTAAACAAATATTCTAAAGAAGAAATTGAAAACATTTTAGAAACCATTGAAAACGATTCTTCATATGGAATTGTGCTTCGTGCCAAAGGTATTTTAAAGGGCGAAAACGAGTGGTTACACTTTGACTACGTACCCGGCGAAACAAACGTAAGAACAGGCGCCGCAGAGGTTATAGGAAGACTGTGCGTAATCGGAAAAGATTTAAATGAAGAAAAACTTAAGGAAATTTTCAGACTGTAGAGGTTAAAAAATGGATATTCCCGTATATCTTTTCACCGGTTTTTTAGATGCCGGTAAAACAAAGTTTATAGATGAAACTCTAAAGGACAAGCGTTTTGAAAGTAAAGAGCCCACCCTGCTTGTTTTATGTGAAGAGGGCGAAGAAGAATACGACGTAAACGCTTACTCAGGCGGAAAAGTTATCATAAAAACCATTGAAGATGAAGAAGATTTATCGGTGGAATTATTCGATAATTTTATTAGGGAAACTAAGGCGACCCGAATTATTATTGAATATAACGGAATGTGGAAACTTTCGTCTCTTTATTCCGCTATGCCCAAAGATTTTATTATTTACCAAGAGTTTATGTTAATGGATGCAAACACTGCCGTAACATATAACTCTAATATGAGAAGTTTGGTTGTTGATAAACTAAACGGCGCTGAACTTGTTATATTCAACCGATTTTCCGATGATATTGATAGAATAGCGCTTCATAAAATAGTAAGAGGAATAAGCAGACGCGCCGATATTGCTTTTGAATACAAGGACGGAAGCGTTGCTTATGACGACATTGAAGACCCATTACCGTTTGACGTTAACGCGCCCATAATTGAAATAGAAGATAGAGATTATGCTATTTGGTACAGAGATATGACCGAAGAACTTCCGAAATACGACGGAAAAACCGTAAAGTTTAAGGGCATTGTTGCTAAAAACGCCGATATGCCAAAAGGAAGTTTTGTTGTGGGCAGACACGTAATGACCTGTTGCGCCGATGACATAACCTATTCGGGAATAGTATGCGATTGGTCGGCTAGTGAAACTTTAACTCAGCGCGACTGGATAATAATTACAGCGAAAATAGAACTTAAAAAACATAAAATGTACGGCAAAAAAGGTCCGGTATTAACCGTTAAAGAGGTTATCAAAACATCTCCACCCAGCGAAGAACTTGCCACATTCTATTAAAAACAAAATTTGGGCACCATCCTTACGGATGTTGCCCTTTTTTATATTTCTATATCTAATTTTGAAATTAAATCAACCAGTTCTGCTTTAGAAGAAGTATCCGACAGCGTTAACATTCTTTTTAATCTATATTTAACACCGCTTTCAGACATAAAAAGACTTTCGGAAATATCTTCTTGTTTTTTACCACTCTTTAAAAGCCTTAATATTTCTAAATCGTTTTTATCCATTCCGTCAAAAAGGCGTTCGACTTTCATTACAGGAAGAAGTTCGCCATCAACATAAAAATCTCCTGCCGTATTAAAGCCTTCATTATTAAACACGTCTATTTTAGTTTTATCAAATGCACCTGTTGTTTCACGCAGTTTTAGTTCCCACTTAACCGACGCATTAAGATTTTTTAAAGAATCGTTTTTCGCAAGTATTCTAACCGTATCATAGGCAACCTTTCCAATTGAATAATAATCGGTTCCTACCGCGCTTATTTTAGGATTTATTAAATTTAAAATTTTAGAATTACTAAGGGAAATTATATCAAGATTACCAATTGAAAAATTTATATCTTTAAGTTTTTTAACAAGATAAAATGCAGCGTAACTATTGGTGCATAGCACCGCGTCAATATTATTTATAACCTTGAAAAAGGAATCAAAACATTTTTTAATATTGCCGTTATTATAAAAAACGTTTTCGATTTTTGCACCTGTTGATAAAAAATTTTGCTTTTTGAGAAGGTCGTTTACAGAACTTTCATTAACACCGAAAAGTGATACGTTTTGTTTGCCGTTTTGATTTAAAAGTTTAATTAAATCAAATATTGCATTTTGACTGTCAAAACCAACAAAACTGCAATCAGCGCATTTGACCATTTCGGTTTTAGGGGTTGCTACAACGGTTTTAACCGGATAAGTTTCTAATACTTTGCAGGTATTTGTTATAAAATCAAGACTGGTTGCAACTACAATAACCTGACCGCTAACAGACCTATCAATTGAAGTCAAAAAAGTATACTCTATTCTTTTTTCTTTGGCTCTGTTTACAATGCCTTCGGTTATTTCTTTACACCATACGCTTTCTTTATAAATAGGTTCTGTAATAATATAAAGCATATATACCTCCCAAAAATAGTACAATAGGTTTTACCCCATTGTACTATTTTTTTAAAATTACCACAAGTTATTTTTAATTATATCGAAAGCAAAAATTCTAAAGTCGTATTTATCAAGTTCTCTTGCAGTTTGCATAACCTCTTCTGCTTTTTCACCTTCACCCATACCGAGTAATGCGTATGCCTTTAAAATACTGCCGTCACGCATATTATTCTTTTCAATATCATATTCAAAAGGCATGGGGCTTGGCGAACCAACACCGTAATAAGAACGCAAATCCTTATTAACTATAAAGTTATCGGCTACGCTTATCATTTCATCAAGTACATTCTTCGCTTCATCTTTTTTGCCAAGTTTAATAAGTGCCAATGCTCTGAATAATGAAATTTCCGAAACGGCAGCCTTATATACAGCCGATTTTTCCAGCCAATCATTAGCATTTTCCTTATCAACTAAAGCAAGGAAATAATAAATATGTGCTTCCTGATTAAAGAAAGTTTTGGCTTCTCCGTAAGATTTAGGCATATTTATACCGTCAATAAGGCGCTGTTTTGCTTCGGTATTATCACCCGCATTAATAAGTTTAATAGCCGATAATACGTGCATAAAAGCGTGTTGTTTAGTGAGTTTTCCTTCTCCGCCCTCGTAAATATGGAAACGTTTTACCTTGCAAAGATTTATTGCTTCATCAAATTTATTTTGCATCGAAACAAGGGTTACTCTGTCAAGATAACAATCGTCTCTTTCTTTAAGGAGTTCAGGATACTCGTCATATACCTTTAACCTTTCTTCAATAGGTGTATCAATATTTTTAAGAAGTTGTTGATATTCAAGCAAAAGTCTTGGATCTTTTTTAAGTTCAAGGGCTTTAAACAATACTTCTTTTGCTTCTTGTTTCATATCAAATTTATCAAAGTACAAAAGTGATAAGTTTCTAAGCGCTCTTGAATGATTTTCGTTTTGCTCAACACACTTTTCAAAAAGTTCTCTTGCTTTTTCGTAACCGAAACGGTCAAAGTAAAGACAACCGAGATAATAACACGCATTAGCGCTGTTATCAAGATTTTTAATAGCAAAATCAAGAACGGTAATATCGGAAAGTCGGTTGGGGAAACAGTAACCTTCCTCACACTTTTCCGCCTTTATTAAATCTTCAGCATATTCCTTATTAAGTTTAGCCTTTACATAACCACGATAATAATGGGTTAACGGATATTCTTCATCAACGAAAGATAATGTGTAAAGTGCATCTTCATACAAACCTGCTCTTATATAGTCATTAACTACGTCAAGTACGTTTTCAGGTTTCTTTAAAAACTGAGCGATTTTATCTTTATTCTCTGCAAAATGAGAATACTCAATTAATGCAAAAAGGTCTAAAAGGTCATCATTGATCATTTTTTCTGCATTCGCTTTTGCCTTTTTAACGTCAATTTTTCTGAGTATTGCTGTTTTAATATTTTCAGCAACAGTATGTCCGGGACAAAGAGATAATGCAATATCAAGTTTTTCTAAAGCGCTGTAAAGTTCGCCGTTTTTTATATCAAGAAGAGCAAGTTCAAAATGAGCGGCACCTCTGTGAGTATAGTTCCAAGCAGCCTTATAAAGCCAATCGTAAGCCTTTTTCTTGTCCCCTACTTCGATAAGCGCAAGACCCAACAAATAAAAACTTTCAGTATCGGTGGGGTGTTGATTACGGCTGGTTAAACGTTCAATTGCCTTTTCACAGTAGGAGATACAATCATTAAATCTGCCTTCTTTATAAGCAATTCTTGCAAGTGAAGTATTACAACGAATATCTCCGCCGTCTCTGAGAAGACCTTCTAAATAATAATCCTTAGGATTATAGTTATGTTGTTTATATTGTTCAAGATGATAACCGTTTATATAAAGTTCTTCTACAGTTTCAATTTCGCAAGGACGTTTAACAGGTAAACGCACGTCAATAGGCTTTTTCTGACCTCTTTGATAATGCTTATGGGAAATTAATTCTTTACCGTTTTCATCCTTTAAATATACGCTTACATTTTCAATAGAATTTGCAAAAGGAATTGTTTTAAGGTAACTTGTTTCAGGACTTAAATCAACCTTTTGTGAGAAAATCACATGGTCGTTTTCTTTAACCAAAACAGTAGCGTTTTTAAACTCACCGGTTACGTTAAAACCAAAGAAAAGTTCATCTCCTCTTTTTTCAACGTTAACGGCAGCGTCAATTGAAGCATTAAGCACATTACCAATATCGCGCACGGGGTACCAATACTGTTCAAATTCACGTGTTTCAAAGGGTGCAATCCAAGTAAAGTCAGGCTGATTATCGGTATAAACGCCTGTCATAAGTTCAATATAAGGTCCGTTTTTATCGGTAAGGTTAGCGCACCACATATCGCCGAAATCACCCATACCCCAATGCCACATTTTTTTACCGGGAGAAATATGGTGATTAGCAACGGTTGCAATACCTTTATTAATACCTTCATCATAACCGGCAATAAAGTCCATATCGCTTTGTCCTTGTGAAATAAGGTAAGAAGAAGGAACCTTAACTGCTTCGTAACGAGAAAGGTCGGTACCTTCGCCGAAATCATAAGGACGCGCAGTTTTGTATACACCCTTTGCAATAGGCCAAGAAAGAACGGCTCTTCTGTCGTGGTCGTTTACCCATTCGCAGTCAGGCGGAAATACAGTACGGTAATCGTCATTTACCGGTACTGCCAAATTTGCCCACCACATAAAAATTTGCGGCATATTAGTGCGGTTATAAACCCTTACTTTTGCTTTTATGTAACTTCTGCCTTTATCTACGGTAATACCTGCCATACCTTTCATTCTTCCGAAAGGTTCAACTTCACCTGTCCAAACGGTTTTACCGCCGTCAGCGTTTTCTTCTATTACCGCTTCTAAAGGCATAAAGGTTGTAGGTCTATGATGTTGAGGCCAGTTAAATTCAATACCGCCTGAAATCCAAGCACCTGCAAGTCCTACAAGGGCAGGTTTTACAACCTCGTTATAGTAAATAAAATCATAATTGCCGACTTTATCATATCCTCTGAGTATTTTACCGCCGATTTCGGGCAAAACCACAGTTTTAACGTACTCGTTTTCGAGTGTAATTGCATCGTAGGTAACGTCAGTTTTTTCATCGGTTATACCGTCGGAATATGGTATTGGATAAAGTCTTCCCGATGCGCCTTGATAAGGTTTATTTTCAAAAAACATCGGCAAATCATTAGCTTTCCTTAGAATATAGGTAGGAATAACCATACCCTCTCTTATTGCTTTTACTTTTTTAGCCATAAAAAACACCTCATCCTAATTTTAACAAAAGGACAAGGTATTTTAAAGACTGATTTAATTGTAAAAATAACGAAAAAATATAACTTAAAGACCTTCTTGAAGAATTTTAACAATTTCTTTCATCGAAGCCTGATATTCTTCTTCCGAAGAATTTTTGAAAATAAGGAACTGATCAACGATTGAAGGATCTTGTAAATTTTCAGGGATAGAATAATCTCTGGTTTTAACATATTCATCCCAGTTTTGAATTTTCCAAGCATCTCTTTCGGAATTTCTTTCAATCATTCTTTGTTTGCAAACTTCAAGATCGGTTTGCACCCATACGACAGTAAGACCTGCGCCGTATTCTCTAAGTTTTTTTCTTAAAGAAATCATATATTCGGTATCTCTGATTTCTCTTGTAAAAGGAGCATTAATAAGAACGATATCTTCGTACTGAAGTGCCTCAAAAGCAAGGTCTAAAACAACTTCATATTCTACGTTTCTGATATTATCCTCAAAAAATTGAGAAGAACGATTTATTTCTTCACCTGCAACTCTGTATGCAACGTTAGAAAGAGGAATAAGAGTATCTTTATCAAGATATACTACGTGGTCAAGATTACTTGCCAACATTTTTGAAATAAAGGTTTTGCCGCAAGCAGGTGGAGAAGTTACAAGCAAAAGTTGTTTTTTCATAATTAAAACTCCTTAAAAAAACACAAATGTAAGAAAAATAACCAATTGCTAGAATTATAGCATATTTGTTCCAAAAATACAAGCAGTTTATGGATATTTTAAAACATTTTTCGAAACTATCTTTTATTTCGCCTTTTTTTGCAAAAATGAAAAATATTTCTTATATTAAGTATATATACCGCTTATATTATATAAAAAACAAAAGCCTTCAATGAAAATCTTCAAAGAAGGCTTTTAATTGTTTTATGCCTGTGCGTCGCAGTAAATACATCTGTATATTCTTCTTGGTTTGTCGGCAAGTACAAATTCGTGAGAAAGTTCCTGTTCGCAAGAGGTTATACATCTTGGGTTTTTGCAAAAGATTATATCGGTTAGTTTTTCGGGAAGTTCAATTTTCTTCTTTTCGACAATAACCGAATCTTTTATTACGTTTACCGTAACGTCAGGGTCAACGTATCCGAGAATATGTAAATCAAGGTCAATATCGCCATCAATTTTAATAACGTCCTTCTTTCCCATTTTTTCGCTTTGGGCGCTCATTATCATAGCAACGGGGCAAGAAAGTTTTTTAAGCTTTAAAAGGCGGTAAATTTCCATACCCTTACCTGCTTTTATATGGTCGATAACAAAACCGTTTTTAATGGAATCAATATTCATAAAGCCACTCTCCTATTTAATTTCAAGCAGTTTAAGAATAAGCGCCATTCTCATATATTTACCATAAAGCGCCTGTTTAAAGTAGCAAGCGCGTTTATCGTTATCAACTGCAACGCTTATTTCGTTAACTCTGGGCAGCGGATGCATTATAACAAGGTCTTCTTTAGCAAAGTTTAATTTATCAGTGGTTAAAATATAACTATCTTTAAGACGAAGATATTCTTCCTCATTAAAGAAACGTTCTCTCTGTACTCTTGTCATATAAAGGATGTCAAGTTCAGCTATACTTTCATCTAAGCTTTTAACCTCTTTAAAACTATGTCCTGCATCTACGATTATATTTTTAACGTATTCGGGAACGCGAAGTTCTTCGGGAGAAATAAGAACAAAGTTAATATTCTTATATCTTGACATAGCGTGGATAAGAGAATGCACCGTTCTGCCAAACTTTAAGTCACCGCATAAACCGATAGTCAGATTATCAAATCTTCCCTTTTCTCTGTGAATCGTGAGAAGGTCTGCAAGGGTCTGAGTAGGATGGTGATGTCCACCGTCGCCTGCATTAATTACGGGAATTGTTGCATTTTTAGAGGCAACTAAAGGTGCGCCCTCTTTAGGATGACGCATTGCGATAATATCGGCATAGCAAGAAATCATTTTTGCAGTATCCGCTACGCTTTCACCCTTTGAAGCAGAACTTGAAGAAGCATCAGCCATAGTCAGCACATTACCGCCAAGCTCATACATAGCGGCTTCGAAACTAAGTCTTGTTCTGGTCGAAGGTTCAAAGAAAAGAGTTGCAAGTTTTTTGCCTCTGCATTTTTCACTGTATTTACTCGGATTATCAATTATATCTGAAGCAACTAAAACGAGTTCTTCAAGTTCCGTAAGAGAAAGTTCTAAAATATCAATAAGATGTCTCATTACGCTTTTGCTCCGTTAATCTCAAGATAAGCTTTAATACGGTCAACGTTTTCTCTGTTCTTCTCGTCTTCTTCAAGATATTCGATAATATCATATACGTCAACAACGGAATATACGGGGAAACCGAATTCCTCACCTACTTCAGCCATAGCGCTCTTTTCGGTTTGTCCCTTTTCTTTTCTATCTACCATTACGAAGGTAGCGGCAACCTTTGTACCTTTAAGAGAAGAAAGAATATTCATACTCTCTCTGATAGCGGTTCCTGCGGTAATAACGTCTTCAACGATAACGATTTCCTCATTTTCCTGTGGCTTATAACCAACGAAAACGCCGCCTTCACCATGGTCTTTTTCCTCTTTTCTATTAAAGAAGAAAGGCACGTCAAGACCTTCTCTTGAAAGTGCGCAAGCAACCGATACGGCAATCGGAATACCCTTATAAGCAGGTCCGTAAAGAACAGTACGCTTGTTGCCTACCTTTTCAAAATATGCTTTAGCGTAAAACTCGCCAAGCTTCATAATTTGGTCGCCTGTTTTAATATCGCCTGCGTTGATAAAGTAAGGAATTTTTCTACCGCTTTTTGCAGTAAAGTCACCAAACTTTAATACGCCCGCTCCTTCAAGGAACTGTATAAACTCTCTTTTATAGCTTTCCATTTTTTTCTCTCCTTTTATTATTTGCATATATAAAATTTATCTTCTTCTGTTAAACCCAGATAATCTATAGCGCGGTTAAAATAATAATCGCATTGCTTAAATCCATCCGGAGTATGAGCATCGCTTCCCATATAAAATTTACAACCTTCTTGCTTTGCAATTTTATACGGTCTTAAAAGGATATCAGCCTCATTATCAGCAAATTTCATATCATCTTTGTTGATTTCGATTCCCATACCGACCTTTGCGGCTCTATGGAATAATCTTTTTAAGGTATCCTCGGGCAAATTACCTATTATTTCCAATAATTCTTCACGAGATGATGCCAAAAGACTGCAGGTAGGATGCGCAAGTCCCACCTTATTAAACGGAAGGTCCTGATTCAAAATAAAATCGAATCGGTTTATCCAACAGTCCATTCTTCCCTTTGTGGTTTTATGTTCTTCTTTTATTGTGAATTTTTCGTGTAAATGCGTAGTTGGAATAATGATAAAGTCGAGTTTATCATACTTATCACGTGATAAACCCAAATTCATATCTTTATCAATTTCGGTTTCCACTCCAAAAAAGAATTTTATACCGTCACACTGTGGCAAAGGCTTTATAGAAGAAACGTAATCAAAGTTTTGAATCTTGTACCACGGCGCTTCAGCCGAAGCAGGAACGTCGCCGTCCCAACAGTGATCTGTTACACAAACGGTTTTTAGGTTATTTTCCTTTGCGTACTTTAAAATTCGCTCTGCAGTTTGCTTAAGATGTTTTGCGCAAAGCGAAAGTGATGAATGAATGTGCAAATCGTTATCCCACGTATAACGCATATTATCACCCTTTACGGTTAATCACAAAATTCTGCTACGCATCTTTCGTAAGCGGCTACGGGGTCTTCTGCAGCAGTAATAGGTCTGCCTACAACAATATAGTCACTTCCGATTTTCTTAGCCTCGGCAGGAGTCATAACACGCTTCTGATCTCCGATATCGCCGTCAGCAAAACGCACACCGGGAGTAACGGTCAAGAATTTTTCTCCGCAGGTTTCGTGAACCTTGCCTGCCTCAAGAGGAGAACATACTACACCGTCAAGACCTGCAACAGCGGCATTTTTAGCATAATGCATAACAACCTTATCTATAGGTTCTTTAATAAGAAGATCGTTTTCCATACGTTCCTGATCGGTAGAGGTAAGCTGAGTTACCGCAATAAGCAAAGGACGACTACCATCGGGACGGGTAAGACCTTCTAATGCTGCCTGCATCATAGTAATAGTTCCTGCGGCGTGAAGATTGGTCATATCAACGTCAAGACCGCTTAAAACCGCCATACTCTTTTTAACTGTATTAGGAATATCATGAAGTTTTAAGTCAAGAAATATTTTATGACCTCTTGCCTTTATATCCTTAACAATCTGAGGACCTTCGGCATAAAAAAGTTCCATACCGATTTTTACGAAAGGTTTTCTTCCTGTAAACTTATCCAAAAAGTTCATAACCTGCTCTTTAGAAGAAAAGTCACAAGCAATAATTACGTCTTTACCCATTAGTGAGCGCCTCCTATAATTTCTTTTAAATCTTTAATCCCGTATTTTTCCATAACGCGGGGCAAATCATTAATAATATCTTTGCAAGCAAAGGGGTCAATAAGGTTTGCTGCGCCTACTTCAACGGCAGTAGCGCCTGCAAGCATCATTTCAATAACATCCTCTGCAGTAGAAATACCACCCATACCTACAATAGGTATATTAACTGCTTCGTAAACCTGATAAACCATTCTTAATGCAACCGGTTTTATGGCAGGGCCGGAAAAGCCGCCCATTTTATTTGCAATAACAGGTTTTTTAGTTTTTAAATCAATTCTCATACCTAGCAGAGTATTTATCATACTTATTCCGTCAGCACCTGCTTCTTCACAAGCCTTTGCAATAGAAACAATATCGGTAACGTTTGGAGAAAGTTTGATAATAACAGGCTTTTTGGTTACTGCTTTAACGGCTTTTGTAACCTCGGCTGCCGCTTCGGGCGAAGTGCCGAAACTCATACCTCCGCCGTGAACGTTAGGACAGGAAACGTTAACTTCAAGCCAACCAACCTGTTCTTCTTTATCTAATTTTTCGCAAGTATAAGCATAATCTTCAATTGCAAAACCGCTTACGTTTGCCATAACCGGTTTATTAAAACATTTTTTAAGTAAGGGTAATTCTTTTTCTATAACAGCATCAACACCGGGGTTTTGAAGTCCGACAGCGTTAATCATACCCATATCACATTCAGCAATTCTTGGCGTAGGATTTCCAAAACGAGCATCCTTTGTAGTACCCTTAAAAGAAAAAGTACCTAAACAGTTAATATCATATATTTCGGCAAATTCGTAGCCAAAACCAAAAGTACCCGATGCAGGAATAACGGGGTTATCAAGTTTTATACCGCAAAGGTCAACCGATAAATTTACCATATTATTTCCTCCCTTACGAGCACAGGACCGTCTTTACAAATACGTTTGTTACCGTATTTTGTTTTACAAGAACAACCCATACAAGCGCCAAATCCGCAACCCATTCTTTCTTCAAAACTGTACTGACCGCTTGTTTTTGCAACACCTTCGATAGCCTTAAACATAGGCATAGGTCCGCAAGTAAAGAAATAAGAATAGTCGATTTCTTTAAGTACGTCGGTAACAAATCCTTTTGTACCAAAACTTCCGTCAGCAGTAGTTATATATACTGTTGCGCCGAGTTTTTCAAATTCTTCTTTATAAAAAACGTCGTCTTTACTGTTAAATCCTAAAATCACCGTAGGTTTAACGCCGTTTTTAACAAGTTCTTTTGCAACACCGTACATTGGAGGAACACCAACGCCACCACCAATAACTACGGGATTTTCAAGTGCCAAATAAGTGTCAAAACCATTACCTAAACCGTTTAAAATATCGAGACTCTCCCCCGCTTTCATTAAGGCGAGTTGTTCGGTTCCGCTTCCGACGATTTTATAAATAATTGTAATGGTTTGGCTGTCAAAATCGCAAACGGAAATTGGACGACGAAGATATTTTCCGCTGAGTTTAATATTAATAAACTGTCCGGGCTTAGTGAGAGATGAAGTATCTCCCCTAAGCACCATTTTCATTATATCCTTAGCAATTTTTTCATTACTAAGTATTTCAACAATTTGTTGTTTCATTTTTTCACCTTTAAGCATCAATGGTAGAAATCGTAAGGGTGGTTTCCTCAAGTACGTCAAGTAAAACCTTAACTGTATCAAGAGCAGTAAATATAGTAACGTTATTTTCGGTAGCAAGTTTTCTGATTTCGGTACCGTCACTATTAACACCCTGAGAAGAAATATCCTTTGTATTAATAACGTAGGCAATATGGCCTTGACGGATAGCGTTTGGAATTTCTTCACTGCCTTCATTAATTTTAGCAAGAATGTGAGTACGGATACCGTGTTCTTTAAGGAATTGTGCGGTTCCCTTTGTTGCCTCGATGTTAAATCCGAGTTCATAAAAACGACGGATAAGCGGTAATGCTTCTTCTTTGTCTTTATCTGCTATTGTAACAAGAACAGTTCCGTAGTTTTGGAGTTTCATACCCGAAGCCTGAAGTGCCTTATAAAGTGCGCGGTTAAGTTTATCATCATAACCGATTGCTTCACCGGTAGACTTCATTTCGGGAGAAAGGTATGCGTCAAGTCCGCGAAGTTTATTAAAGGAGAATACGGGAACCTTTACGTACCAACGTTTCTTTTCTTCGGGATAAAGACTGAATATACCAAGTTCTTTAAGACTCTTACCCAAAATAACTTCGGTAGCAATATCTGCAAGGCTATAGCCTGTAGATTTCGAAAGGAAAGGAACGGTACGAGAAGAACGTGGGTTAACCTCGATTATATAAACGTCATCCTTTTCGTCAACTATAAACTGAATATTATAAAGGCCTATAATACCAATGCCAATACCAAGTTTTTTAGCGTACTGAAGAATAGTACCTCTAACCTTGTCAGAAATGCTGAAGGTGGGATATACGCTGATAGAGTCACCTGAATGCACACCGGTTCTTTCAACAAGTTCCATAATACCGGGAACAAATACGTCTCTGCCGTCGCAAATTGCGTCAACTTCAACCTCTTTACCCTGAATGTATTTATCAACCAAAACAGGTTTATCTTCGTCAATTTCAACGGCAGTTTTTAAATAGTGACGAAGTTGGTCTTCGTTAGCAACTATTTGCATTGCTCTACCGCCAAGAACGAAACTCGGACGAACAAGTACGGGATAACCTATTTCGTTAGCAGCATCAAGACCTGCTTGAATACTTGTTACAGCCTTACCTTTTGGTTGCGGAATATTAAGTTCGCGAAGAAGTTTTTCAAAACTGTCGCGGTTTTCAGCGCGTTCAATAGCAGCGCAATCGGTACCGATAATCTTAACGCCTCTCTTCATAAGAGGTTCAGCAAGATTAATTGCAGTTTGACCGCCAAGAGAAGCAACAACACCCTCGGGCTTTTCAAATTCAATAATGTTCATAACATCTTCGGGAGTTAAAGGTTCGAAATAAAGTTTATCTGCCGTAGTGTAGTCGGTAGAAACTGTTTCGGGGTTATTGTTAATAATAATAGCCTCGTATCCCGAATTTTTAATAGTGGTTACAGCGTGAACGGTAGAATAGTCGAATTCTACGCCCTGACCTATACGGATAGGACCTGCACCAAGCACAACAATTTTCTTTTTATCGGTGAGACGTGAAGCATTTTCGCCGGTATAAGAAGAATAGAAATACGGAATATATGCGCCTGTATGACAGGTATCAACCATTTTAAATACAGGGAAAAGATTATTTTCTTTTCTGAAGTTATATACATCAATTTCGTCGCAATTCCACATTCTTGCAGTATATTTATCGGAGAAGCCCATTTTCTTGGCTGCCGTTAACACTTCAAGATTAAAGGGATTGGATTTTAGATTTTCTTCCATATCAATAATATTCTTTATTGCTTCAAGGAAGAATGCGGTAATTTTGGTGATTTCGTGAATTTCTGCTACGGTAGCACCTCTGTACAAAAGTTCCGCAATAGCAAAAATATTATCGTCTCTGAATTCTTTAATGTAATTCTTCAACTCTTCGTCACTCATATCATCAAACTTATGGTGATAAAGGTGGTTTACCCCTATTTCAAGTGAACGTATACCCTTTAAAAGACATTCTTCAAGGTTACTGCCTATACCCATAACCTCGCCTGTTGCCTTCATTTGAGTGCCAAGCAAATTAGATGCGTTGGTAAACTTATCAAATGGGAAACGAGGAAGTTTAGCAATTACGTAATCAAGTTGAGGTTCGAAAGAAGCGTTTGTATTTGCAATAGCAATTTCTTCAAGTGCCATACCGAGAGCAATTTTAGCGGTTACTCTGGCAATAGGATAACCCGAAGCCTTTGAAGCAAGGGCAGAAGAACGTGAAACTCTGGGGTTAACTTCAATAAGGTAATATTCGCTGCTATTAGGATTAAGTGCAAACTGTACGTTACATCCACCACAAATTTTAAGTTCCTTAATAAGCTTAATAGCGGAATCGTTAAGCATCTTAAGGTCGTGGTCGTTAAGAGTCATAATAGGAGCAACAACCAATGAGTCACCTGTATGAACACCAACGGGGTCGATATTTTCCATACCGCAGATGGTTATAGCGTGGTCATTAGAGTCACGCATAACCTCAAATTCAATTTCCTTATAACCCTTAACACTCTTTTCAATAAGAACCTGATGTACGGGAGAAAGTTTAAAAGCGTTAAGACCAATTTCAACAAGTTCTTCCTCGTTGTTGGCAAATCCACCGCCGGTACCACCCAAAGTAAATGCAGGACGAAGAACTACGGGATAACCGATTTTTTCGGCAGCAATTTTTGCTTCATCAATACTGTATGTGATTTCGGAAGGAATTGTAGGTTCGCCGATAGACTGGCAAAGTTCTTTAAAGAGTTCTCTATCTTCGGCGCGTTCGATACTCTCGCTTGAAGTACCTAAAAGTTCAACGCCACACTCCTTTAAAATACCCTTCTTTTCGAGTTGCATAGCAATATTAAGGCCTGTTTGTCCGCCTATACCCGGAACAATTGCATCGGGACGTTCATAACGTAAGATTTTTGCAATATATTCAAGGGTTAAAGGTTCCATATAAACCTTATCGGCAACCGTTGTATCGGTCATAATGGTTGCAGGGTTAGAGTTACAAAGAATAACTTCATAACCTTCTTCTTTAAGCGCAAGACAAGCCTGAGTACCTGCATAGTCGAATTCAGCAGCCTGACCTATAACAATTGGGCCTGAGCCGATTATAAGTACTTTTTTAATATCCGTTCTTTTAGCCATTTTTCTTTCCTCCGTTATATTTTAAGTTCATTATATACTGTTTTGCCGTCGCACAAAGTAAGTTTGCATTTTCCGTAAAGTTCCTCGTTTTCAAACGGAGTTGCTTTACCGCAAGACAAAAAGTTCTTACTTTCAACCACGTATTTTTCATAAAGGTCAAAAACCGTTAAATTAGCATTGCTTCCAACCTTTATTTCTCCGCCTATTCCAAAACGCTTTTTAGCATTTACGTTTAGCAGTTCTATAAGTTTTTCGAGGGTTATTATACCCGTTTTAACAAGTTTTGTGTAACATACCGCAAAGGCAGTTTCAATTCCCACGACACCCATAAGACTTTTGCTAAGACCTTTTGATTTTTCTTCGGCGCTATGAGGCGCATGGTCTGTGGCAATTACGTCAATGGTTCCGTCTTTTATTCCTTCAACAAGGGCAAGTCTATCCTCTTCGCTTCTTATTGGAGGATTCATTTTAAATCGGCCCTCATCCTTTAACATCATATCGTTCATTGTAAGGTAATGCGGACCTGTTTCACAGGTAATATCCACCCCGTCAGCCTTGGCTTTTCTTATGATTTCAACACTTTCTTTGGTTGAAATATGGCAAACGTGATATTTACAGCCTGTTTTTTTAACAAGTTCTATATCTCGCTTAATGGGACCCCATTCACTTTCAGAACATATTCCTTTATGTCCGTTTAATCTTGCATATTCGCCGTCGTGAATATATCCGCCGAAAAGCAAATCGTTATCTTCACAGTGAGCAGATATTATTTTTCCTAATTTTTTTACCGTTTCCATAGCAGAAAGCATCATACTTTCGCTCTGCACACCTCTGCCGTCGTCCGAATAGCCGATAACGTAGTCCTTCATTTCCGTTATATCGGAAAGTTCTTCACCCTTTTGACCTTTTGTAATAGTTCCAAAAGGATGCACGTGAATAACTGCGTCTTTTTCGATTATATCAAGTTGCTCCTTTAAATGAGCAAAGGTATCGGGACAAGGATTTAAGTTAGGCATTGAACACACGTCGGTATATCCGCCTGCCGCACTTGCAACAGTTCCGCTTTTTATGGTCTCCTTATAAAAAAAACCCGGCTCTCGAAGATGAACGTGAACATCAACGAACCCGGGAAAAACAGTAAGCCCTTTTAAATCGAAACAAATAGCAGAGGGAGAAACTAAATCACGTCCAACCGCTGATATTTTGCTGTCGGAAATAATAATATCTTGAACTGAAAATTGTCCGCCGTAGTAAACGTTAGCATTTTTAAGCAGCATTTCCATTGTTCTTCCTCCTAATAGTTTATAATGATTGTTGTTTGTCGAAACGCTGGAAAGCGCTTCGACAAGCCACTTTTCAAGTGGCTTTTGCAAAATTAAATTGTGGAATTTAATTTTGCACGACACTCATTGCAATGGGTAATGACAAATTTTCTTTGAAAATTTGTCATAAAATCAAAGATTTTATGTCGAAACTTACAAGTTTCGACTTTCATTAACCATTATTACACAAAAAAACAGCCTCGCCGACCGGCAAGGTGTTCCCTTTATGTCAAATACATAAATTATAGCCTGCCGGCAAAAGCCGAATCAGATTTATTTCAATTATAATACCATAAGCAAAATAAATTGTCAAGAAAATAAGTAATTGAATATTATAAAAAATATCCGTAAATTTTTAATATTAATTATATATAATATATAAAAGTTGACTTTTTTCTTGAAAGTTTTGAGTATGTGTACTATAATGGGTATATTAAATTAAAGGACAAACTGTATGATAACACCTTTTATAATACTTGGTATTCTTTTGGCTTTAATTGTTTTAATATTGCTTTTTAACATTAAAGTATCGGTAAAAATTGATTACGCCGACAATGTTTTTACCGAAATAAAACTTTTCGGTAAATCTGTTAAAAGCAAGGGTACTTTCAAAAAGATTTTAAAACATTTAGGCTTTAAGGGTACTGTCAACTTTCTTTTCGGCGAAGAAATAGGATTTTTCAACCGTCTTAAATATATACTGAAAAAACTTATTGTTTCGCATTTTAAACTTAATATTTCAATATCGGGAGAAGATGCTGCTCAAACCGCACTTTTATACGGCGGAGTATGTTCAGTTATATATCCTGTAGTGGCTTTTTTAGAAACATTCATCACCTTTAAAGAGGATGATATGAAAATAATTTGCAACTACGAAAAAGAAGTCAGCGAACTCCATTTATTTATAGAAGCAAAAGTAAAAGTGTTTTATCTATTAAAGGCAGGATTTAAACTCATTCCCGTAATTAAAGCAATTTTAAGAGAGGTTAAAGAAAATGAGCAATAACATTTCGGATATTATCGGCGCTACTGCCGATAAGGCGCAGTCAGCCTTAAAAAACAATTCCATTTTTGGCGATGCAATAACCATGGACGGCACAACTATAATTCCCGTATATAAACTTTCTTTTGGTTTTGCAGGTGGCGGTTTTGATGGCATTAGCGCAAAAAACAGCGATGCCGTTGCGGGAGCAGCAGGCGCAGGTATTACCAAAAAGCCGGTTTCTTATTTAATTATGAAAGATGGCGAAATTTCGGTTTTAAGCGCAGATGAAGAAACAAAACCCGATTGGTTTACAAAAATTTTAGGTTTTATAAATACACAATTGGAGAAGAAAAACAATGAACAAAAATAAATTTAACACCCGAAAACTTGTATTTGCCTCACTTTTTTCCGCCCTTACTTTCGTATGTACTTATTTAAGTTTTCCCATAGTGATAGGTTACGTTAATTTAGGAGATTGCTTTGTAATTTTATCGGGACTTATTTTAGGTCCATACGGTATTGCATCGGCGATAATCGGCAGTGTTATCTGCGATTTAATTTTAGGCTATGCCGTTTACATACCTGCTACATTTATAATAAAAGGCGTTATGGCTTTAATCGTTTATTTAATTGCTCACAAAAAATACTCCCTTCCCCGTCAGTTAATCTCAGCCTTTTTGGCAGAAATTGTTATGGTGGCAGGATATTTCTTATATGAATGTTTTTGTATGGGAATGGGACTGGGCGCCGTTGCATCAATTCCCTACAACTGTCTGCAAGGCGCAGTAGCAATTGTTTCTTCCACTTTATTCTATATAGTTTTAGATAAAACCAAAATTATAAAAAGAATGAAATTATGAGTTTGGCAGAAGAAGTAATTTATATTAAAGAACCTACCGATTTGCAGTGCGGTCAAGCAGTTCTTGCAATGCTAACGGGAAAAAGTGTTGCCCAAATTATAGAAGAATGCGGCACCTGTAACGAAACGACACTTAACCAAATGAAGCAGGTTTTAACCCTTAACGGAATTAAATTCAGTTCCGAAAAAAAGACTGCTAATAGTAAAGAAGACCTACCCGAAATTGCACTGTTAAGTCTTGAAACGCCACGTTGTTGGCATTGGTCACTTTATTTTAAGGGAACGTTTTACGACCCCGAACACGGTGTTATGAACGACTTTCCAAAAGCAAACAGAAAATATTATTTTGAAATAAAAAAATAACAGAGTTTTTCACCCTGTTATTTTTTTATTTTTTGAAATTTTTAACAAAACCTTTTATAGCATCCCAAAATCTATCGGCAATAACCTGCATACCGTAGTCACCGGGGTGATTAAACTTACCGTGAGTTTCGGGAAGAACGCGCATATCCTCAAGATTTACAAAAGCATCATTATACTTTTCTGCTACCTTTTGCTTTTCAACATCAAGCACAGGACGGATATAAAAGCCTTGCGAATGCATTACAAATACATTATCTCTGCCGTCAACCAGAAAATTACGCAAATCTTCATAGGCTTTTCCAAAGGTTTTAGGCGGATTTTCGGTAGTATCATATTCCTTATTAACATTAGCGCCAAAGAACATAATTATAACGTCGGGTTTAAATTCCTTTGCGCCCATATAATAGTTTTCGGGCTCTCTATTATAAAATTCTCTTTCATAGTTTGCAACCTGCAATATACTGAAAGCGGCATCGGGATGAAGTTCTTTCACCTTTGCCTGAACAAGATGAACGTAATCTTTTTCAATACTGCTTGCCGCCATACCGCAATCATTGGTCCAACCAACCTCGGGTTTTGGAGCGTGTTTACTAATAGAATTTCCGACGTAAAGTACCTTTATTCCCTCGCCCTTATCATACTCATAATAATCAAAAGTATTCTGATTTTTAGAGGGTATAATATTTTCCTGAAAATCATTCATATTATTCACCTTCACTTAGTATTTTATCGGCAGTTTCTCTGTCGAGATAGCCGTATTTTACCATACTGTCAAGTACCTTTTGCTGACGTTGTGCAGTCAGCGGCGTATTATTATCGGGAGAATAAATAGACGGCGCGTTAGGTACTCCTGCGAGTTGAGTTGCCTGATAATCGCTTAATTTATCGGGAGTTACGTTATAGTAACCCATCGAAGCGTCGTAAATATTGTAATATCCGCTTCCGTAATAAATATTATTTATATAAAACTCGAAAATTTCGTCCTTTTCGTAACGTTTTTCAAGTTCAATTGCCATAAACATTTCAGCAACTTTTCTTTTAAGTTTCTTTTCTTGTGTAAAGTAAAGATTTTTAGCAACCTGCTGAGTTATGGTACTACCGCCTTCGGTATATTCGCGGTTTTTTAAATTTATGAATATGGCGCGAGCGGTTGAAACAACGCTTATTGCGCCGTGGTCATAAAAATTATGGTCTTCGACGGCAATTACCGCATCAACGTATATTTTAGGTATTTCGCTTTTTTTAACGTAATTTTCCATAGAAGTAAGTTCTGAAATTTTTACTTCAATAGGACATTCGTTTATAGCGTTTTTATATTCTTTGTAACCTACTACGCCAAGATAACCGCCAAACAAAAATGCAACAATAACACCGATTACTATAACCGTAGCAATAAGTTTAAAAATAATTTTAAATAGTTTTTTCATAATTAATACGCTCGTATATTAAGAGAGCCGTCATCAACGCCTTTCTCGATATTTTTGATAATAACTTCATAAGAAAATCCGTTATCAAGACTAACAGTCACCTTATCCCCTATTTTTTTGCCGAGTAAAGCCTTTCCTATAGGAGACTCGATACTGACGATGTTACTAAGCGCATCGTGTCGCACCGTAGTTACAAGCATAACAGTTTCTTCTTCGTCATCTTCTTCAATATAATAGGTGATTTTATCAAATATACCTGCTTCATCGGGAGCCGAATTATCCTCGATAATAATAGCAGTTTTAATCATATTTTTAAGGTATCTTATGCGACTTTCGTTTTTGCCTCTTCTCTGCTTTGCGGCTTTATATTCAAAATTTTCACTTAAATCGCCGTGGCTTCGGGCAAATTTTACCTCTTCAAGAATTTCGGGACGTAAAACACCCATACGGTATTCCAGTTCCTCTTCCATTTTCTTTATATCTTCTTTAGTCAGTTCATTATGCATAAATTTCACTCATTTCTAACATATTATATCAAACTTACCAATCCATTTCAATCAGTTTTTAAAAAAGCCCGAATATTAATAAAAAACCGAGAGTAGAACTCTCGGTTTTTAGTTATTTTGTTATTTTATATGATTTTTTATCAACGTAAAAGGTTCCGCCGTTGCCGTCTTCACTTGAATCAAATGTTACGGAAATTTTATCTCCTGCATCTTTTATATCTTTTGTATTCCAATAATTTTCATTAATTGTGTCAATTCTTTTTACGGTTGAACCGTCATAAGAAATTTCGTAAAAATCGGGACCGAAAAATCCGCAAAGATACATGGAATTTTCACCAAAAACATAGCGTGTCGAATAACCGCCGAAATCACTGTTTTTCCATGCTACTACTCCTGTTTCAATATAAAGAGCAACAACCGTTCCGCCCTCGGTATAATAGTATTTGTCATCCTTTTTACCGATTATTGAAAAAGAATCAAGTTGCGCAACGTCATATGCGTTTGTTTCCCTGTTCCAAAGAGTATTTCCCTCTTTATCCTGAGCAAAAATAGTTGCTGTTTCTTTATATGTGTTTTCATCAAAAGAAACTTCCAATTTAACGTTTACGGAAGAATAGTCAAATTTTTCTACGTTATCCAAGCCACTTGAATTATTAAAATCACTTACTACATTTCCGGTCATATTGTCATCATTTTTGTTAGGCAAATAACGTTTATAAAGACATCCCGAAAAAGAAATGCATACTAACAGCGCCAAAATCAAAGCAAGAATTTTTCTCATAATATCACCTTTTTAAATTTTAATTATATTACTCCAACCATAATTTCCGTTTTCATCTAAAACTTCTACACGCACCCATTTATCAAAAGGCTTAATCTGATACTCAGCGTGGGTGAGGTCTTTTCCTCGTGTAATTCTGTCGGGACCCCAAGCAGCATTTGATAAAAAGTCAATTTTTACACATTCGCTACAGTCAGCAATCATCTTATCTCCTTCACGTCTTACGTGAACTTCAGGACCCTGTGTAGCGTAGTAATCACCATTTTTAATTGCATCAAAAACACCGTCGATATCTTCTGCCTTTACCATTATGTACGATTTAGTTTCGTCGCTGCCGTTATAATAATGTACGTCGTCGGTAGCGGCAATATTTAAAAACATACCTTTATTGGCAATAAGGTCAACAAAATAACCCGAATATGGACGGCTGCTCTGATTTGCATCAGATACTGAATTATATATTTCCACTGCCGAAAAGCCTTTAAGACACAACGCTTCTTCAGGGGTATTTAATGACCAAGCAGGATGCGCTAAAATCGCAATACCGCCCGCTTTATTAATTTCATCAATAACATGCTGACGCTCATCTTCTTTTTTAATATCGGGAGCATAATTCATTCCAACGCCTACAATGTGCATAACGTCAACGCTTGTATCACTGGCGCCCATATTATATTCACAACCGGATAATATTTTAAGACCGCCTATTTGACCTGCATTTCCGTATTTCCAGTGGTCAGTTATTGCAATAGCGTCAAAACCCGCTTCTTTATAAATTCTTGCTGATTCTTTAGGAGAAACCCTTCCGTCCGAAAGGGTTGTATGTATATGAAGTCCAACTTTAAAACGTTTATTGCCGAATTTGTCAATTATCATTTTTAATTCTCCTTTAATATGTCCGGATAAATACGAGTTTCAATAACGGTATTGCTTTCAGCATCAATAACCGTTACGGTGCACTTTTTAATTTCGCCCAAATTATACATATGATATATAGTTGCATTTCTGCCGCTACCCGAAATACAGTTATAAGCATTTAAGTATTCCTGTGTATACTCTTTAATTTCCGTATTATAAACGTTTTTGTCAACATATACCTTTATATTCGTTATATCTGAATCATACTCAACCTTTATAATACCGTTTTCCTCTGCTTTTTGATTGTATATATCAAAAATGTCCTTTCTTGAAGAAAGAAGTTCTTTTTTGAATTGGTCGTAATCTTTACGCTTCATAGTAAAAACAGCATTTGAGTCTTCCGATTTATCAACCGTTAAAAAGTTATCCTGTTTTTGTCGAGCGGTAAGAGAAAACACCAATTTCTCGCCCAAAAGATTTTCGTAAAGAGAAACATCGAGATTAACCGTAATAATTTCCTCAGGATCTAAAACAACAGGTGTATCTTCACCTTTGCATCCGCAAATAGAAAGAATAACTATAAATGATATAAAAACAGCAAGTACTTTTTTCATAAAAAACCTCATAATATACATATATATTGGCATTATAACATATATATAATCATTCAGCAAGATAAAATAAAATTAATCAAAAAGAATTAAAATATATCTTGACAAAAAAAATCCATTATGATATAATTGTCAGCGTTGACACGGCACCATAGCCAAGCGGTAAGGCAGAGGTCTGCAAAACCTTTATGCCCCGGTTCAAATCCGGGTGGTGCCTCCATCTGAATCACCCCTCAAATCTGAACCATAAGTGTTCGATTGAAGGGTGATTTTTCTTTATAAAACCCTTTATTTAAGCGACTTTACGGTCACTTTTTTGTTTTTTCTTTTATCGAACACTTTTTATAAAACAGGTCAAATTACGTCGGCAATAATTTTATTTTTCCAAATTCGAACCATCGGTGTTCGATTCACTCTCCTTATAAACGCCTATACTACGGTAATATTTGGATTCAAAGTACTCAGGTGTTTGATAACGGAGGACAGAGTGCGGTCTGTCGTTATTGTAGTAGTTTATATACTCTCTAACTGATTCTCGAAGCTCTCTTTCAGAACGATAATCCGTGCGGTATAATCTTTCGGTTTTCATTGATTTGAAGAATGACTCCATAACAGAATTGTTGTATGGAGTGGCTGTATTTGAAAAGGATTGTTTTACGCCAAGAGCCCTTAGATAATCGCGAAAAGTATTTGAGGTGTAGTTAGTTCCTCTATCACTGTGGAATAATAATTCGGTCGGTTGGCGGTACTCATAAGCAAGCTTGAAGGTTGACTTTGTAAGCTGTGTGCTATTCTTTAATGAAATTTTGTGTGCAACAACCCTTCTCGCATATAAGTCAAGTATCACACAAATATAGTATGAAAAATCATTATATCGAAAGTATGTAATATCGCTCACCCAAACTTCATTTGGGCGGCTAACTGTGAATTGTTGATTAAGGATGTTTTGTTTTCTTTCTTGAGTCATTGAGTAAATCTTTTTGGCGCTTGTCCCGACAGCAAACCAACTGTTTTCGTGCATTATATCAGCTACAGTTTTTGCTGCAACTTTATATCCACGGTCTTTTAATATAGCGTGTATTTTTCCGGCACCAAAGATTTGATTGTTATCATGGAAAATCTTTTCGATTATTGGTGTAAGTTCAGCTTTCTTTTGTGCAAACAAAGTATTTTCATTTTTGTTGCGAAGAACATGGTTGTAATAACTACCTTTAGCCACGTTCATTGTTTTGCAAAGTAGAGTAATGCTGTATTTGTCTGATATGGATTGAATATATGCATAGCGTTCTCGTAAAGGGGAAGATACCGTGCAAGGAGCGTTTTGTAATATTTCAATCATCTTTTCTTGCTGTTCGCATTTTTGTTTTAAATCAATTATATCACGCATATTGATTTTTCGGTTTAGCAATTTATCGTTTTTGCTATTCTTTAGCCAAGAATAAATAGTGCTACGCGCTATACCATATTGGTTCGATAATTTAGTTACCGTGTTTCCTGCTGAATATAATTTTACTATTTCAGTTTGTTGTTGTTTTGAATAATTCTTTCTCACTTTATAACCTCCCAATATATTTACAAAAACATCGGATGATTTTCATTAACCATCTATATTTTGTTACTGAATAAATATTTTAACAAAAAATGATTGGTTTTGAAAATACATTGACAAACATCTATGTATCGCATATAATATAAACATAGACAATTATCTATGTGAGGTGCTTTTATGTGTGAAATTGATGTGGCTTTGATTTGCAAAGCTTTATCCGATTCGAATCGTTTGAAAATCGTTGAAATGTTATCAGATGGAGAGAAATGCGGGTGCAAACTCCTTGAAGCGTTTAACATCACCCAACCGACTCTTTCCCATCACATGAAGATATTAGAGGAAAGCTGTTTGGTGAAAGGGATAAAACAAGGTAAGTGGACCTATTACTCGCTTTGCTGTGAAACCTTAAAGGAATTCAAAATCTTTATCGCATCCCTTGAATGTGTAAAGGGCGGTGAGTGCGGATGTCAGTAATTTGGGATTTTATTCAGAATGAAATTCTTGGTATGCATTGGCTAAACCGATTACTTGGAACACTGTTAAATGCGATTGGTCTTTCTATTGATAGTCGCATCGGTGCCAGTGTACAGTTCTTTATCTATGATATGATAAAGATCATGGTGCTGCTCGGCGTACTGATTTTGATTATCTCGTATATACAAAGTTTCTTTCCGCCGGAGAGAACAAAAAAGATACTCGGCAGATTTCACGGTGTTGGAGCAAACATTGTAGCTGCGCTGCTCGGTACAGTAACGCCATTCTGCTCTTGCTCATCTATTCCGTTGTTTATTGGCTTTACAAGTGCAGGACTTCCTCTTGGTGTAACGTTCTCATTCCTTATTTCTTCTCCGATGGTGGATCTTGGTAGCCTTGTTCTGCTGATGAGCATTTTCGGTTGGAAAGTAGCTATTGTGTATGTTGTTGTCGGACTTATCATTGCCGTTGTCGGCGGTACACTCATTGAGAAGTTACACCTTGAAAATCAAGTGGAAGAATACATCCGCAACGGTCGCTCACTCGATGTTCCGCAGGAAGAACTTCATTTCAAAGACCGCCTGAAATATGCTTGGGAGCAAGTTGTGTCCACCGCTAAAAAGGTGTTTCCGTATGTGCTTGTTGGTGTTGGTATCGGCGCGATCATTCATAATTGGATACCTGAAGATTTCATCGTTAAGGTGCTTGGTGGTAATAATCCCTTCGGCGTTATCCTTGCTACCGTTGCCGGTGTTCCAATGTATGCCGACATTTTCGGTACGATCCCGATTGCAGAAGCACTGCTTGCAAAGGGTGCGTTGCACGGCGTTGTGCTGTCCTTTATGATGGGTGTTACAACTTTATCCCTACCATCAATGATTATGCTTCGCAAGGCTGTAAAGCCGAAATTGCTCGGTATTTTCGTTGTGATCTGCACAGTTGGAATTATCCTTGTAGGATACTTCTTTAATTTAATTCAACCGCTTATTATTTAATTTGGAGGTTATATTATGGCATTGTTTAATTTTAAGAAGAAAGAAGAAAAGAATCCTTGTTGTTGCTCTTGCAGTGCACCAACACAGGAAAACAACATTACAAACGAATGTTGCGATAAAACTGTTGAAGGTATTTGCTGCATCAAAGTTTTGGGTGCAGGTTGTAAATCTTGCCACGAGCAGTATGAAAATGTAAAGACAGCCGTTAAAAATCTCGGACTTGATATCGAGGTGGAATATATCACCGATATGCAGAAGGTTATGGAATACGGCGTAATGAGTATGCCGGCAATCGTGGTAAACGAAAAGGTTGTATCTATGGGCAAAGTATTGAAAGTGGCAGAGGTTGAAAAGTTGCTGAAATGAAAAAAGTAGCATTTATTTGTGTGCATAACTCTTGCCGTAGTCAAATTGCCGAATCACTTGGAAAGCATCTGCGTGGAGATGAATTTGACTTTTACTCGGCAGGCACGGAAACGAAACCGAAGATCAACCAGGATGCAGTACGGTTGATGAAACAGCTCTACGGCATTGATATGGAGCAGACACAGTACAGTAAGACCTTTGATAAAATCCCATCCCCGGATATTGCAATCTCTATGGGATGTGATGTTGGATGTCCTTTCATCGGTAGAGCCTTTGATGACAATTGGGGGCTACCTGATCCATCAGGACAGAGCGATGAGGTGTTTATTAAGGTTATACAGCAGATAGAAACAAATATTAAATACTTATCAAGATAATAATATTTGATAAAGATTATTCACAACTGATCACCCAGAGTTGAACTAACGACTAAAATTCGAAAGTGGTGCGTTCGTCTTTTATGGGGGAAAAGACAAAAAATCCTCGTTCTACGGAACGAGGATTTTTTTATCCAAGCCGACAGGCTTGGTATATCATCACGCAATAGCGTGTATATCATCAAATGCGACAAGTCGCATTTGTATCTCATCACACCTTTAGGTGTGCATAAAAAACCGTCGGCTTGATGATATACAACTTCTTACGAAGTTGATGATATGCAATTCCTTGCGGAATTGATGATATACAATGCTTCGCATTGATTTTTCACCACTTTTATGTTATAATACAACCAAGGTGGTGATTGCATGAAAAAAGAAATTTTGACAAGAGAAAACATTATAAGTGATTTAAAATTTATATTGATTAAAGAAATAAAAACGTTGCTCTGCTTATTACCTCTTTTGATATTTGTATATCTACTATTTTTATTTGGTCCCCATTCGCCCGCCAAAGGTTTTATGCTGCTTTTCTGTATAATGTTTTGTGCTTTTTTTACTCTAATTTATATTTATGCTCTTGTCCGTACTGTTGTACCATTATTTACAATTAAAAATTTTACAATTTCGTCCGATTTTGTGACAAATAAATTACAGAAACGCCGGAGTCATCCCCGTTCTTTTATCATACCTCGTCCGTATACATTGGTGTTTTCCCGAGGAAGTAAATACCGCATTCCTGACATAAATAATTATAAATGGTCAAATATGTTTGAAATGCCGGATAAAAACATTTTTCACTGTACTAATTTAAATGATGATTTCTATTTAATAAGCGTAGGCAAGCGCAGAAATATTGTAGCGTATAACAAAAAAATGTTCGAATATATAATCACCTAGATTTGAACCATCAATGTTAATATAGAAAAGGGTGGTTCGTCTTTTATGGTATATAAGACAAAAAACTCTCGTTCAAAAGAACGAGGATTTTTTTATCCATTGCGAAAGCAATGGCATATCATCAACGATAGCGTTGCTATCGTTGTATCTCATCAGTCCGTTAGGACTGTATATCATTACGCTTTAGCGTGCATCAAATACCCTTTCGCAATGATGATATACAAAACTTGCGTTTTGATGATATGCAATTCCTGCGGAATTGATGATATACAATGCTCCGCATTCATTTCCCACGCCCTTGTATCTAATCACACAAAAAGGTATGTATTTATATACATACCTTTTTTGTATTTAAGCATTTATTTAAGAAAAAAACGTTGACTTACATCTTTGCCCTTGCTAAAATATAAGCGAAAAAGGATTTCAAAAGGAGGATTTTATACGATTAAAGACGTTGTTGAAACTCTTAAAACAGCAAGAGTAGGTCAAAGAAAATCCCTTAAAAAACTGGGAACCATTAAAATCAATGCAGTCGAAGCAACTCCTGTTATATGGAAGGATAAACTTCTTCGTTTTGAATGGATAAGAAGCAATGAATACGGAAGTGCCGGCGGTGTTAGCCGTAAAGAAGGTTATTATGCTTTTATAGACATGGAAACCGAGGAAATCGTTTCTTCTTTTGCTTCCTGTCACTCCTTTGGCTGTTGCTATGAAGAAAACGGAAAAATGTACGCTTTCGGCCCACAGGGCAACGGCGGTGGCAGAGTTATTGATACCTTTGTTTCAAGTGACCTTGAAAATTGGGAATGTCATGAAAGCCTTACATTCCCTGAAGATATAAAGGTTTACAATACTTCCGTTTGCAAAGGCGACGGCAGATATATTATGGCTATTGAAATCGGCGGTAAAAATCCTGCAGTTGGTAATCCTTTCACCTGTGTTTTTGCCGAATCAAAGGACCTTATAAACTGGACAATGCTTGATATGATGGAATATTCTTATTCAAGACACACCTATACCGCCTGTCCCGTTATCAGATACGTTGACGGATATTATTATATGATTTGCTTAATGTGTGCGCCTTATAATCGTTATGTTCCTTATATAGTAAGAAGTCGCGATTTAAAAGAATTTGAAGTGGGTGTCAAAAACCCGATTATGTGGCCTGACGATGACGACAAAACAGTGATTAATCCCCAACGTTTTTCGGATGAGGAATTAGATTATCTTGAACATGCCGTTGATTGCAACAACAGCGATATTGACCTTTGCGACTTTAACGGCAAAACGGTAATAATTTACAGCTGGGGCAACCAACTTGGCAAAGAGTTTTTAGCCGTTGCCGAATATGACGGCAGTATGGCGGAATTTTTAAAATCCTTCTTCTGATAATATGTATAAAACTCTTAACCAACATTATCGTGAAACTTTTGGCGAAAAAGTTTATAAACTTTCTCTTGACGGCGGTTTCACCTGCCCTAATAGAGATGGCACATTAGGAAATAACGGTTGCATTTTTTGTACAGGCAGCGATGAGTTCAGCGAAAAAAACTGCAATGATATTTTATTGCAGTTAGAACGCGCCAAAGAAAAAGTAAAGGCTAAAAACAAAAGCGGAAAATATATTGCTTACTTTCAGTCCTTTACAAATACTTACGCACATACAGAAAAACTGCGAGAACTATTTTTTTCAGCAATTCAACCCGACTATATTGTAGGTCTTGCCATAGGTACGCGCCCCGACTGCCTAGAACCCGAAAAAATAGAACTTTTAAAAGAAATAAACCAAATAAAACCGGTATCGGTAGAATTAGGTCTTCAAAGTATTCACAATAAAACTGCCGAATATATACGTCGAGGATATAAAAGCGAAGTTTATTTTGATGCGGTAAAAAGACTTAAAGAGGCAGGAATAGAGGTTGTAACCCATATAATTATAGGTTTGCCGAACGAAACACAACAAGATATTTTAGAAACTGTACGTCAGACTGTAAAGGCAGGCAGTGACGGTTTTAAATTTCATCTTTTACACGTATTAAAAGGCACCGACCTTGAAAAAGAATATAATGACGGCAAAGTTAAGGTATTAACCCTTGAAGAATACGCCAAAATATTAAAAGAGTGCCTTAAACTCCTCCCCTTATCAGCAACTGTTCATAGAATTACAGGTGACGGCGCTAAAAATAAATTAATAGCGCCTCTTTGGAGTGCTGATAAGAAAAAGGTATTAAACTACTTAAACCAATATATAAAAAATTCCGACTATTAAAACATTTTTTAGACAGTAAAAAAGGAAGCACGAACGGAGCGTTCACTTAGGGATGAAATGCCTAAGTGAACGCTCCGAATTCTCGTACTTCCTTTTAATTTTGTCTTATACCTTGACTAGCAGAACGTTTAGGTGCCCAAATGCACTTGTTATGAGAACCTAAAACCATTTTATAAGTAACTCTTGTTCTATTAACTTAAATTTAACAATCAATTCTTTATATATTCAAATAAACGATACAGTTTTTTTGAGAAGCCACCTGCATATAGTTTAGCAAAAACGAACCTCTCGAATCCGTTTAACTCGTCTATGTATTTTTGAGGTATCATTGTGTGTTCTTTTACAAAAGCAAGTTCCTTGCTTTGATAGGCTTGTGGGTTGTCTATACCATAAACCTCGGTTACACCCACATCATTTATAGGGTTTCTTCGTTTTGACATTTTAGCGGCAAAAGAAGAATAAGCATCCACCAAAAGCACAAGGCTTTCAAAATGAGTGCAAAGATTATCTGCTAAATTTCGCATTTCATTGACAGTCAAGTACATACTCACGCCTTCCATAACAACAATGGCGTTTTCCTTTTCCTTGATAGTTGTCAGCCAATCGCAATCTCTTGCGTCACCTGCAATCATTTTGTAGTTATCGGATTCGGCATAGTATTGTTTTCTTTCTTCAATAACTTCCGAAAAATCTACATCGTACCACTTATGGTTTTCCATTCCGACTCTTATACAACGGCTGTCCATTCCGCAACCGATATGAATGACCACCGCATTCGGCGCACCCGCCATTTGTTGTGCTAACCAGTCATCGAACACGGCAGAACGAGTGCCCATATAATATGCAAGCCATTTCGACTTGGATTTTCCTTTGAGTGCAAATCCTTCTGCTTCCCAAATTTGCTCCGCTTTTTTGTCAGAAAGAATTATCCCCTTCTTGCTCACATACGACTTTCCGTACAAGGGGATATATAGTGTTTTATTCACGTAGTTCATACACACACCCACAGTTAAAAAACTACGGGTGTTTTCGTATTTGGATTTACTTTAGTGTGCAACGACTAAGCATCGGAACTTTTTTTCTTTAATATTAATATTATGGTTCGCGCTATTGTTGCTAAAGCCGTAATGCTTAAAAGAATTATAGTAATTACTTTATATAATTTAGGTTCTTTTTGGGGTTGAGTATTTTGAGGCTCGGATATAACTTCGTTTTCTTGAGGAGAGGAAGTTATATTTTCATTTGAAGTTACATCATCGGATTGTTGCTGACTTTGGTCTGTTTCTTTTTCCTCTGAGTTATAACTAACCTTTACGTTAGCAACACCTTCAAAAATATCCTTACCTTCCTTAACCCCTTTTGGAAAAGTTATTTTTTTAATGGAAGTGCAATTTTTAAACGCTGAGTCGCCTATAGACTTTACACTATCCGGAATATTTATTGTTGTAAGAGAAGAACAACCTGCAAAGGCATATTCCCCTATTTCGGTAACCGTTCGGGGAAGAACTATTTTTTTTATTTTAGAACAATCATAAAAGGTGTTACCGGGTATAGCAATAATATCCTTTAAAATAACCGTTTCGATATTGGACGGCATTTTGTCGCCGAATATTGAAACAAAACCGGTTGAAAACTCTCCATTACGTTCTGTTCCTATAAAATTCACGGTTATACTTTTTAAAGATTTATTAGAACCAAAAGCACCCCAATGTACCTTTTCAACCGTTTTAGGCATAACGAATGATGAAGAAGTTTTTCCCGTGGGATACCAATAAAGTTCGGTTACCGCTTCATTATAAAGTACGCCGTCAACCGATGAAAAATATTTACTGTTACTGTCAACATTTATACTTTCCAACGAGTTACATCCCGAAAATACATCAAGACCTATATAAGTTACCGACGACGGAATAACAATTTCTTTTAAAGAAGCGCATCCGAAAAACGCACTTTCACCTATAGTTTCAAGAGATTCGGAAACGGTAATACTACTGAGTTTTTTACAATTTCTGAATGCACTGAATTCAATATCATTTACTCCGCTGATGTTGATTTTTTCAAGCGCACTGCAATTAAAAAAAGCATTACCACCTATTAAAGTAACTGTGCCTGAAAGTTTGATTTCCTTTAGTGAAAAGCACTGAGAAAAAGTATCTTTTTTAATCTCCTTAACACCTAAAGGTATATTGATTTTTTCAAGTTTTTCACAATTAATAAACGCGCCTTCACCAATAAAGGTCACACTATCAGGCAGTTTTACGCTTTTAACTAAACTTTCTCTGAAAGCGTAATCAAGAATAGATACAACCGGATAACCGCCCAAAGTATCGGGAATTGTAACGTCACCTTTTATTGTTTCGTCAACTCCCGCAATAAGCGCCTGATTACCTATTACAGAGTATTCGTAGCCTTTTTCGTTTTCAGCATTAGCGCTAAAGGTAAAAAACGATAATAATAAAACAATGCAAAGTGAAAAAACTACCGTTTTTTTCATACTAATTTAGTTCTCCTTAATTTATAAAATTCCTCTGCAATAAGACGCGCCTTTGCAACCGAAGAATTATCCCTAATAAAACAATAGTACAGCGCTTCTTTATCACCGATACCAATAACGTCACCTATTTGGTACCAAAAATAATCGACATTTAAACTATATGAAGCGGTATGCGACTGTTTGTAAATCACTTTACCATCATCATCATACAAAATAAGCCCTTCGCCGTTTTGAACAAGTTTACCGCTCGATACCATATACAAGGCTTTATAATCTCTGATTATGCCTATATCAACCTTCATTTCGCAGATATATTCCCCGTTTGTTATTTCTTCATTTGCTTTGTTCCTTTGCCAGTCGTACCAATCGGGAATATGCTCAAATTCGGTTTCGCCGTTTATTGCCTTTAGTCTGCCAAAAGTATTTAAAAAATAGGATTTTCCGCAATTTTCACAAGTAATGTATTCACCTTTTCCCAACATTTTTCCTTCTTTAGAACAGTTGGGGCATTTATATAAAATCCTATGCAAACCGTCGGCGCGGAACTTTTCGGTAACCTCTATTTTATTTTCATACTGCTTTTTAAAATTATCAAAAGAATACTCTTTATCAAGTATAGCGTCTATTTCCTCAACGGTTTTGCTTCTTACCTGTTCTAGAGTCAACAAGCATTTTAAATGCGCCGAAACCTTTACCTTTCTGAGTTGCAATCCGTTATACAAAGGGTCACGTAAAAAAGCACCGTCGGTTATAACGCTAAGAACCGGAACGTCAAGTTTTTTGAACAGTTTTCCCAAACCGCGAGGAAGCGCTGTTGCTCTGCCATCAAGAGAATATCCTGCCTCAGGATACATAAGCACACTCGTTTTGTTTTTCTTAATTGCAGTTATAATATCCTTTACAAGCGACACGTCGGTCACAAATTTTTGTGTAGGAATACAACCGATATTCCTCATCAACCAATCTTTACCAACAAAAGCATCTGTTGTTGCCACAATATTAAAAGGGCGCGGATAAAAAATTTTATAAGCGATTTTTAAATCAATAAAACTTGAATGGTTCATTAAAATAAAATACGGTTGACTGCCAAGTTTAATGTCTTTATCTTTTGTTAGAGTAAAACCTGTAGAAATCATATCGGGAATAGATAAAATTCTTATTAAAGTGCGAAAAAATATATTCGGTTTTTTAGGGTTTGCTTTATTCGGTTTTTCAGTTTGCATTGCCTTTTCAAGCGACACAAACTTAGTTTTAATATTCATAAAAATCACCCCTGCTACTTTAATTCAATTTTATCATAATATTATTCTATTATCAACAAAAATATCTTGCGATTAAGGAAAGTTATGTTATTATATAAAAGTGAGGTGATGGTATGAATTACTCTAAAAATTTAGCAATCAAGTACGAGTGCGACGTTTTCGTTGCAGGAGGCGGTGCCGCCGCCCTTGCCACAGATACCCTTGACACAAGAAAAATAGACGTTAAAGAACTGCAAAAAAGGCTTAAAGCATTAGGCGCATACCTTCCAAATTCATAATATTACACAAAATTTATTACTTTTATTTCAATTTAACAGTACAAAACGAAAATTATTTAAAGGGCGGTTGACAAAAAACCGCCCTTTGTTTATAATATTATAAATATATTTTTAAAAATCAGAGAGGAAGGAAATTATGGCTTTTTATTTTGAAGAAGTATCTCATACCTTTAACGAATACCTTTTAGTACCCGGTTATTCTTCCGAGCACTGTATTCCTGCAAACGTTAGTTTAAAAACTCCCCTTGTTAAGTTCAAAAAGGGTGAAGAACCTGCTATTACAATGAACATTCCCCTTACCAGTGCAATTATGCAGTCTGTTTCAGGCGAACGTCTTGCAGTTGCCCTTGCAAAAGAAGGCGGTGTTTCCTTTATCTTTGGTTCTCAGTCTATTGAAGACGAAGCTGCTATGGTTGCACGTGCAAAGAACTATAAAGCAGGTTTTGTAGTAAGCGATTCTAACATTACTCCCGATGCTACACTTGCAGATATAATCGCTCTTAAAGAGTCTACCGGTCACTCTACCGTTGCAGTTACCGATGACGGCACCTGTTGCGGAAAATTACTTGGTATCGTTACCGGCAGAGACTATAGAGTAAGCCGTATGGATAAAGCCACAAAAGTAAGCGAGTTTATGACTCCCTTTGATAAACTTATTTGCGGTGAAGAAAACACCACTTTAAAACAGGCTAATGATATTATTTGGGACAACAAATTAAATTCCCTTCCTATTATTACTAAAGATGGTCACCTTAAATATATGGTATTCCGTAAAGACTACGATTCCCATAAAGAAAACGTTAACGAACTTCTAGACGCTGAAAAGCGTTACGTTGTAGGCGCAGGTATCAATACTCGTGACTACGAAGAAAGAATCCCTGCTCTTATCAATGCAGGTGTTGACGTACTTTGTATCGACTCTTCCGAAGGCTTTAGCGAATGGCAAAAACGTACTATCGCTTTTGTTAGAGAAAAATACGGTGATACCGTTAAAATCGGCGCCGGTAACGTTGTTGATAAAGAAGGTTTCCTTTTCCTTGCTGAATGTGGCGCTGACTTTATTAAGGTTGGTATCGGTGGCGGTTCCATTTGTATCACCCGTGAAACAAAAGGTATCGGTCGCGGACAGGCTACTGCACTTATTGACGTATGTAAAGCAAGAGATGAATATTACGAAAAGACAGGTGTATATATTCCCGTTTGTTCCGACGGTGGTATCGTACACGACCATCACATGACCTTGGCTTTGGCTATGGGAGCCGACTTCCTTATGCTCGGCAGATACTTTGCTCGTTTTGACGAAAGTCCCACAAACAAGGTGAATATCGGTGGTAACTACTTCAAAGAATATTGGGGCGAAGGCAGTAACAGAGCAAGAAACTGGATGCGTTACGACCTTGGCGGAGATAAGAAACTTTCCTTCGAAGAAGGCGTTGACTCTTACGTTCCTTATGCAGGTACCCTTAAAGACAACGTAAATCTTTCACTTATGAAGGTTAAATCCACAATGTGCAACTGTGGTGCTCTTAACATTCCCGAACTTCAGCAGAAAGCAAAACTTACTCTTGTTTCTGCTACAAGTATTATTGAAGGCGGCGCACACGACGTTATTCAAAAAGACACCACAGCAAACAAAATCAAATAATTGAGTATATTAAAACAGCGGTTCAAAGCGAACCGCTGTTTTTTTTGGCATATTCTTTTGGAGAAACACCAAAATATTTTGAAAATTCACGCGAAAAATGACAAGGTTCAAAGTATCCGCACATAACGGCTGCCTCTTGAACCTCTACCTGACCACTCGAAAGCAAAGTTTTAGCATATTCCATTCGTTTATTTATAATATATTCTTTTGGAGACATAGAATATATTTCGGTAAAAATTCTTCTAAAATACGCTTCGCTGATATTTGATAGTTGGGCCAGTTTTTTAACCGATAAATCATTATTGGTAAAATCAGTATCTATTAAATTTACACCCGGTTTTATAAGAAGTTCCTTTTGGCTGGGCATATAATTTTTAGCCTTTTCTTTAAGGGTAAGCAAAATAATATCATACAAAATTTTTCTTATCGCAACATCTTTATAAGGTTTATTTTGCCAAAAAATTTGATTTGCCTCTTTAAAAAGAGTTATTACAGGTTCACTGTTCCTAAAGTTCATTGAAAAAGGTTCGGATTTTATTTCATTTAGGAGTTCAAAGTTTATTGCCCAACAGGTGCCATTTGCAACAGTTTCTATGGTATAATCAGAACCTTTGGGTAAATAATGAAGTTCCAAAACATCGGTTTTTATAACTGTTCCGTCAGAAAAATATATGTTTTTTATACTGTTTTCGTCATTCAAAACTAAACCATGACTTGCTCTGTTCTTGTGAACCTTATCGCCTTTTATAACATGAACCGCAAGTTTTATATCGGTAATTATGGCTTTTCCCCATTCATTATTCATATAATCACCTCACAATTTATTTATAACATATTGTATTGATTTCGTCAAGTAGTTGCGATTTTTCAATTTACTTTTAATACTCTTTTAAATATAATGGTTAATGAAAGTCGAAACTTACAGTTTCGACATAAAATCTTTGATTTTATAACAAATTTTCAAAGAAAATTTGTCATTACCCATTGCAATAAGTGGCTTGTCGAAGCGCTTTCCAGCGTTTATAACACCGCCCAACCACATAAACTTCAGGGCTAAAAGGCTTTTTGGCGAGATGGGACGCATAGCAGACGGAGCGATTGCCTATATCGACCTCGACGGCGGCGGTCCTGCCGAGCCTCACACACACAGCCACAACCATCTCTTTATCGTTACCGAGGGCGAGGCGAAAATCCTTCTCGGCGACAAAGAAATAATCGTGGGCAAAGACGAGGCTTTTCTTGTCGAGGGCAAGATTCCGCACTCGGTTTGGAACAATTCCGACGGCATAACAAAGATGATTGGCTTTACCGTTGTGCCATCAGCCGAGATGTGCCTGCGCCCTTTCATGCCTTCTGATGCGGCAAAGATTATGAGTTGGAACAAGGACAAACGCGCGTTCAGACTTTGGAGTGCCGACCGCTTCGGCGATTTTCCGGCAGAGCCGAGCGAACTGACGGCGCAGTTCGACGACAGAAAGATTCCGCTGGTGGCGATGGCAGACAACGAGGTTGTGGGCTTCATCATGATGCGCTATCCTACCGACGATAATTCGCTTATCCGCCTCGGATTCGTCATCATCGACGACTCAAAACGCGGCAAGGGCTACGGCAGCAAGATGCTCAGGCTTGCCATAGACTACGCGCGTAACGAACTCGGCGCAAAGCGAATCTCGCTCGGCGTTTTCTGCGACAACAAATCGGCGGTAGAGTGTTACAAAGCGGTAGGTTTCAGCATCATCGGCGAGGATTCTTACACAATAGACGGCGAAATCTGGAAGGAATTAAGTCGGAGGCCAACGGTCTTAGGAA
>JAZRNY010000005.1:0-46535 GCA_045648445.1 Acutalibacteraceae bacterium
TCATTTCTACAATCATGAAAGAATACAGATAAAAACAAAACTGACTCCGCTTGAAAAACGAAGTCAGTATGTCGCTTAAAATTCAATACGCACTACCATAGTGTGCCTTTTTATGCTGTCTGCACAAATTGGGGCAGTTCACCTTTCGGAGTGTGCCTTTAAAATTTTTAATAGGTGATCAATTCTTTTCCGCCCATATAAGGTCTTAAAGCCTCGGGAATTTTAACGGAATACATTTCTCCGTCGAAGCAGAGGTTATTTTCAAGGAATGCAATAAGCATTCTGGGAGGAGCAACAACGGTATTATTAAGGGTGTGAGCAAGATACTTACTTCCGTCTTCGCCCTTAACTTTAATACCAAGTCTTCTTGCCTGAGCATCGCCAAGGTTAGAGCAGGAGCAAACCTCGAAATATTTCTTCTGCTTGGGTGACCAGGCTTCAACATCATAGGACTTAACCTTAAGGTCGGCAAGGTCGCCTGAGCAACATTCAAGTGTACGAACGGGAATATCAAGGCTTCTGAAAAGTTCAACGGAATAACTCCACATTTTATTAAACCAATCCATACTTTCTTCAGGCTTACAAATAACTATCATTTCCTGCTTTTCAAACTGGTGAATTCTATATATACCGCGTTCTTCTATACCGTGAGCGCCCTTTTCTTTTCTGAAACAGGGAGAATAACTTGTAAGTGTTAAAGGAAGTTTTGCTTCATCGGTAATGGTATCAATAAATTTACCTATCATAGAATGTTCGCTTGTACCGATAAGATAAAGGTCTTCGCCCTCTATTTTATACATCATAGCGTCCATTTCTTCAAAACTCATAACGCCCGTTACAACGCTTGAACGAATCATAAAAGGAGGAATACAGTAGGTAAATCCTTTATCAATCATAAAGTCCCTTGCATAGGCAGTAACTGCGCTGTGAAGACGGGCAATATCGCCCATAAGGTAATAAAAACCTTCGCCTGCAACTTTACCTGCAGCCTCTTTATCAATACCGTCAAACAGCGCCATAATATCGGTGTGATAAGGAATTTCAAAATCAACCTCGGTCTTTTCACCGTACTGCTTAACCTCAACGTTTTCGCTGTCGTCTTTACCAATCGGAACACTATCGTCGATAATGTTGGGGATTTTCATCATATTTTCTTTTAAAGCGGCGGCAAGTTCGTTTTCCTTTGCCTCGAGTTCGGCCAGTTCCTTTGCCTGAGCGGTAACGATAGCCTTCTTTTCTTCAGCCTCTTCACGTTTGCCCTGACCCATTAAGGCGCCGATTTCTTTACTTACCTTATTACGAAGGGCTCTGAGTTCGTTAGCGCGGCTATTGGTAGCGCGTTTTTCCTCATCAAGTCTTAAAACCTCGTCAACAAGAGGAAGTTTATGTTCCTTAAATTTCTTTTTTATATTTTCTTTAACAAGTTCGGGGTTTTCTCTTATAAATTTTATATCAAGCATTTTAATCCTCCTCAAAAGATCCTGAACATTAATTAATATATCACACCGTGTTGATATTATCAAGTAAAAACTCACTTATTAAGGGCAGCATTTACACTTTTTTCGTTACCAAAAACAAGTATATATCCCGAAAGGTCAACACTTTGTCCTTTTTCAAGAGATTCCTTAACAAGTTTATACATAATAGTAAGGTCGCTTTTATCTTGAAATTCAATAACTGTAACCGATGCGTATTCGGCTTCATTCACTCCGTAAAAACCTTTTACAATACTACCGTTTCCACCGTAAACGTAATTTAGTTCGTTATTTTTTTCGATTAATTCTTCTTCGGTAAACTCTATTATTTCATAATCGCGCTTTTCAAGATTTGATTTTATTCCGTCGATAGAATAAGCGCAAGAACATAAAGTAAAACATAAAACCAATACTGTAATAATAAGTAATATTTTTTTCATAAAAGCACTTCCTATTTAATTTTTTTACATTATACTATTGCAAAAAGATTTTGTCAATTATGTTGACAAAACGAAAAAAATGTTACATAATAAAGAGTAATTTGTTTAATGGAGGTATCAATATGGCATACCGTTCAATTTCCCCTTCGGTAATTAGACGTCTTCCAAGATATTATAGATTTTTAGAAGATTTAAAAGCATCGGGCATCACTCGTATTTCCTCTTCTGAACTTTCCAAAAAAATGGGACTTACTGCAAGTCAAATTCGTCAGGACCTTAACTGTTTCGGCGGTTTCGGTCAGCAAGGTTACGGTTATAACGTAAGTTTGTTATCGGGCGAAATTGCAAAAATTTTAGGACTGGACAAACCGCAAAAACTTATAATTATAGGTATCGGTAATTTAGGAAGAGCGATTGCTACCCATATTCGTTTTGATAACAAAGGTTATGAACTTATAGGTCTTTTTGACCAAAAGGAATCTATCATCGGACAGGTTGTTCACAATCTACCCGTTCGCAGTATGGAAACACTTGACGAATTCTGCAAAGAAAACCATCCTACTGCAGCAGTTTTATGTATTCCTAAAGAATCGGCAGAGGCTATTTCATATAAACTCGTAAAACTCGGAATAAAGGGCTTTTTGAACTTTAGCCATTACGATTTAGGACTTGCTTATCCGGACATTTCGGTAGAAAACGTTCACTTTGGCGACAAACTCATGGTTCTTTCCTACAAAATGAATAATAACGAAAACTAACGCACATAATAACTACGGTGATTGAATGATTATTACTATTATTCGTACCGTAGTTGTTTATTTTTTTGTAACGCTCGGAATACGTCTTATGGGCAAACGTCAAATAGGTGATATGCAGCCTAACGAACTTGCCGTAACACTTTTAATTTCAGAAATCGCCGCCATACCGCTTCAGGACAATTCACAGCCTGTTCTAAACGGAATTGTGGCGATTTTTATGTTGGTTATAATAGAAATTTTCATTTCGGTTATAACAATGAAATCCATAAAATTCAGAAAACTTATGAGTGGAAATTCCGCCATAGTTATCAAAAACGGCGTTATAGACCAAAAAGCAATGAAAAAGGTCAGATTGACAATTATAGACCTTATTGAACTTCTTCGCGGTCAGGGTGTTTTTCAAATAGAAAACGTTGCTTACGCCGTGCTTGAAGTAAACGGTTCACTAAGCGTTTTGCAAAAAAGCCAATATCTGCCTGCAGAAAAGCAAGACGTTAAAGATAAAGGAATCAAAAAATCTACCTTCCCCTTACCTGTAATCAGCGACGGCAAAATAATCTCCGACGCGCTTAATTCTTTAGGCAGCAATGAAACCGAAATAAAACGAAGAATAAGTCCGGCAACAATCGACGACGTTTTTCTTTTAACCTTAGACGGTGACGGTAAAATGAACGTAATAATGAAGGAGAAAAAAAGATGAAAAGACTTGCAGCGGCCATAATTCTTCTTTTGGTAGTTACCGTTCTTGCCGTATGTGGTTCATTAATAGTAGGCAGATGTCATAACCTGTTATTCAGCGATTTGGACAGATACTATCAAAACAAAGAAAGCATCGAACCGCTTTATACCCTAAAAAAAGACTGGGATAAAGCACAGCCGATGCTGATGTTTTTTACTAATCACCAAACTGTAAACGATATTGATATAACCATAAACCGACTTTTAAAGTACGAAGAAAACGGTCAAAAAGACGAAGTAAATACACAAATAGCCGAACTAAAAGCCCGGCTAAATCATTTAAAAAACAGTGAAAGTTTTAGTTTTGAGACTATCTTTTAAAGTAAGTCTTCGTTATATATAGCCCTTACACCGCCAATAAACTTAGGACGGCTTCTTGCGGCAAGAACTGTGGCGTTTCCGATTTTGTTATTGTTAAGACGAACGGGAACAGCCACTTTTTTTATGTGCATACCTATCATGGTAAATCCTATATCAAGACCTGCATCGGCGCTTATTTCTTCAAGTGCTACAGGATCATTAAACATTTTATAAGCGCTTGTTGCAAAACTGCCTCCCGCCTTAGGCTGAGGTACCACGTTTACCACTTCACCGTTCTTTACGGCATCCCTTTCGGTAATAATTGCGCGATTTAAATGTTCGCAACACTGCGCAGCAACAAACACGCCTTTTTCCTTAGCGGCAATATATATACCTTCAAATATTTTTTCTGCAGCCTCGGGCGAAGAATCGGTTCCTATTTTACTGCCCAAAGTTTCACTTGTTGAACATCCTACAATAAGAACGTTTCCCTCTTTTAACTTTGCTTTTTCTATTATTTCCTTAGCCGCATTATAACTTTGCTCTTTAAAACTTTCAAACACGTTTACCGCCTCCGAAGTTGAGTATAACACATTTTTTCAACTTTTTCAATTTTTTTAACAAAAAGGTTGATTTTTATTTTAATATATGTTAATATTTTTAAGATAATAAACGCGATGACAAAGGAAAGTACGTAAAGTCAAACTTTTTTCAGAGACTGTATCTATGGCTGAAAGATACGGAAAGTTTTTTTACCGAAGTTCCCTTTTGAGTGGCAACGCCGAAATAAAAGTAAGTGTTGACGGACAGGAAACCGTTATATTTCCAAAGAGTGTTTGCTCTGGCAAAAATCTGGGTGGTACCGCGGAGAATCTTCGTCTTCGTCCCTTTTTATAGGGACGGGGACTATTTTTTTATTCGGAGGAAAAGAAATGAAAGAAAAACTAGAAGTTTTAAAAGAACAAGCCCTTTCGGCTATTAACTCAGCCGAAGACAGTGCTGCTCTTGAAGAAATCAGAATTAAATACTTAGGTAAAAAAGGCGAACTTACCGCTATTTTAAAAATGATGGGCAGTCTTTCTGCCGAAGAACGCCCCGTAGTGGGACAAATAGCCAACGTTGTCAGAGGCGATATTGACGCTGCCCTTACTGAAAAAAGCGCAATTTTGGCAAAAGAAGCACAGGACAAAAAACTTAACGAAGAAGCAGTTGACGTTACTATGCCCTCTAAAAAGGCTAAAATCGGCGGTCTTCACCCCTTAAACAAGGTGCTTGATGATATGCTCGACATTTTTCAGTCTATGGGATTTGACGTTGTTGACGGTCCGGAAGTTGAAACTGACCATTACTGCTTTGAACAGTTAAACGTACCTGCCGACCACCCTGCCCGTGATATGCAGGATACCTTTTATCTTACCGACAGTTTGCTTTTAAGAACTCAAACTTCTGCCGCTCAGGCACGTACAATGGAAAAAACTCAGCCACCTATCCGTATGGTTTGTCCAGGCCGTGTTTTCCGCGCCGACGAGGTTGACGCTACCCACTCCCCCGTTTTCCATCAGATCGAGGGTCTTGTAGTAGACAAAGGCATTACTATGTGCGACCTTAAAGGTGTTCTTGAACAGTTTGCCCACGAAATATACGGAAAAGAAACCAAGGTTAAATTCCGTCCTTCTTTCTTCCCCTTTACCGAACCCAGTGTTGAGGTTGACGTTACCTGTTCCGAATGTGGCGGAAAAGGCTGTCGCGTTTGCAAAGGTGCAGGTTGGATAGAAATTTTGGGCGCAGGTATGGTTCATCCCAACGTTCTTAAAAACTGTGGAATTGACCCTGAAGAATATACCGGTTTTGCTTTTGGTATCGGTCTTGACCGTCTTACTACAACAAGATACAAAATAAGCGACATTCGTCTGCTTTTCGAAAACGACAAGCGTTTTCTTGACCAGTTTTAATGAAAGGAGTAAATAAAAATGAAAATTGCACTTAACACATTAAAATATTACGTTGATATAAACGTAAGCGTAGAAGAACTCTGCGACAAAATGGTAATGGCAGGTTTCGAGGTTGAATCTATCGAAAATCTGCGTGATAAAATGAGCAACGTTGTTGCCGCAAAAATTGTTTCTATTGCTCCTCACGAAAACAGCGACCATCTTCAAATTTGCCAAATGAACGTTGGCGAAGATGAACTTGTTCAAATAGTAACAGGCGCGCAAAACGTATTTGAAGGCGCTTTGGTTCCCGCCGCACTTCACGATTCTTATCTTCCTAACGGTATGCATATTACCAAAGGCAAACTTCGCGGTGTTGAATCACGTGGTATGCTTTGTTCCGGTGAAGAACTTTGTCTTACCGAAGCCGATTACGAGGGCGCAAGTGTCAACGGTATTCTTATTTTGAAAGATGAATACAAACCGGGTACCGATATGCGTGACATTTTAGGTCTTAACGACTACGTTATCGACTTTAAAATCACTGCAAACCGTCCTGACTGTAACTCAATTATAGGGGTTGCAAAGGAAGTTAGCGTAGTATTAAATACCCCCTTTAAAATGCCCGATGCTACCTATAAAACCGTAGGCGGCGACATTAACGACTACGTTAAAATCGACGTTGAAAACTACGACCTTTGCCCACGTTATATAGGCAGATACGTTAAAAATTTGCGTATAAAAGAATCTCCCGAATGGTTAAAACAGGTGCTTAAAACCTGCGGTATGCGTCCTATTAATAACATAGTTGACATTACCAACTTCGTTATGCTCGAAACAGGTCAGCCTATGCACGCCTTTAACTATAACGACCTTGCCGATAAACACATTATCGTAAGAAATGCTAAAGACGGCGAATCCATTCAAACTCTTGACGAAAAGGTTCATAACCTTACTCCCGAAATGCTTGTAATTGCCGATGGCGAAAAGCCATCTTGCCTTGCAGGTATTATGGGTGGTCTTGAAAGTGAAATTACCGATACCACCACCGATTTATTCCTTGAAGCCGCAAAATTCAAACGCGACAACGTAAGAAAAACCGGTCGTGCCCTTGGTATTCGTACCGAATCTTCCGGCAGATTTGAAAAAGGTATTGATATTAACAATACAGCCTTTGCTATGGATAGAGCATTAAACCTTATCTGCACCCTTGACGCAGGTGATATTGTTGACGGTGTTATCGACAAAAACCTTGGTCTTCCCGAAAACAGAATTTTAAATTGCACCACCGATTCCATAAACGCGCTTTTGGGTCTTAACATTAATGATAGCGATATGGTAAGAATTTTAAATGCCTTAGGACTTGAAACCACACTTGAGGGCAATCTTCTTACCGTTAGCGTACCTTCTATTCGTGACGATATTGAAGGAAGAGCAGATTTAGCCGAAGAAATTATGCGAATTTACGGCTACGACCATATCATAAGCACTCCTATGACAGGCGCAGTAAGACGTGGCAGAAAACTTCCCGAACGCATTAAGACTGATCTTATTAAATCCGCTATGATTAGTATGGGCGCTAACGAAATCGCCACCTATTCATTTATTTCTTCAAAGGCGCTTGACAGTCTAAATCTTCCCGAAGACGACCAAAGAAGAACGGCTGTAAAACTTCTCAATCCCCTTGGTGATGAATACTCTACCATGCGTACTCAGTTACTTACCAGTATGCTTACCGTTCTTGCTACAAACTTTAACAGAAAAATCGGCGAAGTAAGATTTTTTGAAATAAGCAAACGCTTTATACCTAAGAGTCTTCCTTTAGAGGATGCCCCTCTTGAAATTCCCACAATGAGTATCGGTATGTACGGAAACGACGAAGATTTCTTCACACTTAAAGGTGTTGTTGAAGAGGTTATTGCGCTTTTCAAAAAGACTGCAAAATTTGAAAAAAGCAACGAAGTATTTTTACATCCCGGTCGTCAGGCAAACGCGCTTATTGACGGAGAAAAAATTGCCGTACTTGGTGAAGTTCATCCCGACGTACTTAAAAATTACGATATAGGTACCCGCGCTTACGTTGCAGAAATTCAGGTTGATAAACTTTTTGCTATCAATCCCGAAAAGACAATATACAAACCCCTTCCAAAGTTCCCTGCCGTTACCCGTGACTTTGCTTTCCTTTGTGACATTGATCTTCCCGTTGGCACTTTGCAAGACATTATGCGTGATGCCGCAGGTAAACTCTGCGAAGACGTAACGCTCTTCGACGTATACGTTGGTAATCAGATCCCCGAAGGTAAAAAGAGCGTTGCTTTCAGCGTAACATTACGTTCCCTTGAAGCAACACTCACCGACGAGCAGATTGATTCCGCTGTTAAACGTATTTTAAAGAAACTTGAAGCAAACGGCGCAACTCTCAGAATGTAAATTCACAAAAAATTTACTTGTACTTTTTAAAAGAATAGTGTAATATATTATCAAAGAGGTGTTAAAAATGATTGATAAGACTATGGAATTTTCCCTTATAAATGAAGAGGAAATGGAAAACCGCAAAATAATATTGCAGGTTTATGAAGCGCTTAAAGAAAAGGGTTATAATCCGATCAATCAGATAGTTGGGTACATTCTTTCGGAAGACCCGACATATATTACAACGCACAATAACGCGCGTAATCTAATCAGAAAGATTGATAGAGACACCTTGCTTCAAAATCTTGTAAAATATTATATTGCCAATTAATTTTAAACTGCCATTCTAAACGGAATGGCAGTTTTTATTTTAAAATCACTTGAACTTATAAACTTAATGTTGTATAATATAATAAATAATTTATAAGAGGAAAAAAACTATGAAATTTACTCCTGTTGGTGAAGGGAAAAATCTTGTTGAAGGTTTTTGCCTTATAAAAAGCATAGATAAAAAAACCTCAACTAAAGGCGACACATATCTTGATATGACGCTATCTGACAGTGAGGGCGAAATAAACGGAAAACTTTGGAGTTATAACGAAAACGTTCACGGTGTATACGACGCTAACACTTTGGTTAAAATAAGAGGAAGCATCTCCCCTTATAACGGCGTTGACCAATTAAGAATTGAGCGTATCCGTCCCGTAAACAACGAAGACGGCGTTAACATTGAAGACTACGTTAAATCTGCCGAATACGACTGTTGTGCTATGTACGACGAGTTGTTTTCTATTGCAGAAAATTTCAAGGATAACGAACTTTCTTTGTTGGTCACCACAATTTTAAACGACAGAAGACTTGCTCTTTTATATTGGCCTGCCGCATTTAAACTTCATCACGCGATACGCGGCGGACTTTTAATGCACACCCTTTCTATTGTTCGTTTATGCAAAAGCATTTACGCTATTTATCCCTTCGTAAACGAAGAACTTCTTATTTCGGGCGCAATTCTTCACGATATTGCAAAAACCGAAGAATTTGAGGTTGCCGACAGCGGTATTGCTACGGGATACAGTGTAAAGGGTAATCTTATAGGTCATTTGGCAGAAGGCGCAATAATCGTACGCGAAACCGCTTTGAAAGTAGGAGTTAGCGAAGAAACTTCAAACCTTATTGAACATATGCTTTTATCCCATCACGGCGACCCCGAATTTGGCGCCGCGGTAAGACCTATGTTTATTGAAGCCGAAATTTTAAGCGAACTCGATATGCTTGACGCTCGTATTTACGAAATGAAGGAAGCGGTTGAGAGCGTAGAAGTCGGCGAATTTACCGGCAGACTTTGGTCTATGGAAAACAGGAAACTTTATAATCACGGAAAAAGTGATTTAGGAAAACCAACAGTATTATTTAATAAATAATTTAAAATAAAGGAAGGTAATTTAAAATGAAAATCACAAAAGATATGCTTATCGGCGACGTACTCGACATCGATACCGGTTGTGCTAAATATTTCTTTGAAATAGGTATGCACTGTCTTGGCTGTCCTGCTTCAAGAGGCGAATCTATTGAACAGGCTTGTCAGGTTCACAACACCGACTGCGACGCTTTAGTTGCAAAACTTAACGAGTATTTCAAGGATAAATAATGGGTTCCTTATCCCCTCGTTTACAGGTAATTTATGACCTTGTGCCGACGTCGTCTAAAGTGTGTGACGTCGGCACTGACCATGCTTATTTGCCTATTGCTCTTTCTATTAGCGAAAAAGCACAAAACATTATTGCCTGTGACATTAATGAAAGTCCTTTAAAAAAAGCAAAGGAAAATATCAAAAATGCAAAAGTAACAAATATAGATTTGCGACTTGGCGACGGGCTTTTACCTGTAAAAGAAAATGAAGCCGACACCGTAATAATTGCGGGTATGGGCGGTGACGTTATACGCCATATTTTATCTTCTTCAAACTGGATAAAAAATCCTAACATACTTCTTTTACTTCAACCTATGACCAGTGCCGAACTTTTGCGTTCATTTTTAACCGACAACCTTTTTGTTATCGAAAACGAGGTTGCTGTTGAAGACGCTTCGAAAATTTATTCAGTTATTGTTGCTCGTTTTAAAGGAATAAAAAAAGATTACCCAACGGGATATAAATTTATCGGTGAAGTTTCCCCAAAAACAAACGAGGGAAAACTTTACATAAAAAAACAACAAAAAAGAATTGAAAATCACCTAAAAAGTATAAACGATATTCCTTTAAAGGCTAATGAAGCCGAAAACCTTAAACAAATTTTAAGTTACATAAAAAACATTTTGGAGAAATAATATGTCTCTTGACGGTGCTTTTTTAAGCAAAATAAAAAACGAACTAAACCAATACGTTGGCGCACATCTTGATAAAATATACCAGCCGTCCAAAGATGAGTTGGTATTTTTGTTGCGCTCAAAAGAAGTTACTGCAAGACTTTTGCTTTCCTGCCGTCAAGGTAGCGCCAGAGTGCATTTCACTTCCTTTAAACCTGACAATCCCCCTTCTCCACCAATGTTTTGTATGCTGCTTCGAAAATATTTATCCGCCGCCCGACTGGTTTCAGTAGAACAAAACGGTCTTGAAAGGGTTCTTACCCTTACATTTTCTTCCCTTAACGAAATGGGCGACGTAATTTATCCGAAAATTATTTGCGAACTTATCGGCAGTCAGCCAAACATAATACTAACCGACACAAACAATGTAATTCTTGATGCCGTAAGACGCAGCGATTTAGAAACTGCAACACGTATCATTCAGCCGGGAGCAAAATACGTTCCGCCCACATCCACCGATAAATTAAATATTTTATTGGTAAAACCATCTTTAATAACCGAAGAAATATTAAAAAAAGAAAATCTTACCGTTTCGGATGCTATTTTAGATACAATTGAAGGCATTTCTCCTTTAGTTGCGCGTGAACTCGCTTTGCGTATAGCAAAGGATTATTCAAAACCCGTAAGTGTATTAACTTCGGGCGAAAAAATGAATATCACAGGTGTTCTTAACGCTCTTTTACGTGATATTAACGAAAACGACAAACCCTATTTATTGACCGATAAAAACTCGGTACCAAAAGAATTTTCTTTTACCGAAATAACCCAATATAGCCCACAATTTACCGCAGAACTTTTAGGTTCGTTCAGCGAAACACTTGACGCATATTATCAAAGAAAAGAAAATGCCGAAAGAATTCGCCGCGCGGCAGTCGACGTTTACAAACTCCTTACCACTCTTATGCAAAGAACCAACCGCAAAAAAGAACTGCGAAAAAAAGATTTGGAAAAATGCGCCGACAGAGAAAAATACCGCATTTACGGTGAACTTATAAAAGCAAATCTTTACTGCATAAAGGCAGGCAGCAAAAGTGTAACTTTAAATAATTATTACGACGAAAATCTTTCCGAAATAGTAATTCCTCTTGACCCTGCTCTTTCCCCTGCCGTAAACGCCGACAAATATTTTAAAGAATATAAAAAATCCTATACTGCTGAAAAAATGCTAATAAGTCTTATAGAAGAAGACGAAAAAGACCTTTTATATTTCGAAAGCGTACTTGATGCCCTTACTCGCGCCGAAACACTCGGCGAACTAAGCGATATACGGGAAGAACTTATTGAATCGGGTATTTTGCGTATTTCTTCAAAGGCAAAAAAAGTAAAGGTAAGCAACAATTTCAAAGAATATATTTCTCCAAGCGGAAATAAAATCCTCGTAGGCAAAAACAATCGTCAAAACGACAAACTCACCCTTAGCGTTGCCAAAAAAACAGATATATGGTTCCATACCAAAAATATTCCCGGCAGCCATACTGTTTTGTTGACCGAAAACGGTCAGGTCAGCGACCAAGATTTATGTTTTGCAGCAAGTATAGCAGCATTTCATTCAAAGGCGCAAAATTCCTCAACCGTGCCGGTAGATTACACATTAGTAAAATACGTAAAAAAACCAAACGGCGCTAAACCCGGCATGGTTATTTACAGCGGAGAAAAAACCCTGTTTGTAACACCTAATTTGCCTACTTTTTTAACTTGACTTAACTGTAACGTTGTTATATAATAGATAATATATGAGCGTAAGTTATGATTTTCAATAGAACGGAGTAATAATATGAACGAAATATCTCTTTCTTCGATTTTTTCAATTATATTGCAACGTATATGGTTGGTAATAGTAGTTGCCGTACTTTGCGCCGCTTTGGCTTTCGGCTACTGTAGTTTCCTTGCCACCCCGGTATACAGCGCAAGATCATCAATTCTTATCACCAACGGCGGTATTATTACCGACAACCGTGATGGTTCTATCCAAACTGGAGATTTATCTGCTTCTATTTACCTTGTTGATACTTGTGTAGATATTCTTAAATCTCAGGGTATATATCAAGATCTTTCCACCGCTATCGGCGAAAAATATTCTTTCACTCAGTTAAAAGGCGCTTTCAGCGTTTCTAAAAGAAATGACGAAAACCTTTTTATTGACGTATCATTTAAAAGTACCGACCCCGAAGAAGCAAAACTTATCGTTAATACCTTTACAGACCTTTGTCCGCAGTATATGGCAGGTAAACTTCCGCCCGTAACGGTTGAAGTTATGGATAAAGCATATAGTGCGTCAATGGTTTATCCAAGTACAATAAGCACAACATTCATATTCGGCTTTTTGGGTGCTGTCATAACCTGTCTTCTTTTAGTACTCTTTGCTTCCCTTGACCAAACTATTAAGAGTGAAGAAGATTTCGTTGAAACATTTACAGTACCTGTGCTTGGTGCAGTTCCCGATTTTGACAACAGCCCCACATACGCTTACAGCGCTAAAACGGGCGGCGTTTCTACAGGAGGTTAAGGAAAATGGAAAATAAAAACGTTCAAACTTCCGAAAATAAAGCACCCGCCAAAAAGGTGCCTTTCGCAGTGGTTGAAGCATACAAAACCATTAGAACCAATCTTTCTTTCTCGCTTCCTACTACCGGAAACAAGTCTTTCGTTATTTCAAGTTCCGTTCCCAGCGAAGGTAAATCTACTACCGCTGTAAACGTAGCAGTTGCTTTTTCTCAACTTGGTAAAAGCGTTCTTCTTATTGATGCGGACCTTCGCCGTCCTTCTATCCATAAGAAGTTAAAACTTGTTAATACTAAAGGCCTTTACTCTATTCTTTCTGCTACCGCTTCATACGAAGAATGTATTCAGAACATAAGCAAAAGCCTTGATGTTCTTACTTCGGGTCCCCTACCCTCAAACCCCATTGAACTTATGGAGTCTGCTGCGCTTGCTGACTTGCTTGAAAATTTAAAACAGCGTTATGAATATATAATTTTTGACTCTACACCTATAAACATCGTTTCGGATGCAATTTCTCTTGCGCCCAAAACCGACGGTCTTGTACTTGTTGTTAAAGAAGGCAGTACAAGAAAAGACGACGTTAGCCGTGCTCTTTCAGCATGTAAGTTTGCCAACATTCGCGTTTTAGGCACTATTATTAACGACGTTAATTCTAAAAATTCCAGAAAGTATTCTTATAGAAGATACCGTACCGCTTATCGTTACAGATATCAGTATAAGTATTAATTTATCATCCGGCGTAATATTTCTATTACGTCGGATTTTTAAAACACATTTGCTTTGGAGGCACTATGGGTTATATAGATATTCATTCACATATTCTTCCCGCCGTTGACGATGGCGCTGCAAATATAGATGACGCTATTGCTCTATTACGGGTCGAAAAAGAAATCGGCGTTACTTCGGTAATATGCACTCCGCATTTTTATCCCGAAGTTGAAGAACTTGACACGCACCTTACAAAATGTCGCGCCGCTTTTGAAACTTTAAAAGAAGCAATTAAATACGAAGATCTTCCCGAAATATTTTTAGGTCATGAAGTACAATATTTTACAGGAATTTCCAAATGCACCGACCTTGATAAACTTTGCATCGAAGGCACTTCTATTCTTTTGTTGGAACTTCCTTTTTTAACTCCGTTAACCGAATATATGTTACACGAAGTAAAACACATTGACAATGATTTAGGCATTACAGTAATTCTTGCTCACATCGAACGTTACGCAAACCATAAATTATATAAAAAACTTTTAAAAATAATTGATAGCGGCGAGGCTAAAGGACAAGTAAACGCCGACTCTATTCTTAATCAAAATTCGTTAAAAACAGTGCAAAAATTATTAAAGCGAGGATACGTTTCATATATTGCTTCGGATGCGCACTCGCCAGATGTACGTCCGGTGTTAATAAAAAAAGCATTTTCTTCATTAAAAGAGAAATACTATTCTCAACTAGTCGGCATACAGAAAAATACCAGCAAACTTGAAAGCATAATAAAAAAAGGAGATTAGTATGCTCACCTCTAAAAACCTTAACGTCAACCAAAAGGATGGAGTTCTTTATATAACATTTCCTCTTTTGGATAAACTAGATTTTGTTACCCACGCTTTTACCACACGAATAGGCGGAGTAAGCGAAGGTATTTATTCTTCAATGAATATGAGTTTTACTAACGGTGACTCAGAACGAAAGGTATACGAAAACTATTGCCGTGTTTGCGCAGTTATGGGCACCGACCCTGCTAAAGCAGTCCTTTCACAACAAACTCATACCAACAACGTAAGAATAGTTAGTCAAGACGATATAGGAAAAGGCATTGTTAAAGGCAGAGATTACACCGACGTTGACGGGCTTATTACAAATTTACGAGGTGTTACTCTTGTTACACAGTACGCCGACTGTACTCCGTTACTTTTTTGTGATCCCGTTAAAAAGGTAATTGCCACATCTCACGCTGGTTGGCGAGGTACTGCAAGTGAAATAGGCAGAATAACCGTTGAAAAAATGTATAACAATTTCGGATGCAATCCTAAAGATATAATTTGTGCCATTGGTCCATCAATTTGCCAAGGTTGTTACGAAGTTGATGACGCAGTTTATATTCCTATTTCAAATATCCCTTACCTTAATAAAGATAAAATTTTTATCAAAAAAGAAAATGGCAAATATATGCTTAACCTTTGGGAAACTAACAAACAAATTTTAACAAATGCAGGTATAAAGGAAGAAAATATAAACGTTACCGACATTTGCACCAACTGTCACCCCGACGTTTTTCATTCCCACCGCTTCACAAAAGGCAAAAGAGGCAACCTTGCAGCACTAATTGCGCTAAAATAACATTAAAAGCACCTTGAAATTGTTTTTTCATGGTGCTTTTTAATTTTTTAAAAAAATTTGCAAAAAACACTTTACTTCTTCATCGAAGTGAAGTATAATAGGTACATCACATTTAGGGGTTACCCCCAAAAGAAAGGTTGATTAAAATGAAAAAATTATTAGCACTTTTACTTTCAGTTCTTTTAATTGCATTCTGCTTTGCAGGTTGCGGCGCTGAAAAAACCGTAATCGTAGGTTACACTCTTTACGAGCCTATGAACTATCTTGACGATAACGGCAAACTCGTTGGTTTCGATACCGAACTTGCAGAAGCCATATTCGCTAAACTCGGTTACAAGGTTATCTTTAAAGAAATTAAATGGGAAAACAAATACACCGACCTTAACTCCGGTACTATCGACTGTATCTGGAACGGCTTTACCAGCAACGGTTCCGACGACGGTGTTGCCCGTGCAGACTTGGTTGACTTCTCCTACAACTATATGGAAAACCGTCAGGTTGTAGTTGCTAAGACTTCCTCTAACATTGCCGCTAAAGAAGACCTTATTGGTAAAATCGGTGATGATGAAATCGGTTCTGCAGGCGAATCCTATGCTAAGGATTTCGGCGAAATCATCTTCAAGGGCGCTACAAAACAGACCGACTGTCTTCTTTCCGTAAAGACCGGTAACGCTGACTTTGCTGTTGTTGACGCTCAGCTTGCTAAAAACTATTGCGGCAAGGGTGATTATGCAGACCTTGCTATAATCGACGCACTTTCCAGCGACGTTGAATTCTATGCTATCGGCTTTAAGAAGGGCAGCGATCTTACCGCTAAAGTAAACGCTCAGCTCGAAGCTATGGCTGCTGACGGCTCTTTGGCAAAACTTGCTGAAAAATACGACGTAGCAACCACTACCATTACTGATTTTTCTGATCAGAAATAATTAATCACTTGGAGAAATTTTTAAATGTCATTCATAGATATAGTCTTATTCTTGTTTGACGGCTTTAAAATATCTTTACTAATCTTTGCGGTGACGCTGCTTTGCGGCGCACCGCTTGGTTTACCTATAGCCTTTTGTTCAATGAGCAAATTTAAAGTTGTCAGAAGTATATCCCGTATTTTCGTTTGGATTATAAGAGGTGTTCCTCTTATGCTCCAGATATTCATAATTTACTACGTACCTCCCCTACTTTTCGGCATTAATATTTGGAAAGATATTAACCTTGCCTTTACAACCGGTAATACCCTTTCCTATGCAGGTAGCGTAATTGCAGTATTAATTGCATTCGTACTTAACTACGCCTGCTATTTTTCCGAAATCTATAGAGGCGGTATCGAAAGTATTTCCAAAGGTCAGTACGAAGCAGGTTACGTATTGGGACTTACCAAATCTCAGGTTTTCCGCAAAATCGTGCTTAAGCAGGTTATTCAGCGAATAGTTCCGCCTATGTCCAACGAAATAATCACTCTTATTAAAGATACTGCTCTTGCAAACTGTATTATGGTAGGAGAAATTATTTATAAAGCAAACATTCTTGCCGCTGAAAAGGCTCTTATCTGGCCGCTCTTCTTTACGGGTGTATTCTATCTTGTTTTCGTAGGAATTCTTACCGTAGTTCTCGGCAAGTTAGAGAAAAAACTCAGTTATTTCAGGAGTTAGGATATGGCAGTATTAGAAGTAAAAAGCATAAAGAAAAATTTTGGTAAGGTTGAGGTTTTAAAGGGAATTGATTTTTCTCTTAATAAAGGTGAAGTCCTTGCTATTATAGGTTCTTCGGGTAGCGGTAAAACTACCCTTCTTCGCTGTCTTAATTTCCTTGAAACTCCCGACAGCGGAATTATTTCCGTTAACGACAAGGAACTTTTTAACAGCGAGAATAAAGTTCTGCAAAATGATGAAACTATAAGACAGAATAGACTCCACTTCGGACTTGTTTTCCAAAACTTTAATCTATTTCCACAATATACCGTTTTTGAAAACGTAACTCTTGCCCCTTCCCTTTTAAAAACGGCTTCAATTGATGAAATCAATCAGAAAGCAACCGCTCTAATCGAAAAGGTTGGGCTTATCGATAAAAAAGACGCCTATCCCTGTCAACTATCAGGTGGTCAGCAACAACGTGTAGCCATTGCGCGAGCGCTTGCAATGAACCCCGAAATACTTTGTTTTGACGAGCCCACAAGCGCACTTGACCCCGAACTTACCGGTGAAGTTCTAAAGGTTATCAAGGCTCTTAAATCAGGCGACAGTACAATGATAGTTGTTACTCACGAAATGGAGTTTGCCAAAAACGTAGCCGATAAGGTTATCTTTATGGCAGACGGTGTTATTGAAGAAACAGGCACACCCGAAGAGGTATTTGATAATCCCAAGAGTGATAAAACAAAAGCGTTTCTTGCAAAATCCTTAGAAGAATTTTAGGAGATTAAAAATGGCTAAAATCAGTGAAGAAATGATAAATGAACTGTATAAGGTCATTATCAGCCTTGAAACTATTGATGACTGCAAACTTCTTTTTGACGATTTGTGTACTCATAAAGAAGTCGAAAATATGGCGCAACGCGTTTGCGCTGCAAAACTATTAAAACAAGGTGAAACCTATAATAAGGTTACCGAAAAAACAGGAATTGCAAGTGCCACCCTCGCCCGTGTTTCAAGTTGTGTTAAATACGGCAAAGGATATGATAAGTTTATAAAATAGTAAAACGGTAGGTTTCCCTACCGTTTTTATTTATTATTGTTTATGTTTTTTAAATTTATGTGTAGCATCAAAAGCACCATAACTAATTCCTGCAACCACCACCATGCCGATGCCGCTTAACCACATTTTTTTAGCAGATTTTTCCCCTATTTCTTGGTATTTCTTAGCAGCTGTATAATAGAAACTCGCAAACATGTAACTGTCTTCTGCTTTTTCTACTGCTTCATTGTATCCTATTTTACATTTTACACAACTTGAACAATTATACACAAAGAATCCGGTTAAAGCAATTGTCAATATTGAAAACATAATTGTTAACACAGTAAATAGCGATAAATAAGTTTTTTTATTATTTAAAACATCCGGATTTAATTTTATCACTATTCTTTCCAACAAGTTCTTTTTTGTGGATTTTATATCAATTTCTTCCGTGATATTTTCCTGATTATTTTTCACTTCTGTACCTTCTGCTTTTTCAATATTTTTGAATTCCATTTTATTTTCCTCCTATATATTTTTCTTATAATCTGCATAATCTATAAATAATATATTTTTCATCCCTCCAAAAAACAAAAAGTGCGACCACCGAAGCGGTCGCACAAAAAACGCAAACTCCGATAGTCGCCAAACCAATTCAATATAAAGGGCAATTAGCATAATCATATTGATGGAATTTGCATTTTTATCAAATTCACAATATAATTATGCTCAAATAAAGGATACAATATACCTATATAAACAGAATAACTGCCCCATATTTCTATATTCAATTGGTTTGGCACTATCATTTTACCACAAATAAAATCAAATTGCAATAATATATAAACCAGATAGCAAAACATTGACAATATCACGATACCGTGATATACTATTATCGGAAGGAGTGATTATATGCCTGTAATATCCAGATTTTACGGGATTGTTATTAGAATGTATTTTTTACAAAAGGAACACAATCCGCCACACATTCACGCAATTTACGGCGATGATATGGCAGCCATTACTATTACCGAAGGAAAAGTATTGGAAGGTGCTCTTCCTGCGAAGGCACTTGAAATGGTAAGAGAGTGGATAACGCTGTATAAAGAGGAATTACTTTCAATTTGGGAGAGCCAAGATTTCAAACATCTTCCGCCTCTTGAATAAAAGGAGGATAATTATGTTTCATAAAATTAAAAACGTTTCTCCATTACCCGAATACCACCTGAGCGTTCAGTTCACAGAAGGTTATACAAAAATATATGATGTTAAACCTTTATTTGAGCGCATACCGATATTTGCAGAGTTAAAAAACATTAATCTTTTTTCAGAAGTTACTGTTGATATAGGCGGTTGCGGTATTGTATGGAACGATGATATTGATTTATCCTGTGATGAGTTATGGGAAAACGGCACAGAGGTGAAAACTCCTTTTGACGGACTAATGGCATTTAGTGACGCCACGACTATGTGGGCTTTGAACGAAAGCACACTCAGAAAAGCAATAACCTACGGAAAATTGGTTGAAGGTATTGATGTGTGTAAGTTCGGTAAACAGTGGGTTATTTCTATGAAAGCTATGCAAAGGGAGTACGGCGAACCAAGAATATAACAAAGATATAAAAACACCCAAGTTAAAACTTGGGTGTTTTATCAATTTTGTTTTCTGACTATACCGTATTCGTCATATAAACGAAATGCGGGGCAATTTTTGGTTTGAAAAAAAGATACGACTTCATCCTCATCCATATATGCCATACACTCATATTCCTCTGTTTTTTCATTATACGCATAATTTGCGCATATATCACAAGAGGATACGGTTTTCTTTTTTGCCATAAATTAAGCCTTGCCAACAGAACCGAAAAGTTCCATTTTTTCTTTTACTGTAGCCTTGATTGCTTCAAAGCCGGGAGCAAGTACTTTTCTTGGGTCAAAACCTTTGCCCTGAAGGTCTTTTCCTGCTTCAATATACTCTCTGGTAGCAGCAGCAAAAGCAAGTTGACATTCAGTATTAACGTTAATTTTAGATACACCCAAAGAAATTGCCTTTTTAATCATATCAGCAGGGATACCTGTACCGCCGTGAAGAACTAGGGGCATATCACCTGTAAGTTGCTGAATAGCATCAAGTGTATCAAAAGAAAGACCTGCCCAGTTTTCAGGATATTTACCGTGAATATTACCAATACCTGCAGCAAGCATTGTAACGCCAAGGTCAGCAATCATTTTACATTCCTTTGGATCAGCACATTCGCCTGTACCGATAACGCCGTCTTCTTCACCACCGATAGCGCCAACTTCAGCCTCAAGAGAAAGGCCGAGTTCGTCACATACAGCAACGAGTTCTTTGGTTTTTTCGATATTTTCTTCAATAGGATAGTGAGAACCATCAAACATTACTGAAGAAAAACCTGCTTCAATACATTTTTTAGCGCCTTCATAAGAACCATGGTCAAGATGAAGCGCAACGGGAACGGTAATACCAAGTTCATTAATCATACCGTTAACCATACCAACAACTGTGGTATAACCGCACATATACTTACCTGCGCCCTCAGATACACCGAGAATAACGGGAGATTTGAGTTCCTCGGCAGTAAGAAGAATAGCCTTAGTCCATTCAAGGTTGTTGATGTTGAACTGACCTACAGCATATTTGCCGGCTTTTGCTTTGGTAAGCATTTCTTTAGCAGACACTAACATTTTATATTTCCTCCTGAATTGCGTTAAAAACGCTTTAATTTACCATTATATTTTATACCAAAACCACAAATAAATCAAGTGGTATATTACATAAAAATAAAAGCACAGAGATAACTTCTCTGTGCGAATATTCCCCGATTGTTTTTTATCGGAATTAAAAACTTAATTAAGCCTCAACGATAGCCTCAACAGGACAGGTAGAAGCACAAGCGCCGCAATCAATGCACTTGTCAGCGTCGATTGCATATTTGTCATCAGCCTCAGCGATAGCGTCTACAGGACAGCCTGCTGCACAACTGCCGCAACCGATACATTCATCAGTAATTTTGAAAGCCATTCAGTACACCTCCCCACAAGTTATAAAAACACAAGTTTTTTATGTTTCACATATCTATTGTACTACAAATTACAAAAAATGCAAGTAATTTTTATTTTTACGCTTATTCAGTGGTATTTTCAGCATCTTCTACTGTTCTTTTTTGCTTTGAACGAGACAAAATCGTAACCTTATCACGATGGGTTTTAAAAGGCAATCCTTCGGACTCGTTTATCTTTACTATAAGATTTCCCGTAATAACGTTAACGTCTGCAACAACGCCTATACCCTCTTCAGTTTTAACGGTAGCGCCAACAGGAGGTGTCTTTTTAAGAAGATACTCATAGGCATCCTGTTCGTATTTAAGGCAACACATAAGTCTTCCGCAAGTTCCCGATATTTTAGTAGGGTTAAGGGAAAGGCCTTGTTCCTTTGCCATTTTTATTGATACCGGCTGAAAACCGTTTAAAAACCTTGAACAGCAAAATGGCTGACCGCAAATACCAAGGCCACCGAGCATTCTTGCTTCATCTCTTACGCCGATTTGTCTGAGTTCTATTCTTAAATGCAACGCTGACGCTAAGTCTTTTACAAGTTCTCTAAAATCTACTCTACCGTCAGAAGTGAAGAAAAATATAATTTTACTGCCGTCAAAAGAATACTGAGCCTCGATAAGTTTCATATCAAGACCATGAGCAAGTACCTTTTCCTCACAAATTTTAAAAGCCTCTATAGCTTTTTCTTTATTTTCTTCTACTTTTTTTAAATCGCGTTCGTTAGCGGGACGCAAAGCCTTTTTTAAAGGCTGAACAATTTTTTCATCTTCTACACAGTGGTTTGCTTCGCTAACTACACCGCACTCAATTCCCTGAGAGGTTTCTACTACTGCGTAACTACCCACGTTGTACTGTTTTCCGTCGGGCGAAAAATAGTAAGACGCACCGTCAGATTTGAATTTAATAGATATAACCTCAGTCATAACTATCTCCTTAATTTAAGATTTAAATTTTGCTGCCGTTTCACAAAACAGCAGAGTTAAATTTATATTAGTTTTTAACGCTTCTTGCGCTTCTTTAACGATTTCTAAATATTTACTGTCGCGTTTTATACTATTACCTTTTATAGCGCTGTTTTTTATTCGCATTAAAAGCAGATATGAAAGATGCGAATAAAACTCCCCTGCTTTAATTCTATCTTTTTCAAGGGGTGCAGTAAGCGATATAAGGTCATATACTCCGCCGTCAAAAGCAATATCGAGATATTCACACGCTAAGGTGTAAACACCGCTTTTTTTACTTTTTAACGCATTTTCGCTTCTTCCTATACTATTGTTATTTTGTTTTAAAAGTTCTATAGCCTCGGTTAAATCTATAGAATGCTTATCCTTTAAATATTCAGCCGACTCGTTAATTTCGGGTTCATTAAGCGTATAGGTAACGCATCTTGAAAGGATTGTAGGAAGAAGTGCCGAACGTGAACGAACCTGCAAAATAAACACAGTATCTCCGGGCGGTTCTTCGAGCACCTTTAAAATAGCATTTTGCGACTGAGGATTCATTGTGTCGGCACAGTCGATAACAAACACCTTTTTATCACTCATTTGAGGACGAATGTAAGCGTCTATTTTCAATTTTCGTATCTGCTCAACCGCAATGTTTTTCTTTTTCTCCAAAGGAGCCGTAAAAAACAAATCCGGATGAGTTCCTGCTTTCACAAGACTACACACACGACATTTTCCGCAAGGCGCATCTTCCTCTTGACAAAAAAGCGCAGATACAATATATGAAGTCAATAAACTTTTACCGCTTAAGGCTTCGCCTTCAATTATTACAGCGTGAGGAAAACGATTTGTGCTAAGCAAATGCGTAATTAAGTTTTTAACACCGTTATTTCCTGCCAAAGGAAAAATCATAGTACAAAACCGACCTTTTTCATAACCTTAGACATAGTTTTACGAGACGCGTAGTATGCTTTTTCTGCACCATTTTTAGCCAGTTCTTCAAGCATCTTTTTATTAGCAATAAATTCGTTATATCTTTCTCTTACAGGGTCAAGACAATCGGCAACTGCTTCGCCAACCGCCATTTTAAACTCACCGTATCCGCAACCCTCAAACTTTTTAACGGTTTCTTCGGGGGTGATTGATAAAACGGTACTGTATATATCAATAAGATTATTAATGCCGTCCTTACCTTCGGCAATGCAAATTTTTGCTTCGCTATCGGTAACTGCGCGTTTGAATTTTCTTAATATATCTTCCCTTGTGTCAAGCAACGAAATATATGCGTTTACGTTATCGTCCGACTTAGACATTTTTTTGGTAGGTTCTTGTAAAGACATAACTCTTGCGCCGCTGCTTCTGATGAGCGGTTCGGGAATAGTAAACACGTCGCCGTAAAGATTATTAAAGCGAGTAGCAATATCACGTGTAATTTCAAGATGTTGCTTTTGGTCATGACCTACGGGAACAAAGTCGGGCTGATAAAGCAAAATATCGGCAGCCATAAGCGCAGGATATGCAAAAAGACCTGCGTTAATGTTATCGGCATGACGGGCAGACTTATCTTTAAACTGAGTCATACGCGAAAGTTCGCCAAACTGTGTATAGCAAGAAAGAATCCACGCAAGTTGACTGTGCGCAGGTACGTGTGACTGAATGAAAAGGGTACTATTTTCAGGGTCAAGACCTAACGCCAAAAACAATGCAAACATAGAATAAATTTGCGCGCGAAGTTTTGCAGGTTCCTGTCTTACTGTAATTGCATGAAGGTCGGCAACTGCAAAAGTACAGTCAAATTCGTCCTGCATATCAACCCAGTTTTTTAGTGCGCCCAAATAATTACCTAAAGTGGGAATACCACTTGGTTGAATACAACTTAAAACTTTTTTCTTTTCATTAAGAGTTACTTCACTCATAGTTCATTCTCCTTAGCGCGATGCTAAATATATAATATATAATTCTATCATAAAAACTGTATATTAACAAGATAAAATTTTACTTTTTAAGAGTAAACAATATATCCCCCGTTCTCTCTTTAAAACTGTAATATTTAATATACTGCCCATTGGTAAAAAACAGTTTTACGGCAGACAAAAGGCTTTTGTTTTCAAGCATTTCTTTTCTTTTTTGTTGCATACCCAAAAAATCTTCAAATTTTCCATAAGAAGCCAATGCACAGGCAGCATCAAGTTTTTCCTTCGCTATACATATTCTTTCTTTAGAAGCCGAATTAAGTCCCAGTGTATTAGAAGAATGTATTCTGTATCTTAAATAAGGTTCATTAAAAAAATAAAGTCCGTCTTCGGCAGCAGCCAACAAATTCAGTTCCCAATCATGCGCTATTAAAGAACTGCTGTTTAAAGAAAATTTTTCTTTAAGTGACTTACGCACTACAGTTGCGCAACCGGGAGCAATATTACTGTGAAGAACGGTTTTAAAGGGGATTTTAACAACTTCACCCTGATTTACTTTTTTATTAATTAAACCGTTATTAGAAGTTTTATCATTGCTTTGGATTATTAAGAAATCATCATTTTCATCAATAAACTTAAAAGATGAACAAAGAGATAAAACTTCATCATTGTTTTCCATAATAAAAAGCATTTTTTCTATTTTATCTTTTTCCCAAACATCGTCCTGATCACACAAAAAAACGTAATCACCTTGAGTTAAAGATATTGCTTTTAAAAAATTCTTTTTAAAGCCTAAATTATTTTGGTTTTCAAAAAGTTGCCAACCAAAAAGAGAATATTTATTAATATATTCTTTAATAAAATCAGCGGTACCATCAGTCGATGCATCGTCACTTATTATAACTTCGTCAGGCATAATATACTGAAGTCTTATTGAATCCAGTTGTTTTTCAATATATTTCATACCGTTATAGGTAGCCATTGCAATAGATACTTTCAAAAAACCGCCTCCTTTATCTTTTTTATTTTACCATAAACAAAAAGAAAAGACAATAAAAAATAAAACGGCGAAAAATCACCGTTTTAAAGTTTTTCTATTTTCTTTATATTAAAATCAGTTATAAGCGAAGATATTACAAGTTCGGCTGTATTTTCACTTGCCTGAACCACATTCATTATAACACTTCCATCCTCTTCCTTGCTCATAGAAGCAATGTTAAAAGAACTATCGGTAATATATTTATAAATTGCGCTTACGTCACCGTCTTGCGCCAAAAATATTTTAATTTTACAAACCTTTTTGTTGGCACGTTTTTGCAGATAACCGGTAACGGGATGAAGTACTAACATAGCGGCTAACATTAGCGCTACCATAACTATTCCCGTAAAATAATAACCCGCGCCTACTATAAGACCCAAACAAGCGGTAGCCCAAAGACCTGCCGCAGTTGTAAGACCTCTTATACGTTTGCCGTGAACAAGAATACAACCTGCGCCCAAAAAGCCTATACCGCTAACAACTTGCGCGCCTATTCTCATAGCGTCACCGCCAAAATCGAGGTGCATCGCCTCGCTCATAATCATTACACCCGCGCTACCAAGGCAAACAAGTATATGAGTTCGCAGTCCTGCATCGTGGTTTGTTCCGGCACGTTCAAGGCCGATAATTCCGCCAAAAATAAGGGCTAAACCAAGACGTAAAATTATTTCCAAATAATTTTCGGGCAGCATAAAAAATACCTCACAAATACCAAAGATCTTTTTTACCGGTTGATACGGCTGAAGCACCGCTTGAAATGGCTTCGGTTATTTCAGCCTTGCTTTCAATAAGACCGCCCGCAATAACAGGAATACCGCGGGATGCAAAACGTGAAATAACCTTTCCGATTACACCGGGAATAATTTCAATAAAATCGGGAGAAGAAACCGAAAGCATTTCTTCGATACTTTCAATACCTTGAGTATCAAGGGCAAAAAAACGTTGCACGGTAATAAGTCCCATATCTTTTGCCTGACGGATAAGTTTACCTCTTGTACTTATAATTCCGTCAACACCAAGGTTCCTTAAATACTGTATGCCGGTTTTGTCACTTGCTATACCTTCGGCAAGGTCAATGTGAACAAGAATATATTTACCTTTTTCGTGCACTTTTTTTATTACGTCGGCAATGGTTAACAAATCCGCCTTCATATGGCATAAAATTTCCACGGGAGAAGTAAGGGCTGCTTCAAGTTCTTCTGCATGTACTGTTGCGATAAGGGGCAAATCTTCAAGAAGATTTTTAAACTCTTTGAGTTTCATATTATCACCTCAAAAACTAAAAGAAGACGCAAAAACCACAGGGTAACTGTAGTTTTTGCATCTCCAATACTCATTTTGCAAAATTATTTTAACACATATTAAGTTGTATGTCAATTAGTCTTTCTTCAAACTGTCACGAATTTCTTTAAGCAAGGAAATTTCGTCTTCAACAGGTTCTGCAGGAACTTCTTCCTTAACTTCTTCTTTCTTATGACGAAGTTCATCGAATTTCTTTTGAGCGTTCATCATTATTCTAAGCACAACAAAAATGCAAAAAGCAATAATGATAAAGTCGATAATTGCCTGTAAGAATATACCATATTCAACGGCAACACCGGGATCAATAACTTCACCTGCTTCAACAGTTTCAGGTTTTAACACCCATTTTAATGCTTCAAGACTGTTCTGTCCTGTAAGAAGAACAATAAAGGGGGTAATGATGTTATTAACGAGAGCATTAATAATTTCTTTAAAAGCGGCACCGATAACAACGCCGACTGCCATATCGAGCACGTTGCCCTTCATAGCAAATTCTTTAAAATCGTGAAAAAACTTTTTCATAGGGTTTACTCCTTTATTTCAACAATTGTTTTTAGTATTGTAACATAATAAAACTTAAAAATCAATATTATCTTTACTTTTATAAATTTATGTGTTATATTAGCCAAAGTTGGAAAGAGGTTTAATTATGAATATTATTTTTTTAATTATAACAGTTATCACCTTAACGTTACAAAACGTGTTCAAAAAAGCGTATTTACAAAAACGACACGAGATTTTTTGGTTCAACTTTTTGTCACCTTTAGCGGCATCTGTTGTTTTTTTTAATTTATTCAAAAGGACATTTTGACTTTTGCGTTGAAATTTTCCCATATATAATAGGTTTTGCTGCAAACTTTTTAATTTGTATGTTTTGTTCCTTAATGGCTGTAAAAACGGGTTCGTTGGCGCTGACTTCCCTTATAACGTCATATTCTTTAATCATTCCTACTCTTTACGGAATAATCTTTTTAAAAAACCCTACCGGTCTTTTATTTTACATAGGTCTTTTCTTGCTTATCGCATCGCTGTTTTTGGTCAATTTTGAAAAAGGTGAAAAGAAAATCACTAAAAAATGGCTTGTTTTCGTTTCCCTTGCCTTTGTGTGCAACGGATTATGTTCTACAATACAAAACTCTCAACAAATTAAATTTAACGGGTTATATAAGTCAGAATTTATGTTTACCGTTTACCTTTCGGTTATGGTTGTTATGTTAATTTCTTCCCTTATAACCGAAAAGACAACACCAAAAGAACGTTTTAATAAACTTGCTTTTTTAGCGCTTGGATGCGGTTTGGCTAACGCCATAACCAACCTATTTGTAATGCTACTGTCTACCCGACTTCCTACCTCAATTATGTTCCCTATAATTTCGGCAGGAAGCATTTTGGCAACTGCATTTATTTCTTTTTCAATTTACAAAGAACGTTTTTCAAAACTTCAAATTATCGGCATAATCCTTGGTACGGCATCTATTGTGTGTTTAAGTATATAAATAAAAACGAGGTTTCATTTTGAAACCTCGTTTATTTTTTTAGATATTATACGTTACCGAAAGAAGAAGTGTTATCTTCAAATACTTCTACGGTATCTTTTACACGCTTACTGTTTTCAACGCGTTTCATAAGTTCTGCTTTATAAAGGTCAGCGTCAATAGGAAGTGTAACTTCCTTGCCGATAAAGTCAGAAAGATGCATAGCGTTAGAAATTGTAAGACCGTTAATTCCTTCATAACCTTCTGCAACAAGTTCGCCTTCGCCTAAAATCTTGTTTGCAAAAGCATTCATAACGCCTACGTGCTGTAGGTTTTGACCATCGGTTTCAACCTCGATTTTTTTGCAAGGAATAGAAGCAAAAGGACGTTTATTTGTAGCGGAGAATTCCTGTTCGGTCATTTCAAATTCCCAAAGGAAAAGTTTACCGTCTTCTACAACCAATTTTGCTTTATCCATCTGAACTTCAAAACGGTTAGTACCGCAACCGTCACCGGTAGAAGTAATGAATGCGCCTGTTGCGCCGTTTTCATATTCAACGAATGCTGTAACGTCATCTTCAACTTCGATATTATGCCATTTGCCGTATTTAACCTTTGCAAGTACCTTTGTAGGCATACCGCAAATCCACTGCCAAAGGTCTAACTGATGAGGACACTGATTAAGGAGAACACCGCCGCCTTCACCTGCCCAGGTTGCACGCCAATCACCTGAATCATAATATGCCTGAGGACGATACCAGTTGGTAATAAGCCAGTTAGTTCTTCTAATCTGACCGTATTCACCGGATTTAATAAGTTCGCGCATTTTTCTATATAGACAGTTAGTTCTTTGATTAAACATCATACCAAAAACAACGTCGGGATGTTTTTTGGCTTCCTCGTTCATTTCTTCAACTTGTTTTGTATAAACACCGGCAGGTTTTTCAACCATAACGTGAATACCGCGTTTCATACTTTCAATAGCGAAATAAGTATGGTCATAGTGAGGAACAGCAACAAGACAGGAATCAATAAGACCGCTGTCAAGCATTTCTAAAGCGTTATCAAAATATGTAACTTCTTCACCGAAAATTTCCTTTGCAGCCTCGATACGAGTTGGTTTATGGTCGGCAATTGCCACAAGTTGAATGTTAGGACATTTGCCCTTTAAAATGTTGTCGGCATGGGAGGTACCCATATTACCATATCCGATTATACCAAGTTTAATTTTACCCATAACTATTCTCCTTTATTTAAACCCCATTGCTTTAAGGTTATTATAACTTCTCTTAAGACAATCGAATGGATCTTCGCCGTTACAATCATCCTGTTCAACAAGCATATACTTTGTACCGGCTTTTTCAGCAGCCTTGAATACCGAATCAAAGTTTATGTTGCCTTCGCCCACAACTGCCATTTTTCTTTCAAAATTGTGGTCTTTAAGATGAATACAGGGAACTCTACCCGAAAGTTTTTCAATCCATTGTGCAGGGTCGCCGCCTGCAGTTTGCACCCAATATGTATCAATAGTAAATCCCATTAAATCAGGTTCGAAATCTTCTGCGTAATGTTCAAGCAAACATTTACCCTCGTATTTTGAAAATTCCTGAGCGTGATTATGATACATAAAATATTTGCCGTTTTCTTTAAGAACCTTAGCAGCGTCATAAAATTTTTCTTTAAGTAAATCAGGAGTTTCGCCCTTATCTTTATTAATGACAAAGTAGCCAAGTCCTACGCAATCAGCACCGAAAATACTGTGGTTTTCAGCAACCTTTTTTGCATCCTCTAAAATTTTGGCGGGAGGAGTATGGGTAATAACACAAGAAAGACCGTTTTTATCAAGTTCTTTCTTTAACCACTGCGCCTCATATTCACAGGTTCCCGAAATCTGCACGTATTCGTAACCGATATCTGCAACCTTTTTTAAGGTTTCGGAAAAACTTTCCAAATCTTTACAGTATTCTCTTACCGTATAAAACTGTGCGCCAATTCTCATTATAAAACACTCCTTAATGCTTTTACTGCCACGTCAAAGGCTTGGTCAGCGCTGTCGTAAGACTTAATGCCAACCTTTATTTCTTCATCCGCCTTTTCAAGATTTTTAAGACCTTCAAAAATCTTTAAGTGCGGTTCAAGCGTAATAGAATTTCCGCCTTTTTTAGCGTATTCCTTTAAAATAAAGGGTATATTTCCTGCGCCCTCACCTGCCGGAACAACGTTACCGTCTTTAAGCGCATCTTTAATATGTAAATAATAAACGTAATCTTTAAGAGTTTCCCATGCCTTGATTGTATCCTGTTCGCACTGAACAAAGTTTGCAGGGTCGAACACACATTTCAGTTCAGAAAAGTTTTTGAAAAGGTCAAGACATCTTTCGGCAGTATCTCCATAAATACCTTTTTCGTTTTCATGGCAAAGAATAACACCGTTTTGCTTTGCTACTTCCAACATTTTTCCCATACTATCCATTACCTGTCCTCTAACGCCGTCAGGGGTGTGAGTATTCGGATAATAAAAGGAAAACATACGAATATTTTTAGTACCGAGTATATTTGCAATATTTGCAGTTCTGCGAAGTTTTTCAAGATGATTTTCAAAATCATCTTCGATTATATTAATTTTTCCAATAGGAGAACCAACACTAAAAGTAATAAGTCCATTTTCGTCGAGTTTTTTCTTAACTTCATAAGCCTTTGCGTCGGTAATATCCGACACGTTAACCGAGTCAACATTTCTTATTTCAAGACCTTGAAGATTATTACGTTTTAACGCGATTATCTGTTGGTCAATAACAGCACTTGCTTCATCAGCAAAAGCGTAAATATTCATACTTATCTCCTCCAAAATAATTTTATCACACTTTTTTGTTTTAATCAATTACAAAAACAATTAAAAATATCTTGCAAAAATCAACATTTGCTAATATAATGGGTGTGGTGATTAAAATGAATATCATAGTAGCTTCAACAAGACAGATTACTCCAAAACCTTCTATTGAAAAATTTCCCCTTCACACGCACGATAATCACGAAATTATTTGTTTTCTTTCTGGCAGTGCCGATTATTCGGTAGAGGGTAATCGTTATAAGTTGCTTCCCGGTGACATTATGATAATGAGAAAAAACGAATCACATCACTTAATAGTTAAATCCGACGTTACTTATGAGCGTATTATAATAAACTTCGACTTTGGCGACGACCCAGAATTAAACGCGTTACTTGCCCCCTTTAACAATCGAGAAGCAGGTGAAAAAAACCTATACAGACCTTCTTTATTAAAGGAAAGTAATTTGATTTTTTGTTTAAAAAAACTTAGCACCACGCAAGATCCAACCCGTAAGTTTTGTTGGTTGCTTCCCTTCCTTGAGGAATTAAATTGTATTTTTGAATCAGGCAAACCTTATGAAGCGCCTACTAAAGACAAAGCAACCCATATTATAAACTACATAAATTCTCATCTTACCGAAGATATTTCTCTTTCATCAATTGCTGAAGAATTTTTTATTAGCCAAAACCATTTAAACCGACTTTTCAAAGAATCAACAGGTACTACCCTTTGGGACTACGTAACCTTAAAACGATTATTACTTGCAAAAGAAAAACTTGCGCTTGGCGAAAAGCCTACCGAAATTTATCAGGATTCAGGCTTTAACGATTATGCAACGTTTTTTAGGGCTTACAGAAAACACTTCGGTGTTTCCCCAAAATCTGCAAAGGTGAAATTTTAAAGTTTTTGGGAATACTAACTTCAAAAGTCAAGGAGGTTAACCATGAGAATATGTGTTTACGGAGCAGCATCTCCTACCATAGATGAAAACTATAAACAAATCACTTACGCCTTAGGTCAAACCCTGGCAAAAAGAGGTCACAGTCTTGTTTTTGGCGGCGGTGGCAACGGACTTATGGGTGCTGTAGCAAAAGGTGTAAAATCGGAAAACGGTCACGTCATAGGTGTAATCCCCAAATTTTTCGATAATGAAAATATCGAAGCGATTTGCGACTTTTGCGATCAACTTATTGAACCTGAAACTATGAGAGAAAGAAAACAAATTATGGAAGATACTGCAGACGCATTTATCGTTGTGCCCGGCGGAATAGGCACCTATGAAGAATTTTTCGAAATTTTAACCTTGAAACAGTTGTGCAGGCATACAAAGCCCATAGCGGTATATAATATAAACGGTTATTACGACAGTCTTTTTAAAGTTATGAATGAAGCAATTGAAAAAAACTTTATTAAGAAAAACTGTTTGAACCTTTTTAAACTAACCAATAATTTAGACCAACTATTTGATTATATTGAAAACGACAAACTAAGTTACACGGTTAAAGAGTTAAAAGAAGGATAAAAAAATCGGTACTCTTTCGAGTACCGATTTAATTTTTATTTAGGTCCTAACTTATTAAGTCCTGCGAGGAAAAGTTTAAGTTCAGCAAGGTCAACTGCATCAACCTTATCGTCAGCGTTACAATCGGCGCCTTCCTTAACGTCAGCAAGACCGGCGAGATGAAGTTTTAACAACGCAAGGTCTGTAGCATTTACTAATCCGTCGTTGTCAACGTCACCGTAAAGAATATTTGTTTGAACACCATCTACGGTAAAGGTGATTTTTTCGCTTTCCATTACAGTTCCGTCAACATAGGTAACTACTGCATAGGCGGTATGTGTTCCGGCTTCAACCACAGGAGTTACTTTTGTGATTTGTCCGTTTACAGTTACCTCACCTATAGCATTTTTATCGTCAATAAAGAATTCTACCTTTTTGATACCATAGTCAATTCTATACGGCGTTTTTACAATCAATGTATTATTTATTTGACTGAGTATCGGTTTTTCATTTGTTTCAACGTAAACAGTACTTGCAAAATCTAAAGCAAAATTGCTTATTTTATGTTGTACTACGCCATCTTCTGCAGTAACAACGAATACTACGTTTTCCTCTTTTTCAAGCGCAATCAACGCTTCACTTACGTCAACACTATAAGCAGTTTCGTCGGTAAGGGTAATTGTGGCGATTTCGGTTCCGCCAACAACGTTTCCTTCCTTCATACCAACCGTAGCAGTATTATTACCGTAAGCATTGTTCCAAGTCAGCCTGTCGTTATTAACAGTAGAGTTTATAGCATAAATTTTTAACACACTACCGTTAACAGGTGTCTCAACGTCAAAGGAAACCTTTGCGGAAACTATGTGATAATAACCCGTTTTATTGAATGTAACGTAGGTTTTTGCAATACCGCTTTCGCCGCCCGCTGAAGACTTTTTAATTTCAAAGGCACTTTCAGGCTCTTCAGCAGCAGCGTTTTTATTTTCACCGCTTATAAGTGCCACCAATTCTACCTTCGTTTTATTTTTTCCATCGGTTAATATGGGAGAAACAGTATCAGCACTTTCATCTTCTTCAACAGTAACCACAATATCATCAATGTATATTGTAGAGGTTGATCCGTTTGAACCAACGGTTATCGCAGTGCCTAAACCTACCATTTGTTCGGTTACTTCAATTTCAAATTTTACCGTATGCCATTCGTTAATACTAAGACCGTATTTACCCGGACTTAAACTATTACTACTATCCTTATATGGAACAAGTACACCATCGATATAACGATTGATGGTCATATTCGGATTTAAGAAATATTGTTGCAAACCGGCCGTATCTATGGTGGCTAATACACCTGCATCTCCATTGGGATTTACGTTAAGTTGACGGAAGGTTACTGTATATTTCTTTCCAACGTCGCCAGCCGCAAATTTATCATTTTGTGTAATAAGTCCTTTAAAGGAAGCGCTGTTATCGTAGGCGCTTCTTTCGAAATAAAATACGTCGTTAGTATTATCCAGCGGATCTTTGGTTACACCATAATTAACGTTAGGCTTTGCAAGAGTAACTTTTTTATATTCGGTTAATCCTGTAAAGTCAGTAGTTCCTGGTGCATAATCCATCTTGATAGATAAGTCACCGGAAACCTCTTCTACAACTATATCGTCAATATAAATACCGGTTGCCGCCCAACCCGAAGCAATAATAATAGCGGTTGCCTTGTTTCCTAAAATGCTTTCGTTTACTGTAATGGTAAATTCAACGGTATTCCACACGTTAGTTGACGTAGAACTTACCGATTTGGTTATTCCGTTTAATAACGTTCCCGAAGTAGCGGCTCCGACAGTTCCTATATTGCAGTAATTACCTGCAGTAGCACCGGGAGCGGTTACGTACTGCTTGAAGGAAACCTTAAAGATTTTACCGATATCACTTTCGTCAAAGGTATTATCACCTTGAATAAGTCCTGTAAGGGCAATATTTTGAGCATAGCCGCTCGGGCTTTCACTTGTACCGCTCTTTTCCATAAAAAGCACGTCGTTATCAGCGCCCGTCGGGTCTTTTCTTATTTCTACGGCATAACCATTCATTGCAGAACTTGCAACGTACTCTGAATAACCATCCATATTTTCAAAGGTGGTTGTAGAAATAATACCGCCGTTATTTTCTTTAACTATAATAAAGGTAACGGCCTTGTATCCCGCTTCCTTCATAGTCTTAACGTAATTTTTAACGTCAATACTAACCGTCTCTGCTCCGTTTACGGTTTTTGTGCCTATAAACATAGTTTTATCTTTTTCTACACCGTTACCATCAATTTGATTAGCAAGGGCAGTATTCCATGTAATACCCTTTGTAAAGTTTTCGGCAAAACGTGTATCATCGGCTAGTACACCGTAAACGCTAAAGGTTGCTGAAATTTGAGTAGTAACATTTAAATCAAGGGTTACTCTATCACTGTTAACGTTAAACTCTTCAATAGGGAATTTAAGATAACCTTTAACGGTATCTTTTGTGTTTTCTTTTTTATAACCCGAAACGTAAGTATCGCCACCAATTACTGTGTCGGCTGTATCACCTGAAGCAACGGTTGCGGCAGAACCTAAAAATGTCTTGGTTTCAGGGGTAAAGAGTACAAGATTTGCGGAAACCTTTTGCTTTTCACCGCTGTATTCCTTTGTCGCTAGAGTTAAGCCACCTGCAGCAAGTTCGCACTTAAAGTCGTCTAAATAGTAAGGGTCCTTGCCCGAAGGAACGATAGTTACGGCACGATTATTTCCGTCTATCATTTCCTGGTCAATCATAACGTAATATTCAATATAGTTCCACTCACCCGGTGTAACGGAGAAGGAATCCATATGAATACCGGAAAGAGCCATATGCTCGTAAACGCCTACCTCTACCGTAGTAGATGTTTCGGGTTTAATCCAAAAACTTGCTTTTGCATATATTCCCAAATGCTCACTTGTAAGTTTAGTAGTACCAAAGGATTTAAGGAATTTAATACGGTTACTGTTTTGCGCACGGTCGGTAAAGTAAAGACAATTACTTCCAACCTTGGCATCATTAGAAATACTCATTACAGCACTTCCGCCACCATATCGGTAATCAGTGTCATATATAAGGCTTGATGCGGCAATATTATCAAAGGTATGATGTAAATAAACCTGTTCTTTATCAGTTTCTAAAGCAAAGTTAACAGTATCACCATCAGCGCCTAAAACATAATCCGTAACGTCAACAGTAGTAATTTCGTTCTTTGCAGCGCTTTCAGCAATTAGTTCCCCGTTAGCAGATACGTTATTATAGGTTACGGTATTTTCATCAAATGCGCCTGTGCCGTAAACTTTAAAAACACCTGAAACGTCTTCGAATCTGTTAAGTACAAGATATGCTTTTGCAACGTTTTTAAATCCACCGTCATTTTTAAAACTTAAAAGACCTTTTGTGCAGTCGGTATCATTATTCATAACTACCAAAGTACCGTCATTACCATAGTTTTTATCAGGATTAGCGGAAGAAACGTAGGTATCGGCATAAACCGAAAGTAATTTATCACCGCTTATGGTGAATATTTTTGAAAAAGGAATTTGAAGTTCAACACCGTCTTTAGCCTTTGTGTTTTCGCCGATTACAACTTCATAAGAAGAACCGTTAATAACCGAAGGAGAAGTAAATTCAAAGGTTGTTGCGCCGTGAAGCACTTTCCAGTTTCCTGCCATTTCTTTACCGTCGGCAAGGCGAATTACCTTAACGTTTTCCTTTACGCTTTCAATATCCATAGCGCGCGAGAATTTAATTCTTACGGGTTCTTCTAAAGAGTCAAAAACCTTGTTACTTTGAGGGGTCACCCACATAACAACGGGTGCTTCTTCTCTATAGGCGGCTCTGATATGGTTATCAAGCCAAGTCCATATTTCATTAAACTGTTCAATCTGCTTAACGTTATCATATCCGTAAGCCGGATTGTGTCCAAGTCCTTCGGGAATAAGGAAGTCGGATTCGATTTCCGTGTGAGAATCCAAATAATTTTTAGCGGCAGGAATATATGTATAAAAATTACCTGTCGTATCGGCTGTACCAATGGAAGAAACAATCGGCACACTATCTTCGGTCATAAGGCGTTCTCTGTACTGACAAATACCTGCACCCGAACCCGAATAAGCAACCGTTACGTTACTTGAGATTTTTTCATTGGTGCCTTCATAATAAAGCCAAGGTTGTTCACCCTGATAACCCTTAGGGTCTTTGCCCTCAGGAACGTATTCACCAAAGGTAAGAATTTCACCCATTTCTTCGTGCTTTGTGTTAGCAAGGATTGCAGGGCCGGGACCACTCTTTGAAAATCCCCAAGGAGTAATATATTCTGCATCATAACCATAGGTACTTGCCAAATATCTTATTCTTCTGATAGCGGCAGAGTGAACTGCATTTGCGTTAGTAGTACCTAAAGTAAAGGAAGAATAAGGTAGAGTATAGTTGCCGTAATATGCATAATGGTCCTGTCTAGACATAGGTATATACTCGTGGTCATAAATTACACCTGCATACCCCTGTAAAACAGCGGTGGTAAAATATGGACGAACTGCACTGGTCAAAGACATAGTTCTTTCTTCGGCAGAAGAAGCCAACGCGAATACAGGAACGGTGTCATTTGGATTAGAAGGATAAACAATATCCATTCTTAAATCAAAATCAATGGGACTACCGTCTTTTTTAATCATATCGTAAATGGTTTCGGCATAGGGCAAATCATTTTTGTTTTCGTCCTTAGCCACACCGTCGGGACCTGCATAAAACTCGTTCCACAGCCAAAGTATATATTCGTTAGTTCCGTTAAGAGCCATTTCGTCAAGAGAATAATAATAAACTTCTCTATCAATTCTGCAACCGGACGGTACAACGTACATAGCATCGTGAACTTTTCTAACGTAGCCATAGTCATACTTTTTGTTCTTAAAATCACCTGTAAAAAACTTATGTACGCTCCAAGAAAATTCGTTACCAACTGCTAAATAACTACCCTTGTAGTCAAGAACGGCAACACCGTAGCCATCAGCAAGAAAATCTTCAATAATTTCTTCGTCGCTATCGGTACCTATTCTTTTTTCGTTGTGTCCTACAACGTACAAAAGCATAACACCGTTAGAAGTTACTCCCTCACGATAAAAAACGGATAAATCAACAGGAATACCAAGATGTCCTTCGTTTTCTAATTCTACAGTGCCTTTTAAATCGGCAGCAAATTCTTCTCTTAAAAGTGTTGTGGTTTCACCTATTTCTTGCGCACTTACACCAAATGAGTAAATTGCCGCAAAGGTAGTAAACAACATTGATAAGGTCAGAACAAACGCTAATACCTTTTTCATACATATAACTTCCTTTTTAGTTTGATACCTTAATTATATTAGTCGATTATAAAAATTTCAATACAAAATATCCGCAAAAATATAACAATACTGCAAAAAACAGGAACGCCGTTGTGGCACCCTCCGTAAGGAAGGTGCCACAGTTATATTCGCTGGCGGCGAGTTATATTGCTACGCAGTTATATTTGGGCTACGCCCAAGTTATATTCGCTTCACAAGTTTTGGAGGCGGATATAATATCACTTAAAACTTTAGTTTTAAATATCACGTTTCGCAATAGCGAAATATATCACTCTGTGCGTAGCACAGGATATCACTAAAAATTGTAGAGGTTCAAACATATAGGTCACAAATTCAAATTTCAACCTGTTATTACCTAACAAAAAAACAGCACGTTTTAACTGAACTGCCCCAAATTGTGCGGACAGCACAAAAAGAACCACTATGGTAGTTTCTTTTATTCTACCATAGTGGGTGCTTTTTTTCTATTGTCCGTTTTTACTGGACTTGTTCAAACCTGCCGTTTGTTGTTTATTCCATTTCAAATTTTATTATGTCGCTTACTTCGCATTCTAAAGCAAAGCATAACGCATCTAAAGTCTTCGTACTTATTGCTTCGCCTTTTTTTATTCTATGAAGCGTGTTTGCCGAAAACCCCTGTTTAAATATTAAATGATATTCAGTTATTCCTTTTTTGAATAATGTTTCATAAAACGGCTTGTAACTTATCATTTTTCTCACCGAGAAAATTTTATCACACTCAAACTCTTGACTATACTTAAATTATTGAGTATAATTGTATTGTCCCATCGCAAAGGAAGTGTCCCCATTGAATAACCCCATAAATTGTATTTTAGCTATTTTTTTGATAACTTTTTTATTTTTATTATGCATTGCAACAGTGCTAATTATTATAAAAATATTAAAAACACAAAACGATTATTCATTTTATTTTAAAAATGGTTCGCGTTTATATAATCTTGCCTTCAAGGACGATTTAACTGACCTTTTTAACCGCAATGCCTATATTCGTGATTTGGCTAAAATTAAAAGAAACAAATTAAAAAGTTTATGGTTTTCAATTTTTGATATTGATGATTTTAAAACAATAAACGACACAAAAGGTCATCTTTACGGAGATGAAGTTTTAATTTTGGCGGCTAATAGACTTAGCGAGATTTTTTGTGAAAAGAAACACACCATATATAGAATTGGCGGCGATGAATTTTTAGTTATATCAAAAGATATTCCTGAAAATGAACTTATAGACCTGTTGTTAAAGCTAAAAAAAGCCGAACTAAAAAACTGTGATTTCAGGTTTTCAAAAGGATATTCTTTTGTTGAAAACAAAGGGACTGAAAGTTTTAACACCGCATTTGACAACGCCGATAAAATGTTGTATGCCGATAAAAAGTCAAAAAAGCAGGAACATGTAAAATAAATATATAAATTGTAAAGCCAACCGCCTTTTAAAGCAGATTGGCTTTTATTTTTATTACCTTGCAGAAATTAAAGAAATATATTATAATACAAAAAACGGGCCCGTAGCTCAGTTGGGAGAGCCACGGTTCGCATCTGTAAGGTCGAGGGTTCGAACCCCTTCGGGTCCACCAAAAAAGACAGTCTTTGTGGCATCCTCCGTAAGGAAGGTGCCACAGTTATATTCGCTGGCGGCGAGTTATATTGCTACGCAGTTATATTTGGGCTACGTCCAAGTTATATTCGCTTCGCGAGTTTTTGGGGCGAATATAATATCACTGAAACGGCAAGTTTCAATATCACTCTTTAGAAATATCTCGCCTTTGGCGAGGTATTCTAAAGAATATCACTGTGAGACCTGTCTCACAATATCACTTATTACTTTTTCTTTGAGATAGGTAATGTTTCAAAGTATGTAACCCACTATGACACTTATCTGTAGAAAGTGTCAATTTTTATATAAAAAATGAATAAGGGAGAACACTTCTTTACGAAGTGTCTCCCTTTCGGTGTTCCTGTTTTTTTATTATATAACTGTTTATTTTTCAATACCTGCAAGAATGAGTTTTAATATTGCAAGGTCAACTGCATCAATTTTGTCATCATTGTTACAGTCGGCATATTTTACGTCATCGTTTAATCCGGCTAAATAAAGTTTCAATACAGCGAGGTCAACTGCGTCAACCTTTCCGTCGCCGTTTGCGTCACCGCGAAGAATTTTAATTTGATCTTCTACAGTAAAGTCAATGGTTGAACTTTGTACGGTTTTTCCATCTGCATAGGTAACTACTGCGTAGGCGGAATGTGTTCCGGCTGAAATCACTGGACTTATTTTTGTAATTTGTCCGTTTACAGTGGCCTCACCTATAGCCGTTTTACCGTCGATAAAGAATTCCACCTTTTTTATACCATAGTCAACTCTATATGGGGATTTGAGACTCAATACGCCGTCTTTTGCATCAAGAGTCGGCAATTCGTTTGTATCGGTATAAATAACGCCGGCAATGTCTAATTTAAAGTTGTTGACTTTATGTGATTGCACACCATCATCTGCAGCAAGAACAAACATAATTTTGTCGTCAGCCTCAAGTGTAATTACCTCTTCGCTAACGTCAACGCTATAGGACGTTTCATCGGTAAGGGTAATTGTTGCTATTTCGCTTCCGCCAATAACTGATCCGCTCTTCATTCCAACGCTCACGGTATTGTTACCGTAGGCATTGTTCCAAGTCAGTTTGTTTATATCGGTAGCTGAAGTCAATGCATAAAGCTTTAACGTACTACCGCTTACAGGAGCTTCAACGTCAAATTTAAAGGTACCCTTCATTATATGGTTGAAGATAGAATTGTCAAAGGAAACGTAGGTTTTAGCAAGACCGCTTTCGCCACCCTTTGAGGATTTTTTAATGTCAAAAGTAGCGTTTGGTACAGTGCTGATAGCGTTTTTATCTTTACCGCTTACAAGAGCAACCAACGAAACGTTTGAAATTTCCTCTTCACCTGATTTTACAAAGTTCAAGGTGGGAGAAACACTGTCTTCACTTGAACCGCCTTCAACAGTTACCGTAATATCGTCAACGTAAATCTTTGTCGTGCTATTGTTAGAACTCAAAACAATAGTGCTTCCGAGACCTATCATTTCTTCGGTTACTTCTATTTCAAATCTTACGTTGTGCCACGTTTCACTGCTTAATCCGTATACGCCTGCATCAGTGTTATTAAGTTTTCCGTCGACATATCGGTCAATTGTCATTTTTGAGTTCAGGAAATACTGTTCTTGCTTTGGATTATCTATAGTAGCAGCTATACCTGCAGTGCCGCCTGCATTTACGTTAAACTGACGGAAGGTTACGGTATATTTCTTACCGACGTCAGCCGCAGTAAATTTATTGGTAGGAGTTATAAGGCCCATAAAGGATACGCTATAGTAATAATGGTCTCTCTCGTAATAGAATACTTTATTATTTGCATCTACAGGGTCGGTTGTTACGCCGTATACGTTATCGGGATTAACAAGCTCTATCTTATCATAAGTTGTCATTCCTTCAAAATCCACAGTTCCCGGAGTGAAATCCATTTCGATTTGCAAATCGCCCGAAATTTCCTCAACGATTATATCGTCAACGTAAAGACCTGTTGCCGACCAACCCGAGCCGATAGCCAAAGCGGTAGCCTTGTCACCTAAAATACTCTCGTTAACGTTTATGGTAAAGGTGACCGTATTCCATACGCCTGTCTTTGTAGAACTAACAGTTCTTGTTACACCCGTATGGCTGACACCCGGACTTTGAGCGCCAACTACACCAAGTGCGCAATAGTTACCTACAGTATCACTTGGACCTTCGGCATAAAATTTAAAGCTAACCTTAAAGATTTTACCAATATCGCTTTCTTCAAAGATATTATCAGGCTTAATAAGTCCCGTAAGGTAAACGTTTTGCTGATAACTGTTGGGGTCAGCAATAGTACCGTTCTTTTTAATATAAAGAACGCTATTATTCGCATTGGTTGGGTCTTTTGCTACAGTTACGTTTTCTGCAGGCAAAGTAGAGCTTACCGAGTAATCCCAATATTTTTCCATATTTTCAAAGGTTACTTTTGAGATAAGTCCACCACAAGTATCCTGTACTACAATAAAGGTTACGGCTTTATAGCCCAAATCCTTCATAGTTTTAACGTAATCCTTTACGTCGAATTCAAAATTCTCGGAACCTGTTACGGTTTTTTTACCAATAAATACAGTTTTATTTTCGTCAACGCCGTTACCTTCGATTTGGTTAGCGTAAGCTGTATTCCAAGTAATACCCTTTGTAAAGTTTTCGGCAAAACGGCTATCGTCTGCAAGCACACCGTAAACGCTGAACTGCGAAGTGCCCGAAGAGGTTGCTTTAAGCTTTAAGCTGACGCTGTCGCTGTTTGCGTCAAATTCTTCAATTGGGAATTTAATATAGCCCTTAACCGTGTCGTTAGTATTTTCGTTTTTATAACCCGAAACGTAATTTTCGCCGTTTAAAATTGTATCTGCGCTCTCACCTGCGGCTACTGTTTTAGCCTCACCCGAGAACTCTTTAATTTCAGGAGCGTAAAGTACGAGATTAGCCGAAACCTTTTGCTTTTCACCGCTGTATTCCTTTGTAGCCAAGGTTACGGTGCCTGTTGCAAGTTCGCATTTAAAATCGTCTAACCAGAAGTCGCCCGTGCCGGGAGGTACAATTGTTACTGCACGGTTATTGCCGTCAATCATAGCCTGGTCAATCTTAACCAAATATTCAATAAAGGTCCATTCACCCGGTTTAACTGCAAAGGATTGTTTATGAATACCCGTATAAGCCGCATACTCGTAAACAGCAACGTCTACAGTGCTTGTATTTTCGGTTTTAACCCAAAAACTTGCTTTTGCAGTTTTTCCCAAAAGATCGCTTGTAAGTTTTTCGGTACCAAAAGATTTAAGGAATTTAATTCTACCTTCAGTTTTACGGTCATAAAAATGCAGACAAGATGCACCAACCTTGGCTTCACTTGAAAACTTCATTTTAATGCCCTCACCGCCAAAACGGTAGTCAACGTTATTGGTCATAGTAGAAGATGTGTAATTATCAAAACTATGATATAAATAAACGTCCTCTTTTTCGGTTTCAAAAGCAAAACTTACTGTATCACCGTCTGCTTTTACAACGTAGTCACTAACGTCAATAGTGGTGATTTCACTATTTGTTGCTGCGGTTGTGATTTTTTCTTTATTAGCGGGAGCATTATTATAGGTTACGGTATTTTCGTCAAAATTATCAGTACCGTAAACAGAAAACTCTATTTTTTTATCATCGTATCTGTTAAGCACAAGATATGCTTTTGTTACGTTTTTAAAACCGCCTTCGTTTTTAAAACTCAAAAGACCTCTATTATGGTCAGTTTCCTTATTTACTACAGTTAAAGTACCATCGCTACCATAGTTTTTGTCGGGTTCTTTAGAAGAAACGTAGGTATCGGCATAAACCGAAAGTAATTTATCACCGCTTATGGTAAATACCTTTGAAAAGGCGGTTTTTAATTCTACGCCGTCTTTAGCCTTGGTGTTTTCACCTATCAAAACCTCGTAAGAAGAGCCGTTGATAACGGAAGGAGAAGTAAATTCAAAGGTAGTTGCGCCGTGAAGCACGTTCCAAGTACCTGCCATTTCCTTTCCGTCGGCAAGACGTATAATCTTAACGTTAGCCTTTACGCTTTCAATATCCATAGCGCGTGAGAACTTAATTCTTACAGGTTCTTCTAAAGCATCAAAAACTACGTTGCTCTGAGGAGTTACCCACATAACTTCGGGGGATTCTTCTCTGTAAGCGGCTCTAACGTGGTTATCAAGCCAAGTCCATATTTCATTAAACTGTTCAATCTGCTTAACGTTATCATATCCGTAAGCAGGATTGTGTCCAAGACCCTCTGGAATAAGGAAGTCGGACTCGATTTCGGGGTGGTTATCTAAATAATTTTTTGCGGCTGCAATATGGGAATTATTGCTACCCATAGTGTCTTCCGTACCGATAGAAGAAGCAAACGGCACCGCGTCTTCAGTAATAAGAAGTTCTCGGTTTACACCTATACCGGTACCCGCACCTGCATAAGCAACTGTAATAAGGCTTGAGATTTTTTCGTTAGTACCCTCGTAATAAAGCCAAGGCTGTTCACCCTGATATGCTTTAGGGTCTTTACCCTCGGGAACGTGAATACCAAAGTCTTTGATTTCGCCCATTTCTTCGTGCTTTGTGTTAGCAAGAATTGCAGGACCCGTACAGCTCTTTGAAAAGCCCCAAGCGGCAATATAATCAGCGTCGTAACCGTAAGTGCTTTCCAAATATCTAATTCTTCTGATAGCGGCAGAGTGAACCGCATTTGAATTTCTCTGTTCATAAGAATAAGAAGAAAATGGTGCAAGAGTATAATTACCGAAATAGGCATAATGGTCGGTTCTTGACATAGGGATATACTCGTGGTCGTAAATTACACCTGCATAACCCTGTAAAAGCGCAGTAGTAAAGTACGGACGAACAGCACTTCTTAAAGAGCCTGTTCTTTCTTCCGAAGAAGAAGCCAAAGCAAATACGGGAACGGTATCCTTTGGATTAGAGGGATAAACTATATCCATTCTCAAATCAAAGTCAACGGGACTGCCGTCCTTTTTAATCATATCGTCTATAGTTTCGGCATAGGGTAAATCGTTTTTGTTTGCATCCTTATATAAGCCGTCGGGACCTGCATAAAAATTATTCCAAAGCCACACGGCATACTCGTTTGTTCCGTTAATGCCCATTGTATCAAGAGAATAGAAATAAACTTCCCTTTCAATTCTGCAACCGGAAGGAACAACGTACATATTGTTATATGTTGTTCTAACGTATCCGAAATCATACTTTTTAGACAAAAAATTACCTGTAAATAACTTATGAACACTCCAAGAAAATTCGTTGCCCTTTGCTTTGGGGTTATTCATATAGTCAAGCACTGTGACGCTGTAACCGTCAGCAAGAAAATCTTCGATAATTTCTTCGTCGCTGTCGGTACCAAGTCTTTCTTCGTTATGTCCTACAACGTACAAAAGCGCAACGCCGTTAGGAGTAACGCCGTCACGGTAAAATGTAGAAATATTAACGGGAATACCAAGATGACCTTCGTTTTCTAACTCTACATTACCTTTTAAATCGGCAGAAAATTTTTTTCTTAAAAGCATTATAGTTTCACCCACTTCTTGCGCACTTACACCTAAATTGCAAATTGCCGCAAAAGTGGAAAACAACATTATTAAAGTTAGAAAAAACGACACTATTTTTTTCACTTTCATCACCTTTTTTTCATAATACTAAAGCCCGATACTAAAACGCCTTTAAAAATTTATGTAGGCTTTAAATAATTATATCATAAGTTGATATTTATTACAATCATAATTTTCACCATATTTTCATTACAAAAACCAACTTTTTGCTTTTTTTATGTGCATATTTGCAATATATAAGAAACATCCACGTACGTGGATGTTTCTGCTGATTTATTTAATTTTCAATACCTGCAAGAATAAGTTTTAGTATTGCAAGGTCAACTGCGTCAAAACTTTTTGCATTTGCGTTTATAAAAAGATATTTACCGTCAAACGTAACCTTTTCAGTGGTAAGTGTGCCTTTATCGCAAGCGTCGTTTTCGGGTCCTAAAAAGATCGAAAATGCGCCAAGCATAACCGATTCATAGGCAACGGCATCGAGGTTATAAAGTGTAGGAGTCATTTTAACGTCGGGGTCAGGTATATCAAGATTATCTTCCCTTGCCCATTTTACGGTATTCTTAAGGTTAACGCCTTTAATAAGGTCGTCGCATTCACTATTACTGCGGGCTCTTGCACTCCAAGCACTTCTAATACTATATACCCATTTATCATTTGTATATGTATCCATTATTTAAATAAATTACAGGCTACACCTATTCGCAATATTTAACGGCAAAAAAATCAAACTACGCCTGCGCCATAATGCGCGAAAAGAATTTAACCCTTACCGACGTAGCCATTTCTTCGGGTTTTTCTTCCTTTGACACCCTTTCACGCGCCTTTAAACAAAATTTTAATCAAACTCCAAAAGAATACAGAAAAAGACTATCGCTTTAACAATTATTAATCAGGTATACTGTAAAACAGACTTGAAATTATAACAAAAATATATTAAACTTAAAACGAGGTGACGGCTATGCCTGTATACAAGCGTTTATGTTTAGATGAACGAGTTAGAAACTATCTTCCGATTTTTCTTCATTCATACAGTTCTAATTTCAATCAACCTAATACTGATTATCCAAAGGGTGTTTTTATTCATCACCTTATATTAACTCTTGACGGCGAAGGCAAAGCAGAAATCGACGGTAAAACGGTCATCCTAAAAAAAGGCAGTATTTTTTTCTACAGGGCAGATATTCCTATTTCTTATTACGGAACATCCTTCCCTTTTACCACCTGTTTTTTAACATTTCAAGGCAGCGCCGCTTTGCAACTTTTAGATTTCTATTCATTTCCTAATTTTCTTATTATTGATAACAGTAAACTTGCAAAACAACTTCAAGATATATGCATTGCTGCAGATAACGGCACACGAGAAGAACTCCTTTCCAGCCGTGTTTATACACTTATAAACGATATTGGACTTTTTATAAACGCTGATACTCTGCCACGCAGTCTTGAAAAAGCAATATCTTATATCAGAAACAACTATTACAAAGATATTTCCATAAGCGATATTTCAAAACACGCATGTATTTCGGAATCTTTGCTTTTTAAAAATTTTAAAAAATTTTTAAAGGTTTCTCCTAATGGGTTTATAAATCAAATACGTATCGATTGGGCTAAACATTTTTTAGAAACTGCGCCCAATATGACAATTGCCGAAATCAGTAAAATCATTGGATTTAATTGTCCCAGTTATTTTATTGAAACGTTTAAAAAGCAAGAAAACATAACCCCTCTTCAGTACAAAAAATACATAAACAAAATTAAATAAACAAAAGCCGCGCAGTTTCGGGAGTTGTTCTTAGGGACAAATAGGTTTTTCAGATAAATTTGTACGCTTTCTTGTTTTGAAAACTTGTAAGACACAAAGTATTACTGCGTTTTCGCAACTTCAAAATCGAAACAAATTTATTCTTACAAAACTGC
>JAZRNY010000006.1:0-38565 GCA_045648445.1 Acutalibacteraceae bacterium
AAGGTCCCCGGAAGACTACCGGGTTGATAGGCACCAAGTCTAAAGGCAGTGATGTCAAAGCTAGGGTGTACTAATAGACCGAGGGCTTGACCTATATTTCGATTCTCCTTGCTTTTCCTTTGTTCAGTTTTGAAGGTGTGATATATATGCACCATTAGCTCAGTTGGTAGAGCACCTGACTCTTAATCAGGGTGTCCCGGGTTCGAGTCCCTGATGGTGCACCACTTTGCTTAATACCGTACATGGTTTTATATGTGGCCCGTTGGTCAAGTGGCCTAAGACTCCGGCCTCTCACGCCGGCAACATGGGTTCGAATCCCGTACGGGTCACCATTTAATTGAATATTTTTGTTTTAAACAGCATATGCTGTTTATATATAGTGCCTTAGGGCACAGTTAGAAGTTGGTGCTGATTGCGGTGAGGGTCCACCCGTTCCCATCCCGAACACGGAAGTTAAGCTCACTTGCGCCGAAAATACTTGGCGGGCAGCTGCCCGGGAAAATAGGTAGGCGCCAACACAATTTGCCTTGATAGCTCAGTCGGTAGAGCACGCGGCTGTTAACCGCGGTGTCACAGGTTCGAGCCCTGTTCGAGGCGCCACACTTAATAGCAGATTCCGAAAGGTTTCTGCTATTTTTTTATCTATCAATAGTATCCGTGGCTCAACCTACGACACCGCGCGGTGTCACAGCTTCGAGGTACGGCTCGTTCCTCGCCCAAACCCTTTTGTCGCTTTGCGACATTTCCCCTATGAGGGGAATAACCTGTTCGAGGCGCCAAAAAATACTCGTTCTTCGGAACGAGGATTTTTTTATCCATTGCGAAAGCAATGGCATATCATCAGCCGCAGGCTGTATATCATCAACACGGCAACGCCGTGTTGTATCTCATCACACCTTTAGGTGTGTATCAAAAACTTTCGCAATGATGATATACAACTTCTTACGAAGTTGATGATATGCAATTCCTTGCGGAATTGATGATATACAACGGCAAGCCGTTGATTTATTTCCGCTATTAGTTATTTTAGTGAATGACTTAGAGTTGAGCTAACGATTTTCCTTTTGAATTTAATATGCACACATCATACTAAACAGTTTTTGCGAGTCTGCTCACAAAATAAGATATGGACTTTTTTCAGCATATAAATATAATTGAATTAGAGGCCTCGCTAAAAAGCATAAAGGAGAATTGATTATGAATAGTATTTTTGCTAACAATCTCAAAAAACTACGATTACAAAAGAAACTTACTCAAGAACAAGTTGCGGAAGTTTTAGGTGTTGGTTCTCAAACAATTTCTCGATGGGAGTGTAATACAACATACCCTGATGTTATGTTACTGCCTGAAATTGCAAAACTTTATTGTGTAACAGTTGATGACTTATTCAAAGCAGAAACTTCGGCATACGAAAATTATGCTCAACGATTAGCATCAATTTATGAAGCAACACGAGAACCAGAAGATTTTATTTTTGCAGATAACGAGTTTAAAAAACTTATTAAAAAGGGAAATTATTCAACAGAAGATTTACGGACTTATGGAACATTGCACCATTTTATGATGCAGTATTCTATAAATAAGGCAGTTGAATTGTTTAATATGGTAATTGACAAGGGTGCAGATGCAAATGCTGATGTTTTTTGGAAAACAAAAACACAAAAAATGCTTTTGTATTCGCAGATTGGTAAAAGTAAAGAAAGCATAGAATTATCTTTAAAAAATATACAAAATGGTTCAAACGATATAATTGATTGGAGATGTTTAATACAATCCTATATATTTGACAGTGATATAAATAATGCTTATGATTATTTTTTAAAAGCGACTAAAAAATTCCCTAATGATTCGATAATATATACATTAGGTGGTAATATTTGTAAGAAATTAGGTAAAATCGATGAAGCGTTATTATATTGGGATAAAGCAATAGAACTTGATACTACTTGTCTTGATGCCAAGTATTCAAAAATAGACTATTATGCTGAAATTGGCGATAGAGAAAAATGCAAAAAACTTTCATTAGAAATAGTTGAAGAACTCAAAAAAATAGGATTAGATATTGAAGCGGCAGCAGAAGAAGAGAGATTAAAAGAATTCATTTAAAACAAAAAAGATAATCCTCAGTTTTCAGGCACATTTCATTCGTGTCATTAAGTTCAAACTACCCAAAAAATCCAAGTCTTCGGACTTGGATTTTTTTATCCAAGCCGAAAGGCTTGGTATATCATCACGACGCAGTCGTGTATATCATCAACACGGCAAATCCGAGTTGTATCTCATCACACCTTTAGGTGTGCATAAAAACCCTTTCGGCTTGATGATATACAACTTCTTACGAAGTTGATGATATGCAATTCCTTAAGGAATTGATGATATACACGGCAAGCCGTTGATTCTATTCTGCTTTTTTGCTATACTAAATATAAGTTATTTTATTTGTAAATTTTACAATTTACTGAGAGTTTTTATATACAGACTCGTCTAATAGACGAGGAGAAACCAATGAAAGGGGTACCAAATGGATAACGGTGCAAGTAGCTACCGCCGTTTTCTTAATGGTGATGATGAGGGTTTAACCTTAATTATTAAGGATTATAAAGACGGTTTAATTCTTTATTTAAATAGTTATGTAAATAATATTTATGTGGCTGAAGAAATAATGGAAGAAGCTTTCTTTAAAATTGCGATTAAAAAACCTAAATTCAACGAGAAGAGTTCATTTAAAACTTGGCTTTACACCATTGGGCGAAATGTTGCAATAGATTATATAAGGCATAATTCTAAATTCTTTATGTCTCCAATAGAAGATGTAGAAAATTATATTAAAGATGAAACAAACCTTGAAAATCAATATATCAAAAACGAAAGAAAAATTATTGTACATAAGGCAATGTCTAATTTGAAGCCTGAATATTTTCAGGTTTTATGGCTTTGCTTTTTTGAAGAATTTTCAAACGAAGAGACAGCAAAGATAATGAAAAAATCCAAACGTCAGGTGGAAAATTTGTTGTACAGAGCAAAGCAATCTCTCAAATCGTTACTTGATAAGGAGGGATTTAAGTATGAAAAGCTATAAAGAAATAGCTAATAGTATCTTCGAACGCAGAGATAAATATATAGCAACTCAAAATAGTAGAAAACAAATTATTATATCTATAGTTACACCTTTAATTTGTTGCTGTGTTGTTTTAATCACAAGTTTTTTTATCAATAATATTCCGGTTTTAGATAGTTCACAAAACGCATCTGATAGTTCTAGTGACAATTCTTTTACAAGTAATCCACCAGTTGTAGAAAGCAATTATTTTATTGACAGCATTGATAAAATCAATTTTTATTCAGCTAAAAAGATTATCAGCGAAAAATTGCTTTTGCCTATAGGACTTAGGACTAACGCTTTTTATACACCAAACACGCTTTTGTTAAATAATGCTTATATAGAATATCCTATAGACCGCAACAAAGTTTTTACCGCAACAATGGTAACCTATTTTACTATAGAACTTAATGATGAAAAAGGCTTTTTGGCTCAAAAGCTTGGTGGTACCGGTTTAGTAGAGGTTGTTGTAACACAAAACGATATAGATGATTTAGGAGAAATGATAACCTTTAAACGTGGTGAAAAATATTATACATGCCTTATAAATGGTGGTGACTATGACATCGATTCAAATAAGAGTAGTAGCGAATTTTCTTCTCACAAATACATCGATGGATTTAATATTATAAAAAATTTAGAGCAAGAAAACTACAAATTTACAGTATATTATGAAGGTTCAAAGGTTATAGGGTTTGAATGTGCTCCTTTCCATAGCATACCGACAAATTATGTTATTGATGACGTAACATTCATTAAGGATATTTGTGTTGTTCTTTACACAAATCAAACCTTTACTATTGATGAGTTGGAAGTATATTTTAAAAATGAAAAATATGGAGAACTTTTATGAAAAAAATCAAAATCAAATATTGCTTAATTATAGGTGTGTCACTTTTTCTTGCAGTAGCAGTTTCCCTAATTGTTTACTTCAACAGAAGTGTGGTTGTTCCTCAGATTTCCGGAAAAAATATAAAAATAGCTACTGAGATGCTTGATAAAGCAGGTATTAAAACTAAAACAGTATATGAATATAGTGATACTGTTTTTAAAGATATTGTAATTTCTCAGGATATTGATGCAGATAATAAAGTAAAATATGGAACTTTAATAACTATTGTTGTAAGTAAGGGAATTGAGCAGATAACTCTTCCTGATGTTATAAACATCAGTGCGGAAGATGCAAAAAACACTCTTGAAAAACTTGGATTTTCTGTGGCTGTAGAAGAACAATTTAGCAAAACAATAACTAAAGGGAATATTGTTTCCCAAAGTGTTTTGGCAGGTAAACAGGCTGATAAGGGCTCGACAATAAAACTTATAATAAGTAAAGGTCGAGATCTCGTTAAAGTACCAAATATTAAAGGAATGTCATTGCAAAAAGCAGAACAGACTTTAAAAGATGCCGACTTATATCTTGTGACCGAAAACAAATTGCAATTTAGCAATACCATAAAAGAAGGTTGTATAATTTCACAAGATATCAAAGAGTACGATCAAGTTGATAGATATTCTACTGTTAATGTCGTAATTAGTGCGGGCGTGGCTAATAAAGTAGGTACAACTCCCGCAAATGCTAATAGATTTGGCATGGTGACCACACAAGGAAATTGGATTTATTTTGCAGGGAGCGATTCTTCTATATACAGAATGAGGAACGATAAAAGCGACATACAACATATTTGTAATTCTTCTGCTGTGTCCTTAAATGTGGTAGGTGAGTGGATATATTTTGTGGATGGTACTTTTGGTGGAATTTACAAAATAAAGATTGATGGCACTGGGAAAACTAAAATCAGTAATGTTACAAGCTATAAAGTTTATGTCGATGGCGATTGGGTTTATTATACCGATCAATATTGGGGCGGAAATATTTATAAAATGAAGAGTGACGGCAGTTCGATAAAGCAAATTTCCAGCAAACAGTGCCGTGATTATGTTATTAAAGGTGGCTATGTTTATTTTACTGATTATTCAAATGGGCTAGTTTATAAATGCAGTGTGAACGGCACGGGCGAAACAATACTTTGTGCCGGTTTTGGCGGTAGCCATCTTACATTGGTAGGAAATAAGCTAGTAGTAACAAATAATTATAATGTTTTAAGTGTGAACCTTGATGGAAGTGGTTATTATTCTTTCGGAACCACAAATCTTCAATATAGTTTTTTAAATGGCTATGATGGATGGGTTTATTATCTTGAACATGATTTTCGTGATTCTTCCAATGAAGTTTCTTCATTTGGTAGAATGAGATATGATGGTAGTCAGAAAACAAAAATATATCAATATAAATATTTAAATCACGCAAATACCTTTATAAATGTTGCTGCCGGATGGATATATTTTCAAAATGAACACGATAATGACTCTCTTTACCGCATAAAATTTGATGGTCGAAAGATCGAAAGAGTTGGATAATTAGGATGTAATTAATAGTAAAGAGTAATTGCGATTTTGCTGTATTTATGCTATAATAAACTTAAAGCGGTAATGATAAGTAAATATTTGATATGCGTAAGTAATATAGTATAATAAATCTTAATTAAGGGGGAAATTGCAGTGGCATATAAATATCCTTATGATTTTGAAGAACAAGTAAAATATGAACCTCCAAAGTTTAAGACTAACAGGAGTATGTGGAAATTTCTGCTTTTGAGCATTTTAACTTTGGGTATTTACAGTATTGTTTTTTATACACCTTTTGCAAGTGAACTTGATCAGATTTATCCCAAAAGGGATGGAACAAAAACAATGGATTTTATTTTTGTATATATTCTTTCGTTGTTTACTTTCAGCTTCGTGATGTACATTTGGTATCATCACATTTCTCAGCGTATTGAGGAAGCACTGTTAAGACGCAAGATAAATTATAATTTTGGAACAAACGATTTTTGGACATGGTATTTTTTGGGTTCATTTATACTTGTAGGACCGCTTGTTTACATCCATAAGTTGTGCACTGCAATGAATTTACTTTGTGAAAGTTACAACGAAACTCCTAATATTGATGCAATAAAATAGTTTGTAATGTTAGTTGAGCAGCTAACTGTTGTTAAATTTTGCGCAACTTTATGCTATAATACACCGAAGACGGTGATGATATGTTTATGATTTTGTTTATCATAGTTGGAACATTATTACTTGCAAGGGGTATATCGGGATACGATAGTAGATATAACTCTAAAAAATATTTTGTCTTAAAAAACAAAGAATTTGCAAAAATTTTATTGCCGAAATCGGTAGGATTTCAACGCAGTGTAAAACGTGTAAAATCAGATTTTAATAAAATGACATATATCGGCGCAACATTTTATATTTGCAATGTATTGTTAATTTTATCTATACCTATTTTTATGCTTTTGATACCTGAAATTCAGGTATCACCCTTTGAAATAGATTCACGTTATATTTATATTTTAGTTGATACTTTAAACGAAAAGCTGCCGCTATTACTTTTTTTAATATTATTAGCTGTAGAAATTATATTTGAACTTATCAATGTTATTATGCAATCAAAAAAGCTGAATAAAAAAGGAATGAGTATTCTATCGTGTATATTGATTGTGATTATAATTTTATTCAGTTTATTACAAATAGAAGAATTAGTGTCAACATTTATTGAAGTTTTTTAGAAAATCCTTGGTTTTCATCAAGTACTTTTTTGGATATGAGAAACACTTTTAATAGCAGAAGCCAATTGGTTTCTGCTATTTTCTTTTTTATTAATATTTTAAATGATTGATTATTGCGGTTTTGGAGGTGCTATGTTATAATAATAGAGGTGGTGGTTTTATTAGCAATATTTCACTTATTGATTCTAATTTTAAGGTTGAAACTAAAATTAATAAAAATGATATTTGTTTTTATGACGTAAATCAAAAACCTTTTAAGGTTTACGGTCTTTTCTATGATTTAGGTAAATTCAGAAGATTGCCTGAAGATGTAGCCAAAACCGTAAATGACGGTGTACACGCTCTACACGCAAATACCGCCGGTGGTAGAGTGCGCTTTAAAACAAACAGCCCATATATTGCTATTAATACAAAAATGCCATATATTGGCAAAATGTCTCATTTTGCGTTAACCGGTTCGGCAGGGTTTGATATGTACGTTACTGCTGATACCCAACTATATATAAAGACTTTTGTTCCTCCGGCATATAGTTTTAATGGCGGTTATGAAAGTATTTTTCATTTTAGTTCCTGCGAAATGCGTGAAATAACAATAAATTTTCCGCTATATAGTGAAGTTGGCGAATTATATATTGGTTTGCATAAAGACGCTTTAGTTAGCGAACCTAACGAATATAAAATAAAAAAGCCTATAGTTTATTATGGTTCTTCAATTACTCAAGGCGGTTGCGCATCAAGACCCGGCAATTCTTATGAAAGCATTATTTCTCGCAGATTAGATGCTGATTATATTAATCTTGGATTTTCAGGTTGCGCCAGAGGTGAAACTGAAATTGCCGAGTATATCAGCAGTTTGGATATGTCACTATTTGTGTTAGATTACGACCACAATGCGCCTACTACGGACCATTTAAAGAACACTCATGAAAAAATGTACCGTATTATACGCAAGGCAAAAGGCGACATTCCCATTGTGTTAATGTCCAGACCTAAATATTATTTATCAAACGAAGAAAAAATCAGATTAGATATTATTAAGAATACCTATGAAAATGCAATTGCTTCGGGTGATAATAACGTTTATTTAATTGACGGCTGTGCACTTATGGAAATGGCGAAAGACGATGGCACTGTTGACGGTTGTCATCCGACAGATTTGGGATTTGCTTCTATGGCGAAGGCGGTTGGTGACCTATTGGAAAAAATATTACTAAACTCAAACTAATACTTAATTAGTGTAAATAAATTGTTGTGTCGTTTATTATATGATGGAGAATGTAAATGGATACAAAAAAATCGATAAAAGTAAACAAAATCAAATCCAAAAAAAACTTTTCTATGAAATTTCGTTTTTTGGCTACTGTTATAGTGGTTATATTTGTTATTACAATTTTTATAGGCGGTTTAAGCCTTTATGAAGTTGATAAGTACATTCAAGAACAGGCAGAAGATTTTGTAAGCGTTGCTTGTGATAGCGAAAGCACGAAAATTAACGATAGTTTAAAAAACATGGAAAAATCGGTTAAAATCATGGAAAGTTACTTGATGGACTTTTTTACAGATGATATAGACGTTAAAAATCGTGATTTTCAAGAAAGCGTTATAAAAAAAGCAGATAAAATGTTTGTTGACGTGGCTAAACATACAAGTACAAGTGGTGCCATAGCATATTATTTTAGGTTTGACCCTTTAATATCTGACGGTAAAACGGGATTGTTTTACAGCAAAATAAACGGTGGTGGAGAATTCGTTTCGCTGGAGCCTACCGATATAACAATTTATGAAAAAGATGATACCGAACACGTCGGCTGGTTTTGGCAACCTTACGAGGCAGGAAAGCCTATTTGGATGCAACCATATCACAATCAAAATAATGGCGTATGGATGATTTCCTACATAGTTCCAATGTATTATAACGGTAAATTCGTCGGCATTGTAGGTATGGATTTCGATTACGTGGTATTAACCGATAAAGTGCACAGTATTAAACTTTATGAAAACGGTTTTGCTCATTTGGAAATAAACGGTGTTGTATTACATAACGAAAATAGCGATATAGAAATTGATAATAATTCGAAAAAATATCTGCAAAAATCCAAAGAATTACAAAACGGAATGACGCTTGTTATTTCGGCAAGTTATGATGATATTAGGCAGATAAGGCATAAAATTACTTATAAAATTTTGTTCGCCGTTTCTATTCTTTCGGCTTTATTTATGATTATATCGGTAATTGTCGTTAAAAAAATTATTGATCCTTTAAAAAATTTAACCGATGCTTCGCTTAAACTTTCTAAAGGAGAATATGACGTAGAAATCGCTGAAAGTAATACTTATGAAATAAAACTTTTAAGTACTGCTTTTGAAAATATGACAAAACGTTTGCGTGAGCGTGAAGAACTTTTACGTCATTCTGCAAATTACGATTCGCTTACCGGACTTCGAAACACTACCTCTTACGCAACGTGGGTTTCTAAATTTGATAAAGAAATATTGGTTGAAAACGCTGAATTTGGTGTTGTTGTTCTTGATTTGAACGATTTAAAAGAAACCAACGATAATTACGGACACGCCGTAGGCGATAAACTTATTGTTACTGCTGCAAAGGCTATTTCCGACATTTTCAAAAAATGTCCTGTATTCAGAATAGGCGGCGACGAATTTTTGGTAGTTCTTCAAAATAGTAATTTAAAGAACCGTGAGGAACTGTTTGAAAAGTTTGATGCACATTGCGCAAATTTGTTTGTAGAAGTAGATGAAACAAAAATCCCAATCAGTATTGCAAGTGGATTTGCAAAATTCGAGTTAGGGAAGGATAAACATTTTGCAGACGTATTTAAACGCGCTGACGATGCTATGTATGAAAACAAAAGCAAAATTAAATCAAATTTAGATTAATATAATTAAAACAGGTCAAGATCTTTTGGATTCTTGACCTGTTAGTTTTTTAAATTGTTTGAATTTTATTTATTGTTCTTTTAAATATGCGTTGGGCGTTTTGCCGATTGTTTTTTTAAATACCTTTGCAAAGTAAAATTTGTCGTTGAAACCGCAACGGGCAGATATTTCTTCAATAGAAAGTTGGTTTTCATTCATAAGACGAACAGCGTAATTAATGCGCAGTTCATTAATATGCTGAGTGAATTTTTTGCCCGTTTTTTTGATAAATAGGTGGGATAAATGCTTTTCGGTATAAAAGAACAGTTCGGCAATTTTTTTAAGTGATAGATCGTTAGAATTAAAATTAAGATTTATATAATCCATTATAATGTCGAACTTGTCTTCGATTTTTTTAAAGCGTTCGGCAGAGTGCCCCTCGATAAAAGAAAAAGTATATAATAGTACACTTTCGGTAAGAGTGTTGGCGTTAGACGGTTTTATGCGTCGTATACAATCCACCCAAAAAGTAATGGTGTTTTCTAAATCGTAAAAAATAAAGTTATCTTTACTTACGTTGTGTTCTCGGAGTAAAGGTATCGCGCCGTCTCCGTTAAAACTAATATACATAAATGAAAAATCGTTATCAGCAGTAATAGTAAAACTTTGATAAGGAAAAGTGAAGAATATGTCTCCGCGTTTTAGTTGATAACTTTTTCCTGCAGTTTTTAACGTTGCGTCACCTTTGAATACTATATGTAAGTAATAATTGCTGTATGTAAATGGTTGTTTCAACTTTTTCAATTCGGTTTCGTAAACAAAGTGAAAGAATTTCAACTCACTTGGATATTCTTTTTGAGGTATAAACTGACAAATATCGCTCACGTTACTCACTCCTTAGTTTTAATATATCATTTTTGTGGTTTAAAATCAAGATAATCGCACTTTTTTGCTTTGTAAAACGGAAATATTGCATTTACATATTAATTTATTATGGTATAATGAACAAAAAGGAGTGTTGTTATGAAACAAATACGTTTGGGTGTTGTAGGACTTGGACATCGCGGTAGGGCGCTTTTGAAAATAGCGGCAGATTTTGAAAACGTGGTAATTGCCGCCGCTTGTGATATTAAGCCTGATAACTGGTATAAAAAACAATGGCTTTCTAATGCAGCGCTTAATGATATGTTTCCCGATGCGGCTTTTTACGAGGATTACGAAAGAATGCTTAGTGAAGCAAATTTGGATGCGGTATTTGTGGAAACAGGCGCTGATATTCACGCTCAATTTTGCACAAAAGCGTTAAGTTATAACGTAAACGTGCTGTCGGATATTCCCGTAGTGGCTAACTTAAAGGAAGCAGAGGAATTATGGAAAGCTGCTGAAAGCAGTAAGGCTGTAATTTATACGGGCGCTAATCCGAATTATCAAAAATTTGCAGTTTTGCTTAAAGAATTTTATGATAAAGGTTTACTCGGTAAGCCGTATTGTATGGAGGCAGAGTATATTCATTGGTCTATGCCGGGATCGGATATGAGTGTACATCTTAATGAAAACGGCGACTGGCGACGTCTTCTTATCCCGATAAGATACTGTACACATTCTTTAGGACCGCTTTTAAATATACTTGACGAGGAAATTTGTAAGGTGAGTTGCTTTGGTACGGGACAGCACGCGGATAAAAGCGAGTACAGAACGTCTATAGGTGACGATATGATGTGCGCAAATTTCCAGACTCCGTCGGGCGTTGTTATCCGACTTATGCGTAATAAACGTTGTCGCGCAGACATAGGACATCACAATTACCGTGTATTCGGTACCGAGGGATATATGGAGCGTATTGACCGCTTTGATAAACCGGTTATTCGCTATAATTCTACCAGAGAATTAGATACGAATCTTAAAGAAATCGGCGGTGAATTTATGCCGCCTGCTTATGCAGATAACCCAAAGGTTAACGTCGACGTTGACGATAGACACGATTCTGTTGATTTTGCTATGATAGATAATTTTGTTAAAATGCTGTGTGAAGGAAAAGGTGATATCGTCACCTTGAAAGCAGGTCTTGCAATGACTCTTCCCGGAATTTATGCTGAAGAATCTGCTAAGCGTGGCGGTGAGGTAATTACCATTCGTTATCCTTGGGATGAAGATTGGACAACTGAATTTATTTAACCTTAAAAAGCAGAAACGAGTTGTTTCTGCTTTTTATTTTACTTGCGTTTATAATATTGATATGTTACACTGTGCTTAATTAAGTCGAAATTATGTTTTGGGGTTGATTATATGAAACTTAATCCGATATATTCTTCAAATATGGTGTTTGCTCATTCCAGCCCTATCCGTATTTTCGGAAGCGGAACCGGTGAAGCACAAATCACTTTTAACGGTATAACAAAAACGGTTTCCTCCAAAGAAGATAAATGGGAAATACAGTTTCCACCTATGGAATGTGGCGGTCCATATAGCTTGACTTTTTCGGCAGATGGAGAAACGACCGTTTTTGAAGATATTTACGTAGGTGAGGTTTATCTTTGCGCGGGTCAGTCTAATATGCAGTTTAAGATCAAGGAAGGCGAGGATGACTCTGCGCTTTTTGAATCAGACGATATGCTACGTCTTTTTTCCACAAAATGCTTTGAAGACGGAGATTATTTTAAGCCTGAAGACGGATGGGTAAAAGCAGAGAAAAACACTGTGTCCGAGTGGTCTGCTTTAGCATATTTTGTTGGAAATCTCGTTCAAAAAAATAAAAACGTTGCCGTAGGTGTCGTTGCCTGTTATCAAGGTGCATCGGTTATAGAAAGTTGGGTGCCGCAAGGACTTTTTGAAAAGAATGGCATTAATATACCTCTTATGGAAAAAGGGGAGAGCCATCATAGCGGAAAATACAGCGCGTGGAATCATAACGGTCAACTATATGAATTTTCTCTTTGTCAGGTTATTCCTTATTCTTTTTCGGGCGTTATTTGGTATCAGGGAGAAAGCGACAGTTACGGAGAAGAATCGAAAATTTATGATAAAGAACTCTCGCTAATGATAGACACTTGGCGGTCGGATTTTAAGGATAAAAATTTGCCGTTTGTTATAATTCAAATTGCTGATTTAGATTATCGCAAGGACGAAGGATGGCTAAATATTCAAAAGTGTCAGTATGAAATTCAGTTTAAAAAAGACAAGGTGACTACCGTAACCTCTGCAGACGTTTGCGAAAGCGATAACATACATCCTCCTAAAAAATATGAATTGGCTAAGAAGGTAGCAGAGGCGCTGATGAAAAAGTAGTTACGATTTCGCCGAAGATAACTGAGAATTTGAAGAATTGCTGCCTGGAATTAAGGCATATTTGTCTTTCAAAAGGAGTTTTCCTTGATGTGAGCATTGATTACGGAATTGTTTCATATCGAGTGTCTTCGGATTCCATAAAAGTGAATGTCGCGGAGTTCGTATGACGAGTTGCATTTTTGTACTATGAGCCCAAAATAAGATAGTCTTCGGACTGTCTTATTTTTATCCAATCCGAAGGATTGGTATGTAATCGCCGTTAGGCGTATGTAATCACGCGTAGCGTGTATGGCATCACCGCAGGTGTATCTTCCTTTGGATTGATTACATACCACCTACGGTGGATTACATACATTTTCTATCGAAAATGATTACATTCCGACTTCGTCTGATTATATACAATGCTTCGCATTGATTTATTTTCGCTTTTATGCTATAATGCTCTTAAAGGCGGTGATTTGATGAAATTTCGGTTTAACGTTACTATGGATGACAAGGCTTATTTAGAATATAACAAATTTATGCTTTCTAAATCGCATTACGGAAAGAAATCTACTAACTTACTCAGAATTACTATTCTTTTAATTATGGTAATTTACGTTGTTGTTTCGCTGATTATAAGCGGGTTTACATTGGAATCTTTCTTAAGCACGGTGCCTTTGTTAGCTTGTTTGACAGTGCTTTTGTTTACAGTTACTTTGTTACTGTCGCTATCGGTAAAATTTGCTTTAAAGCATCAAAAGACTACCGGCAAAATTGCTTATTCGCCTGAATCGGTTATAGAATTTTATGATGAAGCGTTTGTGGAAATCACTCCCGAAAACAAAACGGAAAATAAATATATAGCCATTGAAAGAATCAGTGTAATTGAAAATAAGAACATTTATATACATATCAATAACGTTATGTCTTACGTTTTGCCTGTTTCCTGTTTTGAATCTATAGAACAATATAATGAATTTTTGGGATTTTTAGCGACAAAGTGCGCAACTATTGACAGATATTAGAGGTGTCTTATGAAGGGAAATAATGCTTCGAAAATTTCTTGTGATTTACTTTTATATCCTAAGGATGAAAAATACTGTGAAAAAATAAGAAAGTTTCAGGGATGTCCCACCATTGCCATTTCAAAGGGCGGCAGAATTTTTATGGGTTGGTATTCGGGCGGAATAAAAGAGCCTCATATGGATAACTATAATCTGCTTATATATAGCGATGATTTTGGAAAAACCTGGAGCGATAACGTCTTGGTAATACCAAGTAATAAGGAATTATTTATTCACGCTCTTGATATACAACTCTGGACCGCTCCTGACGGAAAACTTTACGTTTTTTGGGTGCAAAACAATACTCTTTTAGAAACGGATGAAAAACCACAAATTAAAAAAGGTCAACCGTGGGTTATAGTTGACGGCTATCAGTTTCCCGATTTCGAACACGCTGAATGGGTGACGGTTTGCGATGACCCCGATGCTGAAAAGCTAACTTTTTCTGAGCCGAGATATTTGGACAAAGGCTTCTTGCGCTGTAAACCTCTTGTATTAAGCAGCGGAAGATGGATAAACTTTAATTACGACCAACTTTGTGATAAATACGGATATAGCATTTCGGACGATAAAGGGGAAACCTATAAACGATATTACGGTTCAAAGAAAATCGGTACCGCATTCGATGAAACTATGGCGTATGAAAAGAAAGACGGTTCTATCAGAATGTTGGCCAGAACTTATATGGGTTATTTGGCTGAAAGTTACTCATTTGATGGTGGTCTTACGTGGACCGAAACAGTTTTGACCGATATAGAATCTCCCCATACAAGATTTTACGTTTCGCGTACTCCAAGCGGTAGAATATTGCTTGTTAATAATGATGATAAAAAAGACCGTAAAAATATGACGGTTTATCTTTCGGAAGATGACGGTGTAATATTTAAGTATAAACGTTGTATTGATGAAAGAAATAATCTTTCTTATCCTGACGTTGATTTTTATGACGGAAAAATTTATCTTACTTACGATAGAGAACGTACCGGCGCAAAGGAAATATTATTTACAAGTTTTACCGAAGAAGATATTATGAATGATAACTTTAAGTTTGATATTAAAATTGCAAGTAAACCATAAAATAAAAAACAGCAGAATATCCTGCTGTTTTTTTATTTTTTAAACTGACTTGGTGGAATGTTAAACTTCTTTTTAAAAAGTCGGCTAAAATAATATACGTCGTTAATTCCTACCGCTTCAGCAACTTCGTTGACCGATAAAAAACCAAGAGTTAAAAGTTTGGCTGCTTCGTTAAGGCGAAGATTAATAAGGAATTGCGTTGGGGAACAACCGTAACGTTTTTTAAAACTTTCACGAAAATATTTATCGCTAAGACCTGAGTTTTTTGAAATTTCGGAGAGGTCGATATTGCTGTTATAAAAATTATTGAGCAAATAGTCGTGTACTTGACTGAATGCGTCGTGCGTTGAATTCTTTTTACTTTCAAAAGAATTTTTGCTTAAAAGACTTAATATTTCATAAATGATAGATAACGCCATATAATAATTTGATTTTATACCAATGCTTTTGTAACTTAAAAGTTTTTGAAACAATATAGAAAATCGTGGATCAGAGGAACAGTCAATCGCTTCGGTTTTAATAGGTGTATCTGAGGTAAAGGTGACACAAATAGAGGTTCCTTTTTTAATTTTTTGTACACTGTAATGTTCTTGAGGCGCAATATTAAAAACTGTATCTTTTTTTACCTGTAAATTTCCGTGTTCAAAAAAGTGGTCGTATTGTCCGTCTATCTGATAAGAAATAATATTAATGTCATGGGGCATGGTATTTGTCCAATGCACTTTATCGGTTACGTAAGTGTATATACTTAGTAATTTTATCACGTGATTAACCATAAATTATCATCTCCACCCGTGAATTATACATCTATTTTTAAAAATAGTCAACAAAAATGAGGAAAATTGTTCCGTTTTGTGCAAAAATCGGTTGTTTTTGCATTGCGATTTTGATTTGTTTGGTATAAAATAATAATGACCTAATTTAAAGGGAGGATTTTTTATGTACGAAAAATTAAGAAATGAACTTTACGATTATTATTTTGATAAACTTCCTGCAAAGGTGGAAAAGTTAAGGGTAAAGGTGTTTGAAATTATGGATGCCTATGCCGCAGAACATCCCGATGCAACCAGTTACTTTTTAAAGAAAAAATTATACGAAGTAATTGCCGACAATATTGAACCTACAGTATTTAAAGACGTTCCTTTCGCTTTTGAAACAGGTGCGCTTCTTGCTTGGTGTGACGGACGTTATGATCGTGGTGGCGAACACGCAAACGGATGGCTTTTGGAGAAAAATAAGCATCTCTATGAAGAATACGATCCCGAAAACTATAAAAAATATAAAACAATAGGCGGTTTATATTCCCAGTGTGGTATATTTGCCGATTTTATGCATCTTGGTATCCCTATGCAAAAGGTGTTTAACGTAGGTCTTAGTGGGATACTCGATGAATTAAGCGAAGCAAAGAAGACCTGTGAAACTAAAGAAGAAACCGACTTTATTAATACTGCCGAGGCAGGCATAAAGACGCTCCATAAAATTGCTCTTCGCTGTGCAGACGAGGCGCGCAAAAATGGTATGAACGATGTTGCCGATATTGCCGAAAGAGTGCCGTTTAACCCGCCTAAAACATTCCACGAAGGTCTTTTTGCCATGGGATTTATGAGAAAAGCACTTGGTACTATTGAAGGATATGGCTTTAGTTCTATGGGCAGAGCCGACGTTTTACTTAAAGACCTTTACGAAAACGATATTGCAAACGGTGTCAGCGAAGAAGAAATGCTTGACCTTGTTTCACGTTTCCTTATTTTCTTTGATGCTACAAACGACAGAAGAGAAATGTTTGACGGTATTGTTTCCTATGAACTTGAAAACACTCTTACCTTGGGCGGTTGTGATGAAAACGGTGAGCCTGTTTATAACGGCGTTACCAAACTCTTTATTGATGCAAGAGATGCTCTTAACTGTACCTATCCTAAGTTTATGTGCCGTTTCAGCGAAAATTCTCCCGAGGAATACTTGCGTCTTATAAGCAGAGCTTTAACCAAAGGTCAAAGCTATAGCATTTATGAAAACGATGATACTATGATTCCTGCTCTTTTAAGATGCGGAACCGAATTAAAGGACGCAAGAAACTATGTTGTTGGCGGTTGTTGGGATGCTCTTACTCCCGACTATAATAATAAATATAGCGGAGAATGTTTCTTCCTTGTTCACCCTCTTTTGTGGCTTATGAAAAAAGACGGCGGAAAACTGGTTAACTTAGACGTAAAATTCAAATCGTTTTTAGATGCAGAAACCTTTGATGAACTTTATGAAAGTTATATCAGCGTAGTCGGTCAAATTGTTCAAAATAGAATTTCCTATGCTACAAGAGGTTCTCAGATTTGGAATAAGGTTAACCCCGCCTGTGCGCTTTCCGCATTGATGGAACCTTGTATTAAAATGAAAAAGGATATGACTGCAGGCGGCATTAAGTATAGTAGGGAAGCGGTTTATTTTACCTGCTTTGCCGAGGTGTGCGATTCACTTTTCGTTATAAAAAAACTATGTTTTGACGATAAAGTTTTTACTATGAAAGAACTTTTTGACCAATGCTTTAAAAATTGGGAAAATGAAGAACTCAGACAAAAGGTGTTAAAGGTTGCGTCTTTTGGTGACGGTAGCGAAGAAGTAACCGCTTTTGCAGGCAGATTCTATGATGATCTTTGCAAGATAGGTGACAATATTCAAAATATTATTGTCGGAAAATGTCGTGTCGGCTTTAATCTTTATACCGAAATAGTCAGATCCGGTCAGTGGATTAACGCGTTGCCAAACGGTTTTAAGACCGGTGACTTCTTAAGTCAAGGTATTACTCCGACAAGAAACGGAAATAAGGATTCTCTTTACAATATGCTTGACAGCTTTAAAGGTATTGACTTTAAGAAGACTTCGGGAAATGCCTCTATGACCGTAACACTTCCCGCAGGAAAGATTAACGAAGAAGCTATGGCTTCTCTATTCCGCGTTTTTGCACGTAACGGACTTCAGGCAATTCAGCCCAACGTAATTAACCGTGATGAACTTATTAAAGCAAAAGCAGAACCCGAAAAGTACGGCGATATCATCGTGCGTGTCTGCGGTTTTTCAGCTCCCTTTGTTTTGCTTCCCGAAAAATATCAGGATGAAATAATTTCAAGAAGTCTTTTGGAGGCATAAATGGAACTGAAGATAACAAACGTTCAGAACTTTGCTATTCACGACGGGCCGGGAATAAGAACCACCGTTTTTCTTGCAGGATGTCCTCTTGACTGTGTGTGGTGCCATAATCCCGAAACCAAAAGTCAAAAACCGAAACTTGTTTTTGATGAAAAGAAATGCACTTTATGTAAGGCTTGTCTTATTTGTCCAAATAATGCACATACTTTTGATAATCTTCATAAAATTGACCGAAGCCTCTGTACTATGTGCGGAAAATGTATAGAGGTCTGCAAAACGGGAGCATTATCAAAATCCGTGCGAATTCTTACTTTAAATGAATATCTCGGGTTGGTTGAACGTCAAAAAAGAATCGTCGGTGATAACGGAGGAATAACCTTTTCGGGAGGAGAACCGTTGGCGCAAGGTAAAAACCTTATTGAGTTTTTGGATAAAACAAATGCTCATAAGGCTATAGAAACCTGCGGTTATGCTGATGAAGAACTTTTTAAAGAGGTTATTAGAAGGGTCGATTACGTAATGTTCGACGTAAAAATAGCCGACAGTACGCTTCATAAAAAATATACCGGTGTATCAAATGAACTGATTTTAAAAAATCTTGAACATTTAAGAAACAGCGGTAAAAACTTTATTTTACGAACTCCTCTTATTAAAGGCATTACCGATACAGATGATAACCTGAAGGAAATAAGCGAGATAGTCGGAAGTGATAATTGGGAAAAACTTGAGTTTAATCCGCTCACTCCCGTAAAATATCAACTGATAGGCGAGAAATATTTGTTAAAAAATAATTAATTCTACTAAACACTTCTTGTACGTTTTTTGACTATGTGATATACTTAGTAAAAACGGAAAAGGAGTGTTTTTTTGTGGATTGCGTTTTAAAAACCTTTGGACTAACCAAAAAGTATAAAAAGCAACTTGCTGTAAATGAAGCCGATATGACCATAAACAGAGGCGATATTTACGGTTTTGTTGGTGAAAACGGATCGGGAAAAACCACTATTATACGTCTTATTACGGGACTAATATTTGCTTCCTCTGGAAGTCTTGAACTTTTTGGAGTGAGTAACGGCAGTGAAAAAATAAAGGAAGTGCGCCGAAAGGTTGGCGCAGTGGTTGAAAGTCCGTCTATATATCAGAATATGTCAGCCTATGAAAATCTTAAAATGCAGTGTATGATACTCGGTATTCCTGCTGATGAAAGAATTAAAGAAACCTTAAACGAGGTAGGTCTTGGAGAACTTATTAACGATAAAAAACACGTAGGAAATTTTTCTCTCGGTATGCGTCAGCGTCTTGGTATTGCTATGGCGCTTCTTGGGGAACCTGAGTTTTTAATCCTTGACGAGCCTATGAACGGACTTGACCCTGCAGGTATAGTAGAAATCCGTGAACTTATTTTAAAGCTTAACCGCGAAAAGAATATTACCTTCCTTATTTCTTCCCATATTTTAAGTGAACTATCTTTGGTTGCTACAAAATACGGTATTATATCAAAAGGTCATATTATAAAAGAAATTACGGCAGGTGACCTTCAGGAAGAAATGCGTAAGACTACCGATATTACTGCCGATAATCCCGAACGACTTTTTGAAGTTGTATCAACCTTTACCGATAAAAACGTTTCCTATATTCCGAACGGCGTCAGAATAGCAGGGGAGATTAATCTTAACGAGGTTTTGGACGCAGTTATAAAAAATGACGTTCATATAATTTCTGTCAACTGTAAGGAATCAAGCTTTGAGGATTATTATCTTGAAACGATAGGGGGCAGACGTTAATGAACAGACTTGTTAAATCGGATTTTAAAAGATTTTTTAAAGATAAACTGTTTTTGGTTGTTCTTATTCTTGCTTTCGTTTTTGCAGTAATCACCCCTCTTTTATACGTAGCGGTATTTGGGGCTATGGGAGAAATTGACCCTATGACCGAAGAAATGCTGTCGGGCTACGTTAACGCGAAAGGACAGTTTTTCGGCGCTTTTTCCTTTGGTAATAATTTGGGTCTTATAGCGCCCCTTCTTATCGGCATTATTTTATTTAAGGATTTTAGTTTCGGAACAATTCGAAATAAGGTAATAAGCGGTCATTCACGCACCTCTATCTTCTTTTCAATTTTTACCGTTTGTACCGTAATGCTTTTCGGTATCGTACTTGCTCACGCACTGTTAACCTTGGCGGTAAGTCTTCCGTTCTTTGAATATCAGTCAACACCTTTTGTTCTTTCTGATTTTTGGTATCTTTTGCAGTCGCTTCTTTTTCAGTTTTTTGTCTATCTCTTTGCCGCCGCATTTATGAGTTGGCTTTGCGTAACGCAAAAGAACGTCGGTATGGTTATAGTTATGTATATAGCAGTAGTATTCGGCGCTACTATGATAGCGGGAATTTTACAAATGGTGCTTATTGTAATCAGAGAAAATCCCAAAATGGAAAACGTTGTGTCGGTTCTTGATTTTGTACAAAGGATTAACGTGTTTAATTCTTCGGCAACCATAGGTCTTGGCACGTCCTATAAAGCAGAGGACTTCGTTTACTATGTGGCAGTGCCTCTTGTTTTCACCGGTGGTTTGACTGCCCACGGTATATGGAAATTTTCACGTAAAGATTTAAAATAAACAAAAAAATAAGCCGCGTAAAACGGCTTATTTTTGTATATTGGGGTTATTGGTTCTTTCGAGAAGATAATCAATCGAAACGTTGAAATAATCAGCAATTTTTATAAGTTCGTTTATTCCGGGTTCACGTTCGCCGGTTTCGTAACGACTGATAGTATTTTGATTTGTGCTTAAATCCATAGCCATTTTAATTTGGGAGATTCTTTTTGCTTTTCTGATTTCTTTTAATCTCATAAAAACACCTCTTGACACTATTATCCCACAATGGTATAATGAAAATATCCCAATTTGGTATATAGAATTAAAAGGAGTTTTTAAAATGGTTCATAAAAAATGGTGGTTTTGGGTGTTAATGGGTTTGGCAACGATTTTTACGATTGCTATTCTGGGTTCATCAGGAGAGGAAAGTGACAATTCCGCTGGTGGCAGTTCTATAGATAATTCATCTCATGTATCACAAATTAGCGAACAATCTTCTAATGACGAAATTGTTTACGAAAAAGTCGAACTTAAGAAAATGATAGATGATTTAGATGCTAATGCTATGAAAGCAGAAAATACATATCAGGATAAGTATGTTGAGGTTACAGGCGAAATAACAAATTTTGATAGTGATGGTTCTTACATCAGCATAGAACCTGTTAATGCAGATGACTGGAGTTTTGATACGGTTATGTGTAAAATTAAAACTGATGCTCAACGTGATTTTTTGCTAAAAAAAGAAGTTGGAGACAAGGTTACGATAAAAGGTCAAATTGTATCAATAGGTGAAATTCTTGGCTACACTATCAAAATCGACGAAGTGTCATAACACAAGACAGGGGGATGGTTCTGTGTCTTGACAAAAGGAACGAGAAGCACACAGGACACTTTTGTTTAAGGCTTCTCCTATAGGAGAGGCTCCGTCGAAGACGGTGGTGAGGTGGAAGATTAGCGCACACTAATCTTTTTCACTACACATCATCCGACTTTTGCTGCGCAAAACCCACCTTCTCCTCAAGGCGAAGGCTATCCTACGAATGAAAAAATAAGCCGTTTTATTCGGCTTATTTTTTTATTGCGTTGGATTTTGTTTTCTGCTATAATTTTCTTTGCGAGGTGGAAAAATGAAATATTTAATTGTTGTTGATATGCAGGTTGATTTTATTGACGGAAGTTTAGGTAGTCGGCAGGCTCAAAGCATTGTGAAAAACGTAGTTGAAAAGGTAAAAAACTTCGACGGCAAAGTAATATTTACACGAGATACCCACTATGAAAATTATTTGGAAACTCAAGAGGGTAAAAAACTTCCTGTTACTCACTGTATTAAAGATACTTTGGGTTGGCAGATTTGTGATGAACTGAAACCTTTTGCTGAAACTGTTGTTGATAAAGAAACGTTCGGCAGTATTAGTTTGCCCGAGGTTTTAAAAAGCTTTGGTGAAGTAGAGGAGATAACTCTTTGTGGACTTTGTACCGATATTTGTGTGATTTCGAATGCTTTTATTTTAAAGGCGGCTTTTCCTGAGGTTAAGATAACGGTTGATGCTCTTTGTTCTGCCGGAGTTACAAAAGAAAGTCATAATAACGCCCTTGAAGCAATGAAAGCGATTCAAATAGAAATTGAAGGAGAATAAAAAATGAAAAAAATAATAGCGTTTTTAATTTGTATATGTTTTGTGTTTACGCTTTGCGGATGTACCTTTTTGAAGGACGTTGCCGATTCGGCAGGTAAGGAAAAACCTAGGGTTTTTGAATACGACGGAATTTCCATTGAACTTACTACCGAGTTTTTAGGGATGGGTTTCGTCAGCGAGGATTTTGATTTTGTTATCGAAAACGACGGACTGACGGTAATGGGACTTAAAGTGCCTTTTGAGAATAATACCGAATATTCCGCTATGGACTATGCGCAGAGTTTTCATTCTAATTTTTCTTCATATAATCCCACTCAAATTACCGAGATTGACGGTATTCCTACCTTTGAGTACGTAATGAGTGATGATAAGGACGACGACCTTAAATATGCTGCTATGTTTTATAAAGGAACCGATTGCTTCTGGGTGATTTTATTCGCTGAGGACGTTGACGATTTTGATGAGAGTTACGCTCAGATATGTAAGTATGCAAAATCTGTTAAATGTGACTGATTTAAGTCTAAAAATCTTGACTGAAAAAATGAAGTATGATATAATATAATAAATATAATACTATAAAAGGGAACCAGCTGACTGTAGAGGATGTTCGTTCCCTTTTGCTGTTTGAAAAAGCAAAATACAAATAAGGAGAATGTATTATGGAAGTACAACTTAACGAACTTATTGAACAAATTAAAAAAGAAGGCGTGGAAGCTGCCGAAATAGAGGCTAAATCTATTATTGATTCTGCTAATGCCGATGCCCAAAAAATCATAAGCGAAGCAAAAGAAAAAGCAGAGAAAATTATTGCCGATGCTAAGTCTGAAAACGATAAAATCGTTAAATCAAGCGAAGAAGCCATAAAACAAGCTGGACGCAATCTTCTTATTTCTTTTAGAGAAAGTGTAGCTAAAGAATTAAACGCTATCGTTGGCGAAAAGGTAAATAACGTATATTCCGACAAAGACTTTAACGAGCTTTTGGTAAAGGTTTTGGAAAACTGGTCTAAAAACAGCGACTCTGATAATTTGGAACTTATATTAAACAGTGAAGATTTAAAGGCTTTTGAAGAACAGGCATCTGCTTTACTTAAAGAAAAAATGTTAAGCGGTATTACGCTTAAAGCAAACGATAATTTTGATAAAGGATTTCGTATTGCAGTAGAAAACGGCAGCGCGTATTACGATTACTCTAAAGAAGCCGTGGTAGAAATGTTATCAGGATTTTTAAGCCCTAAAGTATATAAACTTCTTAAAGAGGCGGAGTAATTATGGCTCATTATTATTTAATATCACAGTTACCGTCGTTGGATGGACTTAGTGACAATATTCCTCTTCCGATAAGTGAAGAACGCTTTAAAGAACTGTGCTGTAATGAGTTAAGTGATAAGGAACTTTTGGAATTTGATAAAATTTCACTTGTTCCCTCGCAAGATTACGAAAAATCAACCAGTTCTTTAATTGAGACGTGGAACGAAAACGAAAGAAATTTGCGTCTTGCTTTAGCAAAAGTAAGGGCTGAAAAACTCGGCGTGACATTTGAATTAAAAAACAGTTTGCCGTCAGAGTTCACAAAAATCGCTTTAGAAGCATTGGAAAGTGAAAATCCAATGGAGGCAGAAATGTTTCTTTTGAGTTTTCGTTTAAAATTACTTGAAAGTTTAAGACCATTAGACGGTTTTTCGATTGATTACATTTATTATTATTCTATAAAACTAAAACTTATTTTAAGAATAAGAAAGTTTGACCAGACGGTAGGTAAGTGCGAATATAAAAACATTTATAACTCCATTTTAAACGGAGACAGGTTGGAGGCGCAATATGACACAAAGTAAAGGACAAGTTGTTAGCATTAACGGAAACCTTGTGTCTGTTAAGTTTGACGGACAGGTTTCAATGAATGAAATTTGCTATGTTTTAGTAGACGAAACTAAACTTAAAAGTGAAGTTATTCGTATAAAGGGCAATATTGCTCAAGTTCAGGTTTATGAAATGACAGGCGGAATTAAATGCTTTGATGAAGTTGAATTCACAGGTGAAATGCTGTCTGCTGATTTAGGCCCCGGTCTTTTGGGACAAATTTACGACGGACTTCAAAATCCGCTGCCCGTACTTGCTGAACAGGCAGGTTGGTTTTTGGAACGCGGAATTTATGCCGACGGACTTAATATGGATAAAAAATGGGAATTTACTCCCACTGCTAAGGTAGGGGATACTTTAAGAGCAGGTGAATACTTCGGTACCGTTCCCGAAGGTCCTTTTACCCATAAAATTTTTATTCCTTTTTATCTTCTTGGAAGTTATACCGTTAAATCCATTGTCGAAAAAGGCGAATATGATTTAAAGGAAACCGTTGCGGTAGTTGTTGATGAACGCGGTAAGGAAATACCCCTTACAATGACATTTAAATGGCCTGTAAAACGCGCCGTTAACTGTTATAGCGAAAGACTTGCACCGGTTGAAACAATGGAAACAAAAGTACGTCTTATCGACTCCTTTTTCCCTGTGGCAAAGGGCGGAACCTATTGTACCCCCGGACCTTTCGGCGCAGGCAAAACGGTGCTTCAGCACACTACTTCTAAATATGCCGACGTTGATATAGTTATTATCGCCGCTTGTGGTGAACGTGCAGGTGAAGTTGTTGAAACCATTACCGAGTTCCCCGAACTTATCGACCCCAAAACAGGACGTTCACTTATGGAACGTACCATAATTATTTGTAATACTTCTTCAATGCCCGTTGCTTCCCGTGAAGCGTCGGTATACACTTCGGTAACTCTTGCTGAATATTATCGTCAAATGGGTCTTAACGTTTTGCTTCTTGCTGACTCTACTTCACGTTGGGCTCAGGCGTTAAGAGAAATGTCGGGACGTCTTGAAGAAATCCCCGGTGAAGAAGCATTCCCTGCGTATCTTGAATCGTATATTGCTGCTTTTTATGAAAGAGCAGGTTACGTTCGTCTTCCCGACGGAACTACAGGTTCGGTTACCATAGGCGGTACCGTATCTCCGGCAGGCGGTAACTTTGAAGAACCTGTAACTCAGGCAACCTTAAAGGTTGTAGGCGCATTCCACGGACTTTCCCGTGAACGTAGTGACGCAAGAAAATATCCAGCTATTGATCCGCTTATTTCTTGGTCTAAATATAAATGCGTTATAGATAATAAAAAATCGCAATTCTGCAAAAACATTTTGACAAGCGGTGATGAAATCGGTTCAATGATGAAGGTTATCGGTGAAGAAGGTACAACTATTGCCGACTACGTAACATACCTTAAAGAAGAAATGCTTGATGCGGTTTATTTACAGCAAAACTCCTTTGATTTGGTGGATGCTAACTGTGATACTTTGCGTCAGCGTTACGTTACCGATAAACTCGTATACGTTTTAGGCAGTGATTACGCGCTTGAAAGCAAAGACGAAGCACGTAACTTCTTTAACCGTATGAGACAAAGATTCATCGACTGGAATTACGCTGAATTTAATAGCGCAGAATTCAAAAAGATTGAATCTGAAATAGATGCTCTTTACAGAGAAGGCAGCGGAATGATAGGCGCTGAAGCCGAGGCTTTATTAAAGGACGGTGACTAAGTGTGAATAAAGTTTTTAATAAAATTGAATCTATAGTCGGAAACGTAATTACCGTAAAAGCCACAGGCGTTCGCTATAATGAACTTGCTGAAATTAACACACGTTTCGGTAGGTCATTGGCTCAGGTAAATAAAATCGACGGAGATACAGTATCACTTCAGGTTTTTGCAGGTGGTAAGGGTATTTCGACTAATGATGAAGTTCGTTTCTTAGGTCACGAAATGAGAGTGTCTTTTAGTGAAGACCTTCTTGGAAGAATATTTAATGGTTCCGGCGAACCAAGAGATAAAGGTCCCGCCCTTACCGATAATATGCAAACAATCGGCGGTCCGTCGGTTAATCCAACAAAACGTATTCTTGCAAACAGAATGATGAGAACTAACATTCCTATGATAGATATGTTTAATACGTTGGTTGTTTCTCAAAAACTTCCTATTTTCTCTATTTCCGGTGAACCGTATAACCAACTTCTTGCCCGTATTGCTATGCAGGCACAAGCAGACGTTATCGTACTTGGCGGTATGGGTCTTAAATACGACGACTTCCTTTATTTTAAGGATGAACTTTCTAAGGGTGGCGCTTTAAGCAAAACGGTTATGTTTATTCATACCGCATCTGACCCTACGGTTGAATGTATGATGATTCCGGATATGTCACTTGCAGTTGCCGAGCAGTTTGCTTTGCAGAATAAAGACGTATTGGTGCTTCTTACAGATATGACTAACTATGCCGATGCAATGAAGGAAATCGCAATAACTCAAGAACAGGTGCCGTCTAACCGCGGTTATCCCGGTGACCTATATTCACAACTTGCTGCGCGTTATGAAAAGGCGGTTGACTTTGCAGATTCGGGTTCTATTACCGTTCTTGCCGTAACAACAATGCCCGGTGATGACGTTACCCATCCTGTTCCCGATAATACAGGCTATATTACCGAAGGTCAGTATTACCTTAAAGGTGGCAGAATTGAACCGTTTGGTTCTCTTTCTCGTCTTAAACAAAACGTAAACGGTAAAACAAGACGTGACCATCGTGCTCTTATGGATGCAATGATACGTATGTATTCTTCATATAAAGAAACAGTAGAAAAGAAGAATATGGGCTTTGCAATGAGCAGTTGGGATGAAAAACTTTTAAAATACGGTATACTTTTCGAAGAAAAATTAATGGATTTGTCGGTCAACTTAAGTCTTGAAGAAGCGCTTGATTTAGGTTGGGATATTTTAGCCGATTGTTTTGAAAAGGATGAAACCGGTATTAAGTCAGACCTTACTGATGAATTTTGGCCTAAGTAATTAAGGAGGACTGACGTTTTGGCAAAAATCAAATTAACTAAAAACGAGTTAAAGGTACAAAAAGACGCACTAAAAATGTACCGCAGATATTTGCCGACTCTAACGCTAAAAAAACAGCAACTTCAAACCGAAATTCGCACTATTGAAGCCGCCGCAAAGGCAGTGCGAAAGGAACGGGAAAATCTTGAAAAAGGTTTTAATGAATGGATTGCCGTTTTTAGTGAAAAATATGCGTTCCCAAAAGATATAATTACCGTTAGTAATATACGCAAAGGAAAGGGTAATATCGCAGGCGTTGATATTCCTACATTTAAGGGAGCGGATTTTAAAAGAGGAGAGTATGATTTATACTATACTCCTTTATGGGTGGATATAGCCGCAAACCATATGGAAAAGGCAATGTCACTTGATTTAGAGGCGGAAGTGTTGGATGAACAGGTGAGACTTCTTGAAAAAGAACTTCGCGCTACTTCTCAAAGAGTAAACTTGTTCGAAAAGGTTAAAATACCCGAAACACAGGAAAATATCAGAAAAATATCTGTATATCTTGCAGACCAGCAGGTTAGTGCAGTTGTGCGTTCGAAAATTTCAAAACGCAAAATCGCTATTAGGGATCTTTTAGCAAATGAAGGGCAGGGTGATTTAGTATGATCGTGCCTATGAAAAAAGTTTCACTTATAATCCGTATGGACAAAAAGGAAGAAACTCTTATTAAACTTAGAAAACTCGGACTTCTTCACATTGAAATAAGTGAGGGTACGGGCGAAAAATTATGTGCTTTAAAAGACCGTATTTCTTTGCTTAACAACGCTATTTTTAGTCTTGGAAAACCAAAAAAGAAAATAGCGGTTAAATCTGCCGAATATCCTGATGCTATAAAAATAGCCGAAGAAATTGAACAATTAGCAAATACCAAAAAGGAATATTTGGCACAGCGTGTCGCTTTTACCAATGAACTCGAAAGGGTAAAGGCTTGGGGAGATATTGACGTAGAAAAAATCAATGCTCTTAAAGAAAAAGGTTTTCATCTTTCCTTTTATGAAATGAGTGACGCTGAATATAAAAATTTGGGTGAAGAAATAAAAACCGTAAGCCTTGGAAAAACAAAATCAGGCGTTAAATTTATGGTAATATCCGATTCATTGCAGGATGAAGAGCTTAAATCCATAAGCAAATACCGTTTTGAATTACCTAAGCAATCAATTAAAGGTCTTCAAGAAAAAATTAACGACTTTAACGATAAAATTGCGTCTGTTGATGAAAAAATCGGTTCTTTCGTATGTTATATCGGCAGTTTAAAATCTGCAGTTAATAAATGTGAAAAAGAGATTGAATTTGAAACCTATTCTACTGGAATGAATGATGAAAGTTTAAGTGAACAAAGCGATTTTAAAATTGCGTATTTCAGCGGTTATATCGAAGCGGAAAATATTGAAAAACTTAAATTTGAAGCATCGAAAAATTCATGGGGTCTTATAACTGAAGACCCCACTGAAGAAGATAATGTTCCCACAAAGCTTAAAAACAATAAATTTGTTAGTCTTATTTATCCTCTTACCGATTTTCTTGGTACGGTGCCGGGTTATTTTGAATACGATATTTCATCTTGGTTTTTATTCTTTATTCTCATATTCTTCGGAATTATTTTCGGCGACGGCGGTTACGGACTTTTTATATGTGCCGTTGCGTTAGTGCCGATTATAAAATCGTTAGTAATGAAAAAAACCATATCGCCAACATTTTTACTTGTGGGACTTTTCGGTCTTTCGACAATTCTTTGGGGTACTCTTACTTGTACATGGTTTGGACTATCCGTTGACCAACTTCCTAATTGGCTAAAATCCTTGTCCATACCTGTAATTTCAAACGTATATGCCGACAAACTGTGGTCACTTCCGTGGACTACCGAAGGAGTAGGTCTTACAACAGCGCAAAATTTGCAGATTTTCTGTTTTACTTTGGCTCTTGTTCAACTTACTATAGCACATATCAAAGGTGTGTGCCGAAATATAAAGTCGCTAAAATTGCTTGGCGATATAGGTTCAATACTTCAACTTATAGGAATTTATTATCTTGTATTAAGTTTGGTTGTAAACCCACAGGTTTTCAGTTTCGGTCTTATAATAGGCGGTGTGCCTGTTGGTAAAATAAGTATAATTCTTATTGGTGTTGGCTTTGGACTAAGTTTTATATTCGCAAATTACGAGGGCAATATTATTAAATCTATATTGTCGAGCATTACGAATATTGTATCGGTTCTGCTTGGCGTAGTTAACGTATTTTCCGATATAGTTTCGTATATAAGACTTTGGGCGGTTGGCCTTGCAGGTGCCGCAATATCGGCTACGGTAAATGAACTTGCAGGACCGCTTTTAGGCAATTTTATGTTTATGATACTTGCAATTATATTGCTTGTGTTCGGTCACGGACTAAATATGATACTGAATATTTTGTCGGTTATCGTTCATGGTATCAGACTTAACACCCTTGAGTTCTCCTCGCATCTTGATATGTCGTGGAGTGGGCATAAATTTAAACCCTTTGAAGAATAATTTTAAATTATAAGGAGAATTATTATGAATTTAGGAACTTTAGGTACAGCATTAGTTATGGGCATTGCCGCTATCGGCTCTGCTATTGGTATTGGTATTGCAGGTCAGGCATCTATCGGTGCTTGGAAGAAATGCTATTTGAACAATAAAGCAGCGCCTTTCATTCTTACGGTTTTCGCAGGTGCGCCTCTTACTCAGACCATTTACGGTTTCCTTTTGATGCAGCAAATGAAGACTGCTAATATGGACCCTGCATTCCTTTTCGGTCTTGGAATTGCTTCCGGTGTAGCAATGGCTGCTTCTGCAGTATTTCAGGGTAAAGCAGGTGCCGCAGGCGCCGATGCCTTGGCTGAATCGGGCAAGGGCTTCTCACAGTACATTACCGTTGTAGGTCTTTGTGAAACCGTTGCGCTTTTCGCATTAGTATTCAGCATGGTTGCGCTTGGATAAAAAAGTATAAACCTCGGATATCCGAGGTTTATTTTTTTGTGGCGTTTTGGTATGTGAATGCCCTTGACAATGGTTTTACCGTTTGGTAAAATTGATTTAATGATAATTGGTGACAGGTTATCAAAGGAGTGCTTAATATGTCTAAATTAATTCTTTTTCAAGGTGACTCGATAACTGATTGTGGCAGAGATAGAGCAAATTCGGGTTCAATGGGATCAGGTTATGCAGGTCTTGTTAAATCATATTTAAGTTATGAATGTCCTAATGAATATGTTTTTAATAATAAAGGCATCAGCGGAAACAGAATAGTTGATTTGTATGCCAGAATTAAAAGCGATTTCATAAATTTAAAGCCCGATTATGCAAGTATTTATATTGGTGTAAATGATGCATGGCACGAAATAAATAGCAAAAACGGTGTAGATACCGAAAAATTCGAAAAGATTTACACAATGCTAATTGATGAGGTTAAGGCTGCTTTACCTAATATTAAATTAATGATTATTGCGCCTTATGTTTTGGAAGGTACTGCAACTGTTGATGCTGAAAATCCTCAAAAAATTGAACTTTTTAGAAAAGACGTTGCCGAAAAAGCAGAAGTTTGCCGTAAAATGGCAGAAAAATACGGTCTTCCGTTAATTGAACTTCAACCTGCTTTTGATAAAGCGTTAGAATCAGCGCCTGCAAATTACTGGACAGGAGACGGCGTTCATCCCACTGCCGCCGGTCACGAAATAATTAAGAGACTTTGGCTTGATGCCTTTAATGAAATAATATGAAAATAGTTTTACTAACTGCACTTGGAGTAGGCGGCTCTACAATAATTGGCTCCGTTATAGGATTTATTTTTAAAAAATTATCCCATAAGTTTTCCGACATAGTGCTTTCGTTTGCAGCCGGTGTAATGCTTGCGGCAGCGGTGCTTGGACTTATAGTTCCTTCCTTGGAGTATGGCGGAAAATATGGAATAATCTTTACTGTGGCAGGTATTTTCGCCGGCGCAGTTTGTCTTAATCTTATTGATAAACTGGTTCCGCATCTTCATTCGTTTATGGGTGGCGGAGAAGAAGGGCATCAAAACGCAAAACTAAATAAAGTGTTGTTGTTCGTTACCGCTATTGCTATACACAATTTGCCTGAAGGCATTGCCGCAGGTGTAGGATTTGGTTCGGGCGAAACGTCAAGAGCCTTGATTATTGCAGGTGGCATTGCTTTGCAGAATATCCCGGAAGGTATGGTTATTATCGGTCCTATGTTAGCGGCAGGCGTAAAGCCTAAAAAAACTTTTATTTGCGCCGTTATTACCGGACTTATAGAAGTTGTTGGAACGTTTATCGGATATTTTGCCGTTAGTGTAGCAAACGCCATATTGCCTTTTGCACTTGCTTTTGCAGGTGGAACTATGCTTTACGTAATAAGTGATGAAATGATACCGGAAACGCATGCTCATGGTAATCAGCGTGGTGCTACCTATGCGCTTTTGGTCGGTTTTTCTGTTATGCTTATAAGCGAAGCATTACTTGGAGGATAAAAAAATGGAAGAAATTTTGTATTATATAGGTCAAGGATTTGGCATTATTGCCGTAATTTTAGGATTTGTGAATTATCAGGTTAAAACAAGAGAACAGGTATTGTACGTTCATATAGCAACGACACTTGTATTTGCCGTTCATTTTGCTTTACTTAAGGAATATCCCACTGCTATTATGCAACTTGTGGGAACTACCCGTAATATTGTTTTTTATCACGTTGGTAAAAAAGGTTACGTTAGTAAGGGTTGGGCAATACTGTTTGCCGCTTTAATGGGAACGTTTGGTTCAGTGTCTATGTTTGTTATAGGCAATGGTGAATGGTATGCGATTATTTGTATATTAGGACTTGTTATAAATTCTTATGCAATGTCTTTTGTGAATCCCAACAGCGTTAGAAAAAGTATCCTCGTTTCTTCGCCTTTAGTATTGGCTTACGACATGCTTGTTACTTCTGTAGGAGGAGCAATTTATGAGGCTATTGTAATAGTGTCTTCTATAATCGGACTTATACGTTACGGAAAAGAGAAGGATAAATAATGAGAGACGATATTTGTACCATACCGATTACCGAAGTATTTGAGGTAAACGACGGTTGTCCTATATGCAGAATGTATAATACCGTTCAAGAAAGAATCGTCGATTACATAATGGGCGCCGCTATGATGGAGCCTGACGTTCGCACAGTTACCAATAAAACCGGTTTTTGTGAAAAGCATTACGTTAATATGATGGGCAAACGCGGTAGACTGCAACTTGCGCTTATGCTTGAATCACACGTTGACAGTATTAATAATACTGCCCTTGCTAAAGGCATTTTTAACGGTGTTAAAGCAAAAGGCGATAAGGTAAGACGTATTACAGATTCTTGTTTTATTTGCGATAAAATAGAGTGGGGTATGAGCAGAATGCTTGAAACCCTTTACCGTTGTTACGAAACCGAAATGGATTTCAGAAAAATGTTTAACGAACAGAGTATGTTCTGTCTTGCGCATTTTGAACTTTTACAAAGTCTTGCTGACAAAAAGAAGATGAAGTCTTATTTTAGTGAATTTAATAAAAATCTTACCCGTATTACCGAGGAATACTCAAAAACTTTACATTCTGATTTAAAGCATTACTGTTCTATGTATGATTACCGAAACAGTTCTAAGGATGCCGACTGGGGCAATTCTAAAGATGCGGTAGAAAGAACCATTTCTTTCCTTACGGGAACAACTATAGAATAAAATTCATAGTATATAGCATGAAAATTTAACTGAAAGGTTAATATATATGATTTGTAAAAATATACTCGAAGCAATGGGGAATACCCCAATTATAAAATTAAATAATATAGTTAATGAAGAAAGCGCCGACGTACTCGTTAAATTCGAAGGACTTAACGTAGGTGGTTCTATTAAGACCCGCACTGCGTATAATATGGTGCTTAATGCTATAAACAAAGGCGTTATAAACGAAAATACCGTTATAGTTGAACCAACCAGCGGAAATCAGGGAATCGGTCTTGCGTTGGTGGGCGCAGTTCTCGGCATAAAGGTTAAAATCATTATGCCCGATTCGGTAAGTGAAGAAAGACGTAAACTCGTTCGTCATTATGGCGCAGACGTTATACTTGTTCACGATGCAGGGAATATAGGGCTTTGTATTGAAGAATGTGTAAATCTTGCTCTTAAAATGAAAGCAGAAGATAAAAACGTATTCGTTCCTCAACAATTCGAAAATCCTGCCAATCCTGAAATTCAAAGAAACGCTACGGCAAAAGAAATTTTAAGTCAGGTTGATGGGCCTATTCACGGTTTTTGTTCGGGTATAGGTACGGGTGGTACAATTACCGGTATAGGAGAAGTTTTAAAAGAGGCTAATCCCAAAATGACAATATGGGCAGTAGAACCTGATAATGCCGCAATACTTTCGGGCGGTTCTATTGGTACTCATATTCAAATGGGTATTGGTGATGGTGTTATCCCCAAAATTCTTAATCAGCAAATTTATGAAGACGTTTGCATTATTAAGGACGAGGAGGCTATCGCTACTGCAAAGGCTTTGGCATCTAAAGAAGGTATTATGTGTGGTATAAGTAGCGGAACTAACGTTGCCGCCGCCCTTAAACTTGCCAAAAAACTCGGTAAAGGAAAAACCGTTGTAACGGTGCTTCCGGATACTGCCGAAAGATATTTTTCTACACCTCTTTTTGATGAAGATATTATATACGTATAAATAAATCGGCTTTTATACGAATTATGAAAGGGTGTTTTTTGTATGGATAATACGCTGTTGTATCAACTTACCGAAACAAGTAAGTTTATGATGTCTTTTGTTATTGTTACAAAAAATAATAATTGCATTGTGGTTGATGGTGGCAGACAGGAAGATATGCCGCTGCTAAAGGAATATGTAGGTTCACGTCATATTTCTGCTTGGATACTTACACACCCTCATTCAGATCATATAAGCGGAATTATGAGCGAAATAAAGAAAAACCGTCTTGCTGATTTTGACGTAGAAAAGATTTATTATAACTTTCCGCCGATAAGTCTTATGGATAAAACTGAAGACGTTCCCGACGTAAAATATTATGTAAGTGAATTTGAAGAGGTTTTGGTAGAATTCACAAATGAAATAGAACCTCGTATTAAAAATATTTCTCATATAGTAAAACAAGGCGAAAGCATACAGATTGACGAATGTAAAATTGATTTTATATTTACCTTCCACGACGGTATTTATTCAAATATGATGAACGATGCTTCCTTGGTATTTAAGGTTACCACGCCTAATAAATCGGTACTGTTTTTGGGTGATTTAGGACCCGACGGCGGTGATATTCTTTATCGTGAATCGCGACATTTGTTAAAATCTGATATTGTGCAAATGGCACATCACGGACATATGAACGTCGGTATGGAAGTTTATGCCGCAATAAAACCCGAAATTTGTCTTTGGTGCTGTCCTGAGTGGCTTTATGACGAAGCAGAAGTTCCGTCGTATTTATCTGATGTCGAAAAACTTATGAAAATGAAACGCATACGAATGTACGGCACCGCGGTAACAAGACAGTGGATGGATATTTTGGGCGTAAAAAAACACTATGTAACCAAAGACGGAACACAGTGTATTGAAGTTTAGGAGTGTTAAAAAATGTTGTTCTTTTATATTCGTCACGGAGACCCTACATATAATCCGGATGAATTAACACCGCTCGGTCACCGTCAGGCAGAGGCTATAGCCAAAAGACTTGCTCTTTACGGAATTAATAAGATATATTCTTCAACTTCTAACAGAGCCTATGAAACAGCAGTACCTACTGCCGAAATACTTAAAAAGGATATAGAAAAACTGGATTTTTGTAACGAGGGTTACGCTTGGAAAGATTTTACTGTTGTAAGAGAAACGGGAAGAAATTGGGGGTTTCAAGATAAAGAAACCAGAAAGCACTTTTTAAGCAAAGAGGTACTTTCGCTAAAGGATAAATGGTACGAATTTGAGGGCTTTGCCGATAATGATTTTAAAAAAGGCGTAACTCGTGTGGCTAAAGAAAGCGACGCATTTTTTAAAAACTTGGGTTATGAACATATTGAAGGCACCGGAACTTATAAAGTTTTAAAAGATAATAATGATAGAGTGGCAATGTTTGCTCATCAGGGATTTGGACTTGCGTTTTTAAGTCATATTTTAGATATTCCATATCCTGTTTTTTCAATGCATTTTGATACTACCCATACAGGAATGACCGTTATAGAGTTTAAAAACGAAGACGGGATTTGCGCTCCGAAAATTTTAACCCTTTCAAATGATTCGCACATTTATAAGGATGGTTTACCTACTGCCTACAACAATGGCACAAGATTTTAAATAAATAAAGGAGATTTCAATTTAGAAATCTCCTTTATTTTATAGGTCGTCAAAGTCTTGTTCGCTAACAATGTTTTTGTCTTTATGTCGTTTTGAGTTAGATTTTTTGTTATGTCTTTTAAAACGCGCCAAATTTATAAAAGCAATTATATCAAATAAGGCGTTTGCAATTAGAAAAGCGCCACTTGCTATTATCATTGCCTTTTGTTCAAATGGCGTAAAAATAAGAAGTAGAGCAATAATCAAAGTGATGGCTGCGCAAACCACGTTGACTTTATACGCCTTAACGTCAGACAAACGCATTTCGTATGAACTGATAAACTTTCCTAAAGCGTCAATAAGCAATATGCTTCCTATAAAAAGCCAAAGTATTCTTGTGAACATTCCCGGATAAAGCAAGAACAAAAGACCGAAAGATCCTACCAGTCCTGCAGGGATAAGCAAAGGCCAATTACGAAAATCGTTAGCCTTTAAATAGGGGATAGACAAATAAATGCTTATAATAAGTAAAATTACACCCAAAATATAATTCAAGGCGGTTTGAACGAAATGTGGGAACAGCACCATAATCAATCCGAGCGCCAAAGAGAATATTGGAATAAGATAATAATTCTTTGATTTTAATTTCATAAAAAAGCCTTCTTTATATGTTTATGTTATTATTTTACACCTTTTTTGCCAGTTAGTCAAATTTTTGATAAATTTATAAAAATATGTTGCATTTCAAAAACAAATGTGTTATAATCTTTAGGCTGCCTTAATAGGCAGTAATATAATACACACATTCCGCTTTTATGCAGAAGGTCTCTTTTGCCGGAGTAACCTGTAGTGAGCGGGGTGGAGGTTTTAACCTTAGGAGGAATAAAAATGGCAGTAGTATCTATGAAACAGTTGCTCGAAGCAGGTGTTCATTTCGGACATCAAACTCGTCGCTGGAACCCGAAAATGGCTGAGTACATTTTCACAGAAAGAAACGGTATTTACATTATCGACCTTCAGAAAACCGTTAAGAAATTAAATGAAGCATATCTTTTTGCTCGTGAAATTTCTGCAGAAGGCAAGGATATCCTTTTTGTAGGTACCAAAAAACAGGCTCAGGATTCTGTAAAGGAAGAAGCAGAAAATTGCGGTATGCCTTACGTTAACGCTCGTTGGCTCGGTGGTATGCTCACAAACTTCAGCACCATTCAAAAGAGAATTGCTCGTTTAAAGCAACTCAGAGAAATGGAAGCAGACGGCACTTTTGATCTTCTCCCCAAAAAAGAAGTTGTAGGCCTTAACCTTGAAATTGAAAAACTTGAAAAATATCTTGGCGGTATCAAAGATATGAAGAAAGTACCCGGTGCTCTCTTTATCGTTGACCCCAGAAAAGAAAGAATTGCTGTTGCAGAGGCTAAAAAACTTGGTATTCCGATTATTGCTATCGTTGATACCAACTGTGATCCTGATGAAATCGATGCAGTTATCCCCGGTAACGATGACGCTATCCGCGCTGTAAAACTTATCGCTGAAACTATCGGTGCTGCTATTATCGAAGGCCGTCAGGGCGAACAGTCTGCTCCTGCTGCTACTGAAGAAGTTGCTGAAGAAGTAACTATGGAAGAAGTTGCAGAAACTGTTGCAGAATAATTTGCATTAATTTATAGAAAAGAGGAAAAGTATTATGGCTTTTACTGCTAAAGACGTACAGGCTCTCCGTGAGAAAACCGGTTGCGGTATGATGGACTGCAAAAAGGCTCTCGTTGAGTGCGATGGAAATATGGAAGCAGCAGTTGACTACCTCAGAGAAAAAGGTCTTGCTTCTCAGGCTAAAAAGTCCGGAAGAATTGCTGCTGAAGGTACCGTTGCTGCTATAGTTAAAAACGGCGTAGGTGCTCTTGTTGAATTAAACTCTGAGACTGACTTCGTAGCTAACGGCGAAGGCTTCAAGGCTCTTGCTGACAAAATTGCTGAAATCGTTGTTGACGAAAATCCTGCTGACATGGACGCTCTTCTTGCTACTTCTAAAGACGGTCAGACCGTTGAAGAAATGGTACAGGAACTCTTCCTTGCTATCAGAGAAAACATCAAAGTTCGTCGTTTCATTCGTTATGAAGGTAAGGTTGTTTCTTACGTTCACGGCGGAGGTAAAATCGGTGTTCTCGTTAACTTCGAAACCGAAGCAGATGCTGATAACGCTGAACTCGTTGCTTGCGGTAAGAACGTAGCAATGCAGATTGCTGCTATGAACCCTGCTTTCCTTGATGAAGCAAGTGTTCCCGCAGATGTAATCGAAAAAGAAAAAGCAATCATGGTTGCTCAAATGAAAGAAGATCCTAAAATGGCTAATAAGCCCGAAGCAGTTCTCGGCAAAATCGTTGAGGGCAAAATGGGCAAGTACTATAAGGAAAACTGTCTTGTTGAACAGCAGTACGTTATCGACGGTGACCTTACCGTTGGTAAGTATGTAGAAAGCGTTGCTAAGGCTCTCGGCACTCCCGTTAAAATCGCTTCTTACGTTCGTTTCGAAAAGGGCGAAGGTATTGAAAAGCGCGTTGACGATTTCGCTGCTGAAGTTGCTGCAATGGCAAAATAATTACCTTAAACTAAAAGCATTCGCTTAATGAACTGCCCCAATTTGTGCAGACAGCATAAAAAGGCACACTATGGTAGTGCGTATTAAATTTTAAGCGACATACTGACTTCGTTTTTCAAGCGGAGTCAGTTTTGTTTTTATCTGTATTCTTTCATGATTGTAGAAATGAATGTATTCTCCTATGAGGAGGCGAGCCTCCTCATAGGTTTTGAGTTTTGTGCGATAAATGCACTCCGTCTTAAGAATTGAGAAAAAGTTTTCAGCCATCGCATTGTCATAAGGATTTCCTTTGCTTGACATTGAAGGCGTTATGCCGTATGATTGTGTT
>JAZRNY010000007.1:0-47404 GCA_045648445.1 Acutalibacteraceae bacterium
TTTCCTGTGCTAAATGCCATGATGGGTAAAATCCTCGGTACTTCTGTTTATAAAAGTCCTACAGATATGGGTGTTAATATGGTTGGTTGCGCAATAATTGACGACATTGTTTGTAGAAATGCGGCTAATCAAGAGATAATCAGAAGATACTATAACGCTTTATGTTCTGAAAGACAAGGTATGGGCGAACATTCCGAAGTTACCAAAATCGAACTTTTGATGAACCAACTTGGTATTTCCGTTAACAACCGCCCTGTTGTTAAGGCGGCGAATGATAAATCAGAATTAACGGGTTCCCCTGCTACAGCCATAGAACTTGATAACGGTGAAATTGTGACCGGTAAAACATCATCTTTGCTTGGAGCTTCTGCTTCAATGTTATTAAATGTTTTAAAAGAACTTGCCGGTATACCTGATGAAGTCAAACTTCTTTCTCCGACTATTATTGAACCTATACAGGTTATGAAAACTTCTGCATTGGGAAATCACAACCCAAGACTTCATACTGACGAAGTATTGGTTGCTTTATCTATTTGCGCTGCTACAGATGAAAACGCAAGACTGGCAATGAATCAAGTTAAAAATCTAAGAGGACTTGAAGCACATTCTACAGTTATTTTATCCAGAGTGGATGAGCAAACATTTAGAAAATTAGGCATCAATCTTACTTGCGAACCCAAATATCAAACTAAAAAACTCTATCATGCATAAAAAAGCGGCACACAAAACGTGTGCCGTAATAAATTTAAAGGAAGTGTATTTATGGATAAAAAATATGAAGCACTGTTTACACCTTGGAAAATAGGTAACGTTGAAATTAAAAACAGAATAGTTATGTGCCCTATGGGTGGCACTTCTCTTTTTGGTTGGTTCGAACTTACAGGATGCCATTTTGATAAAGAGGCTGCAAAACTATTTTTAGAGAGAGCAAATAATAACGTAGGTCTTATTATACCGGGTATTGCACCTTTACGCGATACATTTTGGGGCAAATGGCTTTGGCAAAATCCTAAAATGTTCGAGGAATTAAAGGTGTTTATGGATGAAATTCATAAGACTGGTGCCAAACTTTTTATTCAGTTGACGGCGGGTATGGGACGTTCTTGGGCAATTACCGAACTTGTAGCACCTTTACATAAAAACAAATTAACTCGTGCTATTATTAAGCCTATTATAGATACTTCTCATGAATTAGCATCCCCTTCTGCGCAGCCTTCAAGATGGGCACACGACATTGTGTGTCCTGAAATGACAATTCATCAAATACATGAAATTATTGAGGCATTTGCTAAGACAGCCAAACTTTGTAAAGATGCAGGAGTAGACGGTGTTGAGGTTCATGCTGTTCACGAAGGATATTTGCTTGATCAATTTGCAATAGAGTTCTTTAATAAACGTACTGATGAATATGGCGGCAGTTTTGAAAATCGTTATCGTTTTGCAGCAGAAGTTGTAAAGGAGATAAAAAAGACTTGCGGTAATGATTTCCCTGTTTCACTACGATACTCTGTTGAGTCTAAATTAAAGGGCTTTTGCGAAGGCGCTATGCCGGGAGAGGTTTATACTGAAGTTGGCAGAAATATGGAAGAATCAGAAAAGGCTGCTAAATATTTACAAGATGCCGGTTACGATATGCTTAATGCAGATAATGGTACGTATGATTCTTGGTATTGGGCGCATCCGCCGATGTATATGCCGGAAAACTGCAATCTCGAAGATGTCGCACATATCAAAAAGTTTGTTGATATACCGGTTGTTTGTGCCGGTAGAATGGATGCCCAAGTAGGTGCAAAAGCCGTCGAAGAAGGTAAAATTGACGGTGTAGGAGTTGCTCGTCAGTTCCTTGTTGACCCACAGTGGATTACAAAACTTATTGAGGATAGAATTGAAGATATTAAACCTTGTATTTGCTGTCATAGCGGATGCTTTAATTTTTCTTCTTCAAAAGGACATGCAAATACTCAAGATTTAAGCGATACAATGGGTCTTTCTCGTTGTGCTTTAAATCCCGAAACAATGCAGTCTAAGAAATATTATATTTCTCCGGCTAAAAAACAAAAAAATATTGCTGTTATTGGTGGCGGCATTGGTGGTATGGAAACTGCGCTTGTTTGTGCTAAGCGTGGTCATAAAGTTACTCTTTATGAAAAAACCGATAAACTTGGTGGTGTTTTCATCGCTGCCGCATCACCTTCGTTTAAGGAAAAAGACAAGTCACTAATTTCTTGGTATGTTCGTGAACTTGCTAAATATCCGATAGAGGTTAAACTTAATAGCGAAATTACTGATGTTAAATCACTTAAAGCAGATGAAGTGATTATCGCTACGGGTGCGGTTGCTAAAAAAGTGCCTATCAGTGGCGCAGAAAATACAGTCGAAGCGATAGATTACTTGCTTGGTAATAAAACTGTCGGAGAAAATGTAGTGGTAGTTGGCGGAGGTCTTACCGGATGCGAAATTGCTTATGATTTGTATTTAAACGGCAAAAAACCTGTAATTGTTGAAATGCAAAATGACCTTATAGTAACTAAGGGTGTTTGCCTTGCTAACACAAGTTATCTTCGTGATTTCTTTAAAACCAATAACGTACCTGTTTATCTTGAAAGTTCTGTTTCGAATATAGAAGACGGTTGCGTAAAAGTAACCGATAAAAACGGAAATATTACTAAAATTAACTGCGATAGCGTAATAATGTCTGTTGGGTATAATCCCGCTCCTATTGCTAAAAAAAGTCGTCATATCCATATTGTTGGCGACGCTAACACGGTTGGTAATTTAAGAACTGTTATTTGGCAGGCATGGGACGTTGCAACTAAACTTTAATAAAAAAAGCCCGAATTTTTTCGGGCTTTTTTTATTAGTCAAATTGTGAATTGTAAAGTTTGCTGTAGAAACCGCCGTTTTTTAAAAGTTGTTCATGATTACCAAGTTCAGATATTTTTCCGTTTTGTAAAACGATTATCACGTCAGCATTTTTAATAGTAGATAATCTATGAGCAATAACAAAACAGGTTCTTCCCTGCATAAGTTTAGTTAGCGCCTCTTGTATTTGAATTTCCGTTCTTGAATCAACATTTGAGGTTGCTTCATCTAAGATTAACATAGGTGCATCAGAAAGCATAGCACGAGCGATAGTAATAAGTTGTTTTTGACCCTTTGAAATATTAACACCGTCATCGGACAGTAGTGTGTTGTATCCGTCAGGCAAACGTTCAATATAATTATGAATTTTTGCCGCCTTTGCAACCTCTTTAACTTCATCTAAACTGGCATGTTCTTTACCATAAGCAATGTTTTCGGCAACAGTACCATGAAATAACCAGGTATCTTGTAAAACCATTGTATATGCTTTGCGCAAATCTTCTCTTTTGATGTTTTCGATTTTTAGGCCATCAACCGAAATGCTTCCCGTATCAACATCGTAAAATCTCATAAGAAGATTTATAATAGTGGTTTTACCCGCTCCTGTTGGCCCAACTATTGCCACTGTTTTGCCTTTTTGAGCGTCGAGTGTAATTCCTTTTAATATGGTTTTCTCTTTTGTATATCCAAAACATACGTCATCGAAAATCACATCACCTGAAACGTCTTTTAATTCAATGGCACTATCATCATCTAACTTTTCAGGCTCTTCATCAATAATTTTAAAAACACGTTCTGCGGCTGAAAAAGCTGATTGGAATTCATGTAAAATGTTTGCAAATTCATTTATCGGCCCTGCAAATTTTCTTGAATATTGAACAAATTGTGCTACACCGCCAAGTGTTATAAAAAATATACTACCTGCTTTTACTACACCCGATTGCGAATACATAAATAAAATTCCACCTAGAATCATAACGAGTGAAATGGATAAATTGTTTATAAAGTTAATTGTTGGCCCCATAGCAGATGCGTAATATTCGGCATTATAGTAAGCGTTGGTCGCATCACTATTTCTTTTATTGAACCTTTCCCCTGTTTCTGCTTCCATATGATACGCCTGTATAGTGCGACATCCTGAAAGCATTTCTTCGGCATATCCATTTAGTTCACCCAGTTTTCTTGAACGCAAACTAAACATTGGTCTTACTTTTTTAGATCTGTACCGTGTAAATAGTATAGAAATAGGCACAGTAATCACAAAAATTATTATCATGGGCTTTGAAATCTGCCACATAAATAAAAGTGACCCTACTACAGTGTATAAACTGGTCATTACTTGTACCAAATCATGAGATAAAGAGGCATTAACAGTATCAATATCATAAGAAATACGGCTAATAATATCTCCTGTAGCGGTAACATCAAAAAAACCAACAGGCAACGAAGTTAACTTTTCAAAAAGTTGTTTTCTCATTCTGTACACTACGCGTTGACTGATATTTATCATAATTATAGCAAGAATATACGATAAAATAGCAGATAAAGCGTAACAAATTATCATTTTAATAACGTTATCTTTAACAACGCTGAAGTCAATACCATTTTTGTTAGCAATTGCGTCAATTGCTTCTCCGGAATACTTCGGACCAAGTAAAGCGAGTTGGTTCGATAAAAGTGTCATGACGACTGCTACAATAAATAACGGCCAAGATTTTAAAACATATGTTAACAGGCGCCATAGAGTACTAATTTTAAATTTTTCTTTAGGTTTATTCAACTATAGCACCTCCCATTTGAGAATCGCTGATTTCTTTATATTCTGAACATTTTTCTAATAGTTCTTCGTGCGTGCCATAACCGATTATTTTGCCGTTATCCAGAACAATTATTTTAGTACAATTTTTAACAGCACTTACACGTTGTGCGACGTTTATAAGTATTGTGTCGCCTAAATTTTCATTAATAGCCTTTCGTAATAATGATTCGGTTTTATAATCTAGGGCTGATGAACTGTCATCAAGGATTAAAATTCGAGGTTTGCCGGCAATTGCACGAGAAATGAGTATTCTTTGTTTTTGACCGCCTGAAATATTGGTACCTTTTTGAGATAATATGTGGTTATATCCATCTTTAAAAGCGCTAATAAATTCATCTGCTTGAGCGATTTTTGCCGCTGAAACAACTTTGTCTTCTGTTAAACTTCGTCCAAATCTAATATTTTCATAAATGGAATCGTTATATAAAAAATCATTTTGCATAACGGTACCGAAATATGAATAAAGAGTTTTTCTCTCAATTGTTCTAATATCTTTACCATCGATGTATACTGCACCTTTTTGAACATCGTAAAATCTTAATAAAAGTTTAATTACAGTAGATTTACCGCTGCCTGTAGCGCCAATAATACCTAACGATTCACCATATTTGATTTTAAATGTAATATCGCTTAAGTCGTCTTTAATGCCTATATAAGAAAATCCTACTTTTGAAAACTCTATAATGCTATCAGTTTTGATGGGCGGAAACTCTGATTCGCTCCTTTCTATCAAGGTATCTTCACTGTTAAGTATCTCAGCAACACGATTGGCAGAGGCTGAACACTTACTAGCCATAGTGAACATTCTCGACATTACCATCATTGACATAGAAATTTGCGTGAAATATTGCATAAAAGCAATAACAGTTTCAGGAGTGGATTGTTGATTTAAAACTCGGTTAGCACTTAGTGCCACTACTGCAACAATTCCCATATTCATAAACAGGTTCATAATAGGATGAACAGAACCCATCGTTATACCTGCTTTTTTCTCGTTTTTCACTAATGCTTTATTTACAATATCGTATCTTTTATGTTCGTATTTATCTTTAGATAAAGCCTTAATAACTCGAATACCTAGGGTGTCTTCCCTTACCGCTCTTATCATATTATCAACAGAACTTTGGACTTTTTTGTAAAGAGGTATGCCGCGTGACGAAACAAAATAAACACATATAAACAGCAATGGCATAGACGCAACCATAACTAACGATAAATAACTATCCATAATCATTGTTATTATTATACCACCAATCAGCATTATCGGTGCTCTAACGCCCATTCTCTGAATCATACATACAAAATGATAAATATTATATGTATCGGTTGTTATACGCGATTCAAGAGAAGCGACTGTAAAATTGTCGGTTTGTGCCGCTGAAAGACTTAACGTTTTTGCAAATAAATCTTTTCGTAATGTTTCTGAAAAATCGTTAGATACTCTTGCTGCCATTCTATTGGCAATTATATTGAAAATACAAGCCAAAGCCGCACAGAGTATCATCATCATTCCCCAAAAAAAGATTTTTTTAAAATCACTGGTTTCAATTACGGTTCCGAGTATATGAGTTAAAATATACGGAATAAATAATTCTACAACCGTTCCTGCTATTTTAATACTCAAACCTAACAGCATTTTAAAGTAATACGGCTGTATATATTTAAGAACTGTTTTCATTTTTATATATCTTCCCTGTTTTTAATATAATTTTTTGCCTTATCGGTGATTCGATCAAGTATTTTTTGAAATATTTTTAATTCTTCTTCATCAATATCGCCGGTAAGATAAGAATTCCATTGCCTTAAAACTGATTTTACTTCGGGTAATTTATTAAGCATTTTTTCAGTAGGATATACCCTTAAAATACGCTTGTCGTTTTCATCGTTTTTACGAAGTACAAACCCGTTATCTTCTAAATTATTTATCCCTCTCGTAACGTTACTTTTATTAATACAAAGTTCATCTGCTAATTCGTCTTGTGTTATGCCGGGACGTCTTGAAATCACTAAAAAATAACTATGAAACAAAGGAGTTAACGAACTGTCGTTTAGTTTGTCGTTGCGGTATAGCACAGCGCATCGACTGATAGTATTTATTTTTTTCATTATAAAAATCATAATATCACCTTAATTAAAAATAAGTTGCACACGCAACTAATTATACATTTAAAATGCTTAAATGTCAATGTAAATAAACCTTGACAAAAAAGAGTGATAATATTATAATTTAATACAATGCAAATTTAGTTAAATATGCGGATATGGCGGAACTGGCAGACGCGCTAGATTCAGGTTCTAGTGAGGGCGACTTCATGCAGGTTCGATTCCTGTTATCCGCACCAAAAAAAGAAAGAGTCCTTTGTATAGACTCTTTCTTTTTTTAGATATGAATCAAATTTTTAAAAAATAAGTTGCACACGCAACTAATGTATGGTAAAATTTATTAAAAGTAAAATTAGCGAATAATTAAGGAGAACGGTAATGGAAAAACAGTTATTGAATCTTATGCCGTCTAAATTTAGCGATAAATTAAAAGAACTTAATATTACTTACGACAAGCCATTAGTGTATGCTTTGGCGGATATGGACATTAACTGTAATTTTAGAAATTACGTATTATTATTATGCAATGATTGTCTAGTTGTAGGAGAGGAAAACACCCCATCCCTTGTTAGAGATTTTATTTCAAAAAAAAAAACATATAATTTTGATAACTTCACATTCAAAAAATATAATACAACCGAAATTACCTGCCCTGCTATCGATAATTTGGTTGTAGGCGGTATTTTAAGAATTACTATAAATGGTGTTGAAACAGTAATTTGCGCCTTTACGAACAAATTTAAAGGAAGATTGAATAAACTTATTAATCTTCTTAAAATGGTTATTGATAAAAAAGAAATTCCTGATGATAAATTATACGATGAAATCAGAGAAGAGTTTTGTCCCAAATGCGGAACTATTTATCCTGATAGAAATAGAAAAGTATGTCCCAAATGTATGGATAAACGCAAAATATTTTTTAGACTCGGCTCTTTCTTTTCGGTTTACAAAAAAGAACTGTTCATTATTTGTGTTTTGTGTATACTTGGTGCATTGCTATCTTCTATATGGCCCGTTTTAAACGGTAGTTTACTATATGACGGAATATTAGCTAAAAGCAAAAATGTTTTCCCATTAAACAAAGTTTCTATTAACGATTTTGCATTATTGTTATTTATATTAGCCATAACTATGGCGGGCGCTAAACTTTTACAACAATTTTTCGGAATAATTCAAGGACGACTTGTTGCAAAAATAGTACCAAATGTAATTAATAATCTTAAAAAGCAAATATTTGGCGCTATTCAGTCTCTTTCGGTTTCTTTTTTTACTGATAAACAAACCGGTGGTTTAATGACTAGAATCACACAGGACGCTACTAGAGTTTCCGATATATTTATAGATGGTATTCCGTTTATTTTGCCAAATTTATTTACTATTATATTTTCTTGCTACTTTATGTTTAGCACTAACTGGATTCTTGCCTTAACGGCAATCGTAACTCTCCCACCTGCAGTTATTATAAGTATGAAATTATCACCTATACTATGGCACTATAATAGCAAAATGTTCCAAACAAGCCGTAACTTTAGGGCAAAACTTAACGACAATATAACAGGCGCAAGAGTTATAAGGGCTTTTGGCCGTGAAAGTAGTGAGGCGCACCGACTTGATAAAAGCAGTGGTTACATAGCGGTCGCACAATTAAATTCTATGCAATTTGATCTAAAATTCACTATACTTTATCAACTTACAAATGCAATTTCTTCACTTTTTACATGGACCATTGGTGCACTGTTTGTTCTTTCGGTGATTAAACCTCAACTTTCATACGGTACATTAATTACATTTACAGGTTATGTTTCTCTTCTAGCCGGTCCAGCCGATTTCTTTTCTTACATATTTCGTTGGTGGTCTGCATCTATGAACTCAGCCCAACGTATTTTTGAAATATTAGATGCTAAACCTGATGTAGTTGAAACGTTAAACCCAACGGTGATTGACGAAGTTAAAGGTGAAATTAAAATAGAAAATATGACCTTTGGCTACGAAGAAAACAGAGATATACTAAAGGATATTAATCTTGAGTTAAAAGCAGGAAAAATGCTTGGCGTTGTAGGTAAATCCGGTGCCGGCAAAACAACTTTAGTTAACCTTATTTCTCGTTTATACGATCCAACAAGCGGAAATATATATTTAGACGGTGTTAACTTAAGAGATTTAAATTTTGCTCAAATAAGAAAAAATGTTGCCTTGGTTAGTCAGGAAACGTATATTTTTAAAGGCACAATATTTGATAATATTGCTTATTCCAATCCAAATGCTGATGCCAGTCAGGTAATAAAAGCGGCAATTTCTGCAGGTGCGCATGATTTTATTTGTAAACTTCCTGATGGTTATGATACTCAGGTTGGAAGTAGTGGTAGAAGTTTATCGGGCGGCGAACGACAACGAATATCTATTGCAAGGGCTATTTTGTCTAATCCTAAAATATTAATTTTAGATGAAGCAACCGCTGCGGTCGACACGGAAACTGAGAAAAATATCCAAAATTCTCTTTCGCAACTAATAAAAAACCGTACTACAATTTCAATCGCACACAGACTTTCAACTTTAAGGGATGCAGATGAATTAATTGTACTAGAAGACGGCAAAATTATTGAACACGGTACTCATGATGAATTGGTAAGACTAAAAGCTGCTTATTATAAATTGCTGCAAATACAAAACAAGGCACTTGCTATGAGAGGTATAGGTGACTAAAATGACTGAAGATATTTTAAAAATCGAAGAAGAAAAACTGGATGACCTTTTAGCAGTTAAATATTTAACACCTGATAATGCCACATTTTACGAAACGTCAGGCGGTTTTGTCGGATTAAAGATTGGTGAGGAAGATTATGGTCACATTAATATCATAAGAACCTTCCCTTTTTCTTTCCCAAATGAATTTTTATCAATTAGAAAATTAGACGGTAAAAACGAAGAAATTGGCATTATTGAAAAATTATGTTTATTTGAAGAAGATACGGTTAAGTTAATCGATAAACAACTTCAAATTCGCTATTTTATGCCTCAAATTCTTAAAATTAATAGCATTAAGGAAGAATATGGTCATACATATTGGTCGGTTATAACCGACAAGGGCGAATGCAGATTTTCGAGTTCTTCCGGTTCAGGAGGTTCGGTTTTACAATTAGGTGATAGAGTTATTATCAAGGACTCTAGTGAAAATCGCTACGAAATTAAAGATATCAATTCCCTTTCTCCAAAGGAAATGAAAAAACTCGAATTGTATTTATAATAGGAGATATTTATGAATTTAAATATTGAACTTCCCATAAAATACCGAAAACTTCTTAACGAAAACACAAATTTAAAAACCGTTTATGCCGTTAAATCAGATTTAAATCTTTCAGGAATGTTCACAAATGATTTTTATATATGTGCCACTGAAAGAGAGGTATATGTATTTGAGGATGACGATTTCAAAAAATTCAATATTGATGATTTTGAAGATTTCTCTTGTTTAAATCAAGTTAACGGTGCTATTTTAACCTATAAAAAGAATGGCGAACAACATATTATTGCGCGTTGTACTTTGACCATAATATCGCTTTTTGCATGTTTTGCCAAAGGTGTAAAATATTTTATAGATGAAAGATTTGACAAAATTGTTATAAATCATGATAAAGAAAAATTTTGTAAAAAATGCGGAAGAGTATTACCGGGAACAACCGCCTGTCCTAAATGTGACAGTAAAAACAAAAATTTAAAACGACTTTTAAAAATATGCAAACCCCATTTGCCGGTTTTGAGCATTATAATACTATTAATGTTCGTTGGAACTGCATTAAGTCTGTTTAAACAAAGAGTATTGCGAGAATTTATAGACGGTTATCTTGCAAAGGATAACGGCGGAATAACAGTTGTTTTAATATTTTTTGCTTTATATTTTGGTATAATACTAATTAATATTTTAGGCTCAATTTTACGGCATTTTCTTTGTAACAAACTTGGCATAAAGGTTGCCGATGATTTAAGACGAATGGTTGCAAAGCATTTACAAACGTTATCTCTTTCTACTGTTCAAAAACGTAGCGCCGGCGAACTGATCGAAAGAGTTGTGGGTGATACACACAACGTTAGAACGTTTATAACTGATAGTTTTTGCAATATGTTTAGTCAAATGGTAACGCTCATAGTGCTTGTAATCGTAATGCTTGTTATGAATTGGAGACTTGCGCTATGCGCCTTTGCTTTTGCGCCGTTCATTGTTGTTTTTGCCAGAACTTTTTGGCCTAAAATCAGAAAAATATATCATAGGCAATGGCGAAAAACCGATAGAATGCAAAACAAACTTCAAGACGTGCTTTCGGGTATAAGAATAGTTAAAACTTACGGAAAAGAAAAAGATGAAGTGGCTGAATTTAATCGCCTTAACGATCAACTTCAAAAAGTACAAACTAAAAATGAAAAGTTTTTTGCAACATTCTTCCCTATCCTGTCGTTGCTTATTGCGTTCGGTTCATATTTAATAGTATATATGGGCGGAATTAATGTTTTGAACGGCAGTATGACAACCGGTCAACTTATGCAGTTTATTGCCTATTCGGGAATGTTGCTTGGCCCACTTAATTGGATGTCGTTTTTACCAAGACAAATTGTAAGAACCACTACAAGTCTCGAAAGGATTTACGATGTGCTCGATGAAAAACCTGAAATAACTTCCAGCGATAACGCTCAAAAATTAAATATTAATGGTGATATCAATTTTAACAACGTAGTATTTGGATATAAGAATTACGAACCCGTATTAGAAGGTATTAACATAAACGTAAAAAAAGGCGAAATGATCGGTTTGGTAGGTTCGTCAGGTTGCGGAAAGTCTACATTTATTAACCTGGTAATGCGTCTTTACGACGTTGATGAAGGTAATATAACTATTGATGGTGTTGATATTAAAGATATAGATGTTGCACATTTTCATTCACAAATAGGCGTAGTATTACAAGAAACTTTTTTATTTGGCGGAACAGTACTTGATAATATTCGCTTTGCCTGTCCTAATGCTAGCCTAGAAGAAATTATAAAGGCTGCTAAAAATGCCAATGCGCATGAATTTATATGCAAACTTCCAGATGGCTACAATACGTATATTGGTGAAAAGGGTCACAAACTTTCGGGTGGTGAAAAACAAAGAATTGCTATTGCCAGAGCAATTCTAACTGACCCTAAAATACTTATTTTGGATGAAGCCACTTCTGCACTTGATACAGAAAGTGAATATCAAGTACAGCAAGCGCTTGAAAGGCTCAGAAAAAACAGAACAACGTTTGCTATTGCCCATCGCCTTTCGACCCTTAGGTGCGCTGACCGTATTGCTGTAATTAACGATAAAAAGATTGCTGAAATCGGTACGCATAACGAGTTGCTTAAATTAAAAGGAATTTATTATGGATTAGTAATGGCACAACTTCAAATGAATAAAACTAAGGAATAAAAAATAAGGCTCGATTGAGCCTTATTTTTTTGCTTTTAGTACTCTGAAAATTCCACGTATCTTTCGATAAAAAGATGCTAACATTCGTTTGAATGTTAAACGCAAAATAGGTCCTCTAAAGAATTTTTCAGGTATATCGTAGAAAAATTCAAATTCAAAAACGATAGAAGAAAGTTTTGTTGGAGAACTTATATCGTATCTGATTTGAGGGTCGTCTCCAAGGAAAACTAAAGAATCCTTCATAAATACACCGTTAGTGCGGCTTTTATTAATTTTTGCAAAAACGGTGTTACCGTTTAGATCCTTAATCTGAACTGAATAATTCTTAATGGTCATTGTGCCGCTAACTAATGGGTCGATTCTGACTGATTTAATCTTTTCAAAACCTTTAAAATCATTAATTCTAGCATGCCATTTACCATTTTCACCTGAAAATTCGGGAGAAATCGTCGGATGTGACATAAAACCGGATCCATCATCTAGTAATACAGTGAATTCATTGGTGTTTAATCGAGATGAATAAATATCAGAACTGCTTTTAGAAATTACACTATAGGTATCTTTTTGAGGAATAAGAATTGAAGTATCGGTGAATTTAGATTGAATATACTTACGGTTTTTATCCCATTCTTTTTTGTTATGAAGTGTTGCTGAATTTTCGGCGTTTATCCAAATACGGTAAATACCGGTTATAGTTGGATTATCGGCTACACCGCAAATTAAAGCAGTGCGCATTAAAAAATCCCAATCTTCAGTTGTAGTTAATGTTTCATCGAAATGAATGCCTAAAAGTTTATATGCAATGCTTGGGAAAGCAAGACTAAATGTTGGGCAGTAATTTTGACCAAGTTGACGAATTAGTTCAAAGTTGGTGCAATAAATAGTGCGAAATCCCGAAACGGATACCAAAACTGTTTCGTCATATTTGTTTTTAACGTTCATCCAATCTTGCGCAACGCAGTATGTGTGTAGGATTTTACCTTTATTATCGTTTTCGATGGAATGGAATGCTTCAACCCAATCTTCAAAAACAAGATCATCATCGTCTAATATAGAAACATATCTACCCTTTGCTTCTTCAAATCCCCTGCTAAGCGGTATTGTTCTATTACCGCCGATAACCTCGACAAGTCTAACTTTACCGCTCATAAAATCCGGAAGATTATCTATAATTGAAATAACGGAGATTTTACCTTCTTCGTCTAAATTATGGCCCATTACCAAAACTTCGAAATCCATATCGCTTTGACCGCAAAGAGATAAAAGCACTTCGCTTAATGCTTCGGGACGATGACCTTGAGTTCGCATAATAACCGAAAGAAATGGAGCATCATTTGGAAAATTATAGTCGCCGTTTATAAAACGTTGTACATTCTCTTTATTATATTTATCGTATAATTCATTCAGAAAATCGTTAACCGCTGAATGTTCGGTGGGATTATAAACTTTATTCACTTTTTTCACCACCATTAATATCTGTTTTTAGAGTATCCAAATCCACTGAAAGTAGTTATTTTATGTTCTTTATCGAGTGGTGTTGGTAATAGTCCGTTTTCTTTTCTTCTTCTATATTCAGCTAATGCTTTTTTTTGATGCACAGTTCCGTTTTCGTAAATGGAAATTAGTTTTTTTAGTAACGACGGATTAGACCACTTATGACACATAAATAAAAATGCTTCTGCAGAATAATAAAGTTCGGCATTAGTAGGCATAACGTGTCCGTCATTATCAACATGCTTTGAGTGATATACAAAAGCGCGCGACTGATAAACTACTTTTCTGCCGGAAAGTCTGACACGCCAAGTAAAGTCAACATCATCACAATAAAGGAAGAAATTTTCTTCATCAAGTCCACCAAGTTCTCGGTAAACTTCTGTAGGTATAATTACACAAGCCATTGCCCCCCAAGGCTCTATACCGGAAAGCACATCGAATTCTTTGGGGTGTTCAAGTGGGCTTTGTTTTGCTTCAACTAAGCCTACGTTTTTCATTCTTTCGTATGGTTTAAGCATTTCGATAAAATAGTCAGCACAAACTATTACATCCGGATTGTAGGCCATAAAGTAATCGGTGTTACAATCTTTAAACATAATATTTTGACCTTTTGAGGTGCCGGAATTAAAACCAAAAAAAGTATAGGTAACCTTTAAATAATTGCCAAATTTTTCGTTAAAAGCGTTAATTTGTTCGTCGGTTAAAATAGGCTCACTTGATGCATCTCCGTAATAAACGTCAATAAAATCAATAGCGCCACCTTTTTCTTTCGAAACTTGAACAGCTTTTGCTAAACTATAAAGTGATTTTTCCAGATTAATCACTTCGTTATGATATAAAATTGTTTGGGCTCGTAATGTTTTATGCTCCAAAATAACATCTCCCAATAATAAAATTCTTTATTATTATATATAATTTTTATAAATATGTCAATAATATGAAAAATAGGAAAATTATACATAGATTTTTAACAAATATATGTTATAATATAACGACTAAATTGAAAGGACTATGTTATGCTTAAACTTATTAACATAAAAAAAGAATACAATACCGGCGGTATTCACGTTGAGGCCTTAAAGGGTATTGATTTAAACTTTAGAAAAAGTGAATTTGTATCAATTTTAGGTCCATCTGGATGCGGTAAAACTACAACGTTAAATATTATTGGCGGTCTTGATCAATATAGTGACGGAGATATTGTTATTAATGGAAAATCTACCAAGCATTTTAGTGATAGAGATTGGGATAGTTACCGTAATCATTCTATTGGTTTTGTTTTCCAAAGTTACAATCTTATACCTCATCAGACCGTTCTTCAAAACGTTGAACTCGCCCTTACCCTTTCCGGTGTATCAAAAAACGAAAGACGAAAAAGAGCAATTAAAGCATTAAATGACGTAGGACTTGGTGACCAATTAAAGAAAAAGCCAAGTGAAATGTCGGGCGGACAAATGCAACGAGTTGCAATAGCGCGTGCAATTGTAAATGATCCTGATATTATTTTGGCTGATGAGCCTACCGGCGCACTTGATAGCGAAACAAGTGTAGCAGTAATGGATATTTTAAAAGAAATATCAAAAGAACGTCTTGTAATTATGGTTACTCATAACCCAGAACTTGCAGAAAAATATTCAACAAGAATTATTAGAATGCTTGATGGACTCATTCTTTCAGACAGTAATCCTTTAAATGACGATGAATCTGAAGAAAATATAATAATTGATAAAAAAGTCAAAAAGCCTTCAATGTCTTTATTCACATCTTTTGGTTTATCGCTTAAGAATTTAATAACCAAAAAAGGCAGAACAGCCCTCACCTCTTTTGCGGGTAGTATCGGAATAATAGGAATAGCATTAATTTTTGCGGTATCTCACGGAATGACTGCATTTATCAACAGTGTGCAGGAAGACACACTTTCCTCTTATCCTCTAATGCTCGAATCAAGTCATACGGATTTGGGTTCAATTATGGAAACCTTTATGAATGAAGCAGAAAGCCATATTGAACATAATAAAGATGCCGTATATCAAAAAGATGCGCTTTATGATTTGGTTAATACTTTAAATTCGGTTGAAAATCGTCAAAACGATTTAAAATCATTCAAGGAATTTCTTGAAAATAAAATTAAAAACAATACTAGTTTTGATGATGCGATTAATGGCGTGAAATACACCTATAACTATGATTTGCTTATTTATACCAAAAATGTAGACGGAGAAATTATTGTTTCTGACACAGAGGAACTAATGAGTGAAATGTTAGTTAAATTTATGGGTAGTTTTTACGGAATTGATACGGATGATAGCAGTTCTTCTTTGATGTCCTTTTCTCAAATGACTGCTACTTCCGGAATGTGGCAAGAAATTTTAAGTGGCGAAGACGGTAATCCCATTAATCCTATGGTTAAGGAACAATATGATTTAATTTACGGTTCATGGCCAAATTCTTTTAATGAAATTGTTTTGATTTTGGATGAAAATAATGAACTTGATGATATGACGCTATATGCTTTAGGTCTAAAACCGAAGGCGGATATAGATGCAATTATTGATGCTGCTGAAGATAAGAAGACCATTGATTTTAAGTCTGAAAAATGGAGTTACGAAGATATATGTAAGCAAGAGTTTAAAACCGTACTAAACAGTGATTGCTATATACTTGATGAAAAAACTAATCTTTATACCGATTTGCGCGAAACATCGGCAGGTATAAAATACCTTTACGATAACGCCACTTCTCTTAAAGTTACCGGTATAATCAGACCTAACCCTGATTCTGTGTCAGCAATGCTTATGGGTTCATCTATCGGATATACTCATCTATTAACTGAATATATTAGCCAAAAATCAAAAGATACTCCTGCTATTAAAGATCAACTTGATAATGAAGATATTGATATTTTTACAGGTCTGCCCTTTAAGGAAAATACAGGAAATTTAAGTGATACTGAAAAAGAAGATGCGTTTAGAAGCCACATAGAAGGTTTAACCAAATCTCAAAAAGCTGATGTTTACGTTAAAATCAAAAGCATCCCGAGTGATGATACATTAAATAGTTCGGTAGAAAATGCTATGAAAGGCGTTACTCGAGAAGACATTGAAAATACACTTGTTTCAACCCTAAAAAAAGAAATGGGTATGAAAGAAAGCGAGATTAAAAAGTATATTAAAGATATGTCGGATGAAGATTTAAAAGATCTATATCGAGATATGGTTACCGAAGGTGTTAAACTTCAATACGCTAAAAGTATTAGCAGTCAACTTGAATTTATGAGTCAAAGCCAGTTAGTGTATGGATTAGAAAGCGAAATTGATGACTATACTACGGAAGAATGTGCTAAATACTACGATAACGTTCTTGAATTTTCCGAAAGTTCTTTAAAAGACAATCTTTCGAAACTGGGTTATATTGATTTAAGTTCACCTTCTACAATTAATCTTTACGCATCTACCTTTGAAAATAAAGACGTAATTCAAGATATTATCGAAAAATACAACGATGGCGTAGACGAATTAAGCAAAATCACCTATACTGATTACGTTGGTATTATGATGTCATCAGTTACAACTATTATTAACGCCATAACTTACGTTTTGGTTGCGTTCGTTGCAGTATCGTTAATAGTTTCTTCTATTATGATTGGTGTAATCACCCTTATATCGGTTCAAGAAAGAACGAAAGAAATAGGTATACTACGAGCAATTGGCGCTTCAAAGAAAAACGTTTCAAGTATGTTTAACGCAGAAACAGTTATCATTGGTTTTACTTCCGGTCTTCTAGGTGTTGTTATAACCTATCTATTATGTATTCCCATTAATGCTATTTTAAAATATTTAACAGGTCTTTCAAACTTAACCGCTGTTTTACCATGGGAAATTGCTTTAGCGTTAGTTGTAATAAGTGTTATATTAACCTTAATTTCCGGTATTATTCCCTCAAGAAGCGCCGCTAAAAAAGATCCTGTAGTTGCTTTAAGAACTGAATAAAACAAAAAACTCCCGATTGGGAGTTTTTGTCTTTTATAGACCAAGAAAATAGTACGGGTCTAATTTTTCACCTTTTCTGATAACTTCAAAATGAAGATGGTTGCCAGTAGACATACCTGTTGAACCGACATAGGCTATTACATCACCCTGATTAACTTGTTGTCCTACACTAACGCAAAGAAAACTAGCGTGGGCATAAAGTGTTTTAAAATCACCATCATGTTCTATAATAACGTGATATCCATATCCGTCATCATATTCCGCCTTTACAACAGTACCGCCTTGCACAGCGTAAATTTCCGTTTCATAGGCGCTGGCAATATCAATGCCTTTGTGATTCCTTTCATCACCCCAATAGGATGAAATGTTTTGTCCTTTAACTTTTTGCAGTGGCCAAATTGCATTTAGAGTTTCTATCCATGATGCTTTTATGTAATTACCACGATTTCCAACGATAACTACTTCATCTACGGCTTCTCTTGCTATTTCGTCACCAACGTATTCACTTTTGACCACTTGGCCATTTACCATATAAATTTTTGTAACAGAATATTTAAGCCCTTTAACACCTTTAGAATAAGTTCGTGCTACTCCAAAAGATAAATTATCGTCTCTCTTTTTAATTACACCATATTTTATCTCTTTTTCATCTTTAACCGTTTTTATGGACTGAACGTCTAAGGATTTAATAAGAGCCTCAAAAACGTTGAACGAAGTAAATTCACTCTTTAAAAAGTATCCTTCGGTACATTCTACCGGCGAAACGAAAGAAGAAACAAAATCTTTATCTTCAACGTAATCATTTAGATAGTTTTTTATGAAATCTTCGGCACCAAACACTTCTTTAATATAAGCAACTGTTTTTCCGTTAATTGTAATACGAACGCCTTTTTCGATTGAACCGGTCATTCTAACAAGATTTTCAGCAAGACCGCTTGGGGTTGAAAGATTATCTTCGTTTGTTAAAACCATATGAAATTCGGGAGTGTACGCGTAATCTTCAAACTCAACTTCATCCATCATTCCATTAACGATAGCAATTGCCTCGTCATATTCGGATTTATCTTTAATTTGACCGATAACTTCCCCATTATATTCCAAAGCGTAAGCAAAAGTAACACCTGAATATATGGTTGTTGTAAACAGTCCTGTAATAACCAGTAGTGCAAATACGATAAATTTTGATTTATTTAGTATCTTTACTGCTTTGTTCAGCATAGTTTTTAAATGTTTGTTCATCACTTTGTAATCACCTTTTAATAATAGTTACAAATTTGTTACTTTTGTATTATAACAAAAAGGTTGCAAAAATGCAACCTTTTTTTAAAACATAGACATTTGATTGGTTTCAGGTAACTCTTTCATAACACCTAGATCAACTAGCGACTGAATTATTGATTTAGATACGCCACTTTCTATTTGAAAATCTTCAACAGAAATGAAATTACCTTTTTGGGCTGTTTCATAAACGTCCCAAGCAGCCTTATCACCCATTCCGGATACTGATCCGAAAGGTAAACGCATACCCTCTTTTTCAGGGACAAATTTAACTGCATGAGATTTATTAAGATCTATGGGCAGAACTTTTATTCCTCTGCTCATTAATTCATTAAAGATGTACATATTATCAAGTACGTCTAATTCTTTTTTACTTGCCTCTTTGCCCTTTTCTTTAATATCTTTTATATATCGTTTTACTGCTGAATGACCCTGCATGATAATAGGTGCATCAACATCCTCGGGACGAGCAGTAAAATAAGCGCAATAAAATTCCAAAGGCTTATATACTTTATACCAACAAAGTCTAAGTGCAGATATTACGTAAGCAGCGGCATGGGCTTTTGGGAACATATACTTAATTTTTTTACAAGAACCGATATACCATTCAGGAACATTAACCGCCCTCATATCATCTTCCATTTTTTCCCAATCTTCTTTACTAACCTTTCCTTTAGCAACCAAACCTTTACGTACTGTTTCGGTAATTTTAAAGGCTCTGCCTTCGTCCATACCCTGATTTATAAGGTAAACCATTATGTTATCTCTGGTACCGATAACGTTTGAAATCGTACAAATTCCTTGGTCAATTAGGTCTTTAGCGTTGCCTAGCCATACGTCTGTACCGTGGGAAAGCCCCGAAATCTGAAGAAGATCTGCAAAGTTTTTAGGCATACAGTCCATCAGCATTCCTCTAACAAACGCTGTACCAAATTCTGGAATACAAAATGTACCTGTTTGAGATTCGATATCTTCGGGAGTAACACCTAAAGCGTCGGTAGATACAAATAAACTGTAGACTGCAGGATCCGACATTGAAATATCATTAACACTAATTCCTGTATATTCTTCAAGATATTTGTAGGTAGTAGGAACAACATGACCAAGTTCGTCAAGTTTTAAAATAGTATCGTGAATAGAATGGAAATCGAAATGAGTAGTCAAAATATCGGATTTTGGATCGTCCGCAGGGTGCTGAATGGGGCAAAAATCATATATAGTTTTATTTCTTGGAACAACGATCATTCCTGCAGGGTGCTGTCCTGTTGTTGCCTTTATTTTTGATGCTTCAACAGCACTTGCAAGTCTTTCCATTTCTGCCTGACTTAATGAAATACCTTTTTTTTCGCAATAAGCCTTGACGTAACCAAATGCAGTTTTTTCGGCAATAGTAGATATTGTACCCGCTTTAAATACATTTTCCTTGCCGAATAAAGTTTCAGTGTATTTTTGCACTTCACTTTGATATTCGTCCGAAAAGTTAAGGTCGATATCAGGCACTTTATCACCTTTAAATCCAAGGAACGTTTCAAAGGGAATATCATGACCATCGCGTTTTAATTCAGTATTACAGTGCGGACAATTCTTATCAGGAAGGTCAAAACCGGAACCAACTACTGCACTACTGAAAAATTCACTGTATGCACATTTCGGACAATAATAGTGAGGCGCTAATGGATTAACTTCGGATATTCCTGCCATAGTAGCGACGAACGAAGAACCAACCGAACCACGAGAACCAACTAAATAACCGTGCTCTTCGCTATAAGAAACTAGTTTTTGTGCGGAAATATACATTATTGAAAAGCCGTTATTAATAATACTGTTAAGTTCTTTATTAAGTCGTTTTTCAACTATTTCAGGGACTTTTCCGTTAAATCCATACATAGAATTTGCTCTTTCCCAACAAATTCTTCTGAGTTCATCGTCACTGCCTTCAATTACAGGTGGATAGTTACCTTGAGGTACAGGAATTACGTCTTCACTTACCATATCAGCAATTTTTTGCGGATTGTCAATAACAAACTCCCTTGCCCTATCTTCAAAATAACTAAAGTCATCCATCATTTCGGCAGTAGTTTTTAAATATAGTGGTGCTTGTAAGTCAAAATCTTCATAGCCCTGAGCAGCCATAAGAATTTTTCTTAAAATTACATCCTCTTTTTTGCAAAAATGAACGTCACCTGTAGCAACAACCGGCAAACCTAATTTATCACCTATTTCTACTACTTTACGGTTAAAATTTTTAATAACCTCTTCATCAGTGACTTTTTTATAAATATTAGGAATTCTTTCGCCGGTCTTTTTATTAATCTTATCTTCTTCTTTTGCTTTGCGCAACATAAATTCATTATTACCAATTGGTTGAATTTCAAGATAATCATAAAATTTAGCGATTTCGATAAGTTCTTCGTCGCTCTTACCATAAACGATAGCATCATATAGTTCGCCCGCTTCACAAGCACTGCCTACAATAAGACCTTCTCTTAGTTTTTCAAGTTCACTTCTTCTTGTAACAGGTCGTTTATAAAAGTCATCCACATGTGCCTTTGAAACAAGTTTATATAGATTTTTAAGTCCCTCTAAATTTTTAACCAAAATAATTTGGTGATAGGTTTTAAGTTTTGTTATATCAGTTTCGCCTTTTGTATCATCAGCAAAATAGGCTTCCACCCCATATATTGCTTTAAATTCGCCACCGTTTTTTCTGATGCCCGATACCGCTTCTGCTATAGCCGGATATGACTGAACAACGCCGTGGTCGGTAATGGCAATAGCCTTATGTCCCCACTTGAAAGCGCGTTTAATAAGTGTGCCGGCGGGAGAAATAGCATCTTTAGCAGACATATTAGTATGACAATGAAGTTCAACTCGTTTATCTACATAATCATCGGTTTCTTCTTTTAATTTGGCGGTCGCCATAACCTTTGGTTCAAGTATGTAGTTGCCTGTAAAATCATCAAGACTATAATTACCGTTAAAGACTATAATATTCCCATCTTTAACAGGTTTTATTAGTGGCATATCTTCTTCTGTCATAAACATTTTGCAGTAAATAGAGTTAGTTTTATCACTAACACAAAACGTTACTATAGTTCTTGGACCGCGTTTTGTAACGATGTCTTTAGTTTCAAAATTAAAAACTTCTCCCCAACCAGCAATAGGTTTTTTCCCTTGGCTTGGTGGGATTATATCAATCAAACGGGTGAAATTTTTATCAAGTTGTTTACCGTAAAACAATTCAACATCATACAAAAATTCCGGTAGACCTTCGCTGGATACAGGGATAGGTTCAGCCTTTGGGACTTCTTTGTAAACGGTAGGCTTAATATCTTCCATAGGTGCCTCGGGCAAAGGTATTTCTTCTTCATTAGGCGCAATCATTTCAACACTTTCAGTCTGACCTGAAAAAGTAACGGAAATATTTTTGTTAAAAATTTCAAGTACTTTTCTGCTAAACAGTTTTTCAAATCCAATACTTTGTATAGTTTCAAGACCGCCAAAAGCAAGTTTTATATCAAGCGTATCGTTATTAAGTTCATAAACGGAAGAATTAAAATAACCATTTAAAATAGCATATTCATTTTTAATTTGTTCGCAAATATCAATACAAGCATCTTTGCAAAAACAGTTATCATCATAATTTATGGTCAACGAAAAATGGGATGTTTTAAGCGCTGATTTAAGGGTTGCGCATAATTCGTCCTTTTTGTCTTTTTTTATGTATTTATCGCTGAAAAGTTCAATATTTAAACTGCGTTTTTCCATATCAAGTTCACACTTGGTCATATCGCAGTCACCGAACACAGCGGTTCTTCGTCCTAAAAATCCACCAAAAACGGCAGAAAATTTTGTTGCCATTTACTCACCTTTAATATTTATCAATTTCTTTACTTAATTCTTCTATTAATTTATCTTCGGGAATTTTATCGCTGATAATCTTCCCTTTTTTAAATATAACACCGCATTTGTCACCACAAGCAAGGCCGAGGTCTGCTTCTCTTGCTTCACCGGGACCGTTAACTACACACCCCATAATTGCAACTGTTATATTTTTTTTAATATTTTTGAAGCGCTCCTCCGCAGTGTTAGCAAGTCCGATCAAATCTACTTTGGTTCTACCACATGTAGGACAAGATACAAATCTAATTCCGTCTTTTTTAAGCCCAATTGCTTTTAATAAATCAAAGCCTGCATATACTTCTTTTTCGGGTTTATCGGTTAGAGATACTCTTATGGTACCACCTATACCATTCAGTAAAAGTCCACCAATACCCGCTGCGCTTCTTATAATACCCATATGACTTGTACCTGCCTCGGTAACGCCTAAATGCAACGGATAAGGACAGGTTTGCGCCGCCAAAGTATATGCATCAAACATAGTTTGCGTATCAGAAGATTTAAGTGACAAAACTATGTCGTTAAAATCATATTTAGTAAGAAGTGATATATGATACAAACCACTCTCAACAAGCGCTTCAGGAGTGGGTGCGCCGTATTTTGCTAAAATTTCTTTTTCTAACGAACCGGAATTAACTCCAATTCTGATAGGTACACCTGCATTTTTACACGCATTAGCCACCATTTTAACCTTTTCGTCATCGCCTATGTTTCCGGGATTAATGCGTATTTTATCAACGCCTGCCGCTAAACTTTCCAACGCTAATTTATAATCAAAATGAATATCTGCGACAAGCGGAATATCAACTTCGTTTTTAATAGCGGAAATAAGCGAAACAGCATTTTTATCAGGTATTGCAACACGAATAATATCGCATCCTGCTTCTTTTAACCGAATAGCCTGTTCAACATTACCCTTAATATCGGTCGAAACTACGTTAAGCATTGATTGAACGGTAATAGGCGCGCCACCGCCTATATATACATCTTTTACTTTAACTTTTACGGTTTTATCGTTAGTAAACATCATTAATTCCCCACTATTAATTGCCAAATATCCTTAAAAGTTACTATAGCCATTATTGTTAGTAATAGGATAAGACCGACTGCGTGGATAATACCTTCGTATTTTTTAGCAAGTTTTTTTCTTGTTATCATTTCATAAAAAATAAATAATAATCTGCCACCGTCAAGAGCCGGTACGGGAAGCAAATTAAAAATACCGAGATTAACGGTAATTAGCGCCATAATAGGCAAAATATTCATTAAACCCATTTTTGCGGCCTGACCAATTGTAGTAGTAACACCAACTGGCCCAGATACAGCGCTTATACCGAATTTACCGCTAATTAGATCAATTAAAGAAAACCAAACTGTTCTGCAGTAAGAGAATGTTGTTTTAAAAGTCGAGGAAATCACGTTAAAAAAGTTCTTTTCTTCGCCGATAAAACTAAAATCCAAAACGATATAACTTATACCATTATCGGTTTCAGAGTTAAATTCCACCTGTAACGGCATTTTTTTACCTTCCCTGACTACAGTTATATCTAAAACTGTTTTGTCGTTCTCATCAGGATTTACAGCAGTAAAAGCATACATAATATCATTAGTTGTATACATTCTTCTATCGTTAATTTCGATAATTTCATCTCTGACTTGTAAACCGGAATTTGAACTTACAGCATTTTCTCTAAAACTGTGGATTTTAGTAGTGCCCACAAGATCGCTTGAACAAATTATTATTGCCACAATAATAAGTCCTAATATAAGATTGAAAATTGCGCCTGCTGCAACTATCAAATATCTTTTATAGGCTTTTGCGTTACAAAAAGCCCTTGGGTCGTTACTTTCGTCGTCTTCCCCTTCCATTGCGCAATATCCGCCGAAAGGAACTAGATTAAAACGATATAACGTTTCTTTGCCTTGAAACTTTAATAGTTTTGGACCAAAACCGATTGCAAATTCGTTTACCTTTACTTTAAAAAGTTTAGCAACAATAAAATGTCCGAACTCATGAATTATGATAAGCACTAAAAAGACAAGTATTGCTACAAGATAAGGCCATACCGAATTCAAAAAAGAAATTATAGCAGAAATAATAATCACCGTTTCTTTATATAGATGCTAAGACGAACTCACGTGCCGATTTATCAGCCTCAAATACGTCTTCAAGATTATATTCATGTACTGTTTTTTGTGCATTGGTTGCTTTTTCAACCAGTTCAGCAATATCCAAAAAACCAATTTTACCTTTTAAGAAAAGTTCAACTGCCATTTCATTAGCGCCATTCGCAGCAGTAGGTTTAAGTCCGCCTTCTTTAATTGCATTAATACAAATAGGCAAACACTTAAAAGTATTTGTATCAGGAGCATAAAAAGTTAATTTTGAAAGACCTATCAAATCAAGTCTTTCGTTTAAAGGCGCTCTGTAAGGATACGTTAACGCGTACTGAATCGGAAGTTTCATATCAGGTACGCCCATTTGAACCAACATACCGCCGTCAATAAGTTCAATTCCCGAATGAATAATACTTTCTCTTTGTACAACTACATCAATTTTGTCAACATCAATGTCAAAAAGATGAACCGCCTCAATAACTTCAAGGCCTTTGTTCATAAGTGTCGCCGAATCAATAGTAATTTTAGCACCCATATCCCAATTAGGATGCTTAAGGGCGTCCTTAGCCGTAACGTTCTTTAATTCTTCTTTGGTTTTACCAAAAAAAGGTCCTCCTGATGCAGTTAGTAAAATTCTATCAATCATACCGCTGGGTACACCTTGAAGTGACTGAAAGATTGCAGAATGTTCACTATCAACAGGAAACAATTTAACACCTTTTTCTTTTATAGCCTTTTTTACAAGTTCTCCACCTGTAACTAACGATTCCTTATTAGCAAGTGCAAGGTTTTTTTTGTTATTTATTGCCGACATAGTAGGACGCAAACCGGCAATTCCAACGATTGAGTTAAGAACTGTATCACCATCGGTAGCAATAGCCTCTTCGATACCGTCAATTCCGCTTAAAACAACGGTAGAAGTGTCTTTTACTCTATCTTTAAGGTCTTTTGCAGCGTTTTCGTCACTCATTACAGCGATTTTAGGGTTAAATCCCCTAATTTGCGATTCCATTAAAGAAACGTTTTTACCTGCTACTAATGCGGTTACAGTTATATTTTGATTTCTTGCAACTTCTAAAGCCTGAGTTCCAATTGAACCGGTAGAACCAAGAAGTATAAGTTTTTCGGTCATTAAAAGAGTCCTCCGTCAACAAAAAGGCTCAAAACCGGTGCTATTAACAGTATGCTGTCAAAACGGTCAAGTATACCTCCATGACCCGGTATTAACTTGCCATAATCTTTTAAATTAACACTTCGTTTAATAACTGATGCGAAAAGATCTCCAAACATACCCACAACACAAAAAGGAATAGTAGCAAGACTTAACGGTAAAATTAAGTATGTCTTTTTAAAAGCAAAACACAAAATCACCGAACAAGCAATGCTCCACAAAACGCCTCCTACAGCACCTTCAATGGTTTTCTTAGGACTAATATTGGGGCATAATTTATGCTTACCTATAAGTACACCAGTAAAGTATGCACCAGTATCACAAACAGAAGAAAAATTAATTAAAAGTAAAAGATAAAAAAGTCCGTTATCTTTAGTATATAGGGTCGCAATTGTCGAAAAAGCATATGAAATAACCATCGGAAAAGAAAGAGAAGCGGCGATTGAAGATAATCCAAACTCTTTGTTATAACGAAGTGCAACGCCAACAATAAATACGGCGTATAAAACAGCAAAAAACACGGGATTAAATAGATAAAAAATGTTTTTGGTATAAGAAAGTAAGGCAAACACATTTATAAAAGCAAAAACGCTGCCACCTAAACTCGCTATTTTCTTTTTTATAATTCCCGTATTATTTAAAATTTCATAAACACCAATAGATGCTATAAGTGCAATAAAAGCGGCTAACGCTATTGGATAAAAACCTCCCAGTACAAACATTCCGCCAACGATTAAAATTAATACTGCACCGGATATAACGCGTGTCAACATAGTTATACTCCTCCGAAACGGCGATTACGAAGATTATATTCATCAATCGCTCTGTCTAAATCTTTTGTTGTAAAATCTGGCCATAAAACGTTATCAAAATAAAATTCGCTATAGGCTGATTGATAGGTTAAGAAATTCGACAACCTATATTCACCGCTCGGCCTGATTATTAGGTCGGGATCGGGCATATCTTTAGTGTAAAGATATGATGAAATAAGTTCTTCGGTAATGTCATTGGCATTTAAACCGTCTGCTATCATATTTTTGACTGCATTTTTAAGTTCATCTCTGCCACCGTAGTTTAATGCGAGACAAGCAGTCATACCGGTAGCATTATTGCTTTCTTCTTCGCTATTTTTCATTAACGAAACAATATCATCGGGTAGACCTGTTTTATCACCGATAAATCTTAATTTGATGTTTTCACCTTTGAAATTGGTAGAATCTTTCAAATAATCACGTAAAAGGTTCATTATACCATCAATTTCTTCTTTAGGCCTTTTCCAGTTTTCGGTAGAAAAAGCGTATACGGTTAAAAATTTTACACCGATTTTATTGCAATATCGTGCTATTTCTTTAAACTTTTTAGCGCCTTCAATATGACCGAATTTTCGCGGCATTCCTTTATTTTTTGCCCATCTACCATTACCATCCATTATAATGGCAATATGCCCCGGAATATTCCGGGGCGTATCATTAATCTTACTTTTGAATAACATAATTAAATCTCGATTACTTCTTTTTCTTTAACAGCCGCTAAAGCATCTATTTCTTTGCAGAATTTATCGGTAACATTTTGAATTTTCTTTTCACCGTTCTTTTCATCGTCTTCGGTGATTTCGCCGTTTTTCTTCATTGCTTTTAACTTTTCAAGCGCATCTCTTCTAATGTTACGAACAGAAACCTTAGCATCTTCAGCCATTTTCTTAACTTCTTTAACTATTTCTTTTCTTCTTTCTTCGGTAAGCGGTGGGAAGTTAAGACGAATTGCGGTACCATCATTTTGAGGATTGATACCAATATCAGAGGTAAGAATAGCCTTTTCGATTTCTTTTAAAGTAGTCGCATCCCAAGGTTTGATCATAAGAATTCTTGGTTCGGGCATCGAAATAGCAGCCATCTGCTGTACAGGTGTAGGAACACCATAATAGTCAACATTAATTTTTTCAAGAACAGAAGCATTCGCTCTGCCTACTCTGACTGCTTTATAATCTCTGTCAAGAGCATCTAAAGATTTATCCATTCTTTCTTCAGTGTTATTAATTAAGTTATCCATAATATACCTCCAAAAAATAGTTATTTTACGACTGTACCGATATTTTCGCCAACCATAGCGCTAACGATGTTATCGGGTTTATCGAGGTTAAATACCAAAATTTCAATACCGTTGTCCATACATAATGAAGCGGCAGTGCTATCCATAACGTGAAGTTCTTTTTGAAGAACGTCTAAATGAGAAAGAGTATCGAACTTAACTGCATCAGGATTTTTCTTGGGATCACTATCGTATACGCCATCAACATTAGTTGCTTTAAATATAACGTCAGCGTCGATTTCGGCTGCTCTTAATGCAGCAGCAGTATCGGTTGAAAAGAAAGGATTACCGGTACCGCAACCAAAAACAACAACTCTTCCCTTTTCTAAATGGCGAACCGCTTTATTTCTGATATATGGTTCAGCAATCTGACGCATTTCGATGGCTGTTTGTACTCTTGCGGTAACGCCAACCTGTTCAAGACCGTCTACAACGGCAAGAGCATTAATACTAGTAGCGAGCATACCCATATGGTCAGCTCTGGTTCTATCCATTTTTCCGCTGCTTCTGCCTCTCCAGAAGTTACCACCGCCGACTACAATAGCGATTTGTACGCCCATATCTACACATTTTTTTATGCTTTTGCAAACTTCAATTACTTTTTCGAAGTCAAGACCGCTGCCTTTTTCACCCGCTAAAGCCTCGCCTGAAAGTTTTAAAAGTATGCGTTTATACACCGGTTTCATATACATCCTACCTTTCAGTTATATCATATATTATATTACTATATTAACAAAGTATTGTCAAATATATTTTAGGTATTTGTTTACGCTTTATCTTTCTTTAATTGGATTAAAATTCCCAATACAATAACCAAAAGCCCAAGTATCATTTCAGGACGTATGGTATCCTTTAGAAAAACGGCCGTCCAAATCAGCGATAAAAAAGGAGTTATATACGCAAGATTAGCAATTTTTGCAGTTTTACCGTTTTCCAACGCCAAAGCCCAGCAAGTTGTACCAACAGCAAGACAAAAAATTCCGTTATAAGCAAGTCCTAAAATGCTAAGTGGTTTTAAAGCAAATGTATCACCCGTTACTAAAATCCAAACACCTGTAAGTACAAAAGTGTTAAAATAATAAATCATGGAAGAAATTTTTTTGTCGTAATCGGTCAGTTGTGTTAAAGCAGTAAAAGCACCGTATGAAATTGCGCCTAAAACGCAAAATAAAGCACCGATAATTATTGATTTATCAAAATTGGCAAGATCTCGACTTGTAACAATAACAACACCTAAAAAAGACAGAAAAATTGCAGTTGTCTTTTTTAAATTCAATTTTTCTTTAAGTATTATTATAGCAAATACAACACCCATTATAGGCCATAAATAATTCACTATAAAAGCCTGTGATGCAGGCATACGCGCAGTTCCCGCATAATAAAACATTTGATACAAAAACGTGCCGGGAAGACCAACTAATGTTGTAATAATATAGTCTTTAAACCTATAATTTTTCAACTTTTTTATATCACCCGTAATAACGTTTATGATGAATAAAAAGATAAAAGCAAAAAAACAACTTACAAATAAAACTTGAAAATTAGTTAAATTGCCAAGTAACAGTTTCGCTATTGTGGCAATTGTAGACCATATAAAAACTGAAATTGCTGCAAAAACGTATGATTTTTTCATTTTTTAACTCTCTTTTTTTTAATATTTCTAAACGGATTACGCTTATTTTCAGTACGTGTTTTATCTTCCTGTACAAGACAGTATTTACCGTTACCAATCAGATCGTATCGACCTGCTTTTTTAAGCGCTTTGCGAACAATATCTTTGTTTTCGGGTTTAAAATATTGAAGTAATGCGCGTTGCTCTGCTTTTTCACCCATAGTTCTCGGAACATATACTTCATTCATTGTTAAGGGATCTATACCGGTATAAAACATACACGTCGAAATCGTACCCGGCGTGGGGTAAAAATCTTGAACCTGTTCGGGGTGAAGACCTTCGCGTTTTAAAAACAAAGCAAGTTCGATTGCATCGTTTATAGTACTTCCCGGATGTGAAGACATAAGATAAGGAACCAAGTATTGTTTTTTACCGATACTCATTGTGAGTTCATAAAATCGCTTTTTAAATCGGTTATAAACTCTTATATTAGGTTTGCCCATATACTTTAAAACGTTATTTGAACAATGTTCAGGTGCAACCTTTAATTGTCCGCTTGTATGATATTTTACGAGTTCTTTAAAGAAGGTTTCGTCATCATCAGCGATAAGATAGTCAAAACGTATTCCGGAACGTATAAACACCTTTTTTACACCGTTAATTTCACGTATTTTGCGTAATAATGATAAATAGTCTCTGTGGTCCACCTTAACTGCACTACACATTTCGGGAACAAGACACTTTTTATCAGTACATACTCCCCTTTTAAGTTGACCTTGACACGATGGAGTTCTAAAATTGGCGGTAGGACCACCGACGTCGTGTATATATCCTTTAAAATCTTCCATATCGGTAATTTTTTTAACTTCATCAATTACCGATTCGTGACTACGCACCGAAATCGTTCTGCCTTGGTGAAAAGCAAGTGAACAAAAATTGCATGAACCAAAACAACCTCTGTTATGAATGACCGAAAATTTAACTTCTTCTATTCCAGGAACGCCACCAAGAGATTTATATGATGGATGATAATTACGCATAAAAGGTAAAGAATATACTTCATCCATTTCAGCGGTAGAAAGCGGAGGCATAGGTGGATTTTGAACTAAAATATACTCGCCGTGACGTTGAATAATCGTTCTACCTCTAACTGCATCCTGTTCGCTCTGTTGAATTCGAGTAGCCTTTGCATAATTTTTTCTGCCATTTTCGCTTGTTTCACTGACATCTTTAAAAGATGGGCATTCTTTTACCGACATGGGTTGATATTCGCTTGTTTTTATACAATAACATGTACCTTTAATATCGGTCAAATTAGTTTTGTTTTCACCGTTTTTTAAACGATTGGCTATTTCTACAATATGTTTTTCTCCCATACCGTACATTAAAATATCGGCAGTAGAGTCCAAAAGTATAGACGGACGAACTTTATCGTCCCAATAATCGTAATGTGCAAAACGTCGTAAAGACGCTTCTATGCCACCAATACCAATAAAAACATCGCCAAATAAACTTCTGATTTTTTTAGAATATACAATAACTGCTCTGTCCGGTCTAGCGCCAGCCTTTCCACCAGGTGTATAAGCATCATCGCTACGTCTTTTTTTAGCGGCAGTATAGTGAGCCACCATTGAATCAATATTACCGCTATTAACCAAAAAGCCAAGTTTAGGCACACCAAACTGAAGATAATCATCGTCTTTTTTTGGTTGCGAAAGAATACAAACGTTAAATCCCTTGCTTTCAAGCACACGCGAAATTATAGCAGTACCAAAAGATGGGTGATCTACGTAAGCGTCACCTGTAACTATTACGATGTCGGGCGCTGAATACCCTGCTTCTAACATATCTTTTTTACAAATAGGTAAAAACGGCATAAACTGGCAATATCCTTTCAAAAAAACTCTTTGAAAAATCCAACAATTATGATAACATATAAATATATATTTTACAAGACACGGAGAGAAAAATATGTCACTTTTTGCGCCCGATTATTATAAAAAGTTTAAATGCATTGCAGATAAATGTAATAACAACTGTTGCATCGGTTGGGAAATTGATATTGATGAAAATACGTTAGGTGTTTATGCAAATAATTCGGAAATTTCAGAATATATTGAATTTACTCCTACACCTCATTTTAAACTTTCACATAACGAACGATGTCCTTTTCTTAATAGCGACAATCTATGCGAAATTATAAAGAATTACGGCGAAGAAAATTTATGCCAAATATGTACAGACCACCCACGTTTCAGAAACTTTTTCGATAGTAGAACCGAAATAGGTTTGGGTATGTGTTGTGAGGCAGCAACAGATATAATTTTAAATAACGATTTTAAATTAATTGCTCTTAAAAATGAAACTCAAAAAAATGTAAACGAAGAAGAAAACGACTTTTTTGATTATCGAAATCAAATTTTCACCCATAAACCCGAAGATTTTTTACATTTACTTCCCGATTTATCATTAAATGATATTTTCGAAACTATGATGCAATTAGAAAAATTAAGTGATACACGCGACGAAATAATTTACTCTTTAAAAAATCGCGATAAAAAAATCAATAAAATAGAACTTTTTGACAGTGTTGCATTTAAGCGAATTTTTGATTATTATGTTTTTCGTCACCTTCACAGTGAAAATTTGGAATTTTGCACACTTTGTACCTATATAATCGCAGCGTTAGGTGAAAATATCAGAGAAAACGCAAGGATGTTTTCGGCCGAAATAGAGTATAGCGATCAAAATATTGACATTTTATATAATTTAATATAATACATAAAACCGCAGAACAAATCTGCGGTTTTTTCTTATTTATTGAGAAGTTCTCTGGCTGAAGCAAGTACATTTTCTGTAACAGTTGCACCACTCATAATACGAGCAATTTCATATACTCGTTCTTCATCTGAAATAAAATTAACACTAGTGAATGTTCTCCCGTCTTTTTGTGCTTTTTCTATAAGTAAATGTGTATTTGCAGCCACTGCTATTTGCGCCAAATGAGTCACACAAATAACCTGATGAGATCGGGACACCTTTTTGAGTTGAACTCCAACCATATCGGCAGTTATGCCGCTAATTCCTGAATCTATTTCATCAAAAATCAAAGTATCAACATCATCTTTTTCGCTAAGAACACTTTTTATAGCAAGCATTACGCGGGATAATTCACCGCCCGAAGCAATTTTAGATAGAGGTTTACTGTTTTCGCCTGCATTTGCAGAAAACAAAAACTGAATCTCATCGCATCCGTTTTTATTATATCTACCTGTATTATGTTCAACCTTTAAACTAACTGATGGCATATTAAGATTAGTTAGAACTTCTTTTACTTTGCTTTCAAAAATTAAAGCCGATTTTTTACGAGAATCGCTTAATTTTTTCGCGGCATCAATCAACCTATCTTGTGAAGAAACTAATTCTAATTCGAGTTTTTCATACTCTTCGTCATTAATCAAAATTGAATTCAACTCATTCTCGGCTTTTGCTAAAAAACCAAATACTTGTTCCTCACTTTTACCATATTTATTAAACAGAGATGAAAGCAACGCTAATCTATCTTCAATAACATTAATATCATAACCATTACCGTTCAGTTCATACAAATAGTTTTCAATAGACGAAATTGCAGTATTGACGTTTTCAAGTGCATCAAGCAAAATCGCATAGTTCTTTTCGGTACGTTTGTCGTTTAAAATACTAAGAAAATGTACGGCTGTTTTCAAAATTTCTTCTGCGCCGCCGTTTTCATCATCGTTCTTTAGTAAACTAAGTACACTCTTTAAATCTTTAACTTTTTTATTAATATTTCTTGCTACACTTAATTTTTCTTTAAGTTCATCGCTTTCGCCAATTTTTAATTCAGAATCAGTAATTTCTTTAATTTGATATTTCAAAATATCAATTTTTCTAAGTTTTTCGTCTTCATTCATTTCAAGACTTTTAAGTTTACTTCGTATTTGATTAAAATTAGCAAATTCTTGACGATAGTTTTGCAAAGCATCTTCATTGTCTGCTAACATATCCAAATACATATAGTGATTGTCAGGATTTAATAATGCTTGATTATCATGCTGACCGTGAATATTAAGAAAGTACGGAGAAACATTTTTTAAAGAAGACGCGCTGACGGGTATACCATTAATTTTTATATATCCAGCGCCTGAAACACTTAATTTTCTTTCAATTATAAAATTACCGTCATTATCTGCATTAATCCCCATATCAGATAATATACTCAGTATTTCGCTACTTTTAAATGTAAATATTGCAGAAACAAAAGCATTGTCACAACCGTTTCTGATAAGTTCTTTTGAAGTTCTATGTCCAAGAACAGCATATAAAGCGTCAATAATAATTGATTTACCGGCGCCTGTTTCACCCGTAAGAACATTAAAACCGTCAGTAAATTCTATACCGGCACGTTCGATTACGGCAATATTTTCAATATGCAAATATTTAAGCATATTTATCCATCCTTTTATCGATTGTTGGAACTCATTTCAAGAAGTTTATCGGTAAGTTGACGAGCAATTTCGGGATTTTTTGTAATAATCAAAATTGTATCGTCACCGGCAAGGCTTCCCATAATCATGCCGGAAAAAAAGTAGTCAACAGCAACACAAGCGCCACTAGCCATTCCGGCATAACATTTAATGACAATATCGTTATAAGCATAATCAACCTTGATAACCGAACGAGAAAAAATATCTTTATAATGCGAATCAAATTCTCTTTCGCCCGAATTAGAATCCACAATTTGAGAAACGTATCTATAATGTCCAAAGGAATCAAGTCCCTTTACGATACGTAATTGTTTTATATCTCTCGAAACGGTTGACTGTGTAACGTTGTAACCTAATCTATTAAGTTCTTCTTGTAATTCGTCTTGAGTATAAAAAGCCTTTTCGCGTATTAATTCAAGTATTTTTTCTTGACGTTTATTTTTCATTTTAACTTCCGCCTTTATTTGAATTTTTCCGAAATAGTTTTGTAAAAAGAACGTTTTGTAAGTTTAATCAAAGTAATGTCTTTAGGAGATTTTGTCACGTATAGTTCAGTAAAAGGTTTAATTGTAAATGAACGTCTGCCGTCAATTAACAAATACACATCGCTTTTTTTCATCGAAAAAGCCTTAAACTTAACTACAGTATTTCCGCTTAATATAATAGGTTTAGCGCTAAGGGAATGCGAACAAATAGGTGTTAAAATAATATTATTAATGGCAGGATCAATTATTGGTCCACCCGCTGACATTGAATACGCGGTAGAACCGGTAGGTGTTGAAACAATAAGACCGTCTGCGCGATACGTTATAGGTTCGTAATCGACATACGCAGAAATATCAATAAGTCTTGACATAAAACCGCTGGAAATAACGGCATCGTTAACTGCAGTGAATTCGCCTACGGTTTCACCATTTTCTTTAACCGTTACCGAAAGAGTCATACGTTTTTCGGTATCATAATCACCGTTTTTAATTTTGCTTATAAGGTTAATTTGGTTTGATTCTAAATTAGCAAGAAAGCCGAGTCTGCCTGCATTTATTCCTAAAATAGGTTTATCGTGCAATGCCGCTAGTTTTGCGTAGCGCATAATGGTTCCGTCTCCGCCAACGGTAATAAGAACTTCACTGATTTTAAATAGTTCTTCTTCTAAAACAGATTCGTACCCCGAAAAAGAAATATAATCAGGCAAATAAGCCTTCATACCATTTTCTCTTAAAATAGGCTTTAGATTTTCTAAAACTTCGACAACGCCACGCTTGTCAAGATTAGGTAATAATCCAACTATCATAAAATCACCTCAATTAATTTAATTCTTTATAAGATTGCTCAACAACCATTTGTGGTGTAACATCAGTAAATACTTCGGCTGTATCACTTTTTTCAATATAACAAAGATATTCAATATTGCCTTCAGGACCTTTTACAGGAGAAAATGTCAAACCAACAAGTGTGAACAAATTTTCTTTAAGTAATCCGAAAATCTTTTCAATTACCGCTATGTGAACATTTTTATCCCTTACAACGCCTTTTTTACCTACTCCTTCTTTACCTGCTTCAAATTGCGGTTTAATAAGGCAAACGGCTCTTGCGCCATCCTTCATCAATGTTCTCATAACCGGTAAAATCAACGATAATGAAATAAAAGAAACGTCAACACTAGCAAAATCGAGAGGCAAATCAACCTGTTCTTTAGTTACGTATCTGAAATTGGTGCGTTCTAAATTAACAACACGTTCATCACATCTTAATTTCCAGGCAAGTTGTCCATATCCGACGTCAATAGCGTATACTTTTTTAGCACCGTTTTGCAGCATACAATCGGTAAAACCACCTGTCGAAGCGCCAATATCTGCGCACACGCAATCATCAAGCGATATGTCAAAACATTTCATCGCCTTTTCAAGTTTAAGTCCGCCACGGCTAACGTATTTAAGTTTATCTCCGCGAACCTCAATAATATCTTCGGGTTTTACGTTATCACCCGCTTTATCGCACTTCTGGTTATTTACGTAAACAATTCCCGCCATAATAAGTGCTTTAGCCTTTTCTCTGCTTTCGGCGTGACCACCGTTAACCAAAGCAACATCCAGTCTTATTTTTTCACTCACTTTGTTACTCCTAACATAGCGTTTTTATCTAGATTATGTTTTTTTAATTGGCTTTCAACAGTAGCGCAAGTTACAAAACAATTATCAATGGCATTTATTTTAATTTCGCCTTCAAAACCATTTTCGTAAAGGGCACATGATATTTGTTCGCTAATTCCGCCAGACTTAATTCCTTCTTCAAAAAAGAAAAGTTTTTTATAACATGAAAGTTTGTTTAATAAATCATTATTAAACGGACAAAGTTTGTTAAGTTTAACGAAATCAACCATCTTTTCATCAGAAACTTCCAACGCAAAATAAGAAAGTCTGCCAAAAGTTACAATAGCAGTACTACTTTCTTTAGTAAATACATCGAAATCATTATTTGTGAATTTAAAAACATCACTACTGAATTCTTTTCCTCTTGGATATCTAATAGCAACAGGAGAATTAATTTCAACAGTACTTTTGATAATACCTTTGAGTTCATCGAAAGATGCCGGTGAATAAACAGTCATATTAGGGATACTTGTTAAGAAGGATATATCAAAAACGCCTTGATGCGTTTTTCCATCTTCTCCAACAAGACCTGCTCTGTCAACAAGAATCCTTACCGGAAACTTACCAATTGAAACGTCGTGAACTATTTGATCGTACGCTCTTTGCAAAAACGATGAATATACTGCAAAATATGGTTTTAAACCGCCTTTTGCAAGTCCGGCAGCAAAAGTCATTGCGTGTTCTTCAGCAATTCCTACGTCAAAAAATCTATTAGGAAAGCGATTTGCAAATTCTTTTAAACCTGTGCCTTCACACATAGCTGCAGTTATGGCGCAAATATTTTCATCTCTTTCGGCTAACGAGCAAAGGGTATCACCCGCAATAAACGAATAATCAATTTTTTCCACATCTTTAATACCTTCGTTTTTATCAAAAGGAGCAACACCATGGTATTTTCCGGCATTCTTTTCGGCAAAAGCATAACCCTTACCTTTAGTGGTAACTACATGTAAAATTGTTGGTCTTTCTTGATTTGTGGCAATTTCTAAAAGATTAATAACGTCTTTTAAATTATGACCGTCAACTGGGCCCAAATAATTAAGACCAAGACCTTCAAATACATTACTATGATATATAGCGTTTTTTATTACCGTTTTCGAACGGAATAAAAGTTTGTGAAGTCCTTTACCAATAAGCGGTATTGCGTTAAGAAATCTTGCTAATTTATCTTTAAAAGTATGATAGGAACTTTTTGAACGAATTTTATTAAGATGTCGCGCAAGAGAACCTACGTTTTGTGAAATAGACATTTCGTTATCGTTTAAAACAATAAGAAACTTTGCTTTATCGGTACCTATATTATTTATTGCTTCAAAAACCATACCGCCGGTCATAGCGCCATCGCCTACTACCGCTATTGAAGTGCCTTTTTCACCTTTTATTCGTTTTGCCTTATATATACCGTAAGCAGCAGAAACAGCGCTACTGCTATGTCCGCTTATAAAAGCATCGTGATCGGTTTCTATAGGGTCAGTGAAACCGGAAATGCCGTTTTCGGTTCTTAATGTATTGAAAGTATCAAATCTACCTGTAAGAAGTTTATGTGTATAACTTTGATGACCAACGTCAAATAAAATCGCATCTTCGGGAGAATTAAAAACCTTATGCAAGGCAACAGTCAATTCAACCGTTCCAAGATTAGAAGCCAAATGTCCGCCATTTTTGCTAACTGTGTCTATAATACAATCTCTTACTTCATCACACAAAATATTTAGTTCATCTAAACTTAGCGCTTTTAATTGATTTGGAAATTTAATTGTATTTAAAATTGTATAATCCAAAAAATCAATTCCTAACTTTTTCGCTCTGCAAGAAACAGAGTGAGTTCTTTTAAAAATCCTGTATCACCATCAAATTTATCTAACGCGCTAAGCGCATTAGAGGTAAGTTCTTTAACCATTTCTTTGCACTTATCCATACCATAAAGGCTAAGGTATGTAGACTTGTCGTTTTTAACATCACTACCGGTGGGTTTGCCCAAAGTAGCCGTATCAGATGTAAAATCAAGAATATCATCGACGATTTGAAAACAAATTCCGACGTTAACGCCGTAGTCATCTGCAGCCTTGATTTGTTCTTCACTGCCACCTGCTAATATAACGCCTATTTTTGCCGCTGCGCGCAAAAGTCCGGCAGTTTTCAACAAATTTAATTCATTAATTATGTTGGCGTCAACCTTTTTTCCTTCGCTTTCAAGGTCGATTACCTGACCGCCAGCCATACCTTTATAACCAGAAAGTATTGCTAATTCTTTTAACGCTGATATGACGTATTGAGCAGGTAAGTCTTTAGTATCAGAAGCAACGTAAAAAGCGTGGGTTAAAAGACCGTCACCCGCAAGTAAGGCAATATCTTCGCCGAAAACCTTATGATTTGATGGTTTTCCGCGTCTAATATCATCATCATCCATACACGGTAAATCATCGTGAATAAGTGAGTATGTGTGTATCATTTCAAGGGCTACCGCAAAGTTAATAGCATTCAGGTCGCTTTTTCCCGTAATTTTATAAAATTCCAATAACATAGCAGGACGTATTCTTTTACCGCCAAGCAAAAAACTATAACGCATTGCGTCGGTCAAATTTTTGTAATTAGAATTCACATCAGGAAGATACTTATTAAATGTTTCTTCTACTGCATTGCAGTAACTGTTTAAAATTGTTTTTATCACTTTTAATCTGCCTTTTCAAGTTCACTGATTTGTGTAATTTTAAGTTTAGCATCGTTAAGTTTTTCGGTGCAGTCCTTAGAAAGTTTGATTGCTTCTTCATAAAGAGAAACAGATTGTTCCAAACTGCATTCTCCACTTTCTAATTGTTTGACAATTTTTTCAAGATTAGCAAGAGCCTCTTCAAAAGTCATTTTTCTACTCCTTTTACGGTACATTCAATTTTACCGTCAATTAAATTAAGGGTTATGTCATCATTTACATCAACACAATTAACGCTGTTAATTATTTTTCCACCCGATTGAGCAAATGCATAACCGCGCGACATCGTTTTTAAGGGACTTAAAGCGTCCAGTTTAGAAATAATTTCAACAAACTCTTTTTCTTTAGTTGAAAAGGAGTTTTTTATACTTAATAAAACCTTATCCGCAAGGTTATCAAGTATAAAACTTTTTTCGTCAATTAAACGAAGTGGTGATGCTAGTGACGGACGTGTCAACAATGCGTCGAGTTTTGACGTCTGATAATCAAGAATATTTACTACCTTTTGTGCGCATCTTTGTTTTAAAGAATTTATTAAATTTAACACTTCGAAATAATCAGGTACGCACAGTTCTGCTGCGGCAGATGGTGTAGGAGCACGTAAATCTGCTACCAAATCACAAACAGTAAAATCAATCTCATGGCCGACGGCTGAAATAACGGGAATCGGTGATTCATAAACTTTGCGAGCCAGCGCTTCGTTATTAAAGGCATCTAAATCCTCACTTGAACCGCCTCCCCTGCCAATAATTATTGTATCTATTTTATCACTAATAGCGTAAACTTTATCCAGCGCATTTATAAGTTCTTTTACCGCTAATTCACCCTGAACCGAAGCGCTACATACGACAACTTCACATACAGGACATCTTCTTTTAATAACGTTTAAAATATCTTGTAAAGCAGCACCCGTACCAGAAGTTACAACTGCAATTCTTTTAGGAAAAGAAACTATTTTTCGTTTATTATCGCTATCAAAAAGCCCCTCTTTTTGAAGTTTTTCTTTCAACAGTTTTAATGCTAAAAGTTTATCGCCGATGCCGTCTTCTTCACAACCTTCAGCATAAAACTGATAACCACCATCTTTTTCATAAATAGAAACTCTGCCGGTCAGTGTGACTTTTATGCCATCTTTAAGTTGAATTTTCAAACGATCAGCATAACCTTTAAACATAACGCATTTAATGGTTGCTTCGCTATCCGACAAAGTAAAATATAAATGTCCACTTGCATAATGTCGTTTAAAGTTGGTAACTTCACCGCTCACACGGCAATATGCTAAACGAGGATCATTTTCAAGCAACGATTTTACATAAAAATTAAGTTGTCTGACCGTCAGTGGTTTTGACTGATTATTCATTAGTTTCAAATTCCTGTGCAACTGTACCCATAATACCGTTAGCGAAAGCACTATCCTTTTCGGTTGCATAATTTTTAATAAGTTCAACCGCTTCGTTTATCGAAACTGATACTGGAATATCATCACAGTAAAGCATCTCAAAAATAGCGATGCGCATACATGCTAAAGCAACTTTAGAAATACGTGATATTGACCATCCTTTTGAGTTTTTAGAAATATAACCGTCAATTTCTTCAATGTTATCGTATACACCGATACTAACTCTTCTGACATAAGGAATTTCGCTATAATCTCTGGCTTCTGCAGCACATTCGAAAATTTCTTCCATACTTTCTTCTCTGAACATTTTTTCAAAGACCATAATAAAAGCCTGTTCACGTTCTTGTTTTCTGTTCATAAGGCACCTACCAATATAATTTGCATATTTATACATAATGTATTTTACATTATAATACATATTTTTTCAAGTAAATATTGAATTTTAATGCAAAATATACATTTATACTTGTAAAATAAGACATTAATTGATATAATATATGTCGAAATGAGGGATTTTTATGTCAAAAGGATTCAGAAAAAGTCTTTTCGGTTTTAATACCGACGATGTGCTGACTTATATTTCCGCTAGTGATAAAGCCGCTAAAGAAAAAACCGACAAACTAAAAAACGAAATTGCTAACCTTAAACTACAAAATGAAAAACTTGCAGAAGCAAATAAAAATTTAGTTCAAAAAAACGCTGAATATGAAAGCAAAAAAGAACAAATTCGTGTTATGAGCGAAAACGTTGCTCGTATGTATCTTTCTGCAAAAACCACCTCTCAACTTTTAATTGAAAAAGCACAAGATAACAAAAAGATGCTTGATAACGAAAATAAAGAACAATTGGAAGCTTTGGCGAAAACCAACGAATCTATGCAAAGTGTTAAAGAACAGATGACCGCTACTACCGAAGATTATTGCGAAACACTTAATGACCTTTGCGCTTCACTTGAACAAATCAAAAATGAAATTAATAAAAACGATAAAGATGCCGACGAAGCTATAAAAAACTTTAGCGATTTAATAACTAATCAAATATGAAAACTTTTTATATAAATACCGAAGATATTCGTAATCAGGTTAAAAATTTAAGTGTAGGTGATAAAGTTTACTTATCAGGCACAGTTTATACCTCTCGTGATGCCGCCCATCAGCGAATTTTTGACCTATTGGAAAAGGGCGAACCCCTTCCCTATCCAATTAGTAATTCAGTTGTGTATTACGCAGGACCTACTCCTACCCCCAAAGGTTTGGCTATTGGCAGTTGCGGACCTACTACTTCCGGCAGAATGGATAGTTTTTCTCCAAAACTGCTTGATATGGGTCAAATTTGTATGATTGGCAAAGGAGAACGCAGCAAAGAAGTCGTTGATGCAATTGTTCGCAATAATGCTTTATATTTATGTGCCATCGGTGGCTGTGGCGCACTTGCAGCAAAATGCATAACCGAATGTGAAGTCATAGCTTTCGAAGATTTGGGCTGCGAATCAGTTAAAAAATTAAAATTTAACAATTTTCCTCTTACGGTTGCTATCGACTGCAACGGAAACAATATTTTTAAAAGATAAAAACCATCTGCAAAGCAGATGGTTTTTGTATTATAAATCAAATTCATCAAAAGTTTTGCCGTTGAATACGTAATGAGATTTGAAACCGATTTTTTTAGCGATTTCGGCTGATTCACTAAAGAAGTAGTCAATATTTTTAGGATTATGTGAATCGGCGTTGATAACAATTTTTCCGCCGAGAGAATGTATTAAACTAAGCAATACTTTATCAGGATATGGCTCTGTTCTGTATCCTCTTGAAATGGCGCCTGTGTTAATTTCAAAAATATCACAATACTTAATAGTTTCTTTAAGTGCATCTTTAGCTATATCGTAGTATTTTTCATCCTCAGGCATTAAAGAAAACTTTGCAAGAACGTCAAAATGACCGATAATATCAGGTTTATTTTTGCGTGCATGGTCTGCTATAAGTTCGAAATAGTGCTTTGCCATATCGTAAATATTTCCGCCAAAAGCATCTTCAATGCAGTCTGTTTGCTGTTTTGCCGAATGGTCAACAGGATAGCAAATATCATTTTTAATAATATAATGAACCGATGCAATAATATAATCAAACTTATCCCTATCTATTTCAGAAAAATAGTCCATTTCAAGACCCTTAAATACGGGAATAACTCCTTCATATTCCTTTTTTAATCGTTCAATTTCTGCGATATAGTCCGGATAATCTTTTAATTTCATACAGTAACTTGTATCACAGGGTGTAAAACTGTGATCAGAAATACCAATTGAAAGTAAATTTTTGCTTATTGCAGATTCTATATTTTCTTTAACCGTACCGACACCATCTGAAAACACTGTATGGTTATGTAAACTTGAAAATTGCATAATATCACCCAATGAAATATTATAATTCATTTATATTAAAAGTCAATACTGATATAAGAAAATCCCGACTTCAAATGAAGTCGGGATAAACTTATTAATAATTATATTTCTTACGAGCTGTATAAGTAGTATGAAGAGCTTCGTGAGCCTTGTGGCAACCGTAAGATTCGAACCACTTACCTTCGCCATAAAGTTCTTTAATGATAGGAGATTCATGAGACTTTCTTAAAGTCATAGCTTCATCCTGATCATAAAGAGCTTTAGCACGAACAGCCTTGAGGTCAACAGTATCGCGAACGTACTGAGGCTGAATGGGCTGACCACCGCCGTTTACACAACCGCCGGGGCATCCCATGATTTCAACAAATGCCCAACCTTCAGGATTGCCGTCCTTAATCTTGTCCATAACCTCTTTAGCAGCTTGAGCGCCACTTGCAACTGCAACCTTAAGTTCAGTACCACCGAGATTAACGGTAGCTTCTTTAAGACCCTTAGTACCTCTTACTGCTTCAAGAGCAACAACGGTGTTGTCGTTACCGGTAAGCCAGTCATTAGCAGTACGAACTGCTGCTTCCATAACACCGCCGGTAGCACCGAAGATAACAGCAGCACCGGTAGCGGTATCACCGAGAGGATTATCAAACTTCTCATCTGCAAGAGCGGTAAAGTTGATACCTGCTCTTTGAATCATACGAGCAAGTTCTCTTGTAGTGATAGCAACATCAACGTCGGGAAGACCTGCAGCATTTTCATCATCTCTGCCGATTTCAAACTTCTTAGCAGTACAGGGCATTACAGATACAACAACTATTTTGTTGGGGTCAATACCTGCTTTTTCAGCATAGTAAGTCTTAATCATAGCGCCTGTCATCTGCTGAGGAGATTTACAACTGGAAAGATGATCTATCATATTTGGATAGAAGTATTCGCAGAACTTAACCCAACCGGGAGAACAAGATGTAATCATAGGAAGAACACCCTTGTTCTTAATTCTTTCAACAAGTTCGTTAGCCTCTTCAACGATAGTAAGGTCAGCACCGAAGTTGGTATCGAAAACTTTATCGAAACCAAGTCTTCTGAGAGCAGCAACCATTTTGCCTTCTACGTTAGTACCGATAGGCATCCCGAATGCTTCACCGAGGGTAGCACGGATTGCAGGAGCAACCTGAACTACAACGAATTTATCAGCATCGTTAAGAGCTTCCCAGATAGGAGCAGTATCGTCCTTTTCGGTAAGAGCGCCGGTAGGACAAACAGCAGTACACTGACCGCAGGAGATACAAGGAACGTCGTTTAGATCCTTCTTGAATGCGCAACCGATAGAAGTATCAATACCACGGTCGTTAGCACCGATAACGCTTACGTACTGTTCGTCACAAACAGCAACGCAACGACGGCAAAGAATACACTTGTTGTTATCTCTAACAAGGTGTGCAGAAGATGTATCAAGTTCATACTTAGGACGGAAACCTTCAAAAGCACCGCCATCTACACCATATTCCATACAAAGTTTTTGTAATTCACAATTTGTGGAACGAACACAAGAAAGACATCTCTTGTCATGTGTAGAAAGAATAAGTTCGAGAGTGGTTTTACGAGCCTTCTGAACCTTTTCAGTGTTGGTTTGGATTTCCATACCTTCAGCAACAGGATGTACACAAGCAGCAACAAGACCTCTTGCACCGGTTGCTTCAACAACGCAAATACGACAAGCACCGATTTCGTTCTTTTCTTTCATAAAGCAAAGAGTAGGAATTTCTACCCCTGCAATTCTGGCAGCCTCAAGAATAGTGGAGCCTTTCGGCACACTAACGGCAATACCGTTTACTTTAACATTAAGCATTTCCATAATTAATAGGCTCCTTTCTTATTTTTTAGAGATTGCTTTGAACTTACAAGAACCGATACAAGCACCACATTTAACGCACTTATCAGTATCGATAACGAAGGAAGCAAGTTTGTGACCGGGAGCAACGTAATCGGTACGAGAAATAGCATCAGCAGGACACTGTTTAGCACACATACCGCAACCAATACATTTATCCTTGTCAATATCAAATACAAGAAGATTTTTACAAACGCCTGCAGGACACTTCTTATCAACAACGTGAGCAACATATTCATCACGGAAGAAGTTAAGGGTAGCGAGTACAGGGTTAGGAGCAGTCTGTCCAAGACCACAAAGGGAGTTTTGTTTAATATAGTTGCATAGTTCTTCTAACTTATCGATATCTTCAAGAGTACCCTTACCTTCGGTAATCTTATCGAGCATTTCAAGAAGTCTCTTTGTACCCACACGACAAGGAGTACACTTACCGCAAGATTCATCAACAGTAAATTCAAGGAAGAACTTAGCCATATCAACCATACAGGTATCTTCGTCCATAACAATAAGACCGCCGGAACCCATCATACAACCGATAGCAGTTAAGTTATCGTAGTCAACTTCGGTATCCATAAGACTTGCTGGAATACAACCACCGGAAGGACCACCTGTCTGAGCAGCCTTAAATTTCTTACCGTTAGGAATACCGCCACCGATGTCATAAATAATATGACGAAGTGTTGTACCCATAGGAATTTCAACAAGACCGGTATTTTCGATATTACCACCAAGAGCGAATACTTTTGTACCCTTACTTCTTTCGGTACCCATAGAGGCAAACCAATCAGCACCTCGAAGAATAATTTGAGGAATGTTAGCAAAGGTTTCAACGTTATTTTCACAGGTTGGAGATTCGTAGAGACCTTTAACTGCAGGATAAGGAGGACGAGGACGAGGTTCGCCGCGTTTGCCTTCAATAGAAGCCATAAGAGCAGTTTCTTCGCCACAAACGAAAGCGCCGGCGCCAAGACGAATATGAAGATCGAAATCAAATCCCGAACCGAAAATATTTTTACCTAAAAGACCGTATTCTCTTGCCTGTGCAATAGCTATAGCAAGTCTTCTAACAGCAATTGGATACTCAGCACGAACGTAAACGTAACCTTGAGTAGCGCCTACTGCATAACCACAAATTGCCATTGCTTCAATAATACAATGAGGATCGCCTTCCAATACAGAACGGTCCATAAATGCACCTGGGTCACCTTCGTCGGCATTACATACAACATATTTTTGAGGTGCTTTGTTAGGAGCAGTAAGAGCCCATTTACGACCGGTTGGGAAACCGCCGCCGCCACGTCCGCGAAGACCGGAATCAGTAACAACCTTAATAACGTCATCAGGAGTCATTTCGGTAAGAACTTTACCAAGAGCAGCATAACCATCCATACCGATATATTCATCAATATCCTCAGGATCAATTACACCGCAGTTACGAAGAACTACACGATTCTGGGTTTTGTAGAAAGCAGTATCGTTAAGAGAAAGATGCGCGATATCTTTTTCTTCATCAGCGCCGTCGGTATACACCAAACGTTCAACGATACGACCTTTCAGAAGATGTTCGCTAACAATTTCAGCAACATCTTCGGGAGTAACGCGGCTGTAGAAAGTTCCTTCAGGATGAACGATTACTACAGGACCGAGAGCGCAAAGACCGAAACAACCGGTCTGCACAATCTTAATTTCTTCGGTAAGACCGTTCTTTTCGAGCTGCTCAGTAAAAGCCTGCTGAATAGACTGACTGCCCGAAGAGGTACATCCGGTACCGCCGCAAATAAGTACATGTGCGCGAATCATAAATTATACCTCCAAATTTAATTATCCGTTCTGAGCAGTAAACTCAGCAACAACTTTGCCGCCTTTTAAGTGCTTTTCAATAACGGTAGCAACCTTTTCAGCGGTCATGTGAACATAAGTAACTTTTTCACCATTCTGATGAACCTCTACAATAGGTTCATACTGGCAAAGACCGATACAACCGGTCTGAGAAACAGCAACCTTATCATTAAGGCCTGCTTCGTTAACGCCTTCAACAAAAGCATTGAGAACAGGACGAGCGCCTGCTGCAATACCGCAGGTAGCCATGCCAACCACAACACGAACGGCATTTACATCATCAGAAGTACGCAGATTTACCTTGTTCTGCATTTTTGCTTTAATTGCTTGCAATTCAGCTAAAGATTTCATTTAAATTATTCCTCCTTGAATGTCTTCCAAATTCTCTTTGATATATTCACCAATCCAATTAAGAACAGCCGGTTCCGACAACGGAACGTCTTCCAATTGAGCAGCCAGCTCATCGGTATCCAGCAGGAACTCTCCTTTATCGGTGGAATGCCGATAGATAAAACGAATTTTATCGTTGGCTTGAATCAAGCTGACCAAAGTGCTGCTCATGTCTCCAATCGGAGCACGGTCTAAATGATCCATGCAGAAGGAGGCTTAGGTAGAGGTTCCCTCCCCTACTTTGGACT
>JAZRNY010000008.1:0-15790 GCA_045648445.1 Acutalibacteraceae bacterium
TCATTTCTACAATCATGAAAGAATACAGATAAAAACAAAACTGACTCCGCTTGAAAAACGAAGTCAGTATGTCGCTTAAAATTCAATACGCACTACCATAGTGTGCCTTTTTATGCTGTCTGCACAAATTGGGGCAGTTCAACTTAGTATGCCGTATTTTACGTTAAATTATAGGTATTAAAATTTGTTTATCGCATTCAATTATTTCTGAGTTTAATCCGTTAATAAGACGAACTTCATTTAAATCCGAATTATACATTTTTGCAATATCCCAAACTTTTTCGCCTTCTTTTGCAAAATAAATTATCATTGAACAATCTTGTCGTTTAGATATTTTATTTTTATCATCATATACGATTTCATATATTAATGGATATGTTTTTTCCTCACTTAAAGGTAGGTTAACTCGATATTCTATTCTATATTCAACACCGTTATCATTTAGTAAAGTATAAGATACACTAACAGGTTCAAAAATAGCATCGCACTTTAATTTTCCGCTAACATTATAATCAAGTTGTTTTTTGTAGGTAAACTCCTGCTTTTTTTCAAAATAAGATACTTTATCTGCACTGCCAATTGCTAAAACACATATATTAACTGTTGCTTTAACGTTTAAAACTCCATCATTAAATGAGCAGTTTACTATTTCGGTTTCACTCCAGGTATCAATAATACTGTTAATATGAGCATCACCGAAATCTAAATTGGTTTTAAACATATAGTTATCACCAAAATGTCCTACTACACTTTCGATATTCATATCCTTTTTTGTTACTTTAACTTCATAATCGGTAGAATAAAGGTCACTAATAATCGGAATTTTTTCGTTACAATAACTTTTAACAGATACGTTAAGTTTAGCGCTTAACTGCATTGAACGTTGTTCGTTACTGCTAACTATTGGTTTTACCTCAAGATAGCAAAGACTAACCTTAGCCGAAGATACACATTCATCAAACACTCCGCCAATTTCGAGCAACTGGCTAAAAGGCACCACACTTTTATAAACAGCGCACTGTTTTTCACATCTATACAATACCGTTACCGATAAATTACCCTTTACCGATACTTTATTTTTAATAGGTTTTACCTCGGTTACAGTAGGATATGCGCTATATCTTAATATGTTAATTATAGACGGCTGTCCTGATGAAAGTGTCAGTTCTTCTTCTAAAAGCATATTTTTTTCGGCATTTCCAATAGAATTCAAAGCGGGAATTTCCTGACGGTCAATTTGAATTTTATCTTCTTCAATATCGGCAATTACATCGTATTTTTTCATCAGTATTGCTCTTAAAGAAGCGGTTAATGCTCCGTGAACCGAAACTTTTCTTTCGGTCACAACTCTACAATTCAAATATTCGTTTTTAAGATTTGCTTCTATAACAGCCCCGGTTAAATCCTCATTAACGTCAAAAGTTTTACTAAACGGAAAAATATGCTCGTAACTGAATATGGCGCCATCATTATCACAATAAAGCAAATTAATACATACATGGCCATCTATAACAAGGCTCATACCGTTTACCGATTTTGAAGTTATTCTACCCTCGCACTTACATTTCAACATTTTATTAATTTGAGCAAAATAATCGGGTAAAACAAAATCTTCATCAATAGGAATTTCGCCACTTCCGCTATAAACGGCGTCATTTACTGCCAAAGGTTGTCTTATAATCTTCAAATCCATAATGAATACCTCTCTTTTTTAAACTAGTAATATATATTAAAAGTAACCGAAAAATATTCATTATGACTTAATATAATAACTTTACGAATAGAAAAAAGACCCAAACGGGTCTTTTTTATTCACAACATTCATCTTTCTTTTTTGGTTTTGGAGGATCAACAGCTTCGGGAGTAGTATCACCAATTCCTGTAGTTTCCGAGAAAATAACGTTAGATTTAGTCATATTAACCGCATCAGTAGGTACGATAATTTTAGATGCTCTGCCATTGCTCATAGAAACCAACGCTTCATATTTTTTAAGTTCTAACACGGCGTCGTTAATTCCCGCTTTCATTAAAGCAGCAAGACCGTCAGCCTCTGCCTTTTTAGCAAGATAAATTGCCTTTGCTTCACCTTCGGCTCTTGCAATTCTGGCGTCTCTTTCGCCTTCGGCAGCAAGTATCATAGCCTGCTTTTCACCTTCGGCTCTTGTAATGGCGGCGGCCTTGTGTCCTTCGGCCTGTAGTAAAGTTTCACGTCTGTCGCGCTCAGCCTTCATCTGCTTTTCCATTGCATTTTGAATTTCAGCAGGAGGAATAATATTTTTTAGTTCTACTCTATGAACCTTAATTCCCCATTTATCGGTTGCCTCATCAAGAATTTCGGTCATTTTAGCATTAATTGTATCGCGCGAAGTAAGAGTACCATCCAATTCAAGTTCACCAACTAAGTTACGCAATGTTGTAGCGGCAAGATTAGCGAGTGCAGAAATAGGATTAACGGCACCATAAGCATATAATTTAGCGTCATATATAGCGTAATAAATTACGGTATCAATCTGCATTGTTACGTTATCTTTGGTAATAACGGGTTGAGGAGGAGAATCAAGCACCTGTTCCTTTAAAGTTACGCGCTTAGAAATTCTTTCTATAAGTGGTATTTTAAAGTGTATACCTGCTGACCACGTAGTTCTATACTTACCCAAAAGTTCAATTACAAACTCATGAGCCTGTGGTACAATTTTTAAACAAAAAACAAAAATTAAAACCACTAACACAAAAAATCCAATCAAATAAGGCATATACATAACCTCCTTAAATTTATATTTTAATTATATCACAACATAAATATTTTGTCCACTAATTTTTATGCTATACTATTGACAAAAATCAACCGTAATATTAAACTTAACTTGAGGTGTTTTTTATGGATATTTCTGTAATAAGTTTTAATATAAGACATTACAACGACAAAAACGGGCATTCTGTACCTGAACGTATTCCCCGTATTTTCGGTATTTTAAAGGAAGAAAATGCCGACGTTATAGGTCTTCAGGAGGTACGTCCTCACTGGGAAGATGCTATAAAAGAGAATTTGCTTACCGAATACGATATGTTTTTGAAATACAGAGCCGAAGCACCCGATAACGAGGCTTCTCCTATTTTTTGGAAAAAAGATAAATTCACTTTTATAAAAAGCGGTTACTTTTGGTATTCGGATACACCAAACATACAATCAAAAGGTTGGGATGAAGTATACGACTGCCACAGAATGTGTTGTTATGTTAAATTAATGGAAAACAGTACTAAAAAGGAATTTTTATTTTTTAATACTCATTTTGGTTTTGGTGATAACTGTCAGATAAAAAGTGTTGACCTTATTAAAAAATACACCAATGAATTTTCTAATCTTCCCATATTTATTACGGGAGATTTTAATATGAAGGTTACCGAACCCGGATATGCACAAATGACTAAATACTTTACTGACGTTAACACAGTAACACAAAATTATGACGGTATTACATACCACGGTTATTACGAAGATATTAATGAATGTCGATTAATAGATTATTGCTTCATTAATAGAAATGTAAAAGGAATATCCTATAAAGTTCTTAATAAAACCTTTGACGGCAAATTCCCGTCTGACCACTACGGATTAAAATTTGAATTAGAACTATAAAAATGAGCGTTGCTAACCGCAACGCTCTTATTTTATTCAAAAATTTCGGTTAATTTATCGGCAAGTCTTTTGCCAAGCAAGTTTTTTGTTGGCGGATGGATATCATCGTCCTCGCAAATATCGGCGCATTTTACAAGATAGGCATTATCTATTTTTTCTGCCGCCTGAGCCTGTTTTTGCTGAAGCACAGTCCAGCCTTCGCGACTACACGTTTTATAGTTAGCAAGCTGAACAATAATGAATGGTAAATTTTCATCCATTAAATCTAATCGCCATTTTTCTATAAACTTTTCAAGAAGCTTATCGTAAATAGTATAGTCTTTACCGGTGGTGTTGCCTTCTCCTTGATACCAAATTGCCGCTTTAACGTTAAAGGGTATCATTTTAGCAAATTTCTCGTTATAAAGATTACCGTCCTTATTCCATACGTACAAAGGATTCTTATAACCTTCGCTTCTTTCTTCATCTGGAATAAAGCAATCGGTATTATCTAAATAACCCTTTGGCAAAAATGCCTGAAGCACCCCTGCCCCTTGTGAACAAACGATAAGTCCTACCTTATTATCGGTTTTTCCGACCAATTCAAGACCCATATAATAACCCACTGCAGAAAAACGTGGAGCATTCGACTTTTTAAGGGAACACCAGCCCTCGTCAAACGTAAAGGCGCTGATATCCTCTTCGTTAGTACCAAAAATGCGAAGTTGTTCATTTTCCTCGAAAGTTTCGGGGTTAACGCCTGCATGGCGAAGATTATAACGGATATTCGATTGCCCTGCGACAAGGTAAACGTCACCAATCCATACGTCTTCAAAAACCTTTTCAGTCGAATTAAGTTTAACCTTTAATTCATAAGGGCCGCCGTAATTTAAGGCAGGAAGTGTTATAAGCCATTTTTCACCGTTACTTTGAGCAGCGCCTTTAAGTCCGTTAAGTTCGACTTCAATTTCGCCCTTACCCTCGCCAAAGATACGAATTTCCTTATTAGCCTGCAAAACCATACCGCTTGTGAAAAGTCGGCTTAATTTTAGTTCATCATTATCCGTTAAATATTTATTTAATTCATAGGGTTTAATTCTTATTTCTTCGGGGTCGTAATCGGGAATTGCCTCGGTATTGGTGGCAACGAAAGCGCTGACTCTTATGGCAAATTCCAAGGAAGAATACATATCCCCCGTTTTAAGATAATTATTAATAAAGGCGGCGGAAAAACTATCCCCCGCGCCTACTGTAGACACAGTTTCCACTCGTTTTCCAAATAATTTATATGTTTTATTTGTGCTTCTTTCAAAACCTATTGCGCCTTTAGCGCCCATAGTTATAATTATAACCTTCAAATTTTTAAATTTATCGGCAAGATTTTCAATAGATTCTTCTAACGAAAAATCTTTACCGAAAATCACTTTATTAACAAAACTTAATTCTTCATCACTTATTTTAAGAATAGTTGCATTATTAACAGCAAATGCAACTGCCTTTTCACTTGAAAAAGGCGCTCTGATATTAACGTCTACAAATACTTCTTCAAACTTTTCTCTTTTTATAAGCGACGATAATGAATTAAAATTATATTCACTTCTAAGCGATAAAGTCCCAAAGTATAAAATATCACCTTTTTCTGAGGTAACGTTTTCAGTATTTATGTAATCATAAGCAACGTCGTTTAATAAGTTATACGAAGGTATAGAATCCTCGTCCAAAGTAACAAGACATTTGCCTGTCTGCTTTTCAATAACGGTTATATATTTATCACTTACACCCTTATTTTTTATTTCTTCTATAGTTTTTGTTGATAGACTATCATTTCCAACGCCGGAAATAAGGCAAGCCTGTCCACCGTTTTTAACAAAATGAGCAGCAAAATTAAACGGCGCTCCACCAATTACACTTTTATCGGAATATACGTCCCACAAAATTTCTCCAAATGCCAATACTTTCATATAAAATACCTCTTTTATTTAATCAAACAGTAATATATACCGTTATCCTGTTTTATTTTTATGCCGAAAATATTATTAATTATATCACTTTTTAAAATATTTTCAGGTGTATCAAAAGCGACTATATCTCCTTCGTTAATAACCATAATACAATCAGAATAGTTAAATGCAAGTGATATATCATGCATAACCGTTACTATTCCTTTACCTGAATCTGCCAAATTTCTTAATATACCCATTAAATTAATTTGATGAGCAGTATCAAGAAATGTGGTTGGTTCATCAAAAAGGATATAATTAGTATTTTGAGCAAGAGAAAGGGCAATATAAGCCTTTTGTACCTGTCCGCCTGATAGAGTTTTTAAAGGTCTGTCTTCGTAGCCACTAAGCCCCATTTGTTTTATTGCTTTTTCTGCAATTAATAAATCTTCATTACTATATTTTCTTGGATAAGAAAGATACGGAAATCTACCATGAAGAACCAACTGTCCGACAGTCATATCCGGAATATTTCGCATTTGAGTAAGATAAGTTACCTTTTGAGCAAATTCTTTCCTTTTTAAGTTTTTAGTATTAATACCATCAACTGTGACCTCGCCCGAAAAAATCTCATTCAAATTTGATATAGCCTTTAAAAGCGTTGATTTTCCCGAACCGTTTTCACCAATAATACTTACTAAAGAATTTTGGTTTATAGAAAAAGATAGGTTATTGATTACGGTTTTTTTATTATACCCTGCACTTAAATTGTTCACGTTAAGCATGGTGGTTACCTCCCTTTACTAAAATAAAAATAAAGAAAGGAGCGCCTAAAAATGCCATTATAATACCTACCGGTATTTCGTAAGGTGAAAATACACTTCTTGAAATAGTATCACAAAGCGTTAAAAATGCTCCGCCGAAAATGGCAGATAAACCTACTAAATGCAAAGTTTTATTTCCCGAAAGTCTTCTGACAATGTGAGGAATAATAAGACCCACAAAGGAAAGAAGTCCCGCTACGCTAACGGCTGAACCTGCAAGCAAAGCAGAAATAAGCAAAAACAGTATTCTTTTACCCTCGTAATTCAGCCCTAATGATTTAGACTGTTCAGGTCCCAAAGTAATAATATCAAGTTCGTTTGTAAGGAAAAATAAAGAAAAGATACAAATAGTAATTATAACCATTGCAGGAATAAGCCTTTCATATGTTACAGCAGAAAAATCGCCGATTTTAAAGTCGTTACTTAAAACCGAAACTTCGGGCGAAAATGTAGTTATTGTATCTGAAAAAGCGCCAAGCAAACTATTAATAGCAACACCTATAAGTATAACTGTAGAACGAGATGCTCCCCATTTTTTTGAAGCAATACTTACAGTCATAACGGTTAAAAAAGCGCCAATAAAAGCAAACACTGAAATTATAATTCCAGAATAAAACGATAGGGCCGTACAAAGTGTTACTGCAAATCCCGCGCCTGAATTCACGCCAATTACACTTGGAGAAGCAAGTTTATTTGAAAGGACGTTTTGAATTATCACACCCGAAACGCTGAGCGCTATACCGCAAAAAACACTTGCCAAAGTTCTAGGTAATCTAACGTACAAAAATATTCTGCCAATTGTATTTGTTTTAAGCCCGTTTTTAAAAGCAAAAATAAGTTCTTTTACCGAAAAAAATGTGCTTCCCGTAAAAATACCAAAAAGAATAGATAACGCCAGTAATATACTGCCGATAAAATATAAAATGATTATTCTTTTTTTACTCACACATAAGTTTGCTTTTAAGAATTTCATATGATTTTGCCCAATTTCCGTTAGGTTTTAAATTAAAGAGTTTTTTATCCATTAAATAAACTCTGCCGTTTTTAACAGCATCAAGATTTTCGTATCCCTTATTTTCGTTCAAAAGTTTTTTCGCATTACTTATCGCTTTTTCGCTGTCATCTCCCATTAAAACGACAAAAATATGATATGGATTCTTATTCATAATACTTTCTATACTAAGATTCTCAAGTAACGTTTTGTCGTTGTCAGCAATATTTATGCAACCCATATCGTTAAGCATTTCACCAAGTACGGTACCTTCACTACCCTTTGCTTTTACCGAAGATGAAGAAACCCTTAGCATAAGTACTGTTTTTTGACGTTCGGGAATATCTGCATTTTTAAATTCAGTTTTAATTGCATATATTTGGTCTTTTAAATCCAAACCATTTGTTTTATAAAGTTCTTTTTTACCCGTAATTGAAGTGCAAATATCAAGCATTGCAAGGTAATCTTCAAAACAGTCTACGTCAAAATATGCAACGTTAATACCTGCGTTTTCAATAGCGGTTTGCATTTTTACATTTGAAGAGGAAGAAGCACTTGCCAACACAAAATCTGCATTCGAAGATAAAAGGATTTCAAGACTTGGAGAATGTGCGCCTCCAAGATTTATTACCCCTTCACTGCTTATTCCGAAATCTTCAAAGGCATCAACTGCCGTAGCACATATCGTTCCACCAGCCAAAATCCATATATCAGCAAAACTACCGGTAAGCGCTGCAACACGTTGGGGAACTTTTGATATATTAACCGTTCTTCCCAAAGCATCGGTAAAAGAAAAAATACAATCTTCTTTTATTTGTTTTTCACTTTCACATCCCGTAAAAGTAAATAAGCAAATTAGTATTAAACATACCGAAAAAATTTTATAAATCAAGTAATTTTTTCTCAACATAATCAAAGCCAAGTCTTTCTACGGTATCAGAAAAGCGCTCATTTTTAATTCCTTCATCTTTAAACAAATTAATAGCCCTTTCGATAACGTCAAGAACCTCTTCCTCGGTAGAGAGTATTTTACTTAAAGGTTGTGCAACGGCAGTTTTTTTACCCCAACGACCACCAATAACAACCTTATAACCAAACACTTTATTATCGGCTTCGTTTACTAACACGCTACCAATAACTCCAAGGTCATTAAGGTTGGGTTTTACACAGTTATTAGGACAACCGCCAACTGCAATTTTAAATTTATGGGGAAGTAAAACTTCGTGATAACCTTTATAAAATTTTTCATGTATTTTTAAGGATAAACCGTATGTATCAATTAAACCATATATACAAGTGGTTCCTTTACAGGAAACAATAGGACGCACCTTTGGTCCGGTACCGCCTGTTTCTAAGCCGTTAGAATTCAAAAATTCAATTAATGAATCAATATTTTCAAAAGGAACTTTTTGAATTTCAACCGTTTGTCTTGTAGTCATAGAGATTTCACCAGAACCAAATTTTTCACTTGCTTCGGCTATAATTTTACTTTCTTTTGCTGTAATTTTACCATTACGGGTAATAACTCTGCAATTAAAGCAATTCTCTGTTGTTTTATCCCTTAAACATCCTAGCCCCTTAACGCGAATAATTTCATTTGTATTTACTGTACATTCAACTCTTTTAATAGACATAAATAACGCCTCCTATTTTTTAAATTATATTACATTTTTTTATTATTTTCTATATAAAAAACAAATTTTAGCAAAAATTTATTTCACATCTAAAAAAACTGCCCAATATGTGCGAACCGCACATATTTAGGCAGTTTAAAGTAGTGAAGTTATAATTATAACGTCTTTAATATTTCGAAAATTCGTTCCGCTATAGTTTTCATACCTAAATCACCCGGATGATTTGCAACGCCTAGGTGTTCAAATAGGCCTATAGCCTTCATTTCTTGTTTTTCGCCAAGATCACCCATTTCAATCAAGGGAAAATTATTTTCTTTTGCATAATTTATAAGAGCAATGTCGCCGGAGTTTTTCCAAAATCCCGTAGTAACTATAATTTTTGCTTTTCCGGTATTATTTAAATAACAAATTAAATCATTCATACGTTCCTTAAAGACATTTTCTTCTAAACCGTCTTTAGGACAGTTTTCAATAAAACGAGTAACGATTATATCGGCATTAAACTCACGTGCTGTTTCGTATAAATAAAAATAATCTTTACCGTTTAAATAATCCCTTTCCCATTGCGAAACCTGACATAAACAGTACGCAGCATCAGCATCAACCGTACTCATTCTTGATATAATTTGATGAACGTAATCGTTTTCTTTAGAAGAAGCTGCCATACCCCATTCGCCAAACCATCCAATATCCTTATTAACACCATGAAGAGTTATAGAGTTACCAACGAACATTATTCTTTTTCCGCTTCCGTTTTCGTTTATAAAACGAACAGGAACTTTTTTGTTAAGTTGATTCTTCGAATCTACGTTATTCTTTTTGATTTGAGAATACTTATCGGTTTTATAAACCACATTTTCCGCAAACTTATCCATCACAAAATTTTCCTCTTTAATTTTTTTTAGTAATTCGCCATTCCAAAAAACGTTTTCAACAGTTACGTTTTTAGTTTTGTGTTCTTCGTCATATCCCTTAAAATAAAATTTAGGTTCATATTTTCCATATAAATAAATATTTTGGAATGTGATATCGTGAGTTTTTCCGCGTCTGTCTCCGCCTGCAGAATATTCAAAGTGATAATCGGTTGTAACGTTTATAAGTTTTGGCGCATAATTTTCATTCTTATTAACGTAAACTTCTTCATCGCTTTTCTGAATAGACGGTGACATAATAACATCATCATATTCTACATTAATATCTTTGTAAACTATGTCGTGAACGTCAGCATAATCAATATTGTAACTATCTAAAACAGGACCTGTAACGTGAATTAAATCACAATTTAAAAAAACTATATCACATATTTCTTCGGCCTTTGTTTCGGCTCCGATTTCAAGACACTTTCCCCAGTCGTTCCAAATAGTGCAGTTTTTAACACGAACGTTTTTAAAGGTATCGTAAACCTTACCATTATGGTACATAGCATTTTTTACTGCTTCGCTAACGTTACCGGCAGTATAAAAATCAAAACCTTTTACACAAATTGAATCATCAAAAGTGCGTATAAAGCAATTATCAATTAGTACGTCTTCGCAGTTATGCATATCAATGCCATCGGAGTTGTATCTCCAACAACCGATAATTTTAACGTTTGAAATATTAAGATTTTTACAACAAATAGGGCGAATATTATATACAAGCGAATCTCTGATTGTAATACCCTCAATAGTCACGTTTTCGCAATATTCAATTTGTACTGTATGTTCACGTTTAGCATTAAGTACTGCAGAAGTATTACCAACAGCATTTTCTTCAAAAAGTATTTTTTCCTTATTTTCGCTGTTATCTAAAATACCTCTGCCAAGTATTTTAATATTTTCAGCATCTTTAGCCCTAATATTAGCGTAAACAACAGCACCCTCATCTATAAAAAGAGTCTGATTGCTTTTTAGTTCAATTAAACCTACGTGATGTTCGCCATTGCCATAATATACAACGTCATCTTGCTCTTTATTTAGATTATATTTACAGATCGGATCGGCAAATATATGCAACGCATTATTTCTTCCACAAGGTTCTACCGTAAAATATGCATTTTTAGGAAGTGTAAAACGAATAACACCGTCTTTATTAATTTTGGGTTGTATTCCTAAAGATAATGGACGTATAATTACGTTTTCGGCAGAAAAGTTAGTTTCAATTTCAAAATCAAGCGGTTCATCGGTCGAAAGAGAAATAAAGTTAATCAGTTCGCTCTGCTCAATGCCTCTTTGATGACCCGGCCAACGTCTGTTAAACGGACAAGCGGAAACTCTAGCAGTATCAAGTTGTACACTTTGTCCGTTAATTTTTACTCTATAGTCATAACATTCGTTATTGGTAGTTGTTACGGGATAAATTTTATAACTCATAATATATCTCCCTTGCGCATTAATGTAATTTAATTATAATGACTATCGAATGTCGAGAAATTGATTGAATTTCTCGACGAAGCCGATAAAATCGGTTCTATGTTGCAAAAAACGTCTTAAAACGTTATTTTGCAACTTCGATATCATTGCAATGAATATGTTCAATTACCCTTGGTAATTGTTTGCGAATTCAAAGAATTCGCAGTCGAAATAAGGCTTTGCCTTGTTTCGACATCAACATAGTCATTATAATTTCGAACTCGTGCGAACCAATGATTTTATACTTGCAAAAAAATTGTTTTGTGTGATACAATGACTACACACAAGTGATTTTAAATGATTAAGGAGTGTCTTTATGCTTAAAAAATCAATCGCGCTTTCCCTTTGCGTTGCTATGATTTTATCGGTTGCCTGTCTTGCAGGTTGCGGCGATAAAAACAAGGGTAAAGGCAACGACGATAAAGCAGACGCACCTGTTAACGAAGAAGACTTCTTCCTTGACATGCCAAGCGAACTTCGCGGCACAACCGTACAGTTTGCAACGTGGATTGACCACACTAAAACCGATACCGCTATATGTCTTCAGGGCTTTGAAGAAACTACAGGTATGAAGGCCGAATTGGTTGCAGTTAACGAAAGTGACTACATAGTTAAACTTACGTCTCTTATTGCAGCTGACCAGTCTCCCGATGTTGTTGTTGAAAACGGTTCTTTCCCCAAAACCCTTAACGTTCTTATGCCTCTTGAGATTGAAACTACCGGTATGGATGTTAAAGATCCTTTCTGGAACCAAGGTATAGTTGAAAGATTTACAATAGGCGATTACAGTTACCTAGTTAACAGTACTAAATCTTCATGGGATATAGTTGGTGCTATGACCTACTTTAACGCAACTATTCTTGAAGAAAACGGTATTTCAACTCCTAAAGACCTTATGGAACAGGATAACTGGAACGTTGACAGTATGTGGACTCTTATGGAACAAATCAAGGCTGCTTGCGGATTTAGCCGTCCGGGTACTTCTATTACTTTTGAAGACTGGATTAGTGCTTACGGCGGCGCTCAGATTCGTTGGGATACTACGACCGACAAATTTGTAAACGGTCTTAAAGATGAAAACACAAAAGCAGCCATTGATTATATGATGCGCGCTCAGGATGCAGGTCTTGCCAAGATTATTGCTAACCACGATGACGATATTGCAAATGGCAACATAGCACTCCAAATTTGCGGCGCTTATGGTCTTAGAAAGAGCCCCGGTTGGTTCTATACCATGGATGTTGATGATTTAGGATTTGCTCCTCTGCCAAAACTTAAGAAAGAAGATGCAAATTATCCTTACACCGCACATATTCGTGCACTATGGCCTCTGCAAAGGTGCCAGCAATCCAAAGGGCGGCGCTTACTTCTTGCGTTACTTCCTGAACGAAGAACACTATGATATGAATCAAATCTTTAAAAACGAAGAAGCAAAAGCAATGTATTTAGAACTTCGTGAAAAACAGGATCCTAACAGAATTTCCGTAACTATCGGTGTTACTCGTGTTACTGTGCCTACCGGCAACTCTCTTACAATGGTAAATGACCTTATTAAAGGCACTTCAGCACAAATATCCGTAAACCTTGAAAAGCCCAGCAACCTTTGTGACACTTATGCAGCAGCTGCAAATAAAATCATTGAGGACGTTATTGCAGAACAATAAATCAAGGCAAAAAACCTTAAAATGCCTTGTATTTAAGCACTTATGGTAAAGAAACACAAAATTTTTTAAAATTTTTTAAAAAAACTATTGCGTTTTTGATTGATTTGTGTTATAGTATTTGTGTAATTAGTAGTTTTGTCTCTTTTGGAGGTAATAATAATGAAAAAAGAATACACTCGTCCAGAACTCAATATAGTATCTCTTGTTGTTGAAGATACAACTAACAGTATAGGTTTAGGTGGTATAGACGATAATCGTTTATCTATTGGAGGTTTACAAGATCTCTTTAGATAATTGCGCCCATTTTAACTTTCGATAAAGTTTTTCACCAGGCTACTTACAGATCTCTGATATTCAAGTGGAGTCATGTTGGTGGCTTGTTTAAATTTTCTGCAAAAATAATGTATGGTTGAAAACTGCAGTGTTTCCGATATTTCGGTCACGCTGTATTTTTTTTCGCGCAACATCTTTTTTGCTTCGCTTATTCTTTTTGTGTTGTAATATTCCATCGCGCCGCAACCAAGATGGTCTCTGAACATTTTTTTAAGCGCAGTTTTCCCCATTGAAAATTTTACGCATAAATCTTCAAATCGTAACGGCTCGGTTAAATTGCTGTCAATATAATTGCAGATTTCACGCATTTGTAATTCTTCGCTTGAATAGTGTACGGCTCTGGGTTGGTCTGACTGACCGCGTATTATACCTATAAATAATAACTCCATCAGGTTTTTAATGCACTGGGCTGAACCGAAAGGCGCATTTTTTTTGCCGTGCATCTTTTTTAAATACACGTCGTTAAGTGAATCGCTGAAAGCGTTTTTGCCTTCGTCTAATATTTCTGATAAAAGAACCTTTTGTCTGCCGGTGCATTTTATAATTTTACCTGCTGCCGAAAAAAGTTTTTCGCAGTCACACGAAAAAGAGAAAACTATAGCGTTGGCAGTTCCGCCCGAACAGGCAATGGCGTGAAATTCTAAAGGACGGTGTAAAAATAGGTCGCCCTGACGCATTATGTGTTTTTCGGTTCCGGAAGTTACCGTTACTTCTCCCGCATCAACATATACGGCTTCCCAAAAGTCGTGCATTTCACCCGGAAAGTCAAAGTCTATGGCATATTCAAAGTAATGAATAGTATATACTTTGTCTATTGTAAATTCATTGTTTATAACCGTTCCTTTGTAGTTCATAAAGCCACTCCTCGTTTTCGTTTTTATATATTGTAACACATAAATGAAAAAAATGCGACCAAAAATGCAAATATTTTTAAAAAATTTGTGATATAATACAAATACTTCTAAAAAATCAACCCAAAAAGATAAATGGAGGAATTGATTATGGGATATCGTGCAGAAGACGTAGCAAAACTTTTTGCCCTAGACGGCGAACCTATGATAGCCGTACCTTTTGGTTGTGGACATATCAACGATACTTTTTTTGTTGAAACTTCCCGTGCAAGAAAATACATTTTACAAAAAGTTAACAGTGGTATTTTTAAAGATATTGACGGTTTAATGAATAACATTATTTTTGTGACTGCGCATCTTCGTCAGCAGATTGCTCAGTCGGGTGGCGACCCACTTAGAGAATGTCTTACCGTTGTTGACACTAAAGACGGTCAGCATTATGTTCGCGTAGATGACGGCTTTTGGCGTTGCTACATATATATAGATAACGCTATCACAATGCAGACTGCCGAAACACCCGAACTTTTCCGCGCAGCAGGTAAGGCTTTCGGTATGTTCCAAAGACAACTTTCGAAGTTCCCTGCAGAAAAACTTGTAGAGGTTATTCCTAACTTCCACAATACACCCAACAGATACAAAAACTTTATGAAGGCTTACGAGGCTGATGCATTCGGTCTTGCCAAAAACGCAAGAGAAGAAATTCTTTTCGTTCGCGAACATAAAGAACTTTGTTCGCTTCTTACCGATAAACTCGAAAGCGGAGAACTTCCTTTAAGGGTTACACATAACGATACCAAAATTAATAACGTAATGCTTAATCGCGCAAACGGCGAGCCTCTTGCGGTAATTGACCTTGACACCGTAATGCCCGGTCTTTCTGCTTACGACTTTGGTGATAGTATCCGAAGCGGCGCTACCTACGCTGCCGAAGACGAACCTGACGTAGCAAAGGTTAAGTTTGAAACTTCTCTCTTTAAGGTTTATGCCGAAGGCTTTATCGGCGAATGTAAAGATTCTTTCAGCAAAGAAGAAGTTCTTTCCCTTTATACCGGTTCTGTACTTATGACGTTTGAGTGCGGTATGCGTTTCCTTACCGACTATCTTGAGGGAAGCACCTACTTTAAAACCGCTTATCCCGAACATAATCTTGTTCGTTGCCGTACACAGTTTGAACTTGTAAAACAAATGCTCGAAAAAGAAGACGAACTCAAAAACATACTTTTATCATTCTGTTAATATTAAAGTAGCGTTCCTTAGGGGACGCTACTACTATATATGGTGGTACTAAAAAAACTTTAAAAAATTTTTCAAAAAAGTGTTGACAAGAAAGGATAAATGTAGTATAACAATATGGCTGTCGCAAAACGGCAGTAAAAAATACCGCGAAAAAAACTTAAAAAAAGATAAAAAAAGTTCTTGACATTAAGTTTTGGTTGTGGTAATATATATAAGCTGTCCACCGAAAACGGTGAGCAGAACGGACCTTGAAAATTAAACAACGACAAACAAAAAAGGACCCGACGATTCTTATTGAAATTAAGTAATCA
>JAZRNY010000009.1:0-142924 GCA_045648445.1 Acutalibacteraceae bacterium
TGGCACAATTAAGGTTACAGATTTTGGTATTGCTCGTTTTTCTCGCAGTGAACAAAAAACCATCACCGATAAAGCAATCGGCTCGGTTCATTATATAAGACCTGAGCAAGCGCGTGGCGAAACTACGGATGAACGCACGGATATTTATTCGGTTGGCGTAATGCTTTATGAGATGCTCACAGGTCGTTTGCCTTTCCAGGCAGATAGTGCGGTTTCGGTTGCTATTATGCAACTTCAACGTGAACCTGAACTTCCTTCTTCTGTAAACGGTTCAATTCCTCAGGGTCTTGAGCAAATCACCATGCGCGCAATGCAAAAGAACAGCGAAAAAAGGTATAAATCTGCATCGGAAATGCTTTGCGACCTTGAAGCCTTTAAACGTGACCCCGCAGTTACTTTTGATTACGGAATTTTTGTTGATAACGATCCTACTAAGTTTGTTAGCGAACTTCCCGAAGAAAAAAACGCTAAAAAGGTACAGGTTTTACCTATAATTGCAGGTATTACCGTTACGTTTGTTGCCTGTCTTATTATTTTAGCGCTTATTTATCTGCCTAAATTAATAGGCAGAACCCCTGACGTTGACTGCCCTCATTTTATGGGTATGCGTATAGAAGATGTTGAAAATTCAAAGGCTTATGAAAAGTTTAACATTATATTTGAATTTGCTTCTAGCGAAACAGATAAAGGCATAATTTTTGCTCAGTCTGTTGAACCGGGACATCCCATTAAAGAAAATCATAAAATTATCTTAACGGTTAGTAGCGGTGAGCGTACCGTTAAGGTTCCCGATGTTTCAAACAAGGCAAAAGATGTTGCTAAAGATTTACTTGAAAGAGAAGGCTTTGAAGTTGAATTTGTTGAAGTGTCAGACGATAACGTTCAAAAAGGTCTTATAATCAGAACAATGCCCGCTGCCGATTCTTCGGTGCCGCCTAAAAGTAAAATTACCGTTTATATCAGTACCGGTGAAGCAACTGCAAAGGTGAAAATTCCCGATCTTGTTGGTATGACTAAAGATGAAGCAATCAGACTTCTTAAAGATAAAGGACTTGTTGTAGGTTCTATAACCGAAGCAAATTGTACCAATAAAGAATATTCTCAAGGTGTAGTTATGTCTCAGTCTCCTGTATATGATGCAGGAACTGAAGTGGGATATGGTTCTGCAATTGATTTGGTAATTAGCACAGGTAAATTCGAATCAATTGTTAAACTTGATATAAGCAATGCAGCCGATTATGGTTTTGATAGCGGATATGTTTCTATTTGGTATAATGATCAAATAATTGCTACTTCCGGTTTTGTTGATTTTAAAACTGCTACTTCTTGTGAAATTGATTTCGTTTCTCCTGTTCGCGAGATGACTGCTTGCTATGTTAAACTATCTGTTGATAATCAGTCGTACGTTGTTTATTGTGCTATTTCTCTTGATTGTTTAACCGGTAAATATTCTGTACTTTATTAAGGAATAAGTAATGAAAGGTTTGATTTTAAAGGCGATTTCAGGGTTTTATTACGTCTTTTCTGACGGAATAACCTATGAATGTAAAGCAAGGGGTAACTTTAGAAATAAAGGTGAAAGTCCTCTTGTTGGTGATAGCGTTGAAATTACGGCGCAAACTGATGGAAAGGGTGTTATTGAAAGTATTTATGAGCGAAAAAACAGTCTCATACGACCTGCAGTAGCGAATATTGATAAACTCTTTATAGTTTCTTCCTTTGTTACTCCCGCTCCAAATACTTTAATAATAGACCGACTGACCGCAATTTGCACATTTTATTCAATAACTCCGGTTATTGTGTTTAATAAGTGCGATTTGGGTGATTTTTCGGAATATAAAAATATTTACGAAAAAAGTGGTTTTAAAACCTTGGTTGTATCTGCTCAAACAGGTGAAGGTATTGATGAACTTAAGAAAGAACTAGAGGGATGCATTTCTGCCTTTACGGGTAATTCGGGTGTTGGTAAATCAAGTTTATTAAACGTTATTTTCCCAAACCTTAATTTACAAACGGGAGAGGTGAGCGATAAGTTGGGACGCGGAAGACATACTACGCGTCATACCGAACTTTTTGCGCATCATTTTAACGGATACGTTGCTGATACTCCAGGTTTTTCATCCCTTGATACTCAATATCTTAATATCGATTTTAAAGAAAAGTTAATTGAATGTTTTACAGATTTTTCCGATTACGTTTTCGATTGTCAATTTGCCGACTGTGCGCATATAGGTGAAAAGGGGTGCGGTGTGGCAAAGGCTGTCAGCCAAGGTAAAATTCAAAATTCAAGATACGAAAGTTATATTGCTGTTTATAACGAACTAAAGGATTTAAAATCTTGGCAATCAATTAAAAAACGATGAACACTTTTTCTTATACTGAGTATAATATATTAGAAATGCCTTTATGGTGACTGAGTATGAGAGGTTGTGCTTTAATGCGAAAAAGATGTGTTAATAAGGGTTTTATAGCCATCGCTTTTGCAGTGGGGCTTTTAGTTTCCTGCTTTGGTTCATCCAGATTTTTAATAGCCGTACTTGCTTTTACCGTCATAATTCTGGGGATTTCTTATGTGAAATGTCGTTAGGAGAATGGTTATGAAAGTTGTTTTAGTAAAAAGCCCTAAACTGTTAAGCGGAATACTCAGAATGATTTTTAAAATTAAAAAGGAACAACCTATTACTTAAAAATAAAAAGTCGCAGTAACAATTGTTGCTGCGACTTTTTATAATTGTTATCTTTTTTCTTGACTTCGAACTCTATTATTGATATTCTAAAATAAAATTAATTTGAGGTGCTGTATGAAAAAGGTTATTTTGCTTGGAGATTCTATTAAAGCGTGGTACACAAAACCTTTGATTGAGATTTTAAAGGATAAATGTGAAATTCTTTATGTCCCCGCCGATAACGGACGATTCACTTTTTATTCTCTTATGCAGTTAAGTCATCTTTTAAAAGAACATGGTAAAGTTGATTTGGTGCATTTTAATAACGGTTATTGGGATATGGATGTTATGCCTTTTTTAAATAGACCTCTGTTTAATATTGAAGAGTATAAGTATGGTTTGAAAAGAATTATAGAACTTTCCCGTGCAGCAGGTGCAAAGTTGATTTTTGCTACAACTACTCCACTTCCTTCAAACAATACTGCCGAAGATAACACGGGTACGGGTGTTACTTTCGAACTGGAGCAAGGAAACGTTATTGAGTACAATAATGCGGCGCTTGAACTTATGAAAGAGGAAAACATACCTGTAAACGATTTATATTCAGTATGTAAACAGGATAGCAGATATTATAAATGTGAAGATAATTTGCATCATACTCCCGAAGGAAATCAAATTTTAGCGCAACACGTTGCGAACGCCATTATTAAAGAACTTGGTTTAGACGACTAATGGAGGATTGTTATGAATTTTAAAAAATTTGGATTAATGCTTGACTGTTCTCGTAATTCGGTGCTTAACGTAAAAACCGTTAAGGAATGGATTGATTTAATGAGCGATTTGGGATATAATGCCCTATTGCTTTATACCGAGGATACTTATGAAGTCAAAGGACAACCTAATTTTGGCTATTTGCGTGGCAGATATACTGCAGAAGAAATTAAAGAAATTGATAAGTATGCAATTCAAAAGGGAGTAGAACTTATTCCTTGTATTCAAACTCTTGCGCATTTAAACGCCATTTACCGTTGGAAAGAATATGAAAAAATAAGAGATATTCATGACATTCTTATGGTAGGTGAAGAAGAAACGTATGCACTTATTGAAGATATGTTTAAATCTCTTTCAGAAAACTTTACTTCAAGAATTGTTAATATTGGTATGGATGAAGCCCATGCTTTAGGTAAGGGCAGATACTATAAAAAGAATGGTTTTGTTGAAGAAAAAGAAATATTCTTATCACATCTTAACCGTGTGTGCAAAATTGCTGAAAAATATAATTTTGAAGTAATTGTATGGGGCGATATGTTTATGAAGATTTCCGGTAATCAGTGGTGGGGCGGAGGTCCTCCGATTACTGATGAAATTCGCGCTCTTGTTCCCAATAATGCCGAAATTGTATATTGGGATTATTATGCAACAAGTCAAGAAAAGTTTAGCAAACGTATGCAACTTTATTCAACAGTTAAACAGGGAATATGGTATGCAGGTGGCGCTTGGACTTGGAGAGGTTTTTCTCCGTACAACAAATTTTCTATTAACTCAATAATCCCTTCTTTGAAAGCGGCTGAAGAGAATAACGTGGATAAGGTTATTTATACTCTTTGGGGAGACAACGGCGCCGAATGTTCAAAATATACTATGTTGCCGTCTATTTATACTGCTGCTGCCTATGTAAAAGGAATTACCGATATGGATGAAATCAAAAAAGGTTTCGAAGAAAAATTCGGTATTGCTTTTGATGAATTTATGCTTCTTGATCTTCCCGATACCGCTAATGACTTCGGTTGCGGAACAGAACATACTGATAACGTAAATCCTGAAAAGTATATGCTTTATAACGATTTACTGTTAGGTACTCTTGATAGTACTGTTGCAAAAGGTGATGGCGAAAGATATTTAAAATGTGCCGAAAAACTAGAGAAAAATGTTTCTCACGAAAAATATGGGTATCTGTTTAAAACGCTTGCCGACCTTTGTAGAGTACATAGTGAAAAAATTGAATTGGGTTACGACATATATTGGGCTTATAAAAACAATGATAAAGAAGAACTTGCGGTTCTTCGCGACAGATGTTTAACGGTTGTTGAACTTGTGGACAAATTCTTCAATAGTTTGAAAACTCAGTGGTATAACGAAAGCAAACCATTTGGTTTTGACGTTCAAGATATACGTTGGGGTGGACTTAAACAACGAGTTTTGCATTGTCACACTGTCCTTGATGATTATATTAACGGAAGAATCGAAACAATTGAAGAACTAGACGTTAAGAATCCTATTGAACTTAAAGGAACTCCAATTATTGAAAATAATTGGCAAACCACAGTTTCTATTAACGTAATATAAAATAAAAATACGCTGGACATTTTGTTCAGCGTATTTTTTGTTATTTTAATCCTGCAAGGATAAGTTTAAGTTCTGCCAGATCTACTGCATTAACAACGCCATCGCCGTTGCAGTCACCAGGAATATAACTTACAAAACCTTTGAAAACTGCAGATACGTAATCGCAATCGGTTACAGTACATTCGGTGTGGTAAAGTTGTCCATCATAAATTGTTTTTTCAATATGACCGTATTTTTCACATTCCCAAATCACACCTGAAGAAATAGAACAACGTTGTCCTTTTGCTTCGTTTGCGCCTTCAGGTACTACGTTGTATATCCAATTAGATTCAACACCGTCGATTTTTATTAAACCTGTATCGTTGATAGTTATTACGCAACTTAGCGGGTCTTCAGAAAACCAAGTGTTTTTAGCCATAGTCAGTTCGCTGAGGGGTCTATCGGTAATGCTTAAAAGATTGCCGTTATCGTCGTATTTTTCGTATCTGTAAGTGTGTTCGGGAAGGTAATGGTTAGAACCGGAACTTAACCAAAGAGCGTTACGAACGGTATTTACGTCTAAGTAAAGTACGCCGTCGCGCCAACCACGATTATCGGTGTGTATATGGCCGTTAAGGGACATTAAAACCGTTCCGGGATTAGCGGTGTTGGCTTTATTATATATTTCGCGTACTAACGGAGCATCGTGATCAGCGCCACCGCCAAATCCGAGACCTGAGTAACCGGCGTGTCCGACTACTATACACGGAATATCTTTATTAGCTGCATCAAGAAGTACGTCTTCTAACCATTCCATTTGAACAGGACCTAGCGAACCGATATATGTATTTGCTTTAGCATTAGCGCCTTCGTCAAAACCTCTGGTAGCGTTTACTGCGGCAGAGGGTTCGCCGTAAGAGTTTTTAAGATAATGCTCCCAACCAACCTCTACGCCGTTTTTGTGGTTTGGATTCCAACTGTAGCAGTTATCAACACAAACGAATCTGAAACCGTTTTGCTCAAAGTAATAATAACCTATACAAAGGTCTTTCGGCTGACTGCCTACGGTACCGTCACCCCAAACTGCATTCTTATTATTCGTAAGTTTGGTGGTTACGTATTCCATAGTATTGTTTGCTTCAAGCTCGTGATTTCCGTAAACGTTATGAGTTAAAAGTAATTCGCCGTTTTTCTTTTTATAGTTTAAGAAAGCGTTGGTAAGTTCGGGCGAACCTTTGAAGTTATTACAAAAGTCACCACAGGATAATACTAAAGAAGAATTGGTGTCGTCAGCGCGTTTTAATATAGAATTTAAGTCGGCGACAGATGCGGAATACTGGCCGTCGTTATAGTGTAAATCAGAAAAAACAGTAAAAGTGATTTCCTTCAGAGTATCTGTGAAAGTAAAGTCATTACAGTTTTTAAAGATACTTTTTATTAAGGCTTTATATTCTTCGTCTTGTGTAGCCACATACACGCTGTTTGCGAGTTGAGCCACTGTGTATGCTTTACCGGCACTGTAATAATATTCATCGTTAATGCGAACGTACGGACGAATACTAATGAATTTTTCGTAATCGTTTGAGTTTACTTTTTGCGAATATTTAATGTTGATTTGGCTATTGGTTTGATAAATATGATTTTTATCAAATTCTTTTATTACAGCGCCTACGGTTTGCGCTGTTAATGAGGAGGAAATGTCAGTGTCGCCGATGTTAATAATTGCGCCTAATACAAAATCTTGACCTTTTGTATAGGAATAGATATTGTCAAAGTATTTGCTATAAATTGCTTGTGTTTTGTCATAAGAAAACTCAGCTTCAAAAGAAACGGATTTGTTATTACTAATAACGGTACGCATATTTACAAAACTTAAATCATTGCTGTAAATAGAACTTACTTTAACGTCGGTTACGTAGAAATTACCGTTACAGGAATAAAAACCGGGAGCGTCTTTATCATAAGTGCCGCCGTCTACTGATCTCCAAAGATTTTTTGCAACAAGTGTATTATTATAATAAATGTAGTTATATCCATTAAAACTTACAATTTTAAGGTTTATTTTATCCCCGTATTTCGGATTGAAAGATTGCGACCATGAGCCGGCGGTTCCACCGTTGCTGTAACGGTATATCGATGCAGAAGTTGAGGCGAGGTAGATGGCGTTGAACATAGCACCGCTTGATTTATCAGTAGAGTCGTAAAAGTTGTTTGCAAGTCCCAAAGAACCGCCGTTATAGTTTACAATTACGTTGGCTTCATATATATAGTTAAGGGAATTCACTAAGGGAAGTGCTACGAAAGCATCGGTGTTTGAAGTTGTAATATTAAGAACCTTTCCATATCCTGAATAATCTACAACTTTTGGTGTAAGCGATGTAGCAGCATTGTCTTTTGACCAACCAAATGACGTTTTATTGGCACCAGTACCGGCCGAATATCCTGCAGACCAGTTTTTAGGGATTTCTCCGATAGTTTCGTTATCAAAATTATTTTCATATAGTACTTAACCGACTATAAGGTCGTATCCGTCTACCGAAAGTTTTATGGTAGCAGAGTTGTCGTTTGAAGCAAAGGTTGAAAAAAATGAACAGCATAGTAAAATTAAACATAAAATAATTGATATGTGTTTTTTTGACATTTTACTTACCTCCACAAATGTATTAATGATACAATAATACAATAAATTTCACATAAAAGCAATCACAAAAATGTTTAAAACAATACATATGTATTTTAAAATATTTCAAAACAAGTGTCCAAAAATAATGAAGATATTTTTTTATTTTCCAAATATATTGATAGTTTTTAATATATCATAATGTTATAATGCAGGTATATTGAATAGGAGGTAAAATAACATGAAATTTATGTTAGGTTGTAACTTTTGGGACAGCAAAAACGGTACTGATATGTGGCGTTTTTTTGATCCTGAACTTGTAGAAAGCGATATTAAAGCACTTGCAGAAAACGGAGTGCGTTTTATACGTTGTTTCCCAAACTGGAGAGATTTTCAGCCGGTTGAAAAACTTTATCATTGGCGGGGTAATGATAAATGCTACGTTGACCTTGAAACAGAACAGCCACTTGACGGTTCTGACGGCATTGACCCTAAACAAATTGAAAACTTTAAAACATTTGCCGCTATATGCGAAAAATATAACATTGACCTTCAGGTATCTATCGTTACCGGTTGGATGAGTGGTAGACTTTTTGTACCCCCTGCAATTCACGGCAAGAATCCTATTATGGATTCCGAAGCTATGATGTGGGAAAACAAGTTTATCAGAGGTTTTGTAAACGCTGTTAAGGATTGCAAAAATATCGTTATGTGGGGTCTTGGAAACGAGAGTAACTGTATGGGTCCCGCAAATAACAGATATGATGCTTACGTGTGGACTGCTTTTGTGAGAAATGCTATTAAAGCGACAGATCCGTCAAGACCTATTTCTTCAAGTATGCACGGTTTAGGCGCTGATGAACAGGGGTGGACTCTTAAAGATCAGGGCGAAATTTGTGATTATATGTGTAATCATCCTTACGTATCCCGTTCTTTAAATAACGATATCGACCTTATGAACAAAATGCGTTCTACTGTTTTCCCCACAGTTCAGTGTGCTTTTTATGCCGACTTGGCAGGTAAGCCTACTATTCTTGAAGAGCAGGGCTCTTTCTCAAGAATGCTCGGTAATCAGGAAGTTGCTGCTGATTTCGAGAGAATCAATATGTTCTCCGCTCTGGCTCATAACGTTAAAGGTTATATGTGGTGGTGTGGCGCGAACCACGTTGATTTGCCTAAACCGCCATACCCATGGAGTATGATTGAACGTGATTTGGGATTACTTGAAACCGATAATTCACCAAAACCCGTTGCAAGAGAAATGAAGAAATTTGGTGAAGTTCTTGATAAACTTCCCTTTGAAGAAATGCCCGAAAGAACAACAGATGCATGTATTATGCTAACTGATGGTGTTGATAAATGGGGTGTAGGTTCTATTGCTTACGTTTTAGGTAATCAGGCAGGTCTTGATTGTAAGTTTACTGTAAGTGACGACCCTGTTCCTGACAGCAAACTTTATATAGTACCTTCCCTTGCAGGATGGTCGGTACTTCATCAACGCGCTTGGTGGGGTATGCGCGACAAGGTAAGGGATAACGGCGCTAATATGCTTATTACATATAACGGTTCACAACTTTCTGACGTTGAAGATATGCTCGGTCTTACTTCTTACGGTATTCTTAAACAGGGCAAAAAACATACCGCTAAGTTCCCATTCGGTGAAATGGAATATTGGGTAAATGCTGAGGCTAAACTTGAAAGTGTTGGTGCAGAAGTTCTTGCTACTAACGAAGAAGGAAACGTAGTTCTTTCTAAACACAAGTACGGCAAGGGTTATATTTATTTTCTTAACTTGCCTCTTGAACAAAACCTTATTAGTAAAGCGTGTGCATTTGATGATACCGATTACTATAAGTTCTATTCTCTTGTTGCTGAAGATATAGTAAAAGAAAAGGTACTCGTTTCAAAGAACTCACAAATTTTTGCTACGCTTCATCCGTATAATGACGGTGTTGTAGCAGTTGCTATGAACTACTCTAACGAAGAACAAAAGTGCGATTTTGTTATTAAAGAAGGTTGGGAAATTGCTGAAGTAATCCACGGAAAAGTTGATACTATCGGCAAGTGCGACGGCGCTATTTACTTTCTTAAAAAGAAATAATGAATAGTTAACAATAAAACCTCTCGACATTTAAGTTGAGAGGTTTTATTTTTTAATGTACTAATATCGTTTTGTTTCCATTAAGTCGCGATTCTTCGGCGGCAATTCCTATCAAATGGCTTTCAAGGGATTCTTCAAGTGAAGTAAAGTCGGTACATTCACCCGTTATAACTTTATAAAAGTCATTGACAATACCAATATCGCCACCGCCATGACCTTGGTCAGTAGCCGTTAAATCGCTGATTTTATAAACAGTTTTTTCTTCACCGTGAGGAATTAATTCGACTGTGCCGGAGAGTTCATCAAGTACCACTTCTGCAAGTTCTCCGTATAGTACAACTCGTCTTCCTTTTGTGGCCGAAAAAATCATTTTTAAGTTAGCAACCACGCCATTTTCAAATAACATCTGAACTAATTGGTGGTCAACAACGTGTGGGTCGTTATCTAAATCAAGGAAATAAGGACATTTTCCAAATACGTTTGTACGAAGTCCTTCATACAGCGCATCTTCGGTTATTGGGTTTTGTGCAGTTACTCTATAATATGGCCATGCATATCCAGGACGTCCTGCTTTTATCCATTTGTCAACATATATCTTTTTAGCGCTATATGGACAACTTTCAACGTGAGGACAATCAAGGCAAAATTCGGTTGCTCCGTTTGGTGCATTTTCTTTAGTAAAGCAATTACGACCACCTATCGATGAAACGTTTTTACATTTTGAACCTGCATAGTGCTGAATTAAGTCCAAATCGTGACAACATTTACCTAGTATGGTAGGATGTAATTTTCCTTGCCAAATACTGTGTAACTTAATATATGCTTGAATAAAATGCCAATAGGTAACTCTTTCGGTATGGTCTATTGCCATAAGTTTTCCAAGTTTGCCGGATTTGATTATTTCATCAAGTAATTTAAATGCAGGCGCATATCTTAATACGTGACATACCGCTATTTTACAGTTGGTCTTTTTTTGCATTTCAAGAAGCGCTTTAATTTCTTCTGCAGAGTCTGATATCGGCTTTTCGAGTAAAATATCGTAACCGAGTTCCATACCACGTAAACATTGTTTTACGTGGTCTTTGTCCCAAGTCACTATTACCAGCACGTCGGCTCTTTTTTCTTTTAAAAACTCGTTTTCATCAGTAAAGGTGGACTCAGGGTTTATATGTAAACATTTAGTTAGTGCTTCTATTTTTATCGGGTTTGTATCGCAAAGAGAAACAACGCTGAATTTTTCAGGTTGTTTGCTCATATAATGTGCGTAAACTCCGCCACGATTGCCACAACCCATAATTGCTACAGTGTAAGTTTTAGTCATAAAAACACTCCTTTAAAGTACTTATTTGATTTTAAAGCCGTTTTATATTATTTTCAATGTAATAATTAGTTTTATAATTGTAAAATTGCGAACAAATTATTGAACAAATCGTATAATTGTGTTAAAATGAATTAAAAGGTGGGATTTAGGTGCAGTTAGATTTTTCAGATCTTAATAAAACATTTTTTACTGTTTCTGATATTTTTGTCACTAAGCAACGTTCTAACGAAAAAACGAGTATCGATATGTGTTCGCAACCTCGTACAACGGATGCACTTTTGTTTTTTGGCAGCGGAACAGCAATCTGTTATCAAAAAGGTTTAGAACCTTGTTTCGTTTCGCAAGGTACTCTTATGTATATGCCTAAGGGAAGTTTGTATACTTGGGATATTTTACCTTCTGCCGCTACCGGAGAACAGGAAAGAATATTATTTGAATTTACTTTAAATGAAGCGAAAATTAAACGTCTTAATTCTATTAAAAAAGAAATGTCAGCCGTAGAAACTGATGAAACTATTCATTTTTCAAACCACGTAGTTACCGTAAGTAATAATCATTCAGAAAGTTATAAAAGGTTGTTTTCCAAACTTTTAGATAAGTATACAAAGCAATCAGAAAATCCCTTGGAAATATACCTTACTATATACGAAATATTTTCCCTTATTGGTAATGATTATAGCAACGATAAGCGTAAAAGCGATTTTTTGATTATTGAAAAGGCAATAAAATATTTGGAAAATGACTGTAATTTTAACATTAATATGAAAGAACTTGCCGAAAACAGTAACGTAAGCCTTAGATATTTTGAAAAACTGTTTAAGGAATATTCCGGTGTATCACCTAAAGAATATATGGACGCACGAAGAATTTCATTTATTAAAATTTTTCTTTGCGAGAAAAATATGACTTTAGATGAAATCGCAAATAAACTTTCATTTTTTGACAGTGGTCATTTGTGTAGATTTTTTAAACAAAAAACAGGTTTTACCCCAACTGAATATAAAAGGTTATATAAATAAAACTTTAAAAGTTAGTTGTTTTGCGAATGTCTTTTGGCGATTTACCAATTACACCTTTCATAATTTTTCTAAAATAAGACGATGAACTAAATCCTAAGGTATCACTGATTTCCTCAACACTTTTATCTGTTGTGGTAAGCAGTTCACAAGCCTTATCAATAAGAATTTTGTGCTTGATTTCGACGGGGGTTTTGTTTAAAACTCTTTTGAACATTGCATATATTCCCGATTCACTCATACTGCAATAACGGGCAATATCATTTACTGAAGAATTAGGATTTTTATTCATAAATGATATTGCTTTTCTTATATTCTCATCATTTTTGACCGTTGCGTTTTGTTTCATCTTTTTTGAAACGGTGCCTAAAAAGGTATAAAGAAGACCAATGTTTTTGCAATCTATATTTAAAGTTTCTGTAATTTGATTTAATAAATTATTTTCATATTCATTAAGAGATAATTTTTGCAACATATATTCTTCTGTATCTTCTTTAGGGAAAAGTTTAAAGCCTAAAGAATAGAATTCTACCTCATTATTAGCATCACCGTACCAACGTGATTGATAGAGTGTGTGCATAGGAATATAAAATACGTCGCCTTCCTTAACGTCAATACTGTAATAATTTGTATTTAAGCGTGCTGTTCCTTTTAGCATAATTCCTATAAAATGCGACGGACCACCGGGATAAGAAGAATGGTCGGTAAATCTATAACGCAAAAAGTAGTATTTATTGAAATTAAAGTATTTGAAGAAATTTGTGCTATTCATATCAATATTCCTCATTTTAGTGTAGAATTTTACCTTATATTTTGTAGTATAATACATTGTAAGTTTTTTTGTCAAGTGATAAACTTTTTTCGAGGTGGTATTATGAATACAAAAACTATATTGTTTACTGCTCCATACGTTGCAGAAATGATTGATGAAAATATTGGAGAACCAAAGGAAAACGAAGTACAGGTTAAACTTATGGTTTCTACAATAAGCAGCGGTACCGAAAGAGCTAACCTTATTGGTGAATTAAACGTTAACGGTGCCGTTATATACGATAAACCTATTTTCCCAAGACGTCCCGGATACAGTAGTTCGGGTGTTGTAACTAAGGTGGGGGATAACGTTACCGAATATAAAGTAGGGGATAGAGTTGCTCTTTCTTGGTCGGTTCATAGCCAATATTGTAATATGCCCGTATCAAACTTACGAAAAATTTTAGATGACAGTATTCCTTTTGAGGAAGCGGCTCTTTGGCATATTTCAACATTTCCTATGGCTGCTATTAGAAAATGTGCACTTGAACTTGGAGAATCTGCGCTCGTTATGGGCATAGGCGTACTTGGCATGATAGGCATTAAACAGTTAAAAGCGGCAGGAGCTTCACCAATTGTTGCCGTTGACCCTAATAAAGATAAAAGAGAACTTGCATTGAAAATCGGTGCTGATTATGCTTTTGATCCCTTCGAAGAAAATTTTGCGCAAAAGGTTAAGGATGTCACTTACGGTGGCGTTAACGTATGTCTTGAAGTAACCGGTGTTGGCGGCGGACTTAACGGAGCCCTTGATTGTATGGCACCTTTTGGCAGAGTTGCTTTGCTTGGTTGCACACGTCATTCTGATTTTACCGTTGATTATTATCATAAGGTACACGCTCCCGGTATAACTCTTATAGGCGCCCATACTTGCGCCCGTCCTAAATATGAGTCTTCTGCTAAAATGTGGACCGAATATGATGACGTTATGGCTATGCAACGTCTTTTTGTAACAGGAAGAACAAAAATAGGAGATTTAGTTGATGAAACCTATTCACCGAATGATTATAAAAAGGTATATGACAGGCTTGCCAATGAATCAACTTTCCCGGTAGTACAATTTGATTGGAGATTACTTGATGAATAAAATAAGAATTGCTCAAATTGGTGCAGGACATGACCATGCCCCCAGTGTCTTTAAAAGTATTGCTAAACAAAAAGATATTTTTGAGGTAGTCGGTTATGCTTTACCCGATAATGAAGAAGAAATTTTCAAAAACAATTGTAAATGTTTTGATGGGTATAAGAAATTAACTGTTGAAGAAATTATGGCTGATAAAACTATAACTGCCGTAACAATCGAAACTCAGGAAGTTAATCTTACTAAATATGCTTTGCTTGCCGCACAAAACGGTAAGCAAATACATATGGATAAACCAGGCGGCACTGATTATGTGGAATTTAAACAACTTATAACTACCGTTAAAGAAAATAACCTTGTATTTCATCTTGGTTATATGTATAGATATAATCCGTACGTTATTAAACTTATGGAAGATATTAAAAACGGAAAATTAGGTGAAATTTACAGCGTTGAAGCACAAATGAATTGTAAGCATCCGGTCGAAAAAAGAAATTGGCTTGGTACCTTTAAGGGCGGTATGTTATTCTTTCTCGGATGTCATTTGATAGACCTTATTATCTCAATTCAAGGTGAACCTAAAAACATTATCCCTTTAAGCAGAAGCACCAAAATAGATGGTGTGACAGGTGAGGATTTTGGTATGGTAGTGTTTGAGTATGACAACGGCGTTTCTTTTGCCAAAACCTGTGCAGAGGAAAGGGGCGGTTTCGAAAGAAGACAACTTGTAGTATGCGGTTCGCTTGGTACCGTGGAACTTAAACCTCTTGAGTGGTATTCTGACATTAAAGAAGCATTGCAGTTTACCAAAAAGACTGAGCACTTTATAGACGATTGGGATACCGAAGGATTTGTAGAAAATAGTGAGTCCTTTAATAGATATGATGGAATGATTCGCTCATTTGCGGAATATTGTGTAGGATTAAAGAAAAATCCGTATTCTTATGAGTATGAACTTAAACTGTATGAAATACTTCTTGCTTCGTGCGGTGTCAAATTTTGACGAATAATAAAAAATGGTGACTTGAAAATTTCAAAGTCACCATTTTTTTTGGGAAAATGTTATAAAATCCTAAGAATTAATTAGAATTATTTACTAAAAGTAGGAAAAAACCAAAAAAACAGTTGAAATAATTTTAAACCTGTGATAGAATAATTTTGCAAATTTTAAAAAAAGGAGACGAGAAAATGTCAAACAAATGTAAAATTATTATTGCAGACGACAATACTGAATTCGGTAAAAGCTGTGTTGCTGCACTAAGAGACAGAGGTATGGACGTATACACCTGCGAAAAAGATGGCAGAAAGTTAATAGATGCCATCAGAGATATTCGGCCAAATATCGTACTTGCAGACGTATTTATGCCAAGTGCTGACATTATTAGTGTTATGCAAACAGTTTTTACCGAATTAGACTTTAAGCCAACCTTCTTTGCAATGGCAGGTTTTGACAATCCGAGACTTGAAAGAGAAACCATTTCTTCGGGTGCAACCTACTATTTTGTGAAGCCTTTTGATATTAGGTTGTTGGCAGAAAGAATTAATCAACTTTCCGGTTTTAAGCGTAATGAACTTTTTTCTAAAACCAGAGGGAAGTCGGTTAGTAATGATGAACTTGAACTTATGGTTACCGATATTATACATAAAATCGGAATTCCGGCGCACATTAAAGGTTATAATTATTTAAGAGAAGCCATTATTTTATCTGTAAAAGATAGTGAAATGATAAATTCGGTAACAAAACTTTTATATCCTACTATTGCTAAAACCTTTTCTACTACACCATCACGAGTTGAAAGAGCCATTCGTCATGCTATAGAGGTAGCGTGGGACAGGGGAGACACCGATATATTGGATTCGTATTTCGGGTACACGGTTCAAAATCAGAGGGGTAAACCCACAAACTCTGAATTTGTAGCAATGATGGCAGATAATCTGAGATTAAATATTAAAGTAGTATAATTTTAAATCGCCTCAAATAGATGAGGCGATTTTTTTGCAACGTTCAATATCCTCTTTAGTGGCTTGTCGTATATTCGCAAAAGGGAAAGGTACGTTTAGTTCTTCATATTTTTCAATACAAAGTTTTTTGAAAGGTAAAAGTTCAATTTTCTGAACACAAGGAAATTTATCTTTTAAAGCGTAAAGTTTTAATAATGAACTTTCGTTATCGTTAATATCGGGAATAAGAACTTGCCTTATCCAAACAGGCTTATTTATACTGTTAAGATAACTTAAAAAACTTTCTGCCTTTAAAATTTCCATACCTACATATTTTAGGTAATCGGAATTATTAGTGTATTTGTAATCAAGTAGAACTAAATCGCACAAGTTCAAAACTTGTTTTACGGTATCATTAAAAATGCAACCGCTAGTATCAATAGCAACGTTAATGCCTTCGGTTTTTAACTTTTTTATAAAATTTAAAAGAAAATCGCTTTGCAACAGAGGTTCTCCGCCTGAAAAGGTGACACCTCCGTTTTTTCCAAAGTAGTTTTTACAGCGAATAATTTTATCAAAAAGCGCATCATAGGAAATTTCTTCTCCGCCTTTTAAATCCCAAGTTTCGGGATTGTGACAACAATGACACCTAAGCGGGCATCCTTGCATAAAAACTACTGCTCGAACACCCGGTCCGTCTACTGTTCCAAGACTTTGAAAAGAACTTATTCTGCAATAATCGTTGTTCATATTAAATCGCTTCGTGGAAAGTACGAGAGATAACTTCTCTTTGCTGTTCGCGAGAAAGTTTGCAGAAGTTAACAGCGTATCCCGAAACACGTATGGTAAGGTTTGGATAATCTTCGGGATTTTCGTAGGCTTTCATAAGAAGTTCGCGATTCATAACGTTTACGTTAAGATGGTGAGCGCAATTTGAAAAATATCCACCCATTATAGCCACAAGATTATCGATTTGTTCCTGTTTTGTTTTTCCTAATGCATTAGGTACTATTGAAAACGTATTAGAAATACCGTCTCTGGCGTCAAGATAGGAAAGTTTAGAGACTGAGTTAAGGGAAGCAATAGCGCCGTTTTCTTCGCGATTATGCATAGGATTAGCGCCGGGAGCAAAGGGTTCTCCTGCTTTTCTGCCGTCAGGTGTACTGCCTGTCTTTTTACCATACATAACGTTAGAAGTAATAGTAAGGGCGGAAAGTGTGTGAACTGCGTTTCTGTAGGTGGGAGTCTTTTTGAGTTCTTCGGAAACATCGTGTAATAGGTCGTGAGCAATCATATCAACTCTATCATCGTCATTACCGAATTTGGGGAAATTGCCCTCAGTGATAAAATCAACTATAAGTCCGTTTTCATCGCGAACGGGTTTAACGGTAGCGTATTTAATAGCAGAAAGAGAGTCGGCAGCAACAGAAAGTCCTGCAACACCAAAAGCCATAAGGCGTTCAACGTTTGTGTCGTGAAGTGCCATTTGACTCTTTTCGTAAGCGTACTTGTCGTGCATATAGTGAATGCAGTTCATAGTGTTAACGTAAAGGGCAGCAAGCCACTCAAGATATATGTGGAAACGCTCCATGACTTCATCAAAGTTAAGCACATCGCCCTTCATAGCACCCATTTGAGGACCTAGTTTTGTGCCGAATACGTTATCAGTACCGCCGTTTATAGCAAGAAGTAAAAGTTTTGCAAGGTTTGTTCTTGCACCAAAGAACTGCATTTGTTTACCAACCATCATAGCAGAAACGCAACAAGCGATTGCATAATCGTCACCATAAGACGGACGCATTATATCGTCGTTTTCGTATTGGATAGAGTCGGTATCAATAGAGATTTCGGCACAGTAAGCCTTAAATGCTTCAGGAAGTCTTTCGCTCCAAAGAACGGTAAGATTAGGTTCGGGAGCAGGACCTAAATTTCTAAGTGTATTAAGAATACGGAATGAAGTTTTTGTAACAAGTGTACGGTTATCTTCACCCATACCGCCGATACTTTCGGTAATCCACATAGGATCGCCGCCAAAAAGTTCGTTATATTCAGGTGTACGAAGATGTCTTGCCATACGAAGTTTTATAACAAGGTCATCAATTATTTCTTGCACTTCGGATTCTGTTAAAGTACCGTTGGCAAGGTCGCGTTCAATATAAATATCAAAGAAAGTGCTGGTACGTCCAAAAGACATAGCGGCGCCGTTTTGTTCTTTATTAGCGGCAAGATATCCAAAGTATGTCCACTGCACAGCCTCTTTGGTATTTTTAGCAGGAAGCGAAATGTCGTAGCCATACATTTTTGCCATTTCTTTTATAAGGTTTAAGAAATTAATCTGTTGCGCAACTTCTTCTATAAGATGGATATTATCAGCGCTCATAAGATTTTTGCCGAGTTCAGATTTATCTTTTTTCTTTTCTTCAATCAAAAAATCAATTCCGTAAAGGGCAATACGTCTGTAGTCTCCGATGATTCTGCCTCTGCCGTATGCATCGGGTAAACCTGTCAGCAATGCGCAGTGACGAGCAGCCTTCATTTCGTCGGTATAAACTCTGAATACGCCATCGTTATGGGTTGTTCTGAATTTGAATGCATTTTCAACTTTATCGGAAAGTTTATATCCGTAAGCCTCGCACGAGGTACGCGCCATACGAATTCCGCCAAAAGGATTAACACCACGTTTTAATGGTTCGTCAGTTTGGAAACCTACAATAATTTCATTTTCTTTATCAAGATAACCGGGAGCATAAGAGCATAGGGAAGAAACGGTATCAACGTCAATGTCAAGAACACCACCGTTTTCCTGTTCTTTTTTTTGCAGTATTCTAAATTTATCCATTAAAGCGGTTGTACGTGCAGTAGGGCCGCAAAGGAAAGAACCGTCATCCTCGTAAGGACGATAGTTTAATTGAATAAAATCGCGAACGTCAACGGACTGAGTCCATTTTCCTTCTTTAAATCCTAACCATGCATTATTCATATAAATCCCTCCGATAAGAGATATTGTTAAAAATTCAACAGAGTTTTGAGCATAAAAATAAGTAGTCAAGAAACTCTTAACTACCCAGACGGACGGCATAATACCATTGACCGCGTGCACTGTGTCAATTCACATACCCGTCAGCACTCGGTCTGTATTGGTATAATACCACAACCTGTTGTGTATTGCAACAAAAAAATATCAAAATATGCAATTTTTGTTGAAATATCACATATTTTCGTTTAAATAGTTGTTTTATTTTACTTGACGGATTAAAATATCGGTGTATAATTATAATGATATATTTTATTATTTACTATTTGGAGGTAAATATAATGAGTAATTATAATATAGATACAAAATGTGTACAGGGCGGTTATCGTCCCGGTAACGGTGAACCCAGACAGGTTCCGATTATCCAGAGTACAACTTTTAAATATGAATCATCAAGTGAAATGGGTAAACTTTTCGACCTTGAAGCATCAGGATATTTTTATTCTCGTTTACAAAATCCTACTAACGATACAGTTGCCGCAAAGATTTGTGAACTTGAAGGCGGAACAGCCGCTATGCTTACCTCTTCAGGACAGGCTGCAAGTTTTTATAGCGTTTTTAACATTGCTTCTTGCGGTGACCATGTAATTGCTTCTTCTGCTATTTACGGCGGAACATACAATTTGTTTGCAGTTACAATGAAAAGAATGGGTATTGAATTTACTTTTGTGTCGCCTGATATTAGCGAGGATGATTTGCAAAAAGAATTTAAAGAGAACACAAAAGCAGTTTTTGGTGAAACTATCGCTAATCCTGCATTAAAGGTTCTTGATATTGAAAAGTTTGCTCGAGTTGCTCATAAAAACGGGGTACCTCTAATTATAGATAATACCTTTGCAACTTCAGTTAACTGCCGTCCTTTTGAATGGGGCGCTGATATAGTTACCCATTCTACAACTAAATATATGGATGGTCACGGAAGCGGTGTTGGCGGTTGTATTGTAGATTCCGGTAAATTCGACTGGACTAAATATCCTGAAAAGTTCCCCGGACTTTGCACACCCGACGATAGTTATCACGGCGTTACCTATACTGAACGTTTTGGTTTAGAGGGGGCTTATATTACAAAGGCAACTGCGCAACTTATGAGAGACTTAGGTTCTATTCAATCCCCTCAAAACGCGTATCTTGTAAATTTAGGTATTGAAAGCCTTCACGTAAGAATGCAAAGACATTGTGAAAACGGTCTTGCAGTTGCTAAGTTCTTACAAAGCGATGATAGAATTTCTTGGGTTGTATATCCTGGACTTGAAGGTGCGCCTGATTATGATCTTGTAAAGAAATATATGCCTAACGGTACTTGCGGTGTTGTAAGTTTTGGTGTAAAGGGTGGCAGACAAGCCGCCGAAAAATTCATGGCCGGTCTTAAAATTGCCGCTATTGAAACGCACGTTGCCGATGCAAGAAGCTGTTGCTTGCATCCTGCTAGTGCTACACACCGTCAAATGAATGATGATGAACTTATTGCAGCAGGTGTTCTTCCTGATTTAGTTCGTTTCTCATGCGGACTTGAAAGCAGCGAAGATTTAATAAATGATATTAAGAACGCTTTAGATAATATTTAAAAAGAGAGTTGACAAAAAATGCCAATCAGAATACCCAATGACCTACCCGCAGTAAAGACTTTGCTTAATGAAAATATTTTCGTAATGTCTGAACAGCGTGCAGTTACTCAGGATATTCGTCCTTTAAAAATTTTATTGCTTAATTTAATGCCCAATAAAATTGCTACCGAAACTCAGTTATCTCGTTTACTTGGTAATACTCCGTTACAGGTAGAACTTGAACTTATTCATACCAGCACCTATCATTCAAAAAACACTTCAAGCGAACATCTTCTCGCTTTTTACAAAACCTTTGAGGATGTTAAGGATAAAACGTTTGACGGAATGATTATTACAGGCGCTCCCGTTGAAAAAATGGAGTTTGAAGAGGTTGAGTATTGGGATGAACTTTGTGAAATAATGGAGTGGACAAAAACTCACGTTCATTCTACGTTCCATATTTGTTGGGGAGCACAGGCTGGACTTTATTATCATTACGGCATAAAAAAATATCCGCTTGACAGTAAATTGTTTGGTGTGTTTAAACATACTGCCGATTATAAAAATTCTATGTTATTAAGAGGTTTCGACGATACTTTTTTTGTGCCTCATTCCCGTCATACAACAATTAAAAGGGAAGATATAGAAAAGGTAAAGGAATTAAAAATAGTTTCTTCATCTGAAAAAGCAGGTATTTATGCAGTGCTTACCGAAAACGGTAAGCAGGTGTTTATAACAGGTCATTCTGAATATGATGCAAATACCTTAAATGACGAATATCTAAGAGATTTACAAAGAGGTGACCCAATAGAGGTGCCTGAAAATTATTATCCTGATGACAATCCTAATAACAGTCCTAAGGTAAAGTGGCGTTCACACGCTCATTTACTTTATTCTAACTGGCTTAATTACTTTGTATATCAGACTACTCCTTATGATATAAACGACATAAAAAAGTCTAAATAACCTTAATTAACCTGCGAGATTTTGCTCGCAGGTTAAAAAATTTTAAAAAATATTAAATTTTTAATAAAAATGTCTTGACTTCAACACGCTAAAGTGATAGACTGATGAAGTGAAATTTTCCCTAGGAGGCATATACTTATAATGATTATTGATAATGCATTACTTAAGTATGATGAAGAATCTGTTTTTAAACTTCGTTCATTGTATAAAGATTTTGGTTACAGCAGATATAAAATGAGCAAATTCGAAGAATATGATTTGTATGTTAAAAATAAAGATTTTCTTATTTCCGACAGTGTTATCACTTTTACCGATACTCGCGGTAAACTTCTTGCTCTTAAACCCGATGTAACCCTTTCTATAATCAACAATTGTAAAGATGTTGAAGGTCAGGTACAAAAAGTATATTATGATGAAAAAGTATACAGAGTATCGGGAAGTTCACATAATTATAAAGAAATTATGCAAACCGGTCTTGAGTGCATAGGGGATATAGGACTTTATGATATTTGCGAAGTTTTGTTACTTGCGATTAAAAGTCTTCAAATAATTGACGAAGATTACGTTCTTTCGGTTTCTCATATCGGTCTTCTAAAAAATATCCTTGATGATTTTAATATTGAAGATGACAAAAAAGAAACGGTTATTAATCTTATTTGCGCCAAAAACTCCGACGAACTATATGAATTCTGCGTAAATGCCGGATTCGACAAAAAAGTTTTTGATGCACTTAATATCTTTACATACTCATTTTCTTCTTTTTCCGAAACAATTAATGCATTTAATAATCTTGATAAGAGTAGTGAAACTCAAAAAACCTTTGATGAATTTATAAGAATATTAAACGTAATAAAAAGCAGAGGTTTTGAGGATAAAACCGTTATTGATTTTTCTTCTGTTGCAGGAATGAGATATTATAGCGGTATCGTTTTCAAGGGTTATATAAATGGTATTCCCGAAAGCGTATGTTCGGGCGGTCAATACGATAAACTTATGAGAAAAATGGGCAGAACAAGTTCTGCTATCGGATTTGCCGTTTATCTTGACGCACTGGAACGCTTTAAAGAAAACGAAAATGAATTTGACGTAGACGTTGTTCTTTTGGAAAACGATTCTATTGATGCTGTTTTTGATGCAGTCAATCAACTTTCAAGCGATGGTCAAACCGTACGCGTATGCAAGAATATTCCCGAAAATATTCGTTATAAAAGAATTGTTAAACTTTCCGGAAAGGATTTGGTGACTGTTTGTGAAAATGATTAACGTTGCACTTCCTAAAGGAAGACTTGGCGAAAAAGTATACGATATGTTTGAAAAGGCAGGTTTTCCTTGCTCTTCAATAAAAGAAAATAACAGAAAACTTATTTTTGAAAATAAAGAAGCAGGAGTTAGATACTTTTGGGTAAAACCTTCCGACGTTGCTATTTACGTCGAAAGAGGTGCCGCAGACATAGGTGTTGCAGGTAAAGATATTCTTCTTGAATATAATCCTGATGTGTTTGAACTGCTTGACCTTAAAATAGGTAAATGCAGAATGGCGGTGGCTGCTAAAAAAGATTTTAGAGACAACACTGACAGAACTTTAAGGGTTGCTACTAAATTTTCTAATATTGCAGCTAAATATTACGCAGAAAAATGCCGTGATATTGATATAATACACCTTAATGGTTCTATTGAAATAGCGCCAATTCTTGGCCTTTCGGACGTTATTGTTGATATTGTGGAAACAGGTAAAACTCTTATTGAAAATGATTTAATACCTTTTGAAACTATAATTCCCATAAGCGCAAGACTTATTTCTAATAAGTCTTCATACCAGTTTAAAAAAGAAACTATAGAGGCTATAAGACAGGGCCTCAGCCAACAGGTGAGTGAATAAAATGATAAAGATTTTAAAATACGGTGAAGTTTCTTATGACGAAATTTTTAACAGAGGCACTGCCGCTACCGACGTGTCTGCAATAGTTAGTGAAATTATTGCGGATGTTAAGGAAAACGGTGATGCTGCGTTATTTAAGTATTGCGAAAAATTTGATAAAGCAAAACTTAGTTTTATTGAAGTTACCGAAGAAGAAAAACAGGAAGCGTTATCTTTGGTTGATTCGCGTTTTATAGAAATTCTAAAAAAGGCGGCTGAAAATATTCGTGCTTTCCATTCCCGTCAGGTTCGCAATAGTTTTATAATTAATGATACTCCGGGAGTTGTAATAGGACAAAAGGTTATTCCTGTTGACAGGGCAGGTCTTTACGTACCTGGCGGTACCGCTGCCTATCCATCTACCGTTCTTATGGATAGTATCCCTGCAAAAATAGCGGGAGTTAAGGAAGTTTGTATTACTACACCTCCTATGGCAAACGGAAAAGTAAATCCTGTAATTTTAGCGGCTGCTGTTGTTGCCGGAGTTGATAGAATATTCAAGGTTGGCGGCGCTCAGGCGATTGCTGCCTTAACCTACGGTACACAGTCAATTCCTAAGGTTGATAAAATTGTCGGACCTGGTAATGCATTTGTTGCTGAAGCCAAAAAACAGGTTTATGGACTTGTTTCTATTGATATGATAGCAGGACCCAGTGAGATTTTGGTGGTTGCTGATAATACTTGTAATCCTGCTCACGTTGCCGCCGATTTGCTTTCTCAAGCAGAACATGACAAAATGGCAAGTGCCGTACTTGTTACCGATAGCGAAGAATTTGCAATAAAGGTAAGCGAAGAACTCGAAAAACAAATTCCTCTTTTACCCAGAAGTGAAATTGCAAGAACTTCTATTGATGCTAACGGAAAAATTATAGTTGCTAAAGATCTTACGGTTGCTATTGAAATTGCTAATGAAATCGCGCCTGAACATCTTGAACTTTGCGTTGATAATCCTTTTGATTATCTTGATTCTATACGTCATGCAGGAAGTATATTTATGGGCAAATACTGCCCCGAAGCATTGGGAGATTATTTTGCAGGTCCCAATCATACGCTTCCTACAAGCGGTACTGCTAAATTTTCAAGTCCGCTTTCTGTTGATGATTTTGTTAAAAAAACACAGTACACATACTATACAAAAGATGCGCTTAGTAAAGTTGCAGATGACGTTGCCTATTTTGCACATTTAGAAGGTCTTGACGCTCACGCAAAAAGCGCAGTAATTCGTACGGAGAATAATAATGAGTAAATTTCTTAAAAAATGCTATACCTCTATTGAAGCATACGTTCCGGGTGAACAACCAAGGGATGGAGAGTATATAAAACTAAATACAAACGAGTCTCCTTTTCCTCCTTCACCCGGTGTTATAAACGCTGTAAGTTCGCAAGAGGTAATGAATTTAAGACTTTATTCCGACCCAACCGCAAAAGAACTAAAATGTTCTATTGCTTCGCTTTACGGTGTAAACAGTGAAAACGTTTACGTTGCTAACGGAAGCGACGATATTTTAAACTTTTCTTTTATGGCATTTTCGGGCGAAAATGGTGAAGCAGTATTCCCACAAATCAGTTATGGATTTTACAAGGTTTTTGCTGAACTTTACGGAATAAAAACGGAACAAATTCCACTTAAAGATGATTTTAGTATTGACTATAAGGATTATTTGAATAAGAATAAATTAATCGTAATAGCCAATCCGAACGCTCCAACAGGACTTACGTTAAGCCTTTTTGAAATTGAAGAAATTTTAAAGGCAAACAAAGATAACGTTGTAGTTATTGATGAAGCATACGTTGATTTTGGCGGAGAAAGCGCCGTTAAACTTGTGCCGAAATATGATAATCTTCTAGTTTGTATGACCTTTTCAAAGTCCAGATGTCTTGCAGGCGCCAGACTGGGTTTTGCAATCGGTAACAGCGAAATTATAAAAGATTTAGAATTAATTAAGTATTCTACTAATCCCTATAATATTAACCGTCTTACCCTTGTTGCAGGAAAAGCGGCTATTGACGATAACGATTATTATGTTGATAAGTGTAAAACAATAGCGCAAAACAGGGAATATACCATAAACGAACTTAAAAAACTTGGCTTTTTCGTTACAAATTCAAAAGCAAATTTTGTGTTTGCCGAATGTGATTGGATTGACGGTGAAACACTTTATAAAAAATTAAAGGAAAGAAAAATTCTTATACGTCATTTTAGCGGTGAAAAAATCAAAAACTTTAACCGTATTACCATAGGAACTTTAAGTCAAATGGAAAGTTTTATTGAAAACGTTAAAATGATTAAGGAGGAAACAGTATGAGAAACGCAACTATAAAAAGAGATACTGCAGAAACACAAATCGAACTGTCGTTGAATCTTGACGGAAAAGGTGAAAGCGAACTTAACGTTCCTTGCGGATTTCTTACGCATATGTTGACTCTTTTTGCACGTCATTCGGGTTTTGATTTGAAAATTAAAGCAAATGGCGATACTTTTGTTGACGACCATCATTTAGCCGAAGATTTGGGTATTTGTCTTGGTAAAGCGTTTAAAGAATGTCTTGGCGATATGAAAGGTATTACCCGTTACGGATTTATGCTTTTGCCTATGGATGAAGCATTAATCGAGACTGCTGTAGATATTTCCGGAAGACCGTATCTTTCTTATAAACTTGAAATTCCCACCGAAAAGGTAGGAAACTTTGATACCGAACTTGTTGAAGAATTTTTTATTAGTTTTACAAGAAATGCCGATATAACTCTTCACATTATAAGCAGAGACGGAAAGAATTCTCATCACATAATTGAGGGTGCTTTTAAATCGGTCGCAAAATCTTTGCGCAAAGCGGTGGAAATCGACCCTCGTTTTGCAAATGAAATTCCTTCTACTAAAGGAGTTCTCTAATGATAGCGATTATTGACTACGGAGTTGGAAATTTATTTTCACTTTGTTCTTCTTTTAAATCTCTTGGCGCTGATATAATTGTTACGGGAAATATTGATGAAATCAAACGTGCAGATAAACTTATACTTCCCGGTGTTGGCGCTTTTAAGGATGCCGCCGACAAACTTCATTCTTTGGGTCTTGATAAAGTGATTAAAGAAGAAGTTGCAAAAGGCAAGGCGATTATGGGTATATGCCTTGGTATGCAAATGCTTTTTGAAAAAAGTTACGAATACGGTGAGCACGAAGGACTGGGTCTTTTAAAGGGCGAGGTTATCGGTATGAACGGTACTATTCCCAATACCCTTAAAATTCCGCATATTGGATGGAATGCACTGCATTTTACGAAGGATAGTCCGTTGTTTAAATACATAAAAAACGATGATTGTGTTTATTTTGTTCATTCTTTTTATGCAAATGGTTGCGACGATAGCCTTATAGCAACTGCAGAATACGGAAAAGAACTTACTGCTGCGGTTAATAAAGATAATATTTTTGGCTGTCAGTTCCATCCCGAAAAAAGCGGGGAAGTGGGTCTGAACATTTTAAAGGCGTTTTGTGAATGGGGAGAATAAAAAATGTTAATTTTTCCTGCTATTGATTTATATGGTGGAAAAGCCGTTCGTCTTTATAAAGGCGATTATAATAATATGACTGTTTATAGCGAACATCCTGAAGAAGTTGCGCTCCGTTTTAAAAAATGCGGGGCAACTAATCTTCATCTTGTTGACCTTGAGGGCGCTAGAGACGGTACTACACCTAATATTGAAACTATTAAAAAAATAAGAAGTATCACCGATGCGTTTATCGAAATTGGTGGCGGTATAAGAAGTTTAGAAACGGTTAAAACCTATATTGATGCAGGTATTGACCGTGTGATTTTAGGTACTTCCGCCGTCAATGACAGAGCGTTTCTTTTAAAAGCGGTTGATACCTATAAAGAAAAAATCGCCGTTGGTGTTGACATTAAAGATGGATTTGTGGCTATCAAAGGTTGGACCGAAAAATCCAATTTTGATGGTATTGAATTTTGCAAAGAAATGCAAGATATAGGTGTAAAAACAATTATTTGCACTGATATTTCGCGCGATGGCGCTATGAAAGGTACTAATTTAGAACTGTATAAAAAACTAAATGATGAACTTTCTTTAAATGTAGTTGCTTCGGGCGGTGTTACCGATATGAGTGATATTGAAAATCTTGCAAAAATCGGTGTTTACGGCGCCATTATAGGAAAAGCATATTACACCGGCGCTATTGATCTTAAAGAAGCGGTGGAAAAAGCAAAATGATTACTAAAAGAATTATTCCATGCCTAGACGTTAAAAACGGCAGAGTTGTAAAAGGCGTTAACTTTCAAGGTTTAAACGACGTTTCTACTCCTGTTGAACTGGCGAAGTATTACAGCGAAAACGGCGCTGATGAACTTGTTTTTTATGATATTACCGCTTCCTTTGAGGGCAGACAACTATTTACCGATATTTTAAAAGAGGTTGCAAGTCAAATTTTTATACCCCTTACCGTTGGTGGCGGAATAAACAGTCTTGACGATTTTGACAGGGTATTAAAATGCGGTGCTGATAAAGTTAGCGTTAATTCGGGCGCTATCAGAAATCCTGCTTTAATCGGCGAAGCGGCTAAAAAATACGGCGACCAATGTGTTGTACTTTCGGTTGATATTAAAAGGGTAGATGGTGAGTTTCACGTATTTGCTAAAGGCGGCAGAGAGGACACAGGCATTGAGGCTATTAATTGGATTAAACGTGGTGTGGCTGACGGCGCAGGAGAAATAGTAGTTAATTCTATTGATACCGACGGTGTAAAGGGTGGCTTTGATTTAGAAATGTTAAGCGCAGTTTGCGATGCAGTTAACGTTCCCGTTATAGCATCCGGCGGTGCCGGTAACATTAATCATTTTATAGATTTATTTAATACCTTACCTGACGTTGATGCAGGTCTTGCAGCGTCAATCTTCCATTTTGGCGAGGTCAAAATAAGCAAACTTAAAAATGAGTTAAATAAAAACGGTATAATTGTGAGGATATAGATATGTTTAATATTGATGAACTTAAATTTGATGAAAAAGGACTTATTCCTGCTATAGTTGTTGATGCAGACTCTAAAAAGGTTCTGACACTTGCTTATATGAATAAAGAAAGCCTTAAAATTTCTATGGAAAAGGGACTTACTTGTTTTTATAGCCGTTCCCGTCAAAAACTTTGGTTAAAGGGAGAAACAAGCGGAAACTTCCAGCATATAGTATCAATTACCGCTGACTGCGATAAAGACGCTTTAACTGTTGTGGTTAAAAAGGACGGCCCTGCTTGTCATACGGGTAACGATACCTGCTTCTTTAATGAAGTATGGCAGAGTGACGAACTAAGTGAATTTTCTACCGAAGGTCTTTACGCTTTACTCGAAGGCAGAAAGAAAGACCTTCCCGAAGGCTCTTATACAACCTATCTTTTCCAGAAGGGTATTGATAAAATCCTTAAAAAAGTCGGTGAAGAATGTACCGAAGTAATAATCGCAGGTAAGGCTAACGATAAAGAAGAAACAATTTATGAGGTAGCCGACCTTATGTATCACGTAATGGTTATGATGGTTGAAATGGGCATCAGCGTAAACGATATCAGAAACGAACTTGCCTCCCGCCACGTAATTGATAAAAAAGTAAAACAAGAAAAAATGACAGGTAATTAAAATTAAGACGGTAAAGAGAATTTCTTTGCCGTCTTTTATTATTACAAAAGTGTCACTAACATTGTCTTGAAATAAATAATATGATATATTTTTTTATAGGGTATTTTAGGGAACAGCGAAACTCACAAGGAGGACTTGATTTCAACATTAAATTTAAAAATCATTTTCTTGACATAATAACGCCGGTATTATAAAATTAGTCAGTAAAAATATAATGGAGTGAAATGTATGAAAATTGTTATTACTGATGCTTCTACCGTTACAAGCGGAGATATTTCCTTTGACGTTTTTAATAAATATGGTGATGTTACTATTTATGATTTGACCGCACCCGAAGAAATTGCGGAACGCATTAAGGATGCGGATATAGTGCTCTGCAATAAAACCCCTATAACAAAAGAAGTTATGATGGGTGCTAAAAACTTAAAATTCGTTGGCTTATTTGCAACGGGCTTTAATAACGTAGATATTGAATATGCGCACAGTAAAAACATTACCGTTTGCAACGTGCCGTCCTATTCTACCGAAGCGGTAGCACAGCACACCTTTGCACTGATTTTAGAACTTCTTTGTCGAGTAAGTGACTATAACAAAACCGTTAAAGAAGGGGATTGGGTAAAAAGCCGTACCTTTTCATATTTTCCGATTCCTTTATACGAACTTTGCGGAAAAACTATCGGTCTTGTAGGTCTTGGAAGCATTGGCTCAAGGGTTGCTGATATAGCGTTGGCTTTCGGTATGAAAGTTCTTGTTTATAAACGTACCAAAATCGAAGACGACAGAATCGAACAGGTAAGCTTTGAAGAATTACTCGAAAGAAGCGATATAGTTTCACTCCATTGTCCTCTTAACAAACAAAGTGAAAAGCTTATGAATAAAGAAGCTTTTGACAAAATGAAGGACGGCGCGGTGTTTATTAATACGGCGCGTGGTGGAATTGTTGACGAAATGGCGTTAAGAGATGCTTTAATTTCGGGAAAACTTCTTGGCGCAGGTCTTGACGTATTAACAAAAGAACCTATGGATAAAGATTGTCCTTTGCTTAACATAAATAATTGCATAATTACCCCTCATATTGCTTGGGCAGGGCTTGAAACAAGAAAAAGACTTATGGGGGTAGTAACTGCGAATATTGAAGCATTTATTGGTGGAAAACCTATTAATACAGTTTGACATATTTAGTATTTGTGGTATAATATTTTAGTTAACTAACTGTAAAAAAGGAAGTCTTAAAATGGCAAAAATCGAAAATTTACGCAACGTTGCAATTATAGCCCACGTTGACCATGGTAAAACTACACTTGTTGACCAACTTTTAAAACAAAGCGGTACTTTTAGAAGTAACGAAGTAGTTGATGAAAGAGTAATGGACTCAGGCGATCTTGAAAAAGAAAGAGGCATTACAATTCTTTCTAAAATAACAAGTGTTTATTATAAAGATATAAAAATTAATATCGTTGACACTCCCGGACATGCTGATTTCGGCGGTGAGGTTGAACGTATTTTAATGATGGTAGATGGCGTTGTACTTTTGGTAGATGCTTTTGAAGGTTGTATGCCTCAAACTCGTTTCGTTCTTAAAAAAGCATTGGCTCTTGGTAAAAAGGCTATCGTTGTAGTAAACAAAATTGACAGACCTATGGCTCGTCCTGCTGAAGTTGTTGACGAAGTGCTTGATTTGTTTATCGAACTTGGCGCCGATGACAACCAGATAGAATTCCCGGTAGTATATGCTTCGGGCAGAGACGGTTACGCTTCCTTTGACGAAACACCCGGTACTGATTTACAGCCATTGTTTGACACAATAGTTAAAGAAATTGATGCCCCCGAAGGCGAAATTGATAAACCTTTACAAATACTTTTTTCAAATATTGAATATGACGAATATCTTGGCAGAATAGGCGTAGGCAGAGTTGAACGCGGTACCGTTAAAAGCGGTGAAACGGTTGTACTTTCGCACCGCGATGGAACAACAACTACTACCCGTATTGCAAAACTGTTTATGATTGAAGGTCTTCGTCGTATAGAATGTGAAAGCGCAAAGGTTGGCGATTTAATTCAAGTTGCAGGTGTAAACGACCTTAACATAGGTGAAACTGCCTGCAGTCCAAGTTGCGTTGAGCCATTGCCTTTCGTTAAAATAGACGAGCCTACTCTTTCAATGAACTTTATGGTAAATAATTCTCCCTTTGCAGGAAAAGACGGTAAATTCGTTACCTCCCGTAATCTTCGTGACCGCCTTTTCAAAGAGGTTGAAACCAACGTCAGCCTTCGTGTTGAAGAAACCGATTCGGCAGATACCTTTAAGGTGTCGGGCAGAGGTGAACTCCATCTTTCCATTCTTATTGAAACTATGAGAAGACAGGGCTATGAATTTCAGGTTTCTCCTCCCGAGGTTATTTATAAGCACGAGGATGGCGTATTGCTTGAACCTATTGAGCTTCTTATGATTGAGGTTCCCGAAGAATACGTTGGAGCCGTTATGGAAAGACTCGGTACCAGAAAAGCAGAAATTAAAAATATGGGTACCCGTGAAGGCGGTTCTTCACACCTTGAATTTTTAATTCCTTCCCGTGGACTACTTGGATATAGAAGTCAATTTATGACCGATACTAACGGTAATGGTATTATGAGCCATGTGTTTTCAAGTTATGAACCATTTAAGGGCGAAATCGAACAAAGAAACACGGGTTCTATTATAGTTCATGAAGACGGCGAATCTACCGGCTACGGTTTATTTAATACGCAAAGCCGTGGCAGATTATTTATAGGTCCGGGTGTACCTGTATATGAAGGTATGATTGTTGGCGAAAATCCCAAAAATGAAGATATTGTTTGTAACGTATGTAAGAAAAAACAACTTACAAATACCCGTGCGGCAGGTAGCGATGATGCTTTAAGGCTTGTTCCACATTCTGTTTTAAGTCTTGAACAGTCCTTAGAATTTATTAAAACTGATGAATTGGTTGAAATTACTCCTAAAAATATCAGACTTCGTAAACGAATTCTTAATAAAGAACTTCGTATGAAGGCGGAATCGAGAAACAAAAAATAATGAATATTATAATTCTTGATCTTGAATGGGATAGCGCATACAGCGTTAAAAATCAAAAATTCATAAATCAAATTATACAAATAGGTGCAGTTAAACTTGATAGTCAATGCAATATTGTAGAGACCTTTTCGGTTATGGTTAAAAGTGCGCTTTCAAAAAAACTTACCAGACGTTTTGTTGAGTTAACAGGTATTACAAGTGATGAAATGCGAAAAGGCGTTCCGCTTGTTAATGCCGTTGAAGCGTATAATAACTGGGCAGGGAAAGATACTCTTACGATGACGTGGAGTACAAGTGACCTGTATACTATTATTGAAAATTGCAGATATTTGTTAACTCCTTCAACGCGTTTTCATATTGAAAAGTATGCAGATTTGCAAAGTTACGTTCAAAATGAAATGCGAAGCGTCGGTTTTGAACTTAAATCTCAGATTTCTCTTTCAAATGCAGCTGAACTTTTAGGAATATCGGCGGAGGGATTAGAACTTCATAATGCTAAAGACGATTGTCTATTGTCGGTAGCGTTATTAAAGCGTTTTTATAACAGTGATAAAATGCAAAACTATATTAAAGATGCTGCTAATCCCGAATTTTTCAGACGCTTATCCTTTAAATCTTATACACTATCTAATATTAAAGATGATAAAATTAAGCCTGAACACCTTGTTTTTATATGTGACAAATGCAATAATACTGCAAAATGCGTTACGGGTTGGAAATATAGAAACGGATGGTTTTCTGCTAATTTCAGATGTAGTGAATGTAAAAGAATGTTTATAGGCAGAGTGTCATTTAAAAAGACTTTTGACGACCTTTTGGTTAAAAAGAAAATACTTGAACCAAAAGCGGTAGAAAAGAAGGATGAAAATGCTGTGCAACCAGTGCCCGAGACGGTGTAACGCAGAACGTAATGAGTTTATAGGAAACGGATATTGCGGTATGCCATTATATCCCGTCGTTGCGAAATATATGCTTCATTTCGGCGAAGAACCCTCAATTAGCGGTGAAAATGGGAGCGGTACTGTTTTCTTTTCGTCCTGCAGTTTAAACTGTGTTTTTTGTCAGAATGAGGAAATAAGCCACAAACGAAAAGGTGAAAGAATAACACCAACGCGTCTTGCCGAGATTTTTAAAGAACTTGAAGAAATGGGCGCTCATAATATTAATCTTGTTAATCCTACTCATTTTATTTGGGCAATAAAAGAAGCGCTTAATATTTACCGTCCAAAAATCCCACTTGTGTATAACAGTTCCGGATATGATGATTTTTCCGTTATTAACGAAAATATTTTTGATATTTATTTAATGGATTTAAAATATGTTAGTAGCGAAAAATCTTTAAAATACAGTGGTGCCGCAGATTATTTTGAAAACGCTCAAAAAGCGATAAAAACTGCATATTCTTTAACGGGCAAACCACAGTTTGATGAAAAAGGTATTATGCAAAAGGGACTTATCGTTCGCCATCTTGTATTGCCTCTTTCAACGAAAGAAGCGATAAAAGTAGTCGATTGGTTCAGTGAGAACACACCTGACGCCGTGCTTAGCATTATGTCGCAGTACGTTCCCTTGGCAAAAGCAGAAAATTATCCCGAAATCAACAGAAAAATTACAAATCGCGAATACGAAAAGGTACTGACGTTTGTTATGAATAAAAATTTTGAAAACGTATATATTCAGGAAAGAAACAGCGCTACTACCGAATTGATTCCTGATTTTTAGTAAGTATTTAATCTTTAAAAAAAAGATAAGGAGAAATTTATATGATACGTATAGGTATTTTCGGTTACGGAAATTTAGGCAGAGGTATTGAAGCGGCTATTCGAAAAAATTCCGATATGGAACTGGTTGCTGTTTTTACTCGTAGAAATCCTGAAAACCTTACAATTAAAACTGAAAATGTTCCGGTAGTTCACGTTAGTGAAGTTAAAAACTGGAAAAACAAAGTTGACGTCATGGTGCTTTGTGGTGGTAGTGCAACCGATTTGCCCGAGCAAACCCCTGAACTTGCCCGATTTTTTAACGTAGTTGATAGTTTTGATACTCACGCTAAAATACCTATTCATTTTGAAAATGTGAACGCAGCGGCAAAGAAGGGCAAAAAAACAGCACTTATTTCTGCCGGATGGGATCCGGGTATGTTTTCTCTTAATCGTCTTTATGCTGAGTGTGTACTGCCCGATGGAAAAGATTATACTTTTTGGGGCAAAGGTGTTAGCCAAGGACATTCCGATGCTATAAGAAGAATTAATGGCGTTAAAGATGCAAGACAGTATACAATTCCTAAGGATGATGCATTATCATTAGTAAGAAGCGGTGCTAATCCTGAGTTTACTACCAGAGACAAACATTTAAGAGAATGTTTTGTGGTGGTTGAAGAAGGCGCAGATAAAGAAAGAATTGAAAATGAAATCAAAACTATGCCCAACTATTTTGCTGATTACGATACTATTGTGAATTTTATTGATGAAGATGAAATGAAACGTAATCATAGTGGTATTGCGCACGGCGGTTTTGTAATCAGAAGCGGTAAAACAGGCTTTAATAATGAAAACAGTCATATTATTGAATACAGTCTTAAACTTGATTCTAATCCTGAATTTACTGCAAGCGTAATTGCTGCATACGCACGCGCTGTATACAAACTTTCTTTGGAAAAATCTTTTGGTTGTAAAACTGTGTTTGATATTGCTCCATCTTATTTGTCACTTAAATCTGCCGAGCAATTAAGAAGAGAACTTCTTTAATTTTATAATGATTATAGTTTGTCGAAGCGCTTTTTAGCTCTTCTACAAGCCGATTTTATCGGCTTGCACAAATAGAATTTATTTGTGCACAATACTTATTGCAATGTTTTTAATTTAAATGACTTGACAAAGTCGATAATGAATTTATAATATTTAATAGCGAGGAAAGGGAGTATTTTGTTTTCTTTTCTCGCTTTTTTGAGTTAAAGGACGTTTTTTATGAAAATTACTGGTAAAACTGTTGCTGTAACCGGTAGTACCGGAGGTATAGGTATTCCTCTTTGCCGAGAACTTCTTAAATGTGGGGCTAATTTAATTCTTATTGACCGCAATAAAGAAAAATCTCTCGCTTTAAAAGATAATTTATTAAAAGAGTTTGGTAACGCTCAAATTTTTCACGTTACAGCAGATATGTCTGATATCGAAAGCGTAAAAAAAGCTACTATAGAACTTTTAGAATTAGATATAGATTATTTCATACATAATGCCGGGGCATATAGCATTCCGCGTTTTATAACCCGTAACGGTTATGATAACGTATTTCATATTAACTTTATATCTCCTTATTATATGATTAAAAAACTTGCGCCCAAGATAAGAGAAAACGGCGGTAGGATAATTGCTACGGGAAGTATAGCGCACAGATACAGTAAAACCGATATAAACGATTTTGATTTCAGAACACGTAATAAAGCAAGTCTTGTTTACGGTAATGCAAAACGTTTTCTTATGTTTTCTCTTTACGAACTTTTTAAAAATGAACAAGAATTGTTGAGTATCGTCCATCCGGGTATTACTTTTACAGGCATAACCAATCATTTTCCTAAACTCATTTATGCAATTATCAAATACCCTATGAAAATTATTTTTATGAAACCGAAAAAGGCATGTTTAACTACGTTAGAGGGCGTTTTTAAACATACACCGTACTCTTATTGGATTGGACCGAAGTATTTTGATATATGGGGTATGCCAAAACTTAGTAAAATCAAAATTGACCATGACGAAATTAAAGAAATATTTAGAAAAGCAGAGGAAATTTATAATGGAAAGGCTTAAAAAAATCAAACTGTATCTTTTTGATATGGATGGAACACTTTATCTTGGAAACAAACTTTATCCATTTACCAAAGAGTTATTAACTACCATAAAAAACAGCGGTGGCATGTATATGTATATGACTAATAATTCTTCTAAAAGTGTTAAGGATTATATAAAGAAACTAAACAACTTGGGAATAGAGGCTACAGCAGACGAATTTATTACCTCTTCACAAGCGACTTCCTATTATTTAAAAAACAAATATCCCAATGAAAAAATTTACGTTTGCGGAACTGCATCGTTAAAAGAAGAATTTGTTAAGGAAGGTTTCACGCTAACTGAAAATGTTGATGAAACAACACTTATAGTTATGGGTAATGACACCGAACTCACTTTTAAAAAACTTCACGATGTTTGTGAAATACTTTTAACTAAGGATAATATAAAATATGTTGCAACAAACTTAGACGTTGTTTGTCCTACTGAGTTTGGAAGTGTTCCTGATTGCGGAAGTTTTTGCGATATGATTTATAATTGTACAGGAAGAAGACCTGAATTAGTTGGCAAACCGGAACCGATAATGCCATATCTTGCAATGGATAGAACGGGGTATGGCAAGGAAGAAACAGCGGTTGTAGGCGATAGAATTTATACTGACGTGAAAAGCGGTCTTAACGCTGGGGTGCTAAGCATTTTGGTGATGAGTGGAGAAACTACTTATGAAATACTTGAAAAAAGTATTGACAAGCCGGACTTAGTACTTGAAAACTGCGGAGAAATAACAAAAACTCTGTGTGAATAACACAGAGTTTTTTGCAAAAATATACCTATGTTTTATATATAAGTGCATTTACAAAACAAATGAGTATGGTATAATAAAACAAATTTATTATATTATGGTGTGAAGTTATGAGTTGTAAAATTTTGGCTATAGGCAATAGTTATTCTAATAATGCTGTTTTTTATATTTCTCGTATTGCGGAAAGTATGGGCTCAGACATTTCGGCAACTAGTCTTTACCAAGCAGGTTGCCCTTTAGAGCGTCACGTACAGTTTTATAAAAACGATACAAAGGCGTATAAATTTTATGTTGATGCCGTAAATATAACCGGTGCCGGTTTGGATACTATGAAAAATGTGTTTAAATTGTGTGACTATGATTATATTACAATTCAACAGGCGCCGGCGAGGGCGACATTATTTTCTACCTATTGGACTAAAGAACAGCCTTGGCTTACTGATATTTATGATATTATTAAAATACATCAGCCCAATGCGAAAATTTTGATACACCAAACTTGGGGTTTTTCTCATAAAAGTGCTACAGAAGGTACTGAATGGTGGGCTACCACATATAATAACAGCCGTGAAATGTTCTTACTTATGGAAAAAGCATATGAGCAGGCTGCTGATATGCTTGGAATAGACAAAGAAACCGGAATAATTCCCGTAGGAAAGGCAGTTCAACTTGCAAAGGATGAATACGGATATTCTGATAGTTACAATTTAGGATATTCTAAACTTTATCCTGATTCAAGTGATGAAAATGCAGCAAAGCATTGTGAAAATCGCGCTCTTTATACCGATAATATCGACCACTTGAATAATAGAGGCAGATATATTGCAAGTTGTGTATGGCTTGAAAAAATATTTGGATTTGATACTCGAAAATCAACCTATTATCCGAAAGGTGTTTTGACTGAAGAAGATTGTGTGATTCTTCGAAATATTGCTCATGAAGCCGTAACGGGCGAAAAATCATACGTTTATGGTGGTTGGAGAGCAATTCCGTACTGTGATGGTATAGAAATCGTTCACTTTATGGGTGATGTGGGTAATGGCGAAATAACTATTCCGAAAACAATTGATAATAAAAAAGTTAAACGCGTAAATGTGACTACTTTTAAGTATATCAAAGGTATAACAAAAGTGATTTTGCCGGATGTTGATGATATAATTTACGATGACGGATTTTTAGATTTTGTTAATAATTAAAAATTTTAGGAAGAGGCAACTTTAACGTTTAGAGAAAAATACTCTAAATGATATAAAATACACCTTGGTAAATTGCCAAGGTGTATTTTATATGCTATTTTCCTTATATTCGCTAGGGGTAATGTTTTTGTATTTTTTAAATGCTTTCGAAAAGTAACTTATACTGTTAAATCCACATTCCATAGCCGCTTCAGTTACGGTAAGACCACTATTTTTCATTTCATAACAAGCGGCATCTATTCGTAAGTTATTTATGTAATCAATGGGTGTTCTGCCTGTATATTCCTTGAAAAATCTGCAAAGGTATTTTTGGTTAAGTCCGCATATTTCTGACAATATTTCCAAATTTATGTTTTCGGCATAGTTTTTATCTATCCAGTGAAGCAGTTCGCCGATTTTTTCTATTTGTTTTTGATTTTGATGTCTTTCTTTGTAGATTATCAAATCGTTATCATATAAACTTAAAAATAATTTATATAATAGACTGTGAATTTCCAGTTCGTACATATTAGTTTGTTTAGCAGAAGTTTCGAATATTAAATTAATTAGTTCTTTTGTTTTTATGTCAGGAATTTCACTAACGCTTACATTGCGATGGGCGATAGGTCTTAGGTATTTTCGAATTGCATCATTACTCTTTTTATAAAGCATTGAAAGACTGAAAACGATACATTCATATACACAGTCTTTTGGAATTCCACGATGCATAGCAGTACAGTTGATTATTGCACATTCTCCGCGGTTGAGAGTTATAAGTCTATTATCGACGTATAGTTCAAAACTGCCGCTGATTACTCGTATAATTTCAAACTCGCCGTGCCAATGAAGAGGCATTACGTATTGCGGGTGATTTGCATCAATATAGTAGTACTGAAAAGGAAATTCGGGCAGACCGTGCTGTTTTCTTTCGTTAAACTGTATATCTTTCATAAAAAACTCCGTAAAAGTGACTATTGTACAAATTCTAATGCTAAAATGCACTTGTATTTTATCATAAAAGGAAATATAATTCAATTATAAAATTTAAAATATATTGGGAGGTAACAATATGGCACAAAATAGACTTATAGGTGATTATCCTGTAATAGGTATTCGTCCTACAATTGATGGCAGAAGAGGTCCTCTAAAAGTTAGAGAGAGTCTCGAAGTTCAAACTATGAATATGGCAAAGAGTGCAGCAAAACTTATTAGCGAAAATCTTATGTATTCGAATGGCGAACAGGTAAAGGTTATAATTGCTGACACCACAATCGGTAGAGTAGCAGAGGCTGCTGCTTGCGCTGATAAATTTAAAAAAGCGGGTGTTGATATAACACTTACAGTTACTCCTTGTTGGTGTTACGGTGCTGAAACAATGGATATGGATCCACTTACCATAAAAGGTGTATGGGGATTTAACGGTACCGAACGTCCGGGTGCGGTTTATCTTGCATCCGTTCTTGCTACTCACGCTCAAAAAGGATTACCTGCATTTGGAATTTACGGCAATGACGTTAAAGACGCTGATGATACTGAAATTCCTGAAGACGTAGCAGAAAAGATTTTACGTTTTGCACGTGCCGCTGTTGCTGTTGCTACTATGCGCGGAAAATCTTATTTGCAAATTGGCTCAATTTGTATGGGTATCGGCGGTTCTATTATTTCCCCTGAATTTATTGAGGAATACCTTGGAATGCGCGTTGAATCTGTTGACGAAGTAGAAGTTATCAGAAGAATGAGCGAGGGCATTTACGACGAAGCAGAATTCCAAAAAGCACTTGCTTGGGCTAAAAAATACTGTATTGAAGGCTTTGATAAAAACCCTGAAGATATGCAGAAGACCCGTGAAGAAAAAGACGCTCAGTGGGAATTTGTTGTTAAAATGATGGTTATCATCAAAGACCTTATGAACGGCAACAAAAATCTTCCTGAAGGTTGCGAAGAAGAAATGGTTGGTCATAATGCTATTGCTGCCGGTTTCCAAGGTCAGCGTCAGTGGACCGATTTTTATCCCAATTGCGACTTCCCTGAATCAATGCTTAATACTTCTTTCGACTGGAACGGCGCAAGAGAACCGTATATTTTGGCAACTGAAAATGATGTGCTTAACGGCATTGGTATGTTGTTTATGAAATTGTTGACCAACCGCGCTCAAATGTTTGCAGACGTTCGTACCTGTTGGAACGGTGAATCGGTAAAACGTGTTACCGGTTACGAAATCGAAGGCAAAGCAAAAGAAGCAGACGGATTTATCCATCTTATTAATTCCGGTGCTTGTTGTCTTGATGCCAATGCTGCTGCAAAAGATGAAAACGGCAACGCAGTTATGAAAGAGTGGTACAACATTACCGAAGAAGACCAAAAGGCTATTATGGAAAATACTACATGGAACTTTGCTGACCTTGGTTATTTCCGTGGCGGTGGTTATTCTTCACGTTTTGAAACTAAAGCAGAAATGCCGGTTACAATGATAAGACTTAACCTAGTAAAAGGTTTAGGCCCTGTGCTTCAAATTGCTGAAGGTTGGACTGTTCATCTTCCTGAAGAAGTTAGCGATACACTTTGGAAGAGAACTGACTATACTTGGCCTTGTACTTGGTTTGCTCCAAGACTTACAGGTGAAGGTGCTTTTAAATCCGCTTATGATGTAATGAATAACTGGGGTGCTAACCACGGCGCTATTTCCTATGGTCATATCGGTGCCGACCTTATTACTATGTGCTCAATGCTTCGTATTCCGGTTTGTATGCATAACGTTCCCGAAGAAAAGATTTTCCGTCCTGCCTCTTGGAATGCGTTTGGTATGGATAAAGAAGGTCAGGATTACAGAGCTTGCGCTGCTTACGGCCCTCTTTATAAATAAAATTTGAAAATCGGGAAAAGGGGCGATCCTTTTCCCGATTAGAAGATACGGTGATTATTATGTTACTTGGAATTCCTAAAATTCTTTCTCCCGAACTTTTAAAGGTTCTTTGCGAAATGGGACACAGCGATAAAATAGTTATTGCTGACGGAAATTTTCCTGCCGAGAGCATTGGTAAAAACGCTAAAGTAATACGTATGGACGGTCACGGAGCTTGTGAGGTTTTAGAAGCGGTTCTTAAATTGTTTCCTCTTGATACCTACGTTGAAAAGCCTGTATCATTAATGCAGGTAACACCAGGTGATAACGTTGAAACTCCTATCTGGGATGAGTATGCAAAAATAATTAAAGACGTTCAGGGTAAAGAAAACATTATGGGAGAAATTGAGCGCTTTGCTTTTTATGAAGAAGCAAAAAAAGCTTATGCAATTATTGCAACGGGTGAATCTGCGCTTTATGCAAATATAATGCTGCAGAAGGGTGTAGTAAAGTAATGGAGTATAATATTACCGAACAAGACGGATTTAAAATTTATCAATTTGAGTTCGATGGTAAAAACGCTATTGTATGTGCTCCAAATAAACCTGCCGACGGAAATCCTTGGTTGTTTAAAACCGAATATTTTTGGGCTTTTCCTGATTTTCAAAACTCAATGCTAAAAAAAGGATGGCATCTTGCTTACGTAAGCAATAATACAAGATGGTCCTGCGAAGCTGATATCGAAAGACAAGCCAAATTTTGCGATTTTCTTATTAAAGAATTTAAACTAAATAAAAAATGCGTACTTGTTGGTATGTCATGCGGTGGTATGCAGGCTGTTTATTTTGGCGCAAGATACCCCGAATACGTTAAGGGTATCTATGTTGATGCGCCTGTTATGAATTTGCTTTCTTGTCCTTTTGCGGTCGGAAGAAATAACAGTGGGTTTGTAGAAGAGTTCACTAATGCTACGGGTATGACCCTTAAAGATCTTATTAACTATCGCAATCATCCAATTGACAGAGTTGATGATTTGATTAAAAACAAAATCCCTGTATTTTTGGTATGCGGCGATAGCGATACGGTTGTACCTTATGATGAAAACGGAGCTGTATTTGCTGAAAAGTATCGCAATAGCGGTGTTGAATTTAAGGAAATTCTTAAGGTTGGATGTGACCATCATCCGCATTCGTTAGAAGATAATACTCCCATAATTGAATGGGCAGAAAGGTTGTAAAAATTATGGAATATATGGAAATTAGAGAGCAGATTTGTGATGTCTGCCATAAAATGTGGCAACTCGGATGGGTTGCTGCTAATGATGGAAACGTGTCGGTAAAACTTCCCGACGGTAATTTTCTTGCTACTCCTACGGGAATAAGCAAGAGTTTTATAACACCCGATAAGCTTGTAATCATTAATGATAAAGGTGAAGTTATTTCCGGTGAGGCAGGTTATAAGCCCAGTAGTGAAATTAAAATGCATCTTCGTTGTTATAAAGAAAGAGAGGACGTTGGCGCTGTAGTTCACGCTCATCCTCCCACAGCAACGGGTTATGCAGTAGCGGGTAAAAGTATGGATGAATATTCAATGATAGAAACAGTTATTGCTATTGGTTCTATTCCTCTTACTCCTTACGGTACTCCCAGTACAAATGAAGTGCCTGAAGCAATTGCTCCTTATCTTAAAGAGCACGACGTACTTCTTCTTAAAAACCACGGCGCTTTAACTGTTGGTTGTGATTTGATTACCGCATACTATCGTATGGAAACTCTTGAACTTTTTGCTAAAATTTCTCTTACCGCTCATTTGCTCGGTGGCGCAAAGGAAATTGAAAAGCCTCAGATTGATAAACTTCTCGATTTAAGAGAAAATTACTATAAAGTTACCGGTAAACATCCGGGTTATAAACATTATAATGATTGAAAAAAGCGTCTTTAAGACGCTTTTTTTCTTGCTAAATAATAGGTGTTGTGATATATTTAAATTATGAAATACCAAAACATTGTTAAAGGCTATTTTATAAGCCGTCCAAACAGATTTATTGCAAAAGTTAATATTAACGGAGTTGAAGAAACCGTTCACGTTAAAAACACCGGAAGATGCAAGGAGTTGCTTATAGAAGGCGCTACAGTTTATTTGGCTGTTAGTGATAATCTTAACAGAAAAACTGCTTATGACCTTATTGCCGTTGAAAAGCGAATTAATAATGGTAAAAAAATTCTGATAAATATGGATTCACAAATTCCTAATAGTGTTGTTTGTGAATTCCTTAAAAGTTGTCAAATTTTTTCTGAAAATGCGACTATAAAAAGGGAAGTTATCTTTGAAAATTCAAGATTTGATATTTTGGTTACGGATGGTGACCGAAAAGCATTTATTGAAGTCAAAGGTGTAACCCTTGAAAATGATGGACTCGCTTTGTTTCCCGATGCGCCAACCGAGAGGGGCGTTAAACATTTACGTGAACTTATTGAGGCTAAAAAGCAAGGGTATGAAGCCTATGTATTTTTCGTTATTCAAATGGACGGTGTTTCAAAATTTTCACCAAACCGAAAAATGCACAAAGAGTTTTCGTTGGCTCTAAGAGAGGCTAATGAAAATGGTGTGAATATTTTGGCTTATAACTGCAAAGTAACGAATGATAGTATAAAAATCAACCGAAAAGTAAGTGTTATATTATGATGGAAAAAATTAAACTTTGGGAAAACGTTCCGGGATTATGCGAGGAAGAGCCTATACTGGAATTCTATCCCGCTATTAAAAAAATCAGCGATGCCACCGTTGTAATTTTTCCCGGCGGCGGATATAGAATACGCGCTCCTCACGAGGGTCAGGGTTACGCAGAATATTTCAATACGCTTGGAATGAACGCATTTGTTTGCGAATACAGAGTTGCTCCTCACAGACATCCATTACCGCTTTTAGATGCAAGACGTGCCGTACAATACGTTCGTTATAACGCAGAAAAATATGGTATTGATCCCGAAAAAGTTGGTGTAATGGGTTCGTCTGCAGGCGGACATCTTGCCGCTACCGTCAGCACTTGCTTTGATGATTTTAGCTGCGTTTTAGAATCGAAAGATGAAATTGATGCTGTTGATTTTATACCTAATTTCCAAATACTTTGTTATCCTGTAATTGGTCTTAAGTCTTTTGGCCACGTTGGTAGTATGAAGAATTTACTTGGAGACGTTAGCGAAGAAGAGGAGTTAGTAGATTATTTGAGCGCTTATAACAGAGTTAGCGAAAAAACACCTAAAGCATTTATTTGGCATACCTTTGACGATGGCAATGTTAACGTTAAAAACAGTCTTGCTTATGCTTGGAAATTAAAGGATTTCGGTATTCAGTGTGAAATGCATATTTATCAGAACGGTCCTCACGGACTTGGTCTTGCCCGTGATAATTTATCGGTAGGTCAGTGGTCTGATTCTCTTAAAATTTGGTTGATGCATAACAACATTTTAGGATGTAAAAAATAGTTTTAAAAAAAAAATAGGAGTCGTAAGACTCCTATTTTATTTTTTTATAATATCTTTAATAACTTCTCCCGCTAATATAAGACCGGCAACTGCAGGAACGTAAGGCATACTGCCGGGTGGCGTTGCTTTTATAGTCGGAAGTTCTTCGGAATAAACGCATTTCAATCTTTTGACGCCTATTTTTTTAAGTTCATAACGCATTATTTTGGCGAGCGGACAAACTGACGTTTTAAATATGTCGGTTACTTTAAATGATGTTGCGTCAAGTTTGTTTCCTGTGCCCATACTGCTGATTATTTTAACGTTTTGTTCGTATGCGCTTTTAATAAGATGAACTTTAGCGGAAACACTGTCAATAGCGTCTATTATATAATCGTAGTCGACAAGATTTATTAAATGATCGGTTTCTTCATTATAAAAAATATCGTAAGTATTTATGCAAAGGCTATTATTTATGTCTAAGAAACGCGCCTTTAATACGTCAACTTTTTTCTTTCCGACCGTACTGTGTAGGGCTACGATTTGTCTATTGATATTAGAAACTGATACTGTGTCAAAATCAATAAGGTCTATGCGACCTATTCCTGCTCTGACAAGCGCTTCAGCAGCGTGACCACCCACACCACCAACACCGAAAACAGCGACTTTTGCGTTGTTTAGATTTGTTACGGCATCAGCGCCGATCACCTTTTCGGTACGAGAAAATTCTTCTATCATACAACCAACTCCAATTTTATTTTACTATAAGTATGTCGCTATTTCAATATAAAAATTTATTGACCGATATCAAATAAAGATATATAATTATATTAACTATAAAAACATTAAGAGGCATTTTTATGAGAAAATTCAACGTTTACGGAATGAGTTGCGCCGCTTGTAGCGCTAGGGTGGAAAAAACCGTAAAAAATCTTGATGGTATTGAAACGTGTAACGTAAACTTGCTTACAGGTTCTATGACTGTCAAAGGTAACGTTAGTGATAGTAAAATCATTTCTGCCGTGAATAAAGCAGGCTATAAAGCGGTTGCATACGGTGTTAAATCTAATGATACAAAAAAAGTTGAAAGTGATATTAGAGGTTTAGTTGTTCGATTTATTTTTTCTCTTTTATTTACAATTATTCTAATGTATCTTTCAATGGGTTATGCTATGTGGAATTTTCCGCTACCAAATTTTTTAAGTACTAATACAACCTATATAGGTATTGCGCAGTTGATTTTAACCTTTGTAGTAATGTGCATTAATAATAAATTTTTTGTTAATGGTTTTAAAGGTGTAGTAAAACTTTCTCCTAATATGGATACGTTAGTTGCGCTAGGTTCTTTTGCCGCTTTTGCATACAGTTTGGTAATTCTTATAGTGGGTGGCGAACATTTAATTCATAATTTGTATTTTGAATCTGCAGCGATGATTTTAACACTTATAACTGTTGGCAAACTGTTAGAAGCGAAAAGTAAAGGTAAAACCCTTGAAGCATTAAACGGTCTTATGAAACTTTCGCCTAAAACTGCAAATTTGGATGTTGACGGAATCGAAACGCTTGTTGACGTTCAAGATGTTAAGGTTGGGGACGTTATTATAATTAGAGCAGGTGAAAGTATTCCCGTAGATGCAATTGTTGTTGAAGGTGTTGCCGCTGTAGATGAGGCAACCTTAACGGGTGAAAGTAATTTTGTTGATAAAACGGTGGGAGATTTAGTTCACGCCGCTACGATTTGTCGTTCTGGATTTTTAAAATGCAAAGCGCAAAAAGTGGGGGAAGATACTGCCTTTGCTAAAATAATAAAAATCGTAGGTGATGCATCTGCTTCTAAGGCTCCAATTGGTAGAATTGCCGACAAAATTTCGGGTGTTTTTGTGCCTATTGTGATAACTATAGCTATTATTACAACTTTGATATGGATTTTTAGCGGTGCAAATTTCGGATATGCTTTACTTCGCGGCGTTTCCGTTTTGGTCATTAGTTGTCCCTGTTCTTTGGGTCTTGCTACTCCCGTTGCTATTATGGTTGGCAATGGAGTTGGCGCTAAAAAGGGAATTTTGTTTAAAAATGCAGAGGCTTTAGAAAATGCAGGAAAAACCGATATAATAGTATTTGATAAAACGGGAACGATTACCTACGGAACCCCTGAAGTTGTTAAAGTGGTAGATTTTGATTTTCCTCAATTTCTAACCTTTGCCGCTTCGGTTGAGGCAAAAAGCGAACATCCCTTATCGCTAGCTATAGTTAAAAAGGCTGCAGATGAAAACATTACTCTTTTAGATGTCCAAAAATATGCAACTCACGTTGGTAATGGCGTTTCGGCTTTAATAAACGGCAAAACTATTATAGGTGGCAAACTAGAATTTGTAAGCGAATTTTGCAAAATTAGTGAAGAACAAAAGAAGATAGCTGATAATATGTCCTTAAAAGCTCAAACACCAATTTATTTTGGTTTTGACGGCAGATTAATAGGGATTATTTCTGTTGCTGATAAAGTAAGAGAAGAAAGCGTTTCGGCAATTAATGCTCTTAAAAAATCGGGAAAAAGAGTAATAATGCTTACGGGTGACAATAATTTAAGCGCTAGTGCTATTGCTGAAAAGGTTGGTATTAAAGAAATCTATGCAGGTGTTTATCCCGATCAAAAAGAACAGGTAATTAACGCACTTAAAAAAGAAGGAAAGGTTATGATGGTAGGTGACGGAATAAATGACGCCCCTGCGCTTGTCAGCGCCGATACTTCAGTTGCACTTTCATCAGGTACCGATATAGCAGGAGAAAGCGCACAGATAGTTCTTATTCATAATAAAATCAGTGATGTTTCTGCTGCTATAACTCTTAGTAAAAAAGTTTTAGTGAATATTAAAGAAAATCTGTTTTGGGCGTTTATTTATAATATTATCGGAATTCCCTTGGCGGCAGGTGTTCTTATACCTTATTTTAACATTGGTATTAGTCCAATGTTAGCCGCATTAATGATGAGTTTATCAAGTTTTTGCGTAGTTACTAACGCATTACGCTTGAATTTTGCGAAAATTAACTTAAATAAGGAGAAAAATACTATGAAAACAATTAATATTGAAGGTATGATGTGTCCTCACTGTGAGGCAAGAGTTAAAGAAATTCTTGAGCAGTTAAATGTTGTAGAAAAAGCAGAAGTAAGTCATAAAGAGGGAGTGGCGGTTTTAAGTCTTAAAGAAAATGTCGATGATAGCGTATTTGTTAAAGTGATTGAAAATGCAGGTTATAAAGTTATTTCCATTATCTAATATATTGACATTACAGTTTTATTAAATTAAAATGTTAATGAAATGAGGAATAATTTTGAGAATCTTTGACGATATAACAAATATTATCGGTAATACACCGCTTTTAAAAATTAAAGACAATCTTTACGCTAAACTCGAATATCTTAACCCTGCAGGAAGTGTTAAGGATAGAGCTGCACTTTATATGATTAACGACGCAGAAAAAAAGGGGCATTTGAAAAAAGGCTCGGTAATCATAGAACCTACAAGCGGCAATACGGGAATAGGCCTGGCGGCTGTTGCTGCCGTTAGGGGATATAAGGTAATTCTTACTATGCCCGAAACAATGAGTATTGAAAGACGAAAACTTCTTGCTGCTTACGGCGCTGAAATTGTTTTAACTGACGGAACTTTAGGTATGTCTGGTGCCGTTAAGAAAGCAGAAGAAATTGCAAAAAATACTGAAAACAGTTTTATAGCAGGGCAGTTCTATAATAGCGCCAATGCACTTGCGCATTACGAAACCACAGGTCCTGAAATATTTAATGATACCGACGGGCTTGTTGATGTTTTTGTTGCTGGTGTAGGTACAGGCGGTACTATTACCGGCACTGCAAAATATTTGAAAGAAAAAAACAATAATATTCAAATAGTTGCCGTTGAACCGCACGATTCACCGCTACTTTCAAAAGGTGTTTCAGGTTCACATTGTATACAGGGAATTGGCGCCAATTTTATTCCTGAAGTTTTAGACGTAAAATTAATTGATAAAATCGTTACAGTTAAAGGCGAAGATGCGTATAAAGCGTCTAAAAAACTTGCACGTGAAAACGGTTTGTTGGTAGGAATTTCTTCGGGCGCAGCAATGCATGCGGCGTTGCTTATTGCCGAGAGTTCTGAATTTAAAAACAAAAAAATTGTTGTATTACTTCCGGATACGGGAGATAGATATCTTTCTACTCCTATGTTTGACTAATTGAGGTGTATTTATGGAGAGAATTGCGAGTTTTGCGGTTGACCACAACAAACTTACAAAAGGTATGTATATTTCGCGTATAGACGGCGATGTGGTTACTTATGATATACGAATGAAAAAACCAAACGGTGGAGATTATCTCGAAAATGCCTCTATGCATACTTTTGAACATTTATTTGCTACTTTTGCGCGTAATAGCGAATATAAAGATAGCGTTATTTACGTAGGTCCGATGGGTTGCCGTACAGGTTTTTATCTGCTTCTGCGCAATAGTGTTTCTGTTGAAAAAGCAATAGAACTTGTAAGAAATTCTTTTAAGTTTATCAAAGACTTTAATGGTAAAATACCGGGAACCACTAAAATTGAATGTGGAAATTATTTTGAACACAATCTTGAAGGCGCTAAGGCGGTTGCAGAAGATATGTGTGAAGTATTGAAAAATTGGACAAAAGAAGATACTGTATACTAAAATTATAATCATTTTTCTTATATTGAGGTGTTGTATGAAAAGGAAAAATAAAAAGAAAGGTATTGTTTGCAAAATTCTCCTATCGGTATTGCTATTTATATCTTTTCTTTGTTTTTACTCTGCACGTTGGTATATAACTACCTACGGTGATTTAGGGTTTGATTCTATTTTATATACACTTTTTAACGGGCTTGGCGGTGTTCAAAGCGGACTCATTACCGCCTATTTAAAAAGCGCGTTACTTCCTTCTGTTCTTTTATCGTTGGCACTCTCTTTGGTTTTGTTTTTAGCACCTAAAAAATCTTTTAAAATAAAGTATACCAATACAAAGAAAATAACTTTATATCCAATAAATCGTTTATTTTCGTCGATTATAGCAGTTTTTCTTTCGGTAGCATTAATGGCTACTGCAGCGGTAAAAGTTGGTCTTGATGAATATATTGTCAGTTCCGCTTCATATTCGCAAATTTTTGAAGAAAAGTACGTTTCACCAACAAGTGAAACTGTAATATTTCCTGAAAACAAACAAAATCTTATTTATATTTATTTGGAGTCAATGGAGACGACTTATTTCGGAAAAGAGCAAGGCGGTGCACTGCCGTATAACGCTATTCCCGAACTTTACACATTGGCTAAGGACAACGTCAATTTTTCTCATAACAATGATGTTGGCGGTTTTAAAACTTCAAACGGTACCAGTTGGACGATGGGCGCGTTAGTAGCCCAAACTGCCGGAATTCCGCTTAAAATACCAACCGAGTTCGCTGAGAATACATACGGTAAAGAAAGTTTTTTAAGGGGCGCTAAAAGCATCACAAACGTTTTAAAAGAAAATGGTTATAATACTGTACTTATGTTTGGTTCCGATGCTGCTTTTGCCAACCGTGACAGGTATTATTTAGATCACGAAATAGGTGATATTCTAGATTTGTATGATGCCCGTCGCGATGGAATAGTGCCGAATGACTATGCGGTTTGGTGGGGTATGGAAGATATGCATTTATTTACATACGCCAAAAAAGTTTTAACTCAAATTTCGCTGAATAACCAGCCGTTTGCGTTTACAACTTTAACGGTTGATACGCACCATATTGACGGTTATAAATGTGAAAAGTGCGGTAATGAGTATAGCGAACAGTATGAAAATGTCATATCCTGTTCTTCAAAACAGGTTTATGAATTTGTAGAGTGGATTAGAGAACAGCCATTTTACGAAAATACTGTTATTGTTATTGCTGGTGATCACTTAACAATGGATTCGGGTTATATAAACCGAAATGTTGAAAAAGGATACGAAAGACACGTTTATAATTGTTTTATCAACTCTAAAGTAACACCCCAAAATACTAAAAATCGAGTATTTACCGCTATGGATATGTTACCGTCTACTTTAGCGGCTATGGGATGCGAAATTAAAGGTGAAAGACTTGGACTCGGTACGAATTTGTTTTCAAACACAAAAACCCTTTCAGAAGAAATGGGGTACGAAACATTCAACGCCGAAATATCAAAAAAATCGACTTTTTATAATGCTGAATTTATGATGAAATGAAAAGAAGTTTCTTTTGAAACTTCTTTTTTTGCGCCTTGTTTTTTAATAATATTTAAATATCTTTTTGCCTTGCATATTTTATAAATATATAGTATAATAATTTTAACTATGTAAAAGGGGTAGAATTTTTTGGATTTTTTGGACTATAGGGAAGAACAAAAGCAGTATATATCACTTTTGCCGGGACTTCTTAAAAGAGTTTACGGCAGAACACCGACTGCATGTATATTTACCTACGGTTGTCAACAAAACGTTAGTGATTCAGAACGCATTAAAGGTATGTTGACTCAGGTTGGATATTCGTTAACCGACCAAGCCGAGGGTGCTGATTTTGTTTTGTTTAATACCTGTGCCGTAAGAGGTCACGCGGAAGACCGTGTATATGGCAATATTGGTGCTATGAAACATTATAAACGCAGACATGGTGAAATGATAATTGCCCTTTGCGGTTGTATGGCCCAGCAGGAAACTGTAATAGACAGAATGAAAAGAAGTTACCCTTACGTCGATATAGTTTTTGGTACTCACGTACAATATAGACTTCCTGAATTTTTGTATAAACGTCTTACGGGTTCTCCAAGAATTTTTGAGATTGGCGAAAGCGAAAAAATAGTTGAAGAAATCCCTGTAAAACGTGATGGTCAGTTTAAAGGTTGGCTGCCTATTATGTACGGTTGCAATAATTTTTGCAGTTACTGTATAGTTCCGTATGTTCGTGGCAGAGAGCGTTCACGTCATCCCGATGATATTTTAAAAGAAGCAAAAGAGTTAATTGCTAACGGATGTAAAGATATAACTCTTTTGGGTCAAAACGTAAATTCATACGGGACAGGCTGTGATTTCGGACTGAACTTTTCGGGACTTCTTCAAAAAATTAACAATTTAGATGGCGATTTCAGAATTAGATTTATGACGTCTCATCCAAAAGACTGTACTGAAGAACTTTTAAACACTATGGCTAACTGTAAAAAGGTTGCAAGACATTTACATCTGCCTTTTCAAAGCGGTAGTGACCGAATACTTTCTCTTATGAATAGAAGGTATACAAGAGAAAAATATCTTTCTCTTATAAAAATGGCAAAAGAAAAAATGCCTGATATTTCCCTTACCAGTGATATTATAGTTGGTTTTCCGGGAGAGACTTACGAAGATTTTAAAGAGACTTTATCCTTAGTGAAGGACGTTGAGTTTTCTTCGTTGTTTACCTTTATTTTCTCACCGCGTAACGGCACTCCCGCAGAAAAACTTCCCGATCCAATTTCGCGAGAAGAAAAGGGTAAATGGTTTGATGAATTGCTTAAAACACAAGAAATCATCAGCAAAAAACTAAACGCCGAAACTGTTGGTAAAACCTTTAGGGTGTTATGCGATGATTTCGGTAGAGTTGAAGGTAAAATGGCAGGCCATACTAACGGTACTGCGGTTATCGAGTTTGACGGAACTGAAGAAGATTTAGGAAAATTTGTAAACGTAAAAGTAAACGCTGTTTCTAATATTTTGGAAGGCGAAAGATTAGGAGAATAAAAATGGATGTAATTAAAGCCGCTAGAAATTTAGGTTCTGCAATGCAGAAAGACGAAAGATTTGTTGAATATGCAAGAACTAAACTTGCCCTTGATAATAACGAGGAGTTACAAGATTTGGTTGGTAAATTTAACGTTGCCAGAATGAACATTGAACGCATCGGCGAACAAGAGGAACGCGATGATGATAAGTTTAGAGAAGCAAATCTTGAATTAAGAGAAATATATGATTCTATTATGAATAATGAAGTAATGAAGGCGTATAACGATGCAAAACTCGGTGTTGATAAAATGATGGCAGACGTTATGGCAATTATTCAAATGTGCAGTGAGGGCGCTGACCCTGAAACTTGCGAAATACCCGAAGGTGGTTGCACCGGCAGTTGTTCTTCTTGTTCGGGTTGTCACTAATTTAAGTTAAAATTTAAAACGGTAGGTGAAAACGATGGCAGAACTGTCTCCAATGATGCGACAGTATCTTGAAATTAAAGAGCAAAATAAAGATTGCATTATATTTTTCCGTGTGGGCGACTTTTATGAAATGTTTTTTGAGGATGCCCAAACTGCTTCAAGTGAACTTGATTTGGTTTTGACAGGAAAAGATTGCGGTTTGAGTGAACGCGCGCCAATGTGTGGTGTGCCGTTTCATTCTTGCGAAACTTATATTCAGCGTCTTGTTGAAAAAGGATACAGGGTTGCTATTTGCGAACAGGTTGAAGACCCTGCAACTGCAAAAGGTCTTGTTAAACGTGATATAATAAGAATTATTACTCCTGGTACCGTTATTGAAGACAGTATGCTGGATGAAGGCAAAAACAACTTTTTGTGTGCTATATCAGTTGTTGACGGTGTAGCAGGTGTCTGTTTTACTGATGCTTCTACAGGTGAAGCGTATCTTACCGAAGTATCCGGTCAAGATGTATCAGCGCTTATTTATGACGAAGTTTGCCGTTTTTCACCGAAAGAGTTATTGATAATTGATGATTTTGAAAATGATAGCGTTTTATCAAATGCAGTTTTAGGTAAATACGACGGTCTAATTACTAAACGTAATAAAAATGCTTTTGATTTGAACTTTACCGAACAACTGATTTTAAAGCATTTTAAAATACTAAGTGTTGAAAATCTTGGATTTTCTGCCGGTACTCCGGGCAAGAGTGCTTTAGGCGCTGTAATTGGTTACCTTTATGAAACCGGTATCAGCGGTGAAATATGCGTAAACCAAGTTAAATTCTATAGCGGCGGACAGTTTATGCGTCTTGATATGACTGCCGTTAGAAATCTTGAAATTATCGAGACAATGCGTACAAAATCTCGCAAGGGTTCTTTGCTTTGGGTACTTGATAAAACGTGTACCGCAATGGGTAAACGTCTTATGCGTTCGTGGATTGAACAACCTTTGCTTAATTTTAATCAAATTAATTTGCGCCAAAACAGTATAGAGGAACTTACTCAAAGTACCGTTATTCGCGGCGAACTTACCGATTCTCTAAAAGGTATCCGTGATATAGAACGTCTTATGTCAAAGGTGGTTTACGGTACGGGCAGCGCAAGAGAATTACGAGCACTTTCTTCTACTATTGAGGCACTTCCTCAGGTTAAAAATCTCCTTTTTAACGCACAAAGCCGTATGCTTAAAGAATGTTTTAGCGATATAGATTTGCTTGAAGATATTAAAAATCTTATTGATAGCGCTATTGTAGACGAGCCTCCGGCATTGGTGCGCGAAGGTGGTATGATTAGAACCGGTTATAATCAAGAGGTCGATTCTCTCAGAGAAATTATGACAGGCGGTACTGCAATAATAGCAGATATCGAAGCAAGAGAAAAAGAAAGAACCGGAATTAAAAATCTTAAGGTAAAATTTAATAAAGTTTTTGGATATTATCTTGAAGTGACAAATTCTTTTTTGGATCTTGTCCCTGAAGACTATATCAGAAAACAAACCCTTACAGGCGCTGAACGCTTTATTACCGAAGAATTAAAAGCCCTTGAAGGTAAACTTCTCGGCGCAAAAGATAGAGTAATTGCTCTTGAATATGAATTATTTGATGCTGTTAGAAAACAGGTTGCTTCACAACTTGAACGTTTCCAACGAACCGCCGCTGCTCTTGCGCGTCTTGACGTTTTATGTTCGCTGTCAAATGTTGCAGTCGAAAATAATTATTGCAGACCTAAAATTAACCAAGATGGAGTTATTCTTATAAAAGCGGGACGTCATCCCGTTGTAGAAAAACTTACTAATACTCCTTTTGTTTCCAATGATACATACCTTAACAGCTCAGATGATCGTTGCGCAATTATTACCGGACCTAATATGGCAGGTAAATCAACCTATATGCGACAGGTTGCTATAATTGTATTAATGGCACAAATTGGTTCATTTGTTCCTGCCGAAAGCGCGAACCTTTCGATTTGTGATGCTATATTTACACGTGTTGGTGCAAGCGACGATTTGGCATCAGGTCAGTCAACGTTTATGGTTGAAATGAGTGAAGTTGCTAATATTTTAAAAAATGCAACTAATAAAAGTTTACTTATTCTTGACGAAATAGGCAGAGGTACTTCAACCTTTGACGGTATGTCCATTGCCAAAGCCGTTTTAGAATACGTTGCTGATAAAAAGAAAATCGGTGCTAAGGCGCTGTTCGCTACACACTATCACGAACTTACCGAAATGGAAAATGAAATTTCGGGTGTTAAAAACTATAATATTGCCGTTAAAAAACGCGGTGATGATATAATTTTCCTTAGAAGAATTGTTCCCGGCGGTGCCGACCAAAGTTACGGTATAGAGGTAGCAAAACTTTCGGGAATTCCGCAAGCAGTTATTAAACGCGCTAAGGAAATTTTGAGTGAAACGGAATCACAGGGTGTTGTTACTTATAAAACTGTTTCAGATCATTCCAGTCAAATGCCTATTGAAATGAAACTGGCTATGGACATAATGGATGAATTAAGAACAGTAGACGTTAACACCCTTACTCCTATTGAATCTATGAGAATGCTTTATGATTTAGCAAATAAAGCAAAAGAATAAGAGGTTATGTATGCCGAAGATTAACGTGTTGCCAAAGTTTATAGCCGAAAAAATTGCTGCAGGCGAGGTTGTTGAAAAACCTGCTTCGGTTATAAAAGAAATAGTTGAAAACGCTATTGATGCCGGTGCTACCGATATTACGGTAGAAATAAAAGGCGGCGGTATTTTATATATGCGTGTTACAGATAACGGTTGCGGAATTAAACGCGATGACGTTCCAACCGCTTTTCTTCGTCATGCAACAAGCAAAATTGTTAAAGAAGATGACCTTGACAGTATAAACACACTTGGTTTTAGAGGCGAAGCCTTGGCTGCCATTTCCTCTGTTTCTAAGGTTGAAATGATTACAAAAACCGAAGAAGATATTGCAGGTACACGTTACGTTATAGAGGGCGGTGAAGAAATCGCCTTTGAAGAAACGGGATGTCCTAACGGTACTACCGTTATTGTAAGAGACTTATTTTTTAACACCCCTGCAAGAATGAAGTTTTTGCATAAAGATACCAGTGAAGCAAACGTTATTGCCGATCTTGTTGAAAAAATTGCTTTATCTCATCCAGAAATTGCAATTCGTTTTATAAGGGATGGAAAAACCGTCATAACTACTTCGGGTGACGGAAAACTTGACTCTGTAATATATTCGGTTCTCGGCAGAGAATTTTCTAAAAGTCTTATTACAGCTAGCGGCGGAAACAAAAATGTTTTGGTAGACGGTTTTGTTTGCAAACCTATTTATTGCCGTCCAAAACGTAATGCACAGTATTTTTTCTTAAACGGAAGAACTATACGCAGTGCTACGGCAATTTCTGCACTTGAGGCAGCGTATAAAAACTCTGTAATGGTTGGTAAATTTCCTGCTTGTGTTTTAAACATTACAGTTGATCCAAGCGTAGTTGACGTTAATGTTCATCCTGCTAAAACCGAAGTTAGATTTTCTGACGATAAGAGTATTTTTGACGCAATATATTTTACTGTAAAAAATGCTTTAACAAACGGTGACGAAAGACCGCAGATTAACGTTAAACCCAATCCATCTTTTTCAGCATTTGATACTTTAAGCACAAAACAATATAAGCAAATGGTTATTACCGAAAAAGAAGAACCTCAAAACAAGGATTTTTATCCGCCTGTAGTTAATAATCAAACTTCTACTGTTTCGTTTAAAAATTCTTTTAAAAATGATTCTTTTTATACCGATAACTCACCTAAAATTGATGTTGTTAATGATACTAAAGATTATGTTACAACGCAACCTGAAATAAAGACTCAAGACGAATTAAAAATCGAGGCTATAAATGCAGTAGAAACTGAAATTATTCCCCAAATCAAATTTGTGGGCGAGGTTTTTTCAACCTACATTATTGTTGAAAAAGAAAACAGTGTCTTCTTTATTGATAAACACGCTTCTCACGAAAGAATTATTTTTGAAAGACTAAAAAAAGAAGAAAGTATCGAAAGTCAAGAACTTTTGCTTCCCGTTACCGTAAAACTTACTGCAGAACACTATAATGCAGTACTTAGTTCTTATGAATTGTTAACAAAAAGCGGTTTTGAAGCCGACGATTTTGGGAATAATACTGTAATTATAAGGGCTGTTCCTTCAGCGTTAAAAGACGAAGACGTTGCAACATTGTTTTATGAAGTTGCTGCGGGTCTTGCTGATAATGGTTCGGTTGAAATAGAAAAACTTGACAATATTTATCATACCGTTGCATGCAAAGCCGCTATAAAAGCAGGTTATAAAACTTCAAAGGAAGAACTTTTAAAACTTGCAACGGAAGTTCTTACTCGCGACGATATATATTATTGTCCTCACGGGCGCCCCGTAGCGTTTGAAATTAAGAAACGTGATTTAGAAAAACAGTTTGGAAGAATACAATGAACAATAATAAACCAAAAGTAATATTTGTAGTGGGGCCTACTGCATCTGGAAAAACATCATTGGCTATTTCTATTGCCAGACATTTTGACGGTGAAATTGTTTCTGCTGACTCTATGCAGATTTATAAAGGGATTTCTATTGCTTCTGCCGCTCCTACTAAAGAGGAAAAGGAACTTGCGGTTCATCATCTTATCGAATTTTTAGAACCACAGAGTAATTTTTCGGTTGCAGACTATGTTAATTTAGCAAGAAATACCATTAATGATATATTATCACGCGGTAAAATGCCAATTATTGTTGGTGGAACCGGTCTATATATTGATTCTTTAATTAAGGGAATTGAATTTGCCGACGAAAAAACTTCAACTGAAATGCGTCTTAAATTGGAATACGAGTACAATGTTTTGGGCGGAGAAGAAATGTTGCGCAAACTTTCGAAAATCGATTTTAAAACTGCGGAAAAATTGTCACCTAACGATAAAAAACGTATAGTACGCGCTTTCGAAGTTTATTACACAACGGGTTTGACTATATCACAACAAAATGAACGTTCTATACTAGGCGGTAAACCCTATAACGAAATTGTTATCGGTGTGTCTTGCGAGGACCGAGAAAAACTGTACAATAGAATTAACAAACGTGTTGATTTGATGGTCCAAAACGGAATTGTTGACGAAGCCAAGTCTATGCGTAATAAGGGATATACCAGCGCTCAGGCAATCGGACATAAAGAATTTTATGCGTATTTGGATGGTAAAGTGTCTTTAGAAGACGCAATCGATAAACTTAAAAGAGAAACCCGAAGATATGCAAAACGACAACTTACGTGGTTTAGAAAAAATGAAAATATAAACTGGGTGTATTCTGATACTCAAGATGTCGTATCGTCTGCTATTAAAATATTGGAAAGGATGAACTAAATGTTAAAAAACAAGTTTGTAAGAATAGCCGCTGCTGCGCTGTTATCTTTGTTTTTATTACATCAGGTTTATTCTGCAATATATAATCCTATCAAAACCGAAACTGCTGAATACATTTCGGTTACTGACGGAATTTCTTTTACGGGAATGATTATTCGAAACGAATTGCTAATTGAAAAATCTGATAGCGGTGTTATGCATTTGCTTGTTTCAGATGGAGAGAGGGTATCAAAAGACGGAACGATTGCTAAAATCTTTAGCAGCGAAAAGGATTCATTTGCCGTTACTGAAATTGAAAAAATCAAAGAACAAATTTTAAATATTAAAACCATACAAAGTTATAATGATATTGCGGCAGTTGATATTAACTTACTTGACAGTAAAATTACCGATAAATTCGGAGATATTTTATTTGATGCAGGTAACGGTAATTATAAGAACGCTAGAAAGAATCAAGAACAATTACTTACCTTAATGAACCGAAAAGAAATGGTTATAGGCAACAGTGTGGATTTTTCAAATCAACTTGATGCCCTTGAAAGCAGAAAAAACGAACTAGAGGGTATTTTGTCTGAACCGATTGATAATATAAGTGCTGTTGAATCGGGATTTTTTGTGTCTAGTGTTGATGGATATGAAACTGTATTGGGAACCGAAGATCTTGAGGAATATACACCCGAATATATGGATTCAGTCAAATCGGATGAAAGAAAAAATAATGGCAAAATCGGAAAGATAGTTTCTGACTATACCTGGTATATTGCTGCGCCGCTTACCGCAAATCAGTCTTTGTCTTATAAAAAGGGTGATACAGTAACTATTAAGACTCAATTAAAAAGCAATCCTTATTTAAAAGTAATGGTGGAGCAAATTAATTTATCTGCTGACAGAGAAAGAGCGGTTATTCTTTTTTCTTGTCAGGAAATGAACGCAGAACTTGCCACTATGCGAACAGGCGCTATGACCGTAATTAATGGTGAGTTTAACGGACTAAAAGTGTCAAAAGGCGCATTGCGTGTAAATGATAATCAGACCGGTGTTTATGTTGTTTCAGGTATGGAAATAAAATTTGTTACCGCTAAAGTGCTGTATCAAACTCAAGATTTTGTTATTTGTGAAAAAGCCGATACTAATCAAAATACACAGTTAAGGCTTTATGATAAAGTGGTTGTTAAGGGGAAAAACCTGTATGACGGAAAAATTATTAACTGAAGTTTTTGATGAAAACTATAGTGAGATTAAAGAAAAAATTGCTATAGCGGCGGAAAAAAGCGGAAGACGTGCAGAGGATATTACTTTACTTGCCGCCGTAAAAACCGTTGCACCCGAACTAATTAACTACGCGATAGAAAAAGGTGTTAAAGTTATTGGTGATAACCGAGTGCAAGAACTGATTTTAAAAGAGAATGAAGTAAGTAAAAATGTTACTAAGCACTTTATAGGACATTTACAAACCAATAAAGTTAAGGACGTAGTTGGAAGGGTAACCCTAATTGAATCTGTTGACAGTATAAGACTTGCTGAAATGATTGGAAAACAATCACAAAAAATAGGTTTAGTAACCGATGTTTTGATTGAAGTGAACATTGGTGAAGAAGAAAGCAAATCGGGTTTTTTGTGTGATGAAGTGATTTCTAATATTGAAGTGATTTCGAAAATAGACGGTATTAAAGTGCGCGGTCTTATGGCAATTCCGCCTATTTGTAATACTTCAAGCGAAAATATTAGATATTTTTCAAAAATGCGACAACTGTTTATTGACATTAAGAAGAAAAACATAGATAATGTATCTATGGATATTCTTTCAATGGGTATGTCCGATGATTATGAAACTGCTATAGAATACGGTTCTACTCAAGTTAGAATAGGTACACTTCTATTTGGCAGAAGAAATTATTCAAATAATTAAAAAGGAGATATAAAAAATGAAATTCTGGGATTCTGTAAAAAACATTATGAACGTATCTGATGATGATTATGAAGATGAGGTTATGACAGAAGAAGAGGAAGTGGAGCAACCTAAAAAAGAAACTGTAAAAAAAGAGGCTCGTATTCCTCGTTCTAAAACTGTTGCTTTTTCTCAGGGAAATATGCAACTCGTTCTTGTTAAGCCTGAACGTTTTGAAGATGTTACCGGCATTGCTGACCATTACTGTGCTAAAAAAACTATCGTTTTAAATCTTGAAAAGGCAGATAGAGATCTTTCTCGCCGTATTATCGACTTTTTAAGCGGTGTTGCTTATGCTAAAAACGGTACACTTAAAAAGGCTGCGCACAATACGTTTGTGATTGCTCCTTGTGATGTTGACGTAAACGGTGATACCTTTGTTGAAGATTACAGCGAATACGGTGATTTTAACGGATTTTAATGGATAATACGCTTCTTTATGCCAAGATTCGCGACGCTATAAGGCTTTGTCACAACACAAAAATGTTTAAATATGTTGGCTTTTTGAGTAGTGAACAAAGAACTTTGGTTGAAAATTTCAGCGAGTTAAAGGGTGTAAAATTTACTTTTTATGGCGGTTTTGATGACGCTGAGCGAGTAATGTTTATTGCTTTGCCACAGTGGTGCGAAACTGTCGAGGACTTAGATATTGTCAAAAGTTTCACCTTTTCGTACAGAAAATGTGATAAACTTTCACATCGTGATTTTTTGGGCACTTTTATGTCTCTTGGAATAACGAGGGAAAGTGTAGGTGACATTTTGTGCGAAGAGGGAAGAACTGTTGCTTTTTTTAGTGATGGTGTTGCAGATTACGTCCGTGAGCAAATTACTAAAGTTGGCGGTGTAGGTGTTACTGTAAGTGACGGTTTTTCGGGTGAATTGCCCGGTTTTTCTAAACTGGAAAGATTTACTGATACTATTGCATCGTTAAGACTTGATTGTGTTGTTTCAGCGCTTATCTCTACTTCGCGTGAAAAGGCAAAAGATATTATACTTGATAAAAAAGTTTTAGTTAATTCTAAAATTTGTGAAAAAACAACCTTTTCTCCCGATGAATTTTCAAAAATTTCAATTAAGGGTTATGGAAAATTTGTTTTAGACGGTGCATCTACTCAGAATAAAAAAGGTCGTATTATTCTCAACTACAAAAAATATATTAATTAACTTCGCAAGGAGGAAGTATTTTGGCTTCTTATATTATTGCGGCTGTTGTTGGCATTATATTACTTGCTGCTGATCAATTTACAAAATATTTAGCCGAACTTTATATTCCCAGTACCGGTTCAGGTGTTGATTTTATTCCCGGTTTTATAGGATTTTGGCGCACTAATAACGGCGGTGCGGCATGGGGGTTTCTTGACGGTCATACTTGGCTTTTATTGTCAATCACAATTGTGATAATGATTATTTGCTTCGCTATGCTTTTAAAGTACGGACTTAAAGATAAATTGCTGTTTTGGGCTTTAACTTTGGTGTTATCAGGCGGTATAGGTAATCTTATTGACCGCATATTCCGTGATGGCAAGGTTGTAGATTTCATACACCTTGAATTTATCGAATTTCCTATGTTCAACGTTGCAGATTGTGCTATAGTAGTCGGCGCGGGTCTTATGGTACTGTATTTTATCATAGATTTCGTAAATGAAACTAAAAAGCGTAAGGTCGACGGTTAATGGAAACTTTAAACTTTTTGTGTGAAGTAGATGAAACACGCAGAATTGATGTTTTTGTTGCCGAAAAAACTGAATTATCTCGTTCGTATGTTGCAAAACTTATTGGTGATGGTTTGATTTCAGTTGACGGAAAGGTTTCTTCAAAAAACACAAAATTGAAAATGGGTAATAATGTAACGGTTATTATTCCCGATCCCGTATCGGATAAGGCTGAACCTGAAAATATACCGTTAGATATTGTTTATGAAGACGATTGGCTTTTAGTTGTAAATAAACCTAAAGGAATGGTTGTTCATCCTGCTGCCGGTAACGAAACCGGAACGCTAGTTAACGCACTTTTATATCATTGTGGCGATTCGCTTTCGGGTATAGGCGGTGTTTTGCGTCCGGGTATTGTTCATAGAATTGATAAAGATACCAGCGGATTGCTTATAGTTGCAAAAAATGATGATGCGCATCATTTTTTGGCTGAGCAAATCAAAGAACACTCTTTTACTCGTGAGTACGAGGCGGTCGTTTACGGTGAACTTAAAAATAATAAGGGTACTATAAATGCGCCTATTGGCAGACACCCCGTAAAACGTAAAGAAATGGCTGTAGTTGCTGTAGGCGGAAGAGATGCAACTACTCATTTTACGGTTATTTCTCGTTCGAATGGTTTTTCTTATGTAAAACTTAAACTTGAAACCGGCAGAACCCATCAAATTAGAGTTCATATGTCATATATAGGTTATCCTCTTGCCGGCGATGAAGTTTATGGTCCTAAAAAATGCATAAAAAAACTTGGGGGTCAATGCTTACATGCGCGTAAAATTGGTTTTATCCATCCAAAAACCGAGGAATATATGGAATTTACTAGTGAATTGCCTGATTATTTTATAAATTTTTTAGAGGACAATGGTTTGATATGAAATTTAAAAATTGTATTCTTGCTTCTGACGTAGATGGTACTCTTATGGAGCAAGGATATATTAATCCAAGGAATTTTGAAAAAATTGACGAGTTTGTTTCACAAGGCGGTACTTTTTGCATTTCTACAGGTAGATGTCCTGCGGCTATGAAACATATAGTCTCTCAATTTAAAACGCTACATAACGTTATTTTTTATAACGGCGGTATGGTGTATGATTATGCAAATAAAGAAATTCTTATCAATAAGGTTTTAAATGATGAAGATAAGAACTTTTTTATAGGAGTATCCAATAAAATAACCGATATCGGTATTGAAGTTTATTCTGGTGATGACGTTTATATCGTGCGCAAAAGCGATGGATGTATAGTTCATTTTGAATATGAACGTGTTGATGTTAAATACGCAACGTTCGATGATGTTATTAAACTTCCTTGGAACAAGGTAATGACATTTTACGAGGCAACCTACGATGAAAGCGCATTAGAAAATGAAATCAATAGTTGTTGTTTGAAAACCAGTGAATTTACAACGGCAAACGCGCTTATTGACGGAGTAAAATATAGAGGTTACGAACAGTTGCCAAAGGGCGCTAATAAAGGGCAAGGTTTATTGGAACTTGCTGAACTTATTGGTGTTTCTAAAGAAAATATATTTGCAATTGGCGATTATTATAATGATTTTGAAATGCTGAAAGTTGCAGGGATTTCGGCTTGTCCTGCTGAAAGCCCTGATGATATTAAATCTACTGTTGATTTTGTTGCTGGCGGTTGTCGTCAGGGTGCCGTTGCAGATTTTATTGAATTTTTACAAAATAAGGCTATTTAATTTGCCATAATGAAAGGATACATAAAATGGATGCTTTAACCAAAAAAGAACTCCAAAAAATTGCCAATAACGTTAGAATTGGCATTATTGAGGGTGTTCACAGCGCAAAAGCAGGACATCCCGGTGGTTCGCTTTCTTGCACAGATATTCTAACATATCTTTATTTTAAAGAGATGAATATTGATCCTAACGACCCCAAAAAGTCTGATAGAGATCGTTTTGTTCTTTCTAAAGGCCACGCTGCTCCCGTACTATATTCCGTTCTTGCTAATCGTGGTTTTTTTGATGTAGAAGAACTGAAAACTTTACGTAAAATAGATTCCAGACTTCAAGGTCACCCTGATATGAAACATATTCCGGGTGTTGATATGTCTTCAGGTTCTCTTGGTCAAGGTATTTCTGCTGCTGTAGGTATGGCACTTTCCGCAAAACATTTTGGCGATGATTTTAGAGTGTTTACCGTTCTTGGAGACGGCGAATGCGAAGAAGGTCAGGTTTGGGAAGCAGCGATGTTTGCTGCTAATAAAGGACTTAACAACCTTATCGCTTTTGTTGATTTTAATAATCTTCAAATTGACGGTAGTTGTGACGAGGTTAACTCTCCTACACCTATTGATAAAAAATTCGAAGCATTTAATTGGAACGTTACAGTAATTGACGGTCACGATTTTGATGCTATTGAGGGTGCGTTGGCACTTGCTCACGAATCCGACAAGCCTTTCTGTATTGTTGCTAAAACAGTTAAAGGTAAAGGCGTTTCCTTTATGGAAAATAACGTTGGTTGGCACGGCAAGGCTCCTAATGACGAAGAATATGAAATCGCAATTGCTGATCTTAATGCTATTGCTGAAACTCTAAATTAAGGGAAGGGAGATTTATTATGGCTGATGTAATTAAAAAGGCTACAAGAGATGCGTATGGCGCAGGTCTTGTAAAATTAGGCGAAAAGTATGACGATTTTGTTGTTTTGGACGCTGACCTTGCTGAAGCAACCAAAACAATTGTGTTTAAAAAGAAATTCCCTGAACGTTTTTATGATTGTGGTATAGCAGAACAAAATATGGTTAGCATTGCTGCAGGTATTGCTGCAACGGGTAAAAAAGTATTTTGTTCGTCATTTGCAATGTTTGCTGCAGGAAGAGCATTTGAACAGGTTAGAAACTCTGTTTGTTATCCTCATCTTAATGTAGTTGTTGCTGCAACTCATGCTGGAATTTCTGTAGGCGAAGATGGCGCTACCCATCAATGTTGCGAAGATATAGCGCTTATGCGTACGCTTCCCGGTATGACAATTATTAATCCAGCCGATGCTGTTGAATCTGAAAAAGCGGTAGAAGCAGCATATAAACACGATGGACCTGTATATTTGAGATTTGGACGTCTTGCTGTTCCTGTGATTTTTGATGATGATTATGAATTTGAAATCGGTAAGGGTGTGCAACTTAAAGAAGGTAACGACGTTACTATTATTGCTACAGGGCTTATGGTAAATGAGGCTTTAATAGCATACGATATTCTTAAAGAAAAGGGAATTAATGCAAGAATAATTAATATGGCTACAATTAAGCCTCTTGATACAGAAATAGTTCTTAAAGCAGCCAAAGAAACCGGTGCAATCGTTACTGCTGAAGAACATTCAATTATTGGCGGTATGGGTTCTGCTATTTCTGAATATATATGTGAAAATTATCCGGTTCCTGTTCTTAAACTTGGTGTTTATGACCGTTTTGGACAGTCAGGACCTGCTAATGATCTTCTTGATCTTTATTGTTTAAGAGCAAAAGATATAGCCGATCTTGCAATAAAAGCGATATCTAAAAAATAATTAATAATTGAATATTTTGACGAGCCGTGAATTTGTTTTTCGGCTCGTTTTTTGTTTTCTTTTTTCTTGCAAAAATAGCTAATATATGGTACTATATATTATATATTGGGTAAATTTTATTTTAATGAAAGGTAGGTGGCTTTTTATGAAAAAATGGGAAGTAGCAAAAATAGATAAAGAACTTGCAAAAGAACTTGCTTTTGAATGTGATATTGACCCGTTTGTTGCCATGATTGCTGCCTCCAGAGGTTACGACGATCCCGCATTACTCGAAGAGTTTTTATCTACTGAGCCTATGTTCTCTGACCCTTATTCGCTTACTGATATGCAAAAGGCGGTTGACTGTATAAATGAGGCTATTAATAACGATGAACTTATCGCTGTTTATGGTGATTACGACTGTGACGGTGTTACTGCTACGGCATTACTTTACTCTTATTTAATTAAACATGGCGCCCGTGTTATAAGCCGTATACCCGATAGATTTTCCGAAGGATACGGTATGAATAAAACGGCTGTTGAAGAACTTTACTCAATTGGTGTTACGCTTATAGTAACGGTTGATAATGGTATTTCTTGTTTTGATGAAATTGAATTTGCTAACAGTCTTGGGATGAAAGTGGTCGTTACCGACCATCATTTAGTACCCGAAAAACTTCCAAATGCACTTGCGGTTGTTGACCCTCATCGAAGCGATGATTACAGCGAATTTAAAGATATATGTGGCGTTGGAGTCGCTTTTAATCTTATATGTGCGATTGAGGGTGCTGAGCCCGAAGAAATGATTGATGAATATGGTGATTTGGTTGCTCTTGGTACTATAGGAGACGTTATGCCGCTTGTTTCGGTTAATCGCTCTTTTGTACGTGTTGGAATTGATAAAATTTTAAATGGTAATAGAGTAGGTATCTCTGCTTTAATGAAAATTGCCGGTATTGATAATTCCGCTTTTTCAGCCACAAGGGTCGCTTTTGGTTTGGTTCCAAGAATAAATGCTGCAGGACGAATGGGTAATGCTCAACGTGCTTTAAATCTTCTTGTTACTACTGATGAGCAGGATGCTTACCATTTAGCAAAGGAAATCAGTGAAGAAAATACTTTGCGTCAACAAATCGAAAAAAACATTTTAGAAGAGGCAGTTGCTATAATTGAAAATGAACGACTTTACCGTCAACGCGTTATTGTTGTTTCCGGCGAAAATTGGCATCACGGCATTGTCGGAATTGTAGCGTCACGTATTTGTGAAATGTACGGAAAACCTACTATAGTGCTTAGCATTGACGGAGATGTTGCACATGGTTCGGGAAGAAGTATTGACGGTTTTTCGTTGTACGACTGCATTAACGATGCAGTTGAATATACGGTAAAATTTGGTGGTCACGAACTTGCGGCAGGGGTAACCGTAAAAAAAGAAAATATAGAAGTATTTGCAGGTGCAGTTAATAATTATGCCAGAAAGGTTAGTTCCGTCATTCCTGTATTAAAACTTGATTGCAAATTAAACCCTATTGCCCTATCGTTAGACCTGTATGATGCGCTCAGTGTTATGCAACCCTTTGGAACGGGTAATAATATTCCGTTGTTTGGAATTTTTAACGTCAAGTTAGATAAAATCACATCTGTTGCTGGCGGAAAACATATTAAACTTAGTTTTATAAAAGATAATGCGACTTTTCAAGCAATGCTTTTTTCTTGTTCAGAGGATGTGTTTGCTTATAACGTTGGCGATGTTTTAGATATTGCGGTTGTCCTTGACGCAAGTGTTTTTAACGGAAAGCGTTATTTAACAATAATAATTAAAGATTACCGAATTGCAGGTATCAACGACCAAAACTTAGCAAACGAAATCGCTGTATATGATGATTTTTGTGCTCTTGTGCCTAACGATTACGGCAGTATAGTACCAACTCGTGATGAATGTGTTAGCGTATATAAATATATAAATCGCGGGGAAATATCCTTAACATCGCTTGAACAAAAATTTATGAACGAAATCGGTCTTGCAAAGGTAAGACTAATTGTAGATATTTTTGTTGAACTTGGTCTTATATTAAAATCAAGCGATTCGTTAAAAAAATTAACTTTAAATTCTAATGGCGGCAAGGTTGAATTAGATAATTCTTCAATACTAAAAAGGGCAAGGGGGTGACCTTAATGGATGGAGTTTATGAAAAAGAATATTTGAGTTTTAAAGAATATTTAGAAAGTCAAAATGCGGAATTTGATTATGAACTTATACGCAAAGCATATGAGTTTTGTGTTACTATGCATAAAGGTCAACTCAGACGTTCTAACGAAGAATATTACATTCACCCCGTTTCGGTTGCTAAAATAGTTGCTCAGTTAGGTCTTGATAGTGAGTCTATTTGCGCGGCATTACTTCATGATACGGTTGAAGATACCGATACAACTCTTGAAGATATCAGCAAACTTTTTGGTGATGAGGTTGCGCTTATTGTTGACGGCGTTACAAAAATAGGTAGACTTTCGTTTATTTCTAAAGAAGAACAACAAGCAGAAAGCATTCGAAAAATGCTTATCGCTATGGGTAAGGATATTCGTGTAATTTTAATTAAACTTGCTGATAGATTACACAATATGAGAACTATTGATTTTATGCCCCAACAAAAGCGCAGGGATAAAGCGTTAGAAACTCTTGAAGTATATGCGCCTATCGCGCATCGTTTGGGTATTCGTCCTATTAAAGAAGAACTTGAAGATATATCTATTTCTTGTCTTGACCCTATTGCGTACGAGGAAATAGAGGATTTGCTTTCCGAAAATTTTAAGGATAGTTCGCGAATGCTTGACAACGTTAAGGAAAAAATCACTGAACGCCTTAAAGAGGAAATGCCGGATGTAAAAACAGATTTCCAAAGCAGAGTAAAATCAATAAACGGCATTTATCGTAAAATGTTTATTCAAGGCAGAGCCTTTGAAGAAATATACGATATTTATGCAGTTAGAATTATTACTGACACTGTTGCTAACTGTTATAACATTTTGGGCATAATGCACGATCTTTTCAGACCTATTCCAAATAGGTTTAAAGATTATATTTCTACACCTAAACCTAATTTATATCAGTCTCTTCACACTACCGTTATAGGTAGGGAAGGCGTGCCTTTTGAAATACAAATCCGTACTTATGAAATGCATGAAACTGCAGAATACGGAATTGCTGCCCATTGGAAATATAAAGTTGGTGTTAGCGGCAGCGATAAAGGTATGGAGCAGCAACTTGCATGGATTCGTCAAATTCTTGATTCGCAAAATGATACAGGCGATGCTTCTGAGATTATTAGAAGCATTAAGGTTGATTTGGCTCAAGACGATGTTTTTGCCGTTACCCCTCGCGGTGACGTAATTAATCTGCCTGCAGGCGCTACCGTTGTTGACTTTGCTTTTGCGATTCATTCGGCTGTTGGTATAAGAATGGTTGGCGCAAAGGTAGACGGAAGAATTGTTCCTATTAACCACGTTATAAAAACAGGTGAAATTATAGAAATTCTTACCACTAATCAAGCGGGTCACGGTCCAAGTAGAGATTGGATAAATATAGCCGTTACTAATCAGGCAAAATCAAAAATCAGAGGTTGGTTTAAGAAAGAGAAACGCAGCGAAAATATCGAAAACGGCAGAAATGAAATTGAAAGAGAATTTAAACGAAACGGAATAGTTTTTGAAAACGAAACTTCTCTTAAGGATTTTCTTAGTGATATTGCAAAACGTCAACACCTTGAAAATATTGATGAATTGTATGCTGCTATTGGTTATGGAGGTGTTGTTCTTGCAAGAATTCTTCCTAATATTAAAGAAAATTATAATAGAATTTCTAAGCAAAATAGAGTTCTTATTACTACCCCCGAAATAACTCCTAACAAAAGATCCAAAGCAAATGACGGTGTTATCGTTGAGGGAATTGATAACTGTCTTATTAAGTTTTCTAAATGTTGTGCGCCTTTGCCGGGTGACGATATTATTGGTTTTATCACTCGTGGCCACGGTGTTTCTATTCACAAACGCGATTGTATTAACGTTCCTGAAAATATTGAAAATAGTCCCGAACCGGCTCGTTGGATTAATTCATACTGGGCTGATAATTTACCGTCAACCTTTATGGCATCTTTGCAAATTACGGCGATTGACAGACAAGGACTTATTCTTGATATTTCTCAAACCCTTATAAATATGCGTGTGGCACTTCATAGTATTAATGCGCATCCGACCAAAAAAGGAAATAGTGTTTCTGTTATTACTGTTAGTACCGAGGGCGTTGAGCATTTAAAGAATATTATTGCGCGTCTTGAAAAGATACACGGCGTGTATAGCGTAGAAAGATTAAATAAATAATCGAGGTTATTATGAAAGCAGTAATTCAAAGAGTTAAAAATGCCAGTGTTACCGTTGATGGTAAAACTATTGGTGCTATTAATAAAGGCTTTTTGGTGCTTTTGGGTGTTTTTGAAACAGATACTATTGAAGATACTCAAATTTTGGCTAAAAAGGTTAGTTCATTAAGAATTTTTTGTGATGAAGAAGATAAAATGAATTTATCTCTTTTAGATATCGACGGCAGCGTTTTAGTTATTTCAAATTTCACTCTTTGCGCTGATACTAAAAAAGGAAACAGACCTTCTTTTATATTGGCGAAAGAACCTGCTTCTGCAAATGATGAATATGAGCGATTTTGTGAACTTCTAAAATCAAACGGTATATCAAATGTTCAAAAGGGTCAGTTTGGCGCAGACATGAAGGTAGAACTTTTGAACGATGGTCCCGTAACCATAATACTTGATACGGAAATCTGGAGAAAAAATAAATGAGACTTAAAACTGTTAATATAGCCTTTATGGATCAAAACGTATATTTAATCTCAAGCGATTGCGGTGCAGTTATTATTGATCCGGGTCAAATGAATGATGAAATCCGTCAGTTTATTAATGATAATAACGGTAAAGAAATAGCAATTTTGCTTACGCATAATCATTTTGATCATATATTAGGCGCAAATGAAGCAAGAAATTTAAGCCATGGCAAGATTTATATATCTGAAGCGGATGCTAATGGTTTGGCGGACGGTTCAGTTAATTTGTGTGAACGCTTTTGCATTGATTTTGAACCTTTCGTTGCTGACTGTACCTTGTCTGATAATCAGGTTTTAACTATAGGTGATATAAACATTAAGGTAATGGTTACTCCCGGTCATTCGAAAGGTAGTGCTTGTTATGTTATTGGCGACTGGATTTTTAGTGGTGATACTCTGTTTAGAATGAGTGTTGGAAGAACCGATTTTTTTGGCGGTAATAGTGTTGAACTTGCTGATTCATTAAAAAGATTGGGCGAAATTAAAGGCGATTTTGACGTATATTCCGGACACGGTCCTGCTACACGCTTATCTTTTGAAAAACAAAATAATCCTTTTATGAGAGAAATTTAAAATGAATTTATGTTGTATAGGTCACAATTTTCAATATGAAATGGAAAAATTGTGCCGTCTCTTTCTTCCTTATGAAAAAATCATAGTATATTACGATTTGGTCGATGATAATAATATTGTTGTCACCAAGCGAGATGGTAATAATATATATACAAGTGTTTTAATAAACGGTAGATTTTGTGAAAGAAAAAATACATTACCGAATGAAATAACTGAAAGATATTTTGAACGAGAAATCGCTGCACTTCTTTTTGAATGTTTTGCCGAAATTACTTCTTATTCTCCAAAATGGGGAATAATCACAGGAATTAGACCGGCTAGACTGTATTCGGCTGTTGCAAAAGAATTGGGTGGCGAAGAAAATGCTAAAAAATTCTTTAAGGAAAAGTTTTACGTTAGCGATGAAAAAATTTCTTTGTGCGAAGAAACTCATTTAGGTGAATCAAAAATTATTGAATTGTCGGAATGTAATAATTTTAGTTTATATATTTCTATTCCATTTTGTCCTACCAGATGTTCATATTGTTCATTTGTGTCCCACGCAGTAGAAAAATCCGATCACCTTATTCCGGAATACGTAAAATATTTATGTAGAGAATTAGAGTTGACGGCATCTATTGCTAAAAACAACAACTTAAAATTAAAGACCGTATATATGGGTGGCGGTACTCCTACGACTCTTGATGCAAACCAACTCAGAACGGTTCTAAACACCGTAAAAGAACATTTTGATTTAAGCAATATATTAGAGTTTACCGTTGAAGCAGGAAGACCCGATACAATTACCGAAGAAAAACTTGTTGCTATAAAAGAGTGCGGCGTTACTCGTATAAGTATTAATCCGCAAACTATGAACGACGACGTATTAAAAATAATTGGACGAGCTCATTCGTCAGAACAAACTGTTAATGCATTTAAACTTGCCAGAAAAGTTGGTTTTAATAATATTAATATGGATTTGATTGCAGGACTTCCGGGAGATAGTTTTGAAAGTTTTAGATTAACTGTTGAACAACTATTAAACCTTGACCCTGAAAGTATTACCATTCATTCTCTTTCAATGAAACGTTCTTCAAAATTGAATATATCCGGCGATTTCCCCGAAATTGAGGCAGGTAAAGTTGCGGACAAAATGGTTGCTTTTTCAAGAAGGATTTTGACCGATAATAAAATTTATCCATATTATATGTATCGCCAAAGTAAAACCGTAGGTAATCTTGAAAACGTTGGATACGCTAAACGCGGCTGTGAATGTTTATACAATGTTTTTATTATGGATGAAACACATACCATTCTTGCATGTGGCGCTTCTGCAGTCACTAAATTAAGAGAACCGTGCGGGGATTATATTGAGAGAATTTTTAATTTTAAGTATCCGTATGAGTATATCAATAGATTTGAAGAATTGATGTTGCGTAAAAACGGCATTAACGATTTTTATAAAAAATATTCAAGATAGGTGAAAGCAATGGCATTTTGTAAAATAGGAATTATTGTTGCAGACGACGGTGAATTTAAACCACTTATTAAAAAAATTGAAAAAGCTGAAAATATAGGATATTTTGGCAGGGATTGCTATAAATTCAACGTTAATAATATAACTGTTATTGCCGTTCATTGCGGTATTGGCAAAGTTAATTCAGCATCTGCCGCAATGTATCTTTATTCACTCGGTTGTGATACAATTCTCAGTTTTGGCTATTCAGGCGGTATTTCAAGGGTTAAAAAAGGTGAAGTTGTTATTAACGATAAATTTATCGAACATGATTTTGATTTAACTTGTCTTGGGTATAAACTTTGCGAAAAACCCGGTCAAACGTATATATATGATGCCGATAAAGAATTAACAAAACTTTTATCCGAACTTTGCGATGAAGCCAAAATAGGACTAGCAGTATCTGGTGATTGTTTTGTTAGTAACGATGCTTTAAGAGATAGTCTTAAAGAAAATTTTAATGCTATATCTTGCGATATGGAAACGGCAGCAATTGCTTCGGTATGTTATCAAACAGGAATGTCTTTTGCTAGTGTCAGACAAATTTCCGATGATGCAGGTAATGATGCAGACAGTTCATACAGCGAGGTTGCTTATAGTGGAAATATTGCTCCTGTAGAAATTATTCTTAAATTAATCAACTTGTTATCTGAAAGGGTATAACTATGAAAGAGAAAAAAGTAAAAGAACAAAATTTTGAACGTGGTGCAATAATTTTACTTGCTTCAACGGTTATAGTAAAAATTATTGGCGCTATTTTCAAAATACCTCTTCAAAGTCTTATTGGCGATTTGGGCTTTGGGTATTTTTCTTCTGCCTACGATTTGTTTTTGCCGATATACGCTCTTTCTATGGCAGGTCTTCCTATTGCCGTTTCTCGCCTTACTGCCGCTTCGGTAGCACAAGGTAAGTATAAAGATGCGCGTAAAACGCTAAATGTGGCGAAAAAGGCTTTTTTGGTTACCGGTATTGCTGGTTTTATAATTATGCTCTGTGCGACGTATTTTTATGCCGTTTCGACAACCAATAACGCTAACGATGCTAAAAATGTTGCTGTTTGCGTTCTGATGATCGCGCCAACAATTTTGTTTTGCAGTTATATGTCTGCTTATAGAGGATTTTACGAAGGTCTTCACAATATGTATCCTACAGCCATTTCAGACGTTATTGAAGCCCTCGGAAAACTGATTTTAGGATTTTCTTTTGCTTATATAATTTTAAAATTGACTTCTAACGTTGCTTTTGCAGCAGCGGGCGCTTTAGGTGGTATTATGGTAGGTACCATTGCCGCTGCATTGTTTTTGATTTTGCGCCATAAGTTGATAGGCGATCCTATTACTCAAGAAGAAATTGATAAATCACCTTTATGCAGTACGGGAAAAACTATTTTAAAAGCGCTTCTTGTTATCGCTATTCCTGTTGCATTAAGTTCTCTTGCCAATAACATAACTTTGTTTATTGATACCTTTATGGTTAAATGGCAACTAAAAAACGTTATGGAAAGTTCTTTTGATTACGTTGCCAATATGTATGCTGCTTCTGTTGCGGATTATAATGCAACAGCCGGTGCTTTGGGTCGTGAATTGCTTTCTGCCTCTAATATGCCTACGTTTTTATACGGTATAAGGGGAGAGGCTTATGTATTTTACAATTTGATTCCTACAATTACAGCGACTTTGGGTATAGGTTCAGTACCTTTTTTAACAACTGTATGGGTTGCAAAAGATATGGCAGCAGTTAAAAAAACTATGGAAACTATTTTGCGAACTACCGCTGTTATCGCTATTCCGGCAGGTATTGGCCTTTGCGCTATTGCTCCCAGCGTTATGGGACTGCTTTATAAGGGAGTTGCGCCTGTAGAAATAGGTGCTCCAATGTTACGAATGTTAGGTGTTGCCGCAGTATTTTCAGGACTTAGCGTTCCTATGACCAATATGTTACAGGCTATTGGAAAACCAATGCTTCCGGTTAGAAATATTGCCATAGGTGCTGTTCTTAAAATTGTAGTAAATGCAGTGTTGGTGGGTAGACCTGAAGTAAATATAATGGGCGCGCCTATTGGAACTATACTTTGTTACGTATTTATATTTGCTTCTAATGTTTATTGTCTTATTAAACATACTGGTGTAAAATTTAATTTCTTTGGTGTCATTGTTAAACCGTTGATTTCTGCACTGTGTTGTGGCGTGTGTGCTTTCTTTGTTTCAAACGTTGTTACAAAGTTTAATAAGGGCGATTTTTTTGCAACAGTTTTTGGCGTTATTGTCGCCGTAATAGTTTATTTAATAGTACTTTTTGCTTTAAGAACACTTAGTAAAGAAGATATAGAAGGCTTCCCAAAAGGCAAGACTATAGCATCTTTTCTTGAAAAAATACACGTTATTAAGTAAAAAGTGGTGAAAATAGTCGATTTTTGGTGTTTTTTTAACAAAAATTTTCAAACAATACTTGATTTTTAGGTGAAATTATGGTAAATTTATATACAAGGACAAGTAATAAGAAATATACAATGGATGAGTTTATAGAAATAATGAAAAAACTAAGAGCGCCTGACGGGTGCCCTTGGGATAAGGAACAAACTCATACTTCTATTAGAAACAATTTTCTGGAAGAAACTTATGAAGTTGTAGATGCAATTGATCGCGACGATACAGCAGATATGTGTGAAGAATTAGGCGACGTTTTAATGCAGGTTGTTTTTCATGCAGTTATAGCTGAGGAAGAAAAACGTTTTGATTTTTCGGATGTCGTTGACGGCGTTTGCAAAAAACTTGTTTATCGACATCCTCACGTTTTTGGTGACGTTGTTGCAGATACTTCGGAAAAGGTACTTGACAACTGGGAAAAACTTAAACGTGTTGAAAAATCACAAGAAACATATTCTGATACTTTGAGAAGCGTACCTGCTGCATTTCCTGCTTTACTTAGAGCCCAAAAGGTTCAAAAACGTGCATCAAAGGCTGGGTATGATTTTGAAAACGTATCTGACGCTTTTGAAAAAATTTGTGAAGAATATAATGAACTTAAAACCGAAATTTCAAAAGGTGATAAGTTAAGATTATCAGATGAAATCGGTGACCTGCTTTTTTCTGTTGTAAACGTAAGTAGATTATTAGGTATTGATTGCGAAGAAGCCCTTGCTAAATCCACAGTTAAATTTACCAATAGATTTGAAAAAGCAGAAAAGGAAATTGTTGCTGACGGGTATGATATTAAGGAATTGTCAGTTGACAAACTTGATGAATACTGGGTAAAGGCAAAAAACAATTGATTTCATACAGTTTATACTGTTGAAAATATTTTTATGGAGGTTATCACTATGAACAAAACAGAACTCATTGCTGCTATCGCTGAAAAAGCCGGTATTGCAAAGAAAGACGCTGATAAGGCTCTCGCTGCTTTCATCGAGACCGTTGAGGCTGAACTCAAAGCCGGCGAAAAGGTTGCTTTAGTTGGTTTTGGTACTTTCGAAGTACGTGAACGTGCTGCAAGAACAGGCATCAATCCTAAGACTAAGGCTAAGATTGAGATTGCTGCTTCTAAGGCTCCTGTATTTAAAGCTGGTAAAGCTTTCAAAGATGCTATCTAATAAATCAGATGCCACCCTAACGGGTGGCTCGGTTTTTTTAGGAGATTTCTATGAGATTAGACAAGTATTTAAAGATTTCGCGTATTATAAAACGCAGAACTATTGCCAATGAAGCGTGTGATGCAGGGCGTGTATCTGTAAACGGTAAAGTTGCCAGAGCATCCTATGACGTAAAAATTGGCGATATTATTGAAATTGAGTTTGGAACCAGAATAGTTAAGGCTCAGGTCTTGCAGGTTTCTGAAACCGTTAAAAAAGACGATGCAATCGGTCTTTATAAAATAATTGAATAACATAATAATTCACCTTTTGCAATATATTATTGTGGAAGGTGATTTTTTTATGGCGGATAATATACAAGGTAATAAAGAACAAAATATTGAATTGGAAAATAGAAATAAATTAAGACTTAACGGTGTTGAAGATATAATTAGTTTTGATGATGAAACTATTACAGTTTTAACCTTATTAGGAAAAATGATTATAAAGGGAGAACAACTTAAAATTTTAAACTTTGGTAACGAAACAGGGGATATGGAGGCGCAAGGAAAGATTAATGCATTGGTCTATCTTAACGACAACAAAGGTAAAAGTTCTATTGTGGGTAAATTGTTTAAGTAATTATGTGGGAGATAACTGTAAAATCGCAAATTATAACTTTTTTGTGCGGAATACTTTTGGGAGTAATTCTATCATTTGATTTTGATTTGTTTCGCGCTTTAAGAAATGTTTTAAAACATAATAATGTGGTTGTGTTTTTTGAGGATATATTATTTTTTTTAGTGGCTATATTCACAACTTTTTTACTATTAATGGCAAGATGTAACGGTGAAGTGAGGATGTATGTTATATTATCGATTATTACCGGATTTTTTATGTATAGGATTTCTTTGTCAAAGCTGTTTTTGCCGATTATTAAATTTATTTTCGGATTATTTGTGATGATTTTTAAAAATATTGGTAATTTTGCCATTAAATTATGGTCTTACGTTAATAAATTTGCAAAAAATGATAAAAAAGAGCGATAGTAATAAAAAAACTCTTGAAAGATAGAGTAGTGTTGTTGTATAATCATTATGAATTAATTTAATGTGGTGTTATGTTATGAAGAAAAAGAAGGATAGAAGCGTTATTTTACGTGTTTTAATACTTTTCGTTTCGGTATATCTTGTCTATTCTCTTTCAACTTTGTGGACAGAACTTGCTGACGGTAAAAGAAGACTTGACGAGTATAATCAACAAATTGCCGCAACGGAACAAAAGATAGATGAATACAAAAATCTTTTGGCAGATGGCAATGAAGAAAAGATTATTGAAAAAGCCGCTCGTGACAGACTGGGATACGTGTTTGCGGACGAGCAGGTTTTTATAGATGTTTCAGGTAATTGAAACAAAAATCAAGGGGGATATGCATAGTTTATGCAGGTAGAAGTTGGACAAATTGTAGAAGGTAAAATTTCCGGTATTACTAATTTTGGCGTTTTTGTTGATTTAGGCGATAACGTCAGTGGTATGGTACATATTTCGGAAGTTGCCAGGAGTTACGTAACTGATATTCGTGAATTTGTTAAGGAAAACGATATCGTTAAAATGAAGGTTTTAAGTGTTGGGGAAGATGGAAAAATCAGCCTCAGTATTAAACGTGCTCAGGAAGAACCTAAAAAAGAACGTTTTGAAAAGAAAAAAACTTCTTTGGTACGCGAACAACCTAAGATCGATTCATCTTATACTTGGGCTCCTAAAAAGCAAGAGCCTGTATCTTTCGAGGAAATGATGAACCGTTTTAAGCAAACAAGTGATGAAAAGTTTTCCGACTTAAAACGCAAAAACCCTGAAACTCGTCGTTCAAAACGCGGTGCCGGTGTTAAGTAATTCAACTTATTTGGCAGACTTTTAGTCTGCCTTTTTTACTGAAAGGGTGTAAATGGATTGAGAGAACTTTCCGTAAATGTAGTGAAAAAGACGGTTGAAGAACTTTGTATTAATGCAAATAAAATTTTACCTCAAGACTTAGTATGTAAAATACAAAAATGCTTTAACTGTGAAAGTAATAGTACCGCTAAAAGTGTATTAGAAGATATAATTGAGAATATAGATGCTGCCAAAAAAATGAATATACCCGTTTGCCAAGATACAGGAATGGCTGTAGTTTTTTTGAAAATAGGACAAGATGTTCATTTTATTGATGGATCGTTGTATAATGCGGTTAATGAGGGCGTTAAAAACGGTTACGTTTCCGGTTTGCTCAGAAAATCTGTTGTAAAAGATCCTTTAAACCGTATAAATACTGAAGATAATACACCTGCTATTATTCATACCGAAATAGTAGACGGTGATGAAGTAGAAATTACTGTTGCACCAAAAGGGTTTGGCAGTGAGAATATGAGCAAAGTTATTATGCTTACTCCTGCAGCAGGTAAAAACGGAGTAGTAGATGCAGTGGTTAATGTTGTGAAAAATGCCGCTTCAAATCCTTGTCCACCTATGGTTATAGGCGTTGGCATTGGCGGAGATTTTGAACAATGCGCTTTGCTTTCTAAAAAAGCTCTTTGCAGAAACGCAGACGAACGCAATAGTAATCCTTTTTATAGCGAACTTGAAGAAGAAATTCTGAAAAAAGTTAATAAACTTAATATAGGACCGCAAGGTTTTGGCGGAGATACAACAGCCCTTTACGTTAATATCGAAACTGCGCCTACACATATTGCGGGACTGCCTGTAGCGGTAAATATCGGTTGTCATGTAACCAGACATATGAAAACTATAATTTAGTGTAAGGAATTTAAAATGAGTAAATTTAATTTGATTGCCCCTTGTCTTTTTGGTATTGAAGGTATAGCGGCTGATGAATTCAGACGTATGGGTTTTACCGACGTTTTGGCAGAAAACGGTAGGGTGAAACTTGTTGGCGATGAAAGTATGCTTGTAAGAGCGAATATTAACTCTAGATTTGCCGAACGAATTCTTATTAATGTAGGCGAATTTGAGGCGCTGACGTTTACAGAACTGTTTGATAACGTTAAAGCCTTGCCATGGGAGAATTTTATAGGAAAGAAAGATGCTTTTCCGGTAAACGGTTGGAGTATTAATTCTCAACTTTCGAGTATACCTGATTGTCAGTCCATAATTAAAAATGCGATTGTAGAACGTCTTAAATCCAAATATTCCGTTTCTTGGTTTGATGAAACCGATACCGAGTATAAAATTAGGTTTTCTATTCATAAAAATGTAGTAACAATGATGATTGATACTTCGGGTGAAGGTTTACATAAACGAGGATATCGAAGAAATTCGAATGCGGCGCCGTTAAAGGAAACTCTTGCCGCTGCAATATGTGATATGGCTCGTATTTTTCCGGATACAGTATGTATTGATCCGTTTTGTGGTTCAGGAACATTGCTTATTGAGGCTGCTATGATGGCTAAAAAAATGGCTCCAGGATTGCGCAGAAATTTTGCTGCAGAACGTTTTCCTTTCATTAACAGTACTGTTTGGCAACAGGAAAGAGCGCTTGCACAATCTAAAATTTTAACTGATATTGAATTTACTGCTACAGGTTATGATATCGACCCTCAATCAGTTGAACTTACCTTAAAAAATGCTAAGTTTGCAGGCGTTGATAAATACGTTAAAGCAAGTGTTGCAGACATAAAAGATTTTGTAGCGCCCAATAAACGTTGCCTGATTCTCGCTAATCCACCATACGGTGAAAGGTTGCTTGATATTAAGGAAGCTGAAAGTCTTTACAAAATTATGGGTGAGCGTTTTATAACCGGTGAAGGACAAAAGTATTTTATGATTAGTCCACATGATGAATTTGAAAAGTTTTTCGGTAAAGAGGCTGATAAGCGTCGTAAACTTTATAATGGTATGATAAAATGTCAGTTGTTTATGTATTATAAACAGGGGTGATAGTATGAGATATGTTTTTATTATCAATCCAGCCGCAGGTAAGGGCAGAACTGTGAAAAAACTAGGCTTAGAAATAGCAGAGTATTGTTCCTTAAATAAACTTGAGTATTCTGTTCAAATAACCAAAGCCCCCGGTGATGCAAAGCGTTTTTCGTACGAACATGCAATTAAAGGTGATCAAGTTACAATTTTTCTGGCTGGTGGCGAGGGAACTGTTTTTGAAGCGCTTAACGGTGTTATGGGATTTGATAACGTAATACTTGCTGTAATTCCTATTGGTTCTGCCAACGACTTTTTAAAATATTTTCCTAAAGAAAAGAAAAGCGCGTTTCGTGATCTTGATGATCAAATTTCAGGCAAACCAGTTAAAATGGATGTTATTAAGGCAGGAGAATACTATTGCCTTAATGGTTGCTCGGCAGGTATGGATGCTATTGTCGCAAAATATATGTCCAATTTCAGACGTTTGCCTTTGGTAAGTGGCAGTATGGCATACAATCTTGCTATTGTAAAGTGTTTTTTAGGAAAAATAGGTTGCCGGTTAAATCTTAACGCAGATGGAAAAGATTTGGGAACTAAGGAGTGTTTATTTGCGGTTGTTGCAAACGGTCCTGCGTATGGTGGTGGCTTTTTGGCAGCACCGAATGCCGTTCCTTTCGACGGAAAACTCAACTTTACTATAGTTGACGGTATTGGAAAATTGAAAATTTTGCGTTTCATTGGCAGATATAAAAAAGGTCAAGTTGAAGGTTTGAATTTTGTTCACGGCAGTGTTGGAGAAAAATTTTCTATTAGATCTGCTACTAAAGTCCCTATTAATCTTGACGGAGAAATATTTGAATATGATTCAATGGATTTTGAAATAATAAAAAGCGGTGTTAAATTTTTGATACCGTCTTCACTTGTTAATTCATTGTTAAAAAATGAAAAAAATTACCAAAAACCCTTGATTTTTGCTTAAAAATGGTTAAAATATATTTCAGCGCTATGTTATGTGAATGTAACAAAAAGCATATTATTAAATGGAGGTATTTTATATGACTATCAAACCTTTATCTGATAAAGTTGTTACTCGTATGACCGAAGCAGAGGAAACAACCAAAAGCGGTATTATTTTAACTGCCGCTGCTAAAGAAAAACCATCTGTTGCTGAGGTTGTATCAGTCGGCCCCGGTGCTTACGATAAAAACGGAAACCTTATTCCTATGACTGTTAAAGTAGGGGATAAAGTTTTAGTTGCTAAATATTCCGGCACTGAAGTCAAACTTGATGGTGAGGACTTCAATATAGTTTCTCTATCCGATATTTTGGCTGTTGTAGAATAGTTTAAGGAGATTTTTGATATGGCTAAACAGGTTATTTTTGGCGAAGAAGCTAGAAAAGCATTACAGTCGGGAGTTGACCAACTCGCTAATGCTGTCAAAGTTACATTAGGACCAAAGGGAAGAAACGTTGTTCTTGATAAAAAGTATGGTTCTCCTCTTATTACTAACGATGGTGTTACTATTGCAAAGGATATTGAACTTGACGATCCTTTTGAAAATATGGGCGCTCAACTTGTAAAAGAAGTATCAGTAAAAACTAATGATGCTGCTGGTGATGGCACCACTACTGCTACAGTACTTGCTCAAGCACTTATTTTAGAAGGTATGAAAAACGTTGCGGCAGGTGCAAACCCAATGGTTCTTAAAAAGGGTATTGCAAAGGCAGTAGATACCGCAGTTGCAACCGTTGTTTCTAATTCTAAAAAGGTTACCTGCAGTGAAGATATAGCAAGAGTTGCTACTGTTTCTGCCGGCGATGAAAACATCGGTAATCTAATTGCTCAGGCTATGGAAAAGGTTACTGCTGACGGTGTTATTACTGTTGAGGAATCTAAAACTGCCGAAACATATATTGATGTTGTTGAGGGTATGCAATTTGACAGAGGTTATATTACTCCTTATATGGCTACCGATACCGATAAAATGGAAGCAATAATTGACGATGCTCTCATTCTTATTACTGATAAAAAGATTTCTTCGATTCAGGAATTACTTCCTCTTCTTGAACAAATCGTTCAAACCGGCAAAAAACTTGTTATTATTGCTGAAGATATTGAAGGTGATGCACTTTCTAATCTTATTATTAATAAACTTCGCGGTGTATTCACTTGCGTTGGTGTTAAGGCGCCCGGTTTTGGTGATAGAAGAAAAGAAATGCTTCGTGATATTGCAATCCTTACCGGTGGTGAAGTTATCACTGAAGAACTTGGATTGGAGATTAAAGAAACAACAATCAATATGTTAGGCCGTGCTTCCCAAGTTAAGGTTGGTAAGGAAACAACGGTTATCGTTGGTGGTGCAGGCGATAAAAATCTTATTAGTGACCGTATTGGTCAAATTAAGAGTCAAATTGAAGTTACTAACTCTGATTTTGATAGAGAAAAACTTCAAGAACGTCTTGCAAAACTTGCCGGTGGTGTTGCAGTAGTTAAGGTTGGCGCTGCCACTGAAATCGAAATGAAAGAAAAGAAACTCAGAATTGAAGATGCTCTTTCTGCCACCAAAGCCGCTGTTGAAGAAGGTATAGTAGCAGGTGGTGGCGTTGCATTAGTTAATGCTATCAATTCTGTTAAAGAACTTCTTGCAACCCTTGAGGGGGATGAAAAAACAGGCGTAGCAATTGTTCTTAAATCTCTTGAAGCGCCTATCCGTCAAATTGCCGCTAATGCAGGTCTTGAAGGCTCTGTTATTGTTGACAAAATCGTTTCGGCAGGAAAAGCAAATTATGGTTTTGACGCATATAAAGAAGTTTATACCGATATGATTGAAGCAGGTATCGTTGATCCTACTAAAGTTACACGTTCTGCACTTCAAAACGCTGCTTCTGTTGCCTCTATGGTTCTTACTACTGAAACCTTAGTTGCTGACAAGAAGGAAGATGCTCAGGCTGCTAACGCGGCTGCTGCAGCCGCTGCTGCTCAGGGTGGTATGTATTAATAAAATATTGAAAACCGTCGGATTAACGGCGGTTTTCTTTTATTAATAAATAATTTTTAAAAAAGCAAAAATTATGGTTGACAAATAAAACCTCTTATGGTAATATAATAAAGTCGCAAATGCGGATGTGCTGGAATAGGCAGACAGGCACGTTTGAGGGGCGTGTGTCAACCGACGTATGGGTTCAAGTCCCATTATCCGCACCAATAAAAGACAGTCGTAAGACTGTCTTTTTTGTTTTTATCTATTTGCTTGATAATTTTAAAAACTTAGTATATAATATAAAAAAATATTAAAGGTGAATTTATGTATAAATTGGATAAACTTACTCCTGAGCGAGTTTTTTATTATTTTGAGGAAATATGTAAGATTCCTCACGGATCGGGCAGTACTTCTAAAATCAGTGATTTTTGTGAAAATTTTGCCATTAAGCATAATCTTGAATATGTGCGAGAAGAAATTGGAAATATAATTATCAAAAAACCTGCTTCGATTGGTAAAGAGAATTCTCCCGCAATCATTATTCAGGGGCATCTTGATATGGTATGTGAAAAAAATGCGGATGTAGATTTTGATTTTTTGAATGATCCTATTGACGTTAATACCGATGGTGAATTTGTTTTTGCGAATGGTACCACGCTCGGTGGAGATGATGGAATTGCCGTTGCAATGGCTCTTGCAATTCTTGAGAGTGATACTATCCATCATCCCGATTTGGAAGTTCTTTTTACTGTAGATGAAGAAACGGGAATGTATGGGGCGGGAGCTCTTGACGGTAGTATTTTTAAAGGTAAAAGTCTTATTAATATTGATTCGGAAGAAGAAGGCGTTTTTACTGTAAGTTGTGCCGGTGGCGTGCGCGCTGAACTTACAATTCCAATCGAGTTTGAAGAAAATAACAATCCGTGTTATCGAATTATTGTTGATGGACTTAAAGGCGGTCATTCCGGCGTTGAAATTCACAAAGCCAGACTTAACTCTAATAAAGTTGCTGCCGATTTATTGGATTATTTGGGGGATATGCGCATCATTTCAATAGAGGGCGGTCTTAAAGATAATGCTATTCCGGTTCGTACTCAAATCTTAGTTGCATGCAAAAATAATTTCGAAAATAAGATTTGCGAATTTATAAATAGTAACCGCGTTGAGAATGATTTAGGGCTTAACGTATCTATTTGCGAAATTGATAAAATGCCAAAGGCAACTACTGAGGAGACTACAAAAAACATTATCGCATTTTTGAAAGATGTTCCTAACGGTATTATAAAATGGAGTAATAATATCGAAAATTTGGTAGAGACAAGTTTAAATCTTGGCGTTCTTAAAACAAATGCTGATTTTATAAGCGCCTCTTTTGCTGTTCGTAGCAGTATTAATGAAGATAAGTTTAAACTTTTGGATAGGTTAGAAGTATTTGTTAAATCTTTTGGCGGTAAAATGATTGCTGAAGGTCATTATCCTGCTTGGGAATATAACAAAAACTCTTTTTTGAGAGATAAAATGATTGATGTGTATAAAGAAATTTATAATAAGGAACCACAAGTGATCGCTATTCATGCAGGACTGGAATGTGGTCTTCTTAGTGAAAAAATTAAAGGACTTGATGCAGTATCAATCGGTCCTGATATGATGGATATTCATACACCACGTGAAAAATTATCGATTGCTTCGGTGAAAAGAGTGTACGAATTTATTTTAAAATTATTGGAAGAACTGTAATATATTGAACAAAAAAACAACCAAAAATTACTTTTGGTTGTTTTTTGTTGCAAAATAGCGAACAATATGATAATATTTAAAGGAAAGGTGTGATTGTATGAGCGTTAGTAAAGAAAGCAGTGCAGTAAAAAAAGTCGGAAGTGGGGTAAAATACGCTTCTTATGGTTTTTCGGGTAAATGGGAAGATATTAAAGTGGATAGGTATAAAGGCTATACTCCCAGAATGACCGATTATCATATGCACAATTATTATGAAATGAGTATAATTATTTCAGGTAACGTTAACGTTTTACTTACTGATTCTATGGAGCATAGCACACAATCTAAAATAGTTTTGTTGCGGCCACATACACCTCATTATATATATTGTGAAACAGACGTTTTATATAAAAGAATTAACATAAATTTTACCTTAGACTATATAGGCGAAATATCACAGTTTGACGAATTGTTTCAAGTTTTTGCACCTTGTGGAAATGTTTTAAAAATTAATGAAGAACAGTGTAAAACTTATGTTGAATTGGCGGAAAGAATTGACTCTGAAAAGAATTTATTTAGAAAGAGACTTTTGCTTTTATATTTAATATCTATACTTTCGGATAATATAAAACAAAGTGGCGATTTTTCTAAAATGCCTACATATATGAACGAGTGTCTAACGTATATTTCTTCTAATTATAATAAAAAAATTGTCGCTAATGACCTTTCGGAGCGATTTGGAGTAGGTAGAACCACTATTATGACCGCTTTTAAAAAATATACTGGTGTAACGCTTAGTGAATATATTAACCGTTGTAGATTAAAGAATGCTGTTTCGATGATGAAAGAAGGCGAAATAGAGCAAACGGTTGCCGAAAAATGTGGGTTTACTGACGCTTGTAATATGATAAGATGTTTTAACAGGGAGGTTGGCTGCACCCCTAAAAAATATCTTGATAAATTAAGAAACAATATTAATTAATCGGATTATTATAATGTGTATTTCTACTGCGCACACTTTTGTTTGTGTTTCGCATTAAGATTATTAAAATTGTTTTAGAATTTTATGCAATTTGACGATTATTCAATTTTTTGTTGCTTTTTTATGATGTTTATGGTATTATATATTAAATTGATTTTACAAATTAATTTAATTTTTGTACGTGAGTGGCGTACAAACTAAAAAGAGGTATAAAAATGAACGTAGCAATTCTGGGATTTGGTACTGTCGGCGTTGGTGTTTATGATATTTTGGCCGACAGAAATGATATTGATGTTAAATATGTCCTTGACGTTGTCAAACATGATGATTTAACTGCGATTTCCACAACCGATTTTAACGATATATTAAACGATGATACAGTTGATACTGTTTTAGAGGTTATCGGTGGTCTTCATCCTGCTTATGAATTTATTACCTCTTCTCTTAAAAAAGGGAAGAATGTAATTACTGCTAATAAACTTCTTTTAAGTACTTATTATGAAGAACTTACTTCTTTGGCTCGTGATAATAAAGTTGCTTTGAGATATACTGCTGCCGTAGGTGGCGGAATACCTTGGCTTGTCAATCTTGAACGTGTATCGCGTTGCGCAAAAGTATGCGAAGTAAGCGGTATAATGAACGGTACTTCAAACTTCATTTTAGATGCAATGCATACTGATAAGGCAGATTTTTCAGAGTGTCTTAAAACTGCTCAGGATTTGGGTTATGCTGAAAGAGATCCCAGTGCAGATATCGATGGTATTGATACTTTATGTAAAGTTGTTCTTTCTGCAAATATCGCTTTTTCCGTTGCAGTCGATAAAAGCAAGGTTAACGTTGCCGGTATACGATATATTAAAGACATTGATATTTCGGCTTGTGAACAAATGGATAGAACCTGTAAATTATTGGGTGTTGCTTATAATAAAAATGATCACTTGTCGGTTTACGTTGAACCTACGTTTGTTAGCAACAAGGCGCTTGAAGCATCTATCCATTCAAATTTAAATCTTATTACTTTTGAAGCAGAACACGTTGGCAGAGAAAGTTTTTACGGCTATGGCGCAGGAAGATATCCTACTGCATATACTGTAGTTGAAGATTGTATTGACGTAAGCCTTGGAGTTAAAAAAGCATATAACGATATTATGAATGATTGCTTAATAAATAATTCCGATTGTGTTCACAAATATTATGTGAGAAGCGAGTATAATAATGACTGGTTCAACAGTCTTTCAAAAGAAAAATGTGGTAAAGGTTTTGTTACCGAAGAAGTTTCAGTAGAGTTAATGCATAAGTTCTGTAACGAAGCAATAACTAACGGCAAAGAATGCTTTATCGCAGGTATTACTGAAATATAAAGGGGTATTAAAATGTTAAAAGTTCTTAAATTTGGCGGTACTTCAATGGCTGATGCCAATCAGTTCGCTAAGGTTAAATCAATTGTTGAAAGTGATCCTTCACGTAGAGTGGTTGTTGTTTCGGCGGCAGGTAAACGTTTTTCGGACGACCATAAAATTACCGATCTTCTTTTACTTTGTCACGCTCACGTTAAATACGGTGTTTCCAGTGACGGCGTATTTGATATGATTGCTCAGCGTTATATTGAAATTCGTAATGATTGCGGTCTTAAAACCGATATTGAATCTGAACTTAATAAAATTGCTGAAAAATTAAAAACAGGTATTAGTAAAGACGAACTTGTTTCCCGTGGTGAATATCTTTCTGCTCGTTTAATGGCTGATTATCTTGGATTTGATTTTGTTGATTCTGCTCGTTGGGTTCGTTTTAAACTAGACGGTTCTATTGATACCGAAAAATCTTATGAACTTCTTCGCGAACTTGCTGATGGTCGTAAGGTTGTTATCCCCGGTTTTTATGGTACTATGCCTAACGGTGCTATTCGTATTATGAGTAGAGGCGGTTCCGATATTACTGGCGCTCTTGCAGCCGCTGCATTAGAAGCAGACGTATATGAAAACTGGACTGACGTTTCGGGCATTTTGATGGCTGACCCAAGAATAGTTGAAAATCCCGAACCTATCAAATATATTACCTATGAAGAACTTAGAGAACTTTCTCATATGGGTGCTCAAGTACTTCATGAAGGAACAATTTTCCCCGTAAGACAAAAGAATATTCCTCTTAATATCCGTAATACTAACGCTCCTGAAGATGCTGGTAGTCTTATTATGGAAAAATTCCCCGATGATGAAAACGATAAGCAGTTTATTACAGGTATCACAGGTAAAAAGAACTTCTCTATCGTTACAGTTGCCAAAAGTGGTATGTCTTCCGAAGTAGGCTTCTTGAGAAAGGTTCTTGAAGTATTCGAAAAATACGGTGTTAGTATTGAATACGTTCCTTCGGGAATTGACAGCGTTTCGGTTGTTGTTTCTTCTACGGCAGTTGCTGATTGCCTTTACGCTATTATGGGCGACTTGCAAAAGACCGTTAAACCCGATAGCATAAACGTTACTGAAGATATAGCAATCGTTGCCGTAGTTGGCAGAAAAATGGCTTATAAACCCGGTATGTCCGGTAGACTTTTTGCAGCACTTGGTGAAAGCAAAATCAATATCCGTATGATTTCACAAAGTTGTGAAGAACTTAATATTATAGCAGGTGTAAGTAACGAAGATTTCGAAAAGGCTGTTAAGGTTCTTTACAGCAGTTTCGTTAAGAAATAAGGAGAATTTTTATGAAAAAGTATAATTTAGCAATACTCGGCGCTACAGGTGCCGTTGGTCGTGAAATGTTAAAGGTTTTAGCAGAAAGAGATTTCCCTGTAGGCGACCTTAAACTTTTGGCAAGTGCAAGAAGCGTTGGAAAAGAAATTGAGTTTAAAGGCAATATTTATAAAGTTGAAGAAGCAACTAAAGATTCTTTCGCTGGTGTAGATATCGTTCTCGGCGCTGCAAGTAATGCTCTTGCTAAAGAACTTGCTCCTCATATTAAGGCTGCAGGCGCAGTTTTTGTTGATAACTCTAGCGCTTTCCGTATGTACGATGACGTTCCGCTTGTTATTCCCGAAATCAACCCCGAAGACGTTAAAAAACATAACGGCATTATCGCTAATCCTAACTGCTCAACAATTATTACGTTAACAGCAGTTAATGCGCTTAATAAAGCAAGTAAAATTAAGAGTATGATAGCATCTACCTATCAGGCGGTTTCCGGTGCAGGTGCAGGCGGTCCCGTTGAACTTCTTAACCAAACCGAAGCAATTATGAAAGGGGAAGAGGTTGAACACAACGTATTTGCTCATCAAATTGCATATAACGTAATTCCTAAAATTGGCGGTGTTACAACAGAGGGCTATACATCCGAAGAAATGAAGATGCAAAATGAAGGTCAAAAGATTATGCATATCCCCGAACTCAAGGTAAGTTGCACTTGTATTCGTGTTCCTGTTCTTCGTTCTCATTCCATTTCGGTACTCGTTCGTACTGAAGAACCTATTAGTGTTGAAAAGGCAAAAGAACTTATTGCTAATGCTCCCGGTTGCAAGTACGTTGAAGATATGGATAACGAAATTTATCCTATGCCTCTTGAAACAAGCGATCAGGATATCGTGTTCGTAGGACGCATCCGTCCCGACCTTACCGACGAAAACGGTCTTAACATTTGGTGCTGTGGCGACCAGGTTAGAAAAGGCGCCGCTACCAACGCAATCCAAATTGCAGAACTTCTTGTTAAATAATTAAAAAATGCAGACGCTTGTCTGCATTTTGTTTTACTACTGCATTTGACGGGTGGTTATGATTTTTGTAGGGGACGATGTTATTCCCCTATTAGGGGAATAACCCCGACATCCCGTATTACTGTGCGCATAGTTGACTTTTATTTGTAAAAATTTTATAATATTTACAGTGTTTTACAAAACGATATCCTTAAAAGGAAACTGATACAAATGAAAAAGATATTATCAATTATCCTGACTTTATCAATATTTTTAGCGGCAATACCGTTGTCTGCCGTTAACGTTTTTGCTGCAAGCACAAGTGATTTGACGTTTAGTTTGAATTCTGATGGAGCAAGTTATTCAGTATATGATTGCAATAGATCAGCAAGCGGTTCACTTTCAATACCGTCTACGTATAACGGCAAACCTGTAACAAGGATTGGAGATTATGCATTTGATTCTTGCAGATTCCTTACATCAGTAACTATACCCGATAGTGTAACAAGTATTGAAGATTCTGCATTTTCTTGTTGCTACTCCCTAACTGGAGTAACCATACCCGATAGTGTAACAAGTATTGGATATAGGGCATTTTATGAATGCTCCTCCCTTACATCAGTAACCATAGGGAATAGTGTAACAAGTATTGGAAATTCTGCATTTTCTTGGTGCGAATCCCTTACATCAGTAACCATACCCGATAGTGTAACAAGTATTGGAAATTTTGCATTTTCTTGGTGCGACTCCCTTACTTCAATAGAAGTTTCCGCAAAAAATAAAAACTATTCTTCAGTTGATGGAGTTTTATTTAATAAAGATAAAACTGAACTTATTTGTTATCCTGCAGGTAAAAAAAATAAAAATTACACCATACCCGATAGTGTAACAAGTATTGGAAATGAAGCATTTTATGAATGTGACTTCCTTACATCAGTAAACATAGGAAGTAGTGTAACAAGTATTGGAGAGGATGCATTTAAATATTGCGACTCCCTTACATCAGTAACCCTAGGAAATAGTGTAACAAGTATTGGAGATGGGGCATTTTCTTGGTGCGAATCCCTTACTTCAATAACCATACCCGACAGTGTAACATGTATTGGAGATTATGCATTTTCTTCTTGCGACTCCATTACATCAGTAACCATAGGAAGTAGTGTAACAAGTATTGGAGTTGATGCATTTGAAGATTGCACCTTCCTTACTTCAATAGAAGTTTCCGAAAAGAATCAAAACTATTCTTCGATAGATGGTATCTTATTTAATAAAGATAAAACTGAATTTATTTGTTATCCTGCAGGTAAAACAAATGAAAATTACACCATACCCGATAGTGTAACAAGTATTGGAAATTCTGCATTTTATTCTTGCGAATCCCTTACATCAGTAACCATAGGAAATAGTGTAACAAGTGTTGGAGATTCTGCATTTGAATATTGTACCTCCCTTAAATCAGTAACCATAGGAAATAGTGTAACAAGTATTGGAGTTTGGGCATTTTCTTCTTGTGACTCCCTTACATCGGTAACCATACCAGATAGTGTAACAAGTATTGGAGAGTGGGCATTTTCTTATTGCGACTCCCTTACATCAGTAACCATACCAGATAGTGTAACAAGTATTGGAGAGGATGCATTTTATAATACTGCTTGGTATAAAAATCAGCCTGACGGACTTATTTATGCAGGTAAGGTTGCTTATAATTATAAAGGCACCTACCCCGAAACAGTTGTTATAAAAGACGGCACTTTAGGAATAGCGGATTCTGCATTTTATTATTGCACCTCCCTTACATCAGTAACCATACCTGATAGTGTAACAAGTATTGGAAATTCTGCATTTTCTTCTTGCGACTCCCTAAAAACCGTATATTATCGTGGAAGTCAGACCGATAGTAATAATATAACAGTAGGTTCATATAATTATGAGTTAACATGGGCTACCTGGTACTATAATTCCTGTATAGGAAGAAGTGAGCACACTTATAATAGTGATTGCGATGCATTTTGTAACTTATGTGCCTATAAGCGAGAAGTAATACATACCTTGGGTGACGATGGACTGTGTACCAAATGTGGTAAGCCACCCTACACCGTAGGAGACTTAAACGGTGACTATGCGGTTAACGCCACTGACTTGGCTGTTATGAAACTATTCCTTGCAGGAATAAGTCAACTTGATGGTACAGGTTTACTTGCGGGTGATCTTAACGGAGATGGCAATGTTGACGCCACTGACCTAGCAATAATAAAACTCAAACTTGCAGGACTTGCATAGTTAAAAAAAGAACTTGGGATTCCCAAGTTCTTTTTCATTATAATGCACGTAATATTTCTTCTTCATCTAATATAGTTACCGATAATGCTTTGGCTTTATCAAGTTTACTGCCTGCGCTTTCGCCGCATAGCAGGAAGTCGGTTTTGCTTGAAACTGAACCTGAAACTTTTGCGCCAAGGTCGGTTAGTTTTTCGCTTAATTCGTCTCTTGTAAAACTTTCAAAAGTTCCGGTAATAACTATTCGTTTACCAAAGAAAATTGATTCGGTATTGGTTTTGTTTTCGGGTTTTTTAATGGTCAAGAAAGACAGTACCTTTAAAAATTCGTTTCGGTTATCGGTATTTTTAAACCAATCGATTATACTGTTACTCATTATTTCGCCGAAACCTTCGATTGCAGTAAAATCAAAACCGCTATCAATTTCATTTAAAAGTTTATCGGCATCTCCGCCAAAATAATCTTCAATGAGTTTTGCGCCGCTTTTTCCAATCAAATCAATATTCATGGCTACCAGTAGATTGGAAAGGGAAGTGCTTTTTGCATTTTCAATAGCAGAAATTAAGTTGTTGTATGATTTTTCGCCAAAACCATCTAGCGATATTATATCATCTTTAAAATTGCTTAATAAGAAAATATCGCTGACAGCGGTAAGCCAACCGTTTTTAATAAACTTTTCAACAGTTTGTTCGGAAAGACCGTCGATATTTAATGCCTGTTTACTAACAAAGTGCGTGAACTTTTTGATATTCTTGCCGGCACAGTTGGGATTTTTACAATATAGTACTTCGATGAGTCGTCCACCGTTTTCGTTGGTTTGTATTTGAGTGTTTTGATTACAAACAGGACAAAGGGCAGGGAAGTTAAGAACGTATTCATTGTTATTATCAATACTCAAATTTTCCTCTACGTGCGGAATAATCATATTACGCTTTGAAACCATAATTGAATCATTGATTTTTAGCTTCAAATCTTTAATAAAGGTCATATTGTGAAGTGAAGCACGCTCAACGATAGTATTATCTATTTCGACAGTATCAAAAATAGCTACGGGAGTTAATTGACCTGTTCTTGAAATATTCCATTCGATTTTATTTAAAACCGTTTTAAAATGCGGGTCGCCAAACTTATAAGCAATACCGTCGCGAAAATGGTGCGCAGTTCTGCCGAGCGTTGCAGAATAAACGGCGTCATTATAAAAGAATACGATACCATCGATAGGTAACGATTTTTCTAGTGCTGTTTCTTTTAATTTTACAATGTTATCTTCTATAATTTCAGTTGTATCACTCGTTTTTAAGTTAAATGACGGAATACGAGAAAATCCGTATGAAGAAAGTAAATCAAGCCTTTCTGTTCTTGAAGTAATATTTTCCATACCTTCAAGTACGTTAAAGGGCATAAAGCACACTTCACGTTCTTTGCAAATTGATGAATCTAGCTGACGTACCGAACCTGCCGCTAAATTACGCGGTGTAGAATATTTATCTTCATCATTTTCGATTTTTTCATTAATTGAATTAAAGGTGAACACGTCAATATACGCTTCGCCTGTAATACGCAGTTTTTCTTTAAAAGGAATAACACGCGGAATATCTTTAAAAACTTTCGCGTTATGGGTAATAAGTTCACCCTCGGTACCGTCTCCACGAGTTGATGCTTCGGTAAGAATTCCGTTTTCAAATAATAGTTCAACAGTAAGTCCATCTATTTTAAGAGCCAAATAACCGTCGTTCTTGTTTAGCATATCTTTAATATCGTCTGCAGATTTTGTTTTGGCTAAACTTAAAAGGGGAATGTTGTGAATGACTTTTGGTAGTTCGCTTAAAACTTCGGCACCGACTTTTTGAGTGGGAGAAGAAGCGAGAATAATTCCCGTTTCTTTTTCGAGTTCACTTAGTTCGTCAAAAAGAGCATCATACTGTGCGTCAGATATTGAGGGAGCGTTTTTGTTGTAATATTCGTCGGCGCATTTGTTTAAATATTCAACTAAATATCTTATGCGCAGTGATTTTTCTTGGTTGCTCATAAATTCTCCTCCTGTCTGAGCATTGAAGTTTTGTACTTTTTAGGCGTTTGACCGGTGAATTTTTTGAATGCGCGGTTAAAATTAGGACAATTATTAAAACCGCATTTTAAAGCGATTGATATAATAGAGTCGTTAGGAAATTCGATTAGCAACTGCGTTGCCAAAACTATTCTTTTTTCTCCGATATAGTCCCATAGTTTAACACCTGTTTGTTCACGGAAAATATTTGAAAAATAATTTGGACTAAGTTCTGCAATTGCTGAAATTTTTTCTAATGAGAGTTCTTCACTTAAATGGGAGTCAATATAATCTATTGCTTTTTTAAGTGATTTGTGTGTTTTTGAAAAAACATCTGCGGAGTTGAAGTTTTCATTACTGCTGTGGTAGTTGGTTTCGCGCGCTACTGTTAATAGAATATCAAGGCTTAGTTGAAGTACTTCGATTTCATATCCTTGACGTTTAATTGAAAACGCATCCACCATTTTGTAAAAATCATCTTTGATAATCTTTGCCGTAGGATTAACGGCGGTAATTTTATTTTTGAAATGTCGCGAATGATTTTTAAAGAAAGTGCGATCGTCAAACAAAGCGTTAAATGGAAGTATATCGGTAAAAGCAGAGGAGTCTATTTGCAAAACTAAGAAAAACGCGTTATTGTCAGATGCTACAATATCTTTATTGTCATTTTCAGAAAAAACAAAAATATCCCCTTCATATAAATCGAATTCACTATCGGCTAACTTAACGTTGCAATGGGGAGACTGCAATATCCAAATTTCAAAATATGGGTATTTGCTTACATTATATATATTGTCGCCGGAAAAGATTGTTTTACTTATAAGTTTTAGTGCGATATCTTTGTTTTTGTTATAAATAAATTCGTCTACTACTTTAAATGGATACATAAAAACTCCTGTTTTTTATAAATAATTGTAAGAAAATTAGAATTTTAAAATATTTTATGATTTGATATAGGTGAGTTTTGGTGATTTTTACATCGCTATTGTGCAATATTTACATCAAATTCTATAGAAATTATACTATTCGTTTATTAAAATGTCAATTAATTTCACAAATGCTACAAATTTAACTTTAAAATTCGTAAGATAGTTTATAAAATTCAGTATATATTTGTAGATTTATTGAATGAAACATAGTATTCTATATAAGAACTATTCTGCATTATTGGGTTAATTTTGCCTTTTTGCGATTTTTTTCGTTGAAATCGACAATATTTCGCCCAATTTGTTAACAAATTAATCAAATGGAGTGATAGTATGCGTTATTTATTGAAAGTAAGCATTATTTTCGTCATTTCTTTACTACTTATATTTACTCTTACTTCTTGTAAAGGTAAAAATGGAACCGGTAATACAGGTTCATCAAACAATTCGTCTGACTCTAATAATTCGAGTTTGGTTTCAGGTAACTCTGATAATAGTGACGATACCAGTCTTAACGTATCTGATATTTTTGGTTCTTTGGATGACGATAATGGTTCTTCGAACGATTCAGAATCTTCTAATAGTTCTGATGCTTCTTCCGGTTCCTCAAGTTCAAACGACTCAAGCAATTCTTCAACCGGTTCCGATGAGTCTAGTTCTTCAGGATTTGACTATAACGATCCAAACGTGTGGACCGATCCGGTATAAACATTAATTTGTAATACTTACAGTTTTACTGTATAAGATATTAAATCTAAAAACGAGGGTGGCAAAATGAAAAAGAAATCACTACGCATGTTGGCTTGGCTGTTAGCATTAGTTATGTTGTTTTCTGTTGCTTCTGTTTCCGTAATGGCAGCACCTGAAGAAAATGCAGACAATGCAGTTACAGTCACTCCCGATTCTTCTTCAATGCCTGTAGTATCGACCGGCTCTGAGTTTGATTACACAATGTATCAAAACTCTAATGCGGACGTTCCTGCTGCTAAAGAAGATATCGTTGTACCTGCTATTAAGTATACTTCCGAAGCGGGAAGTGAAGTTAAAGCAGGTGAGATGTTTGGAAAGACTGATGTACTTCTTTGGGAAAGTGCAAAGGGCAGTGTAACCTATACCTTTGATATTCCTGAAGATGCAGTTTATAACATCGAATTTGAATACGGGTTATTAGATTCTTCCGAACGTGATCTTGATCTTGGAATTAAAATTGACGGTGAGTATCCTTTCTTTGGTGCTGATGGTCTTGAACTTCCAAGAATTTGGACCGATGCTGCTGATTTCCGTGTTGACGACATTGGTAATCAGTTTGCTCCTGAACAAACTGATTACAAAGGTTTTGTTAAAAAGGCGATTTTTGACGTTTCGGGCGCAACTGTATATCCAATGGAATTCAAATTCACAAAGGGTAAGCACACTGTAACTGTTGTTAACAACGATTCCGAATCTTTGGCAATCGCCAACGTATCGTTAACAGTTCCTGAATCTTGTGTTCCTACATATGCTGAAATTTCTAAGGACTATGCAGCCAAAGGTTATAAGAGCGTTTCGGTAGCGCCAATTGTTGCCGAAGGCGAAAGAGCGTTCATAAAGTCCACTCGTTCTCTTGTTCCTTATGCGGATAACTCCTCTAATCTTGTAACTCCTTCGAGTGCTACTATTTCTCAACTTAACTATATTGGTGGCGCTAACTGGGCATTGCCTAACGAAGAAATTACTTGGACTATTGAGGTACCTGAAGACGGTCTATATAACCTTGGTGTTACATTTAGACAGGATCAAGTAGTTAACGGTTTCTCATATCGTCATTTGAAGATTGATGGAGAAACTCCTTTTGAAGAGTGTACAAACGTTCAGTTTAACTATGACACCGGTTGGCAAAATCTTGAGTTTGGCAACGAAAACGGACTTTACGATTTCTATCTTACCAAAGGCACCCATACTATTTCTCTTGCAGGTACTATGGGTAATCTTGCCCCCTCATATTATAAATTAAAAACCATTACATCTGAAATCGGTTCTTTCTATATTGAAGTAGTTATGATTACCAGTGAATCTCCTGATAGAAACCGTGACTACGAACTCTTTAGAACCGTTCCTCAGTTCAATGAACGCTTACAAAAGTTCGCTGACGAACTTCGTTCTCTCGTTGTTGAAATGGAACAACTTTCCGGTGAGAGCGGAAGTAGTTATATTGCTGCAATTAACAATATGGCTCGTGTTCTTGATTCTATGCGTGAAGATAAGTATATGTCTCATCTTTACATAAGTGACTTCTACACCCAGTATACTACCCTTAGTTCTTGGTTGTATGAAATGCAGAAGATGCCTCTTTGCGTTGATAGAATTCAGTTTGTAACTTCTGGTTCTGAGTTTAAATTTAAAGAATCTAATTTCTTTATGAACCTTGCATTCGGTACTAAGCGTTTCTTTGCTTCTTTTGATGAAGCATACAGCCGCGTTTCCGTTTCTAAAGAAGGAAGTAAAACTATTAAGATTTGGGTTAACTGGGGTCGTGATCAAGCACAGGTTCTTAACAATCTTATAAATGAATCTTTCGTTCCTTACGCTGAAAAGGAATTGGGTTATTCCGTAAGCGTTAACCTTGAACTTGTTAATGCAGATATTATTAAAGGTATGCTTTCAGGTAATGCTCCTGATCTTTCGTTACATATGGCGCGTTCTACTCCTGTAAACCTTGCGCTTCGTGGTGCCCTTGTTGATTTAAATCAGTTTAAAGAACTTGATAAAGACCATGAAGATACTGAAGATTATGAAACCTTTGAAGAGGTTATGGATAGATTTGGCGACAGCGCAGGTATTCCTTATGAATACAAAGGCGGACTTTACGCGTTGCCTGACCAGCAGTCTTTCTATATCATGTTCTATCGTCATGATATATTTGAACAACTTGGTCTTGAAGTACCACAAACTTGGGATGAATTCCTTGCTGTTACCGCCGTTCTTCAGCGTAACAACATGAACTCGTACTTACCTTATACCAAGATTTCTAATGCTGCTACCGTTAATACCGGTGTAGGTGGTCTTAATCTTTTCTGTTCCGTACTTATGCAGAACGGTGAAGACGGAAATCTTTATAATGCTGAAAGAAATCGTTGTATGCTTGATTCTCCCACAGCGCTTAAAGCATTTAGTTATTGGACTGATATGTATACTAAGTATAAGATACCTACCGAAGCAAGTTTCTATAATCGTTTCAGAGTTGGTACTATTCCTATAGGTATTATGGCTTATACACAGTACACCACATTCGCAGAAGCAGCACCTGAAATTACGGGTCGTTGGAGCATTGCTCTTATCCCCGGTATTGAAGCAGAAGACGGTACTATTAACCGCACTATTTCAGGTTCCGGTACTGGCTGTTCCATTCTTGAAACAAGCGAAAATCCTGTTGAGGCTTGGACCTTTATTAAGTGGTGGACTTCTGCCGATACTCAGTCTAGATACAACACAAACGTAGAATCTATCATCGGTACTATTTCTCGTGTTACCACTGCCAACCTTGAAGCATTCGAAAAAATGTCTTGGGAGCGCGGTGACTTAGAAATTCTTCTTGAACAACGCGAATGGATTGTTGAAGTTCCTGAAGTTCCCGGTAGTTACTATGTATCTCGTTCCGTTGACCAGGCATATTGGAATGTTATCAATAACGAAAGCACTCCTAAGGATGCTTTGACAAGATGGAACTTAGAGGCTAATAATGAAATTGAGCGTAAGATCGCTGAATATAGTTGAGAAAGGGGTGGAGCATAATTATGGCAAAAGTTAAGAAAATCGAAAGTAAACAAATGAGTTTTAGGGAAAGTGTGCCTTATTACGTGCTTATTGCTCCCTTCCTTTTGATGTTCATTTTGTTTACCGTATTACCTATTCTTGCATCATTGGTTTTAAGTTTCTTTAACTTCGATATGATCAAAACCTTACAGTTTAACGGACTTGATAACTACGTTCGTTTGCTTATAAATGATGAAATATTTATGACAACTGTTAAAAATACCTTAGTATTTGCAGTTGTTACAGGTCCTTTAGGCTTCCTTTTATCATTCGTTCTTGCATGGTTCATAAATGAATTCTCTCCCTTTATAAGAACGTTGCTTTCGTTTATGTTCTATTGTCCTTCTCTTGTTGGTAATGCATACTTCATTTGGCAGGTTGCCTTTAGTAGCGATAGTTACGGTTATATAAACAGTGCGTTACTTTCAATGGGCTTTATACAAGAACCTATATATTGGCTTTCAAATGAAGAATATTTGATGCCCATTATCATTATTGTTCAGTTATGGCAAAGTATGGGTGTATCCTTCCTTTCTAATATATCCGGTCTTCAAAACGTTAACGGAGAACTTTATGAAGCAGGTGCTATTGACGGTATTAGAACTCGTTGGCAGGAACTTTGGTACATAACTCTTCCTGCAATGCAACATATGCTTTTATTTAGTGCCGTTATGCAGATTGCAGGTGCGTTCTCTGTAAGTGCTATCGCCGTTCAAATGGCAGGTTATCCTTCGGTTAACTACTGTGTAGATACTATTGTATCTTACCTTTCTGACGTTGGTGGTACTCGTTATGAAATGGGTTATGCTTCTGCGATGTCAGTAGTTCTATTTGTTATGATGGCTTTATCTAGGTCGCTTATTAAGAAGGCTATTAATAGCCTGGGCAATGATTAAGAAAGGAGGAAAATGAATGTTTCGTGCTAAAGAATATAACTCTGCCGGAAAGCGAGTTTTTATGAAAGTTACGAAAAAGAATCAAGCAAAACGTTATACACGTTCTAAGGTTGGTAACTTTTTCTATATACTTTTCCTTGTGGCTTTCGGTGCTTTCTCAGTTCTTCCTTTGATCTACTGTATTGCTACATCTTTCAAACCTCTTGATGAACTTTTAATTTTCCCTCCGAGATTCTTCGTTACTCGTCCTACTCCTGAAAACTATCTCGCGTTGCCGGGACTTCTTTCTAACCTTCGCGTTCCGCTTTCAAGATACATTTTCAACAGTCTTTTTGTTTCTGTTGTTTGTACTTTCCTTTTCGTAGTTGTTGCTACTATGGCAGCTTTCGTTCTTGCTAGAAGTGAAATTAAAGGTAAGAAAGTTATCTTCCTTCTCGTACAGTTTGCTCTCTTGTTTAACGGTTATACTCTTGGTATTCCGCGTTATCTTATCTATTCCTATACAGGAATGATTGATACATATTGGGTTATGATTCTTCCTCATATTGCTTCTACTATGGGTGTATTCCTTATGAAACAGTATATGGAAGGCGCGGTTCCGGTTGCTTTACTAGAAGCGGCGCGAATTGACGGTGCAGGGCCGTTCAGAATTTTCTGGCAGATAGTATTACCTATCGTTAAACCTTGCTTACTCACTCTTACTCTATTCGGTTTCCGCGATGCTTGGGCATCTATTCCTGACGGTACCGTATTTAGTGAAACACTCAAAACGTTACCTACCATTATGGGTCAGATCACTTCCGGTGGTATTGCTCGTTCAGGTAGTGCGATGGCTGTAACTGTTATTATGATGATTCCTCCTATTCTTGTGTATATGATTTCTCAGAGTAGTATTAAGGAATCTATGAGCAGTGCAGGTATTAAGGGTTAAGGAGGATAATTATGAAAAATAGATTAGTTCGTTTTATTTCAGTTCTCCTTGCTCTCTGTATATTACTCAGCATTCCTGCTGGTGCTACAGGTTTTATCAAGGAAACAGGTGACGTTCCTTACGACACATTTACTTATTGGGATAGCGCTAACGTTGCATCGTCTTTTGCAGTTCGCGCAACCGGTATGTTCGATTACTACGGTATCTATTTCAATGAAGATTTTGAAAATGTGAATATTAATTCTTATACTGATGTTTCAGTAGATAAAGAAGATAACGTTTACATTCTTGATGGCGCTTCATCTGCAGTTCATATTTTCAATAAAGAATATGAATATGTTAAAACTATTGGAAAAATAGTTGGTGCTGATGGCACTGAATATAATTATTCAGGTTCACAAGGTTTATATGTTTCCGCGATTGGAGAGTTATACATTTGTGACACTAATAATAAACGTGTTTTGATTTCTGATCTTGACGGAAATTTAAAAGGTGAACCTCTTTTACTTCCTAAGTCTAACCTTATTCCTGAAGATTTTGATTACAAGCCCGAAAAAATCACTGTAGACTCAAGCAATTATATTTACGTACTTAGTGATGGTTCTTTCTACGGCGCTATTCTTTATTCTCCTTCGGGCGAATTCCTTGGTTTCTTTGGTGCTAATACCGTAAAAACCACTTTGCTTAGTGCTCTTGTTAGTTTGTGGAATAAATTAACGATGACTGATGCAAAATATGCTGCTCAGATTCGTAAACTTCCTTTCCAGTTTACCGACCTTTATGTAGATGATCAGGACTTCGTTTATACTGCTACCGGCCGTACCGAAAAGAACATTGAAAAAGGTCAGGTTAAGAGATTGAGCCCTGGCGGTATTGATATTCTTAAGGCTGAAAGTGTTACTTTCGGTGTAAGAAAGATCATTCCGCTAAACGGTGATTATCGTTATCCTGACGTTGCAGGTTTGGCGATTAACTCTGACAACTTCATATTCACTTACGATAGTAGTTCGGGTTATATCTCTGTTTTTGATAACGATAGCAAAATGCTTAATACTTTTGCCGGTGGTTCTGCTAATGCCGGAGATCAAGACGGTACATTTATGATGGCTTCCGCTATCGAAGTTAACTCAAATAATGATATCATAGTTCTTGACAGTGTTAAAAAATGCTTTACTGTATTTAAGATTAACGATCATGGTAAACTTCTTTTTGAAGCAAGTGTTCTTACTCGTAACGGTGATTATGAAGCAGCACGTCCTATGTGGCTTGAGGTAATCAAGAATGACCGTAACTGTCAAGTAGCATATTCCGGTCTTGCTCGTACTTATTATGCTGAAGGCGACTATAAAAACGCAATGAAATATGCTCAGATAGGTTATGACTACCATACCTACTCTTTGTCTTTTGAATTCGTTCGTCGTAATATTATCGAAGATAAAATCTATCTTTTTGCTGCTATTATTTTACTAGTAGTTATAGCAGTAGCTGTTTATATGTACTTTAAGAAAAAGAATAATCTTGTTCTTATTAAAAACCGTGATATTCAGTTACTTTCTCGTTCTGTTCTTCATCCCGGAGAAGTTTTTACCGAGATTAAAGAAAAGAAACGCGGTTCAGTACTTATCGGTCTTATTCTTATTGTAATTTACTATATTACTGCAACTCTTAAAGAGACTGAAAGTGGATTCTTATTTAAGTCTCCGTCTAACACAAGTTTCAACTCACTTCTTGTTTTATTACAGTCGTTAGGTTTGGTTGTTCTTTGGACAATTTGTAACTGGGCTATTTGTACTTTACAAGATGGTAAGGGTAAACTTCGTGAAATCTTTATTGTTGCTTCGTATAGTATTATCCCGTTAATTATTTCAAATATTGTTTACATTATAGCATCAAATGCGATACTTGAAAGTGAAGCAGCATTCCTCGAAATTTTCGTTACGGTAATGACTTTACTTACTGCATATATGCTTATTATGGGAACAATGATTATTCACGATTATACATTCGGAAAATTTGTTGGAACAACTATTATGTCTGTTCTCGGAATACTGATTGTAATATTCTTGGCTATAGTAATTGTTATTCTCGTACAGCAGTTAATTTTATTCGTAGGAACTGTTTATCGTGAATTTATGTATCGATGAAAGGGGAGAACTTAAATGAAAAGTTTTTTTAAGAAAAGTTTGATAGTTGTTCTTTGTTTAATAATGGTTCTCTCTCTTTCTGCATGTTCTAAAAAGAATAAAGATGAACTTGTTAATCCGATTGCGTTTGATAAAAATCATACGAATAATCCTTCTGATTCTTTTGTTATTACTAATGATAGTTCTGCTTATGAACTTCGTTGGGATGCAGAAAAGTTAAGAATTTTACTTGTTAACAAGGAGACCGGTAGAATTAGTTCAGTTACTCCATCTAATCTTTTGGATGGCAGAACCGATGAAAACGGTGTACAAATTAACAATCATCCAAAAATTGAGGGTAACATCCTTATAGAGTACATTGATAAGGTTAATAACTCTGTATCAAAAACTGCTAACGGCTACGTGCAGTCTTTGAAATACAAAACATATTCTATCGAAAAAACTGCCGATGGAAATGGTTTTAAACTTATTTACTATTTTGATAAAGCTGGTATTTCTATTCCCGTTATCTATTCACTTCTTGATGATGGTATAAAAATGACCATTGTTCCTGAAGAAATTACCGAAACCGAAGATAACATTATTAGTAAGGTATCAATTGCTCCTTTCTTTTGTTCCGTTCCTAACATAGATGAAGACGCATATCTTTTCTATCCTTCGGGCTCAGGTGCAATTATCGAGGCAAATAACAGTAATGATATTAGTACATATCTTTCTGATGAAGTTTATGGTAAAGATGCTCTTGAAGGTGAATATATGAGAGTATCTTGGTCAGCTTCCGAAACCGTAAGACTTCCTGTTTTTGGTAGCAAAAACGGTAATGAAGGTGTACTAGGCGTTATTTCGGAAGGTGCCGATAATGCAATTATTAATGCTGATATCGGAAATGCTACTATCGGTTATTCTTGCGTATATGCCACTTTTAAAATTAGAGGTAGCAATACTGCTAGTAAGGTTGCTAACGGTCTCCAATATTCAGAACAGTACGCTTACACTCCTATGTCGGTTAATTTCTACCCATTAGATGGTGAAGATGCCAATTACATAGGTATGGCTAATCGCTATCGTAAGTTTTTGATTGATGAAAAGGGTATGACCGATAAAACCGAACAGGCTAGTACCAGCATTTCTCTTGTTGGTGGTACATTGCTTAATACTTCTTTCTTAGGTATGCCTAAAACCGAAGTTTTTGCAACAACTACTGTTAAAGAAGCTGAAACTATTCTTACTGATCTTAACGGTCAGTTAAAGGTTCCTATGGTTGCTGACCTTTATGGTTTTGGTTCTACCGGTGTAGATGCCGGTAAACCTGCAGGTAATCTTGAAATAGCAAAAACAATTGGTAATGAAAATCAAGTTAAAAAATTGTCTGCTAAATGTAAAGAACTTGGTATTGATCTTTATTTTGACTATGATTTATTGCATTTTACCAGCGATGGTGTGGATTTAACTATCACTAAAGGTGGTTCTGCAAAGGGTCCCGGTCACATTTATACTAGATGGTATTCTTTCGAACTTGGTACTAGTACTTCTGCTCCTCATTGCTATTTGGTTGGCCGTAAAGAATTGCCTGTACTTGCTGAAAAAGCGGCTAAACATACCAAGTCGATGGATGTTCAGGGTATTTCCTTTAGAAAGATAACTTCCAGAGCATATTCTGACTATAGTTATAACAGAAGCATTGCTAAGGCTAATATGGGTAATGACGTTGCTGAAATAATGAAGAAAATGAACGCTTCTGGATTAAAGGTTCTTGGTAATCAGGCTAACGAGTATGCTGCTATTTATTCCGATGCAATTATAGATGTTCCTGTTTCTTCTAACAAATACACTGTATTTGATTATGACGTTCCTTTCTATCAGTTAGTATTTAAGGGTTATGTTCCTATGTACGGTGTTGCTATAAACACTACTACTAACCACAATGATGCACTTCTTCGTTGTATCGAAGGTGGCTCCAACCTTAAATATACTGTTATGAACAATTATGATAACGATCTTCTTACTTCAAAAATTCAGATATTTAATTCTTTATTATATGAAGATAACAAAGATGAAATCGTTTCCGTGGTTAACGCTAATGCTGATTACTTTAATGCTATTGCAGACGCTCACATCGTTAATCATGTATGTGTAAATAAGGACGTTCGTAAGGTAGTTTATGATAACGGTATTGTCGTTTACATTAACTACGGTGTTAAAGATTACGTATCGGATATGGGCACTGTTGCTGCAGGTTCTTACATTTACGGAAGGGAGGTAACTGAATAATGGCTAATTCAAATGTTGCAAAAAAACCAAAAAAGAGTATTCATGCAAGAGGCATTGAGGCTCTTAAAGAACGCTATGGTTGGACCTGTGTTTCTATTTGGGTTATTGGTTTGGTATTATTCTTTATTATTCCGATTTTTCAGTCTATTTTCTTTACCTTCTGCAAAGTAAGACTTGTTGCAGGCGACCTTCAGACCACTTGGATTGGTTTTGAAAATTTAAAGTATATATTTGCTGTAGATCCGAATTATACTAATAATCTTTCTATGGGTGTTATTCAGTTTGCTTATTCTTTCCCGATTATCTTGGTGCTTAGTTTAATACTTGCACTTATGCTTAATCAAAAATTTAAGGGTAGAATCTTCTTCCGTGCTATTTACTTCCTTCCCGTTATTATTGCAAGTGGCGTTATTCTTGGTACAATAATTGGTGAAAAATCAGTTGGTGCAAGTGGTAACGACGAAGCAGTTACTGCTAATATGATTAACGTTAGGGAATTGGTAGAATGGACCGGTTTGCCCGAAAAAATCGGCAAATATTTTGAATCTGCAATTAACGCTATTATGAACCTTGTTTGGAAATGCGGTGTTCAGATTATTCTCTTTATTGCTGGTATGCAGTCTATTCCTGACCTTTATTACGAAGTTTCAAAGGTTGAAGGTGCTACCGGTTGGGAAGAATTCTGGTTTATTACATTCCCATCTCTTTCAAGAGTTATTACACTAGTTACAGTATTTACAATGGTCGAGTTAATGACGTCGCAAACCGATAAAGTTATGGCACAGGCATATAACCTTATCAGTTCTCAGATGTTTGGTGAAAGTTCCGCTATGCTTTGGGTATACTTCTGCATAATCGGCGCTATTCTTGGCACAATTTTGTTTGCATTCAATCATTTTTGTGCTAAAAAGTGGGAATAAGGAGGGGTAGAATATGTTTGATAAAATTAAAAATTCCTCTTTAGGTTCTAAGCTGACTCCTTATAAGGTTAAAAAGGCTTCTACTTCCTTTATTGTTTCTATTTTCAGATACGCCTTACTTATTTCAGTTAGTTACGTGGTTCTTTATCCTTTGATTTATATGATATCGAACTCATTTAAGGATCTTATCGACTATATGGATCCTAACGTATTCTGGATTCCGAAAAATTTCACGCTTTTGTGGTATGATTGGGCGTTACAGGCATTGAACTTCTTCGTTTCTTTAAAGAATACTATTCTTTATGAAATGGTTGCTGCATTCCTTGAAATCGTTTCCTGTTCATTGGTTGCGTATGGTCTTGCTAGATTTAAGTTCAGAGGTAAGAATATTCTTATGTTTATGCTTATTCTTACAATTCTTGTGCCCGATCAGATGATAATCATTCCTAAAATGATGAACTTTGCAAATCTTGATTTTGCAGGTATAATTTCAGGTATTAACCAGTTAACAAATGCAGGTATTAGAATTAACATTTTAAATACAGGTTTTGTTTTCTATTTGCCTTCATTATTTGCGGTTGGTCTTCGTTCAGGTATTATTATCTACATTTACATACAGTTCTACAAAGGACTTCCTAAAGAACTTGAAGAAGCAGCATGGATTGACGGTGCAGGTCTTTTCAAAACCTATACTAAAATTGCGCTTCCTTCTTCCGGTGTAGTTATTACAACCGTATCTATTTTCTCGATTATTTGGCATTGGAACGATTATTATCTTGCTATCATGTATATGAACGCTCCTGAATCAATGCCACTTGCTGTTAGACTTTCAAACGTTGGAGATATAATGCAAACATTATTTAACGTTTGGGGCGGTAGTAAGCAACTTGCAACTCTGAGCGCTTGTTGTATTCTCTTCATTTTACCAATGCTGATAATGTATGTTGTTTTACAGCGTAAATTTGTTAAAAGTATCGATAGAGTTGGTATTACAGGTTAAATTTAAGAGACTGAACAATTTGTTCAGTCTCTTTTATATATATAAAACACCAACTCATTAAATTTTGAGTTGGTGTTTAAAATTAATATATATCTTCTGAAATCTCACCGGCTTTAAGTAATTCGGTATAAGTATCAAGAAATTCAGCAAGTAATTTGTCTTTATATTCTTCGGGGAATTTTCGATACATCATCAATAATAAGTTTTCGTTTCTGTTACTGTTAGAATCCAAATATTCGGAATGAGGACTTTCAAGTTTAACTGTAGAAGAAGGGGAGGCGTCGGGTAAAAAATCCTCAGGCTCTATATTGAAAATTTCAGCAAGTTTGTTTAAAATATCAGCGGGTATTTTTTTTGCGTTTTTTTCTAAATAACTGTATTTTTTGTCAGCAATATTTAATCGTTTTGCCGTTTCAGATTGAGTTAATCCTGCTCTATTACGATAAAATTTTATTTTTTCTTTAATTATATATTTGCTGCTATTTTCATCTAAAGCCATAATTATTCTCCATTCTTCACTTGACTAATCTTAAAAAACTTGTTATAATCACTAGGTAAGTTTGCTGAAGTGGCGTAGTTGGTAGCGCAATTGATTCGTAATCAATAGGTCGTGGGTTCGAATCCCATCTTCAGCACCAAAAAGAAAAGTCACATGGTGGCTTTTCTTTTTATATTTTATATCATTTGTCGAAAATTGTCAATAAAATGTGAATTTTGTCAAATTTTTATTATAGGCTGAAGTTGTTCACCATTAAGTGCGTATTTTATAGTTTCAGGTATTTTTGTAAAATCAGCAATCATAGATGTTGGCTTAGAAAATGCATTGTCTTGTGAAAAAGGAACGAAATATATATTTTTAGTGTTCATTAAAGTGCCAATATTTTTTGCTGAACAAGAAAGAGCGTCATTGGTAGCAACCGCTAAAATTACGGGTTTATTGTTTCTTAAATGCGCTTTTACTGCCATAGTTACACTTGTGTCTGTTATGCCGTTTGCTAATTTACCAAGGGTGTTTCCCGTGCATGGCGCTACTATTAGTATATCCAATAATTTTCTGGGCCCGATTGGTTCGGCACCATCGATTGTATGGATAATTTCATTGCCTGTTATATCTTTAATTCTTTTTTGTAACGATGTGTGCTCTGTAAAACGAGTATCTGTGTTATAGACAACAGGTGACATAATAGGAATTATATTCATTCCTGTTGCCGCCAAAACCCTTAATGCATCTATAGAATCTGCTATTGTACAAAATGAACCGCACATCGCATATCCTGCTGTTATGTCTTTCATATTTATCCCCTTAAATTAAATTTCTTTCATTTAAAATGTTGATTATTGTATCTGCAAAGATGTACGCAGCGGTTAAAGGCGCTACTTTGTTGGGTAGCCCCGGTGCGTTTATAAAATTAATGTTAAGATCTTTTATTGCTTGGCTATCAAAACCTAGTATGTTTGATGCCAATTCAATGAATAAGTTGTTTTGAGTTGCTTTTGATAAAATTTCTTTAGTAAAGATTTTATAAGGAATAGTATTAAATATAATATTATAGTCATAAAGATTTTCGGCAATCATTTCTATTGGTATTGTTTTTATTCCCAATGTGTTTAATAATGCGGCATCGGATTGGTTTCTTAAAGTTACGGTTACATTTTTGCAAAGTCCCTGTAGTCGTTCAACAAGGATTTTTGAAACTTTTCCAAAGCCTGTAACTAGTATATTACTATCATAAAGAGTAATTGGTGTAGATTTCATTGCAAGGGCTATAGCGCCTTCTGCAGTAGGTATCGCATTTTTATAGGCGAAATCATCACGCAAAGCAACATCAATACTGTCTCTAATAGATTTTCCTCCAGTAATTATTAAAACATTCTTAGGAATATTACAAATGGCGTTTGTTAGATTAATATTAATACTTTTATTATTAAGGTTATCTCCGTCTAAACTCATTGGAATAGGGAAGATATATACATCGTAAATTTCTTTTAATTGTTCTTCATTTTGTAAAATTGTGGCATTTATAATTTTGTTCGTGCTACATAAAATTTCAGAAGTTTTTTTACTTCTTTCGTCATTACCTAAAAATAAAATTTTTAACATAAATATCACCTAAAAAAAGTACCATAGAATGTTTGCTAATACATTCTATGGTACTTACTGTTATTTGTTACTGATGTATTTAATAAGTTTTTCTTTCTCGTTATCTTCCGGATGTTTAATAATGTGAACTAAAAGATTATTTAGTGATTCTCCTATTGTTTTTCCATTAAATCCGAGTTTTTTAAGATCTTCACCGTTTATTTTTAAATGCTCGATTAAATAAGGTTCGTTAGATGAAATAGTATTTAATAAAATCTCATCCGAACAACCGTTTAATAACAGTGAACATTTGATAGCCTCAAAACTATAGTCTTTTAAAGCAAACTTGCAATCTGTTTCATTAGTAATAGAGGTATTAATTATATTATTTATTTCGTTGCAAATTACTGTTAATTTTTTATCTGTTTTTAATTGTTCCGAAATAATTATAGGGTTACTGTTTAATTCTTTTGAAAATTCATAAAACCGTATATTTCTTTCTTTCGGCAATTGGGCAATTTTATCGTTTAACTCACCGCTTTTAACTCCGCAAAATTCAAGTGCACCTGTTTTTAAGAGTGGGTTAATATACGTTGGATGATTTGAAACCAGTGCTTTAAACAGTTCGGTTGCAATTCTTTCTCTACTGATGTTTTTTAGAGTGTTGGCCATTTTTAACGCCGTATTTAGAGTATTTTCTTCTATATTAAAACCTAGTTGTGCCGAAAAACGAAATAGTCTTAAAATTCGCAATGCATCTTCTTCAAATCTTTTTTTAGGATCTCCTACTGTACGAAGTATGTGGTTGTTTAAGTCGTCTAAACCACCATACAAATCTATTAAACCTGTTTTGTCGTTATATGCCATAGCATTTATGGTAAAGTCACGTCTTGCCAGGTCTTCATTTATGTTTTTGACGAAATTTACTTTTTCAGGATGTCGACTGTCTGAATAGTTGCCGTCGGTCCTGAATGTAGTTACTTCAATATTTTCTTTGTCGACGATCACTGTTACGGTACCATGTTTTAGTCCTGTTGCTACAGTTTTTGGAAAAAGAGTTAAAATTTGTTGAGGAAGTAGGGAAGTTGTTATGTCAAAATCTTCGGGTGTACGTGACAACAGTACATCTCTGACGCATCCGCCTACTATATAGGCCTCTCCATTTGCTTTTTCTATGGTTTCTATTACGTTTTTTACATTGTTTTTTAAATAAATGTGCATATTTCTCCTCAAATTTCAAAAAAAGTATTTATTTTTTTTGCGAAAAGCAATATAATATAAGAAATAAATTATAATTGGTGACTGAAATGAAAGAACTAAGAATAGAAGATAAAATTTTATCACAGGTTAAAAAAATTCATATGATAGGAATTGGCGGAAGTGGTATGTGCCCTCTTGCACATATACTTCACGATAAAGGATATATTGTAACAGGTTCTGATAATAACGAGAGTGATCCTTTAAACAGAGTGAAAGCGCTTGGTATTAAAGTAACTATGGGACATTTTGCCGAAAATGTTAGGGAATCAGAACTTGTAGTTTATTCTGCAGCAATATCTAAGGATAATCCGGAGTTAGTAGAAGCGGAGCGGCTTTCGATTCCTACAATGGAGCGTTCGCATCTTTTGGGCGCACTTACTCGTTATTATGATAACGTAATAGGTGTTTGCGGAACACACGGAAAAACTTCTGTTACTTCTATGATAACACAAATTCTTTATTTAAACAAGATAGATATAACAGCAGTTATTGGAGGTAAACTTCCGATTATTGGTTCTAACGGAAGAATTGGAAAAAGTGAGACTATGGTTTGCGAAGCATGTGAGTTTGTTGATACGTTTTTGCAGATGTCTCCCGATATTAGCGTTCTCCTTAATGTTGATAATGATCATTTGGATTATTTTAAAACGATGGATAATCTTGTTAGTTCCTTTAATAAGTTTTTGAAGATGTCAAAAATTGCTTACGTTAACGGTGATGACCTTCTAGCACTAAAGGCTAGCGAAGATATTGAAGGCAAGGTAGTTACCTTTGGTATGAAAGATAACAATGATTATGTTGCTACAAATATCACTTCCGATAAAAAAGGATATTCATTTGACGTAATTAAGGATGGCCAAAAAATAGGAAGTATTTCAATGTCAATTCCCGGTAAGCATAACGTTTATAACGGACTTGCCGCTTTTGCAGTTTGCTATGAACAGGGAATTAGTGCAAACGGCATAAAAAATGCACTTGAGCAGTTTACAGGTGCAGGAAGACGATTTGAGTTTCTTGGAGAATACGGAGGTTTTATGCTTGCAGATGACTATGCGCATCATCCGACGGAAATCAAAGCAACTCTGACTGCCGCCAAAGCTCTTCCTTACAAAAAGGTTACTTGTATTTTCCAACCGTTTACATTTTCACGAACCGCTCTTTTAAAGGATGAGTTTATTGAATCTTTAAGCATTGCAGATGAAGTTGTTCTTACTCCTATTATGGGTTCACGAGAGGTGAATACTTATGGAATTTCATCTGAACAAATTGCCGAAAAACTTTCAAACGCAAGAGTTATAGACAAATTCGAAAATATAGCCGACTATATTGTAAAAACGGCTAAGGAAGGCGATTTGGTGATTACAATGGGCGGTGGCGATATTTACAAGGTTGCACATAAAATTAAAGAAAAATTTTAAATTAAAGCACTTCGCAAGAAGTGCTTTAAAAATAGTAGGTAGCTATTATGAATAGAATATTGATTATTGGAAATTCAGGCAGCGGAAAAACCACTTTTGCGAAATCACTTTCGAGAAAATTTGATTTACCTTTGGTTCACCTGGATAAATTGTTTTGGATAGGTGAATGGCAACATATATCACGTGATAAGTTTGATTTATTGCTGCAAAATGAATTAGAAAAAGACAAATGGATCATTGATGGTGATTTTTCAAGAACTTTGCTTCATAGATTAAAATATGCAGATACGGTCATTTATTTTGATTTACCTATTATTACTTGCTTATGGGGCGCAACTGTTAGAGTATTTAAAAATTTTGGTAAAACCAGAATTGATATGGGAGGTAATTGTCCCGAATTTTTTGATAAACATAAATTAGACTTATATAAAGCAATAATAGTTTATAACAAAAAGCGTAAAAAAGAAAATTTTAAACTTTTAAAGCAGCAAAATAATGCTGAAGTTTTTATTTTTAAAAATAGAAAACAGATCCACAAATTTTTGAATAATATATAAAAAAAGCACTCCGAACTAGGAGTGCTTAAATTTATTTGTCTGACGTTAATAAATCGACAAGACCTGTATAAACAAGCGAAGGGTTATCAAGAAATCTTTCTTTAATAGCAGATGCTTGTGTTTCATCGGTAACCATTAGTTTAACACTCATAAGGTCAACTCCGTTTTCAACGGCTGTACAGATAAGATACATAAATCCGTTTTCTTTAACTGTTTCAATTCGTGTATCTCTTGCGTTTTTTAATCTTGCAATCATTTTTGCTGTAAGAGCATAGGCTTTTTCTTTTATAGTGAATGGTAGTATTGTTTTAAGAGTGTTGGCGGCAGAAGCTCCGATTTCGGTTACTTGATAGGTATCGTCAATTTCATTATAAGTAAGATTACCGGCATTAAGTAACGCTTCAAGAGCGTCCATAACTTCAAAATAATTTGCAATTCCTTCAATATTTAAAGTGTTAGCAAGCAATTGACCCGGAACGGGGGATTTGACACCGCTTATAACATAGCATATAAGTACTTTTATTTCTGCGGTGCTTATAAGACTTCCGATACCTGCAGATATAGCATTACTTTCCAAAGATTACACATCCTTATACTTTTATACTAATATTATAATATATTTAAAAAATTTTTCAAGTCATTATCCATCATAATCTTCAATAATTGAGTTGAGTTCTTCTTCGTTTTTTATAATAATACCGCTATAAAGTGCTTCTTGGTCGTTTTTCGGCAAAACAGAAATGACAATTTCGTCATAAATTTTAATTATTTTATTTCCTTTGTAAAGAACCACGCTTCCGTTTTTTTCTTTTAATATTAACGGAGCGCTATTGTTAGCCGATACCTTTATAAAAGATAATATTGCAGTAGCAATGGTAATAGTCAGAGTAATCAATAAAATCAACACTCTTTTTTTCATAAAAACACTTCCTTTAATTTAATTTTACCCCTTTTTTTACCAATTATTAAAAAATTGTAATACACTTTTTTACTTTTTGTGGTATAATAGGTATTGTGGTAAGTCTGCCACAATAAACAGTAAAATGTGATTAATATATAATTAAGTATTTTTAAGAATTGGAGGTAACCGTATTTATGGCTAATAATCGAAAAAAAGACGAGATTTTTGATCTTAATTCGTATCGTAGCGGTTCTGCTTCAAAAAAGAAAAAAAGAAAAGTTAAAAAAAGCACTAAGGTTCGTGTTTTACGAGGTTTTCTTGCTTTCTTTTTAGTGTGTGTAATGCTATTCTGCATTGGTGTAGGCGGATTTCTTATTTATGTTTTTAATTTTATAGATGATGAATTTGCTGTTGATCTTGAAGAACTAAAGTTGAACTGTACTACGACGATTTACGTTAAAGAGGGCGAAAATTGGGTTGAATTCCAACGTTTACACGGTAACGAAAATCGTATTTGGGTCTCCTATAAAGATATACCTCAAGATATGAAGGATGCCTTTGTTGCCGTTGAGGATAAACGATTCTTTAAACACGGCGGTGTTGACTGGAAAAGAACTATAAGCGCATTTGCTAACTATTTCTTGCATTTTTACTCTTCCAACCAAGGCGGTTCTACAATTACCCAACAGCTAGTAAAAAACCTTACAGGTGATAAAGCGCAAACACCGGATAGAAAAATCAGAGAAATTATGAGGGCGAGAAACCTCGAAACTCAATATTCTAAAGAAACTATTTTGGAATGTTATATGAACGTAGTTTCTATGGCGAATAATATTTCGGGTGTTCAGGTTGCGGCTAATTATTATTTTAATAAACCTGTTGAAGAACTTACTTTGTCTGAATGTGCGGCACTTGCAGGTATCACTAAAAACCCCGAAAAATATCGTCCGGATATATATCTAGATAATACTATAGAGCGTAGAGATACCGTTCTTATGTTAATGCTTGATCAGGGCTATATAACACAAGAGGAACATGACAGAGCTGTTGCTGAAAAACTTAATATAGTTGCCGATGCTGCTAACATTAAACGTGTTGAAATTAACAACTATTTTGTTGATGCGCTTATTGATGAAGTAATTGAAGATTTGAAGCAATTATATAATTGTAGTGATGAAGATGCCTCATTAATGTTTTATAACAACGGCTATCAAATTTATTCTACCGTTGATATGAAAATTCAAAATAGATGCGATGCTGTATTTGGAAACATTGGAACTTACGGCCTTAAATCCCACGGCGAAACAATGCAAGGGGCTATAACTGTTATGGACTATGAGGGTCACATTTTAGGAATGGCGGGCGGTATTGGTAAAAAGTCTACCAATCGTGGATTTAATAGAGCAACTATGGCTATTCGTCAGCCTGGTTCTACAATGAAACCGATTGCTGCTTATGCGCAAGCAATTGAAAAAAATATTATTACCTATTCATCTGCTGTTAACGATAATAGACGTTATTTTGGAAAATGGGCACCGAACAACTGGTATGGCGGTAACAAAGGTTATATAACTGCTCATTTTGCACTTGAATATTCGGTTAATACTATTCCTACCTATTTGGTAAATGAAATTAAACCGCGTACATCCTATGATTTTCTTACCAAAACACTTGGTTGTAATAATTTGACCAATGAAGACGCTAACCTTGCTCCTCTTGGAATGGGTGGTACTAACGGTGGTTTAACTACGACCGATTCTGCTGCTGCTTATGCTATTTTCGGTAATAAAGGTGTTTATCACGAACCAACTACCTATTATTATATTACCGATATGAAGGGTAATGTCATTCTTGATTATGACGAAACAGGCGTTCAGGCTATTGGTGAAGATACTGCAGTTGTTATGAATCATATGCTTCAAAATGTTGTTTATGGTGGCAGTGGTACAGGTAGAGGCGCCGGCGGATACGTTAGCAATATGAGAATCTATGCTAAAACCGGTACTTCAAATAATACACGTGACCTTTGGTTCGTTGGTGGTACACCATACTATGTTGCTTCTTGTTGGACCGGTTACGATAACAACTATACAATTAATTCTTCAAGCATTGCTCAAAGAATGTGGGGCGCTGTTATGAAGGATATTCATAAAGGCTTAGAGGCAAAGAAATTTGCTACCAGTAAATATGTAAGTAAACGTTATTATTGTGCTGATACCGGCTTACTTGCTACAATAAATTGTCCAAATAAACTAACAGGTTACTATAAAAATAGTTACTTACCTACATGTTCTCATCACGGTGGTACAATACTTGGACCCATATCCGGTTCTAATGCTACATTCTCTGGTAAGAGTGGCGTTGTTAAAGGTAAGGTGACGGGCATGCTTGTCAAAGAAAAAGAGGAGGAAAGTTCATCAGAAGGTTCGTCTTCCGGTGAAAGTTCATCAGAAGGTTCATCCTCTGGTAATTCTTCTTCTAACACCAATCCTATATTTTAACGTAAAAAAGCAACCAACTTTTTGTTGGTTGCTTTTTTATTAGTTTTTAAGACTTTGCAGAGGAGCGGGGATTTGTCCGCCTCTATTTATGAATTTGGCAGGTGAACCTTTATTAATTCTCATTACTGGTCCTTCGCCTAAAAGTCCGCCAAATGATAAGGAATCTCCTTCTTTTTTACCGATAGCAGGAATAACACGAACCGCTGTGGTTTTAGAGTTTATCATACCAATAGCGGCTTCATCAGCAATAATTGCTGAAATAACTTCCGGATTGGTATCGCCCGGGATGTTAATCATATCAAGTCCAACCGAGCAAACCGCAGTCATTGCTTCTAGTTTTTCAATAGTTAAAGAACCACATTCGGCAGCGTGTATCATACCGGCATCTTCAGTAACGGGAATAAATGCGCCTGATAGACCGCCAACTTTTGAAGATGCCATAACGCCGCCTTTTTTAACGGCGTCGTTAAGCATTGCAAGTGCGGCAGTAGTTCCCGCACATCCGCAACATTCTAATCCTATTTCTTCAAGGATATATGCTACCGAATCGCCAACTGCCGGAGTAGGTGCAAGAGATAAATCTACTATTCCAAACGGTACGCCAAGTCGCTGCGATGCTTCTCTTGCAACAAGTTGACCCATTCGTGTGATTTTAAATGCTGTACGTTTAATAAGTTCAGCAACACTTGTTATGTCAAGGTCTTTTGATTTAGCCAAAGCAGCACGTACTACGCCAGGACCGGAAACACCTACGTTAATTACACAGTCTGCTTCGCCAACTCCGTGGAATGCGCCTGCCATAAAGGGATTGTCTTCGGGAGCATTGCAAAATACAACAAGTTTTGCAGCACCAATGCAGTTTCTGTCTTTGGTGAGTTGTGCTGCTTCTTTAACAACGTTACCCATCATTTTAACTGCATCAAGGTTTATACCCGCTTTAGTAGAACCGATATTAACCGAAGAACATACGTGGTCGGTTTTAGCAAGTGCTTCAGGAATACTTTCGATAAGTATTTTATCTGCGTCAGTAAATCCTTTTTGAACTAGGGCGGAATATCCGCCTATAAAGTTTACTCCAACTGCAAGTGCTGCTTTTTCTAAAGTTAATGCAAACTTTACTGGATTTTTTTCGGTACAAGCGCCTACAAGTAAAGCGATGGGAGTTACTGAAATACGTTTGTTAATAATTGGTATGCCGTATTTCTTTTCTATTTCTTCACATTCAGGTACTAAGCGACTAGCGCATTTTATGATTTTGTTGTAAACATTTTCACAAGCCTTATTAATATCACTATCAATACAGTCGAGAAGCGAAATACCCATAGTAACGGTACGAATATCAAGGTTTTCATCCTGTATCATAGTGATAGTTTCAAGAATATCTTTAGTTTCTAACATTTTGTCACCTTATATTTTGTGCATTGCATTGAAAATATCTTCATGCATAGCGTGGATTGATAAACCTTTTTCATTGCCGTAATTCGACATTATGTCGGCAAATTTGTTAAAGTCAGTATTAAGTGTTTTAATGTCGCAAATCATAATCATACAGAACATATCCTGTAAAACTGATTGCGATACGTCTATGATATTAACGCCGTATTCAGCACATTTGTTTGAAACTCCGGCAAGAATACCAACGCTATCTTTACCAATAACAGAAATTACTACTTTCATTTATTTACACTCCTAATAAGATTATGTTAATAATATAACATAATATATTTAAAAAGTAAATAATACTTTGAAAATTTGTCGAATTGTGTTAAAATTATTAAGGAGTGATTTGAATGATTAGTATAAAAGCCTATGCAAAAGTAAATCTTTCGCTATTAATAGATGGTAAAAGGGAAGACGGCTACCATACTATTGATACTGTTATGCAAACAATTTCACTATATGATACGGTTAGTATATCTGCTTTAAATAGCGGTGAGATTAGCGTTGTATGTGACGATGAAAGTTTATGTGGCAAAAACAATTTATGTTTCAAAGCCGCTGAGTTGTTTTTTAGCAAAGCAAATATTAACGGTGGTTGCAGTATAAACATTCAAAAAAATATTCCCGTTTCGGCTGGTCTTGGTGGTGGCAGTACTGACGCCGCAGCCGTACTTAAAGGTTTAAACACCTTGTATGGTAATCCTTTTAATGAATTTGAACTAGAAGAACTTGCGCTAAATCTTGGAGCTGACGTTCCTTTTTTTATTAAAGGCGGTACAGCCCGTGCAAAAGGCATTGGTGAAAAACTTACAACCATTAATAATAAGTTGGATCTTAATTTGCTTCTTATTAAGAGCGGCGAGAAACCTTCAACTGTTTATATGTATAAAAAATTTGATGAGTTAGGTTTATTTTCTTTAGACAATAAAATATCAGATATGTGCGAAAACGCACTTTTAACCGCAGATTTTAACGGTTTAATATGTTCTATTTTTAATGATTTTTCTAAAGTGTGTAATTACAAAAACATAAGGGAAGACTTAATCGATAATGATGCTATTTGTGTGTCGTTGTCGGGCAGTGGTCCGACTGTAATGGGTTTATTTAAAACTAAAGATAGTGCTGATAAAGCATACGAAATGTTAAGGCACAAGTACCCATACGTCTACTCGGTTTCATCGGTAAATGAATAATTATTAAAAAAAGCGTCAAGTATAACCTCGGAGGTTATACGATGAAAATTTTAAAAATTTCGATATTATTTGGTTTGATAATAACTGTTTTGCTTTCTATGGCTAGATTTGACGCTTTATGTTCGGATTTACGGGAAAATGTTTTTAGACTTCATATTCGCGCTGCTTCTGATTCAGAAAGTGATCAGCAATTAAAATTAAAGGTTAGAGATGCTATACTAGTTGAGTTTGGCGATGATTTTGCAAACTGCAATAACAAATTAGATGCAGTTGAATTTGCTAATAATAACTTAGCAAGTTTCGAGAAAGTAGCAACCAAAACTATTCAAAAAAATGGTTATAATTATAATGTTAGTGTATCGATCGGAGAAAGTTATTTTGAAAACAGGGAATACGATACCTTTACTTTACCTGCCGGTACTTACGAGGCTGTTAATATAGTAATTGACGAGGGAAAAGGCAAAAATTGGTGGTGCGTAATGTTTCCCGCGGTATGCATTGGTGCTTCGGGCAGTCTGGATCAGGCTGTTGGCGATGAAAGCGTTAATATTGCCGAGAATAGTTGTGAATTTAAAATTCGCTTTAAAACAGTAGAAATTTATGAAGATTTTAAAAATTTATTAAAAAAAAGAAAAAATAAATAAATTTTTACTTGCATTTTGGTTTGAAATGTGTTAACATACCTTTGTTAGCGAAAATTTGAAAGAGGTGACACTGTAATGAAAGAGGCTATACATCCACAGTACGAAAAAGTCGTTGTTAAATGTGCATGTGGTGCGGAGTTTGAAACTCGTTCAACCAAGAAGGATATTCATCTTGATATCTGCTCTAAATGTCATCCGTTCTTTACCGGAAAACAGAAGCTGGTTGACACCGGCGGTCGTGTTGACAAGTTCAGAAAGCGTTACGGCTTATAAGTACAATTCCGCAACCACTTTGTTGGTTGCGGTTTTATTTTTGGAGGAATTATGCAGGGTTATCGCACGTTACTTTCTTCTGCAATAGGTGAATATGAAGAAAAACATTCACGTTTTATCGCTGAAATCAAACCTGTATTAAGCGAAGAAGAAGCAGTTAACTTTATAAAAGAACAAAAAAGTAAATATTGGGATGCCCGTCACAATGTGTATGCCTATCGGTTGCTTGACGGCGAATGTCGTTTTTCTGATGACGGAGAACCTCATGGAACTGCAGGTAAACCTGTATTAGATATAATTACGGGCAGAGAACTGTTTAACGTATGTATTGTAGTAACAAGATATTTTGGAGGAATACTTTTAGGTACAGGCGGTCTGGTAAGAGCATATAGTGAGGCGGCCAGAAATTGTATTAATAGTGCCTGTATTGCTGAAATGGGTCTAATCGATGAATTTTCTTTGCATTGTGATTATCAACAGTACAATAGGTTACTTCCTTTTTTTGCACAGTACGATATTAACGTTACCGATACTGTTTTTGAAGAAGACGTAATTGTTAAATTTGCTTTGCCTAATTCAAAAAGCGAAAATTTTATTTTAAATCTTACCGAAACTTTTGCCGGTCGAATAACCGCAGAAAAAGAAGGGGAAATATTTGCACCTATAAATATTTTAAAAAAATGAATAAAAAATAAAGGTTTTTTGAATTTTTTGGCGTATATAATAATTAGAAAGAAATATTTACTTAATATTAGGAGATAATATGGAAAATATTCGCAAACGTATTGAAGAAACTGAGCATTTATACCTTTGCGATCGTGCCGCTTTTAGTGATAACTCGAAAGGACGAAAAATACCCGAAGAGGAATCACCTTTACGCACGGTTTATCAACGCGATCGTGATAGAATAATTCATTCAAAAGCGTTTCGACGTTTAAAACATAAAACACAGGTTTTTTTATCACCCGAATCTGATCATTATAGAACTCGTTTAACACATACATTAGAAGTTGCACAAATCGCCAGAACGGTAGCGCGTGCAATGCGTCTTAATGAAGATTTGACCGAGGCAATAGCGCTTGGGCACGACCTAGGGCACACTCCTTTTGGACATGCAGGTGAACGCGCCCTTAACGAACTAGCACCATTCGATTTTACTCATTTTGAGCAAAGCGTTCGAGTATGCGAAAAACTTGAAAAAAACGGTAAAGGTCTTAATTTAACTCATGAGGTTTTAGACGGTATACTTTGTCATACAAGAGGTGTAAGTGCTGGAACTTTAGAAGGAAGAATAGTTAGAATTTGTGATAGAATCGCTTATATTAATCACGATATCGACGATGCTATAAGAGGTAATATAATAAGTATTAACGATATTCCTGAAGATATTCGCAATAAACTAGGTAATACTAAAAGTCAACGTATTAATACTTTGGTTACTTCGGTTATTGAAAATAGCGTTGATGATATTTCAATGGATTCTAATACGCAAATTTATTTTGATAAATTACACGAATTTCTTTTTGAATTTGTTTATCGAAATCCAAAGGCGAAATCAGAAGAAACTAAAGTATATGGGTTTATTAAAGGTTTATACGATTATTACTGTCAATATCCTTTATTACTTCCTAATGAATATAGGAAAATATGTGAAGAAGAAGGAATTCAGCGTGCTGTTGTAGATTATATCGCGGGAATGACCGATCATTATGCAGTAGTAAGTTTTAATAATATATACGTTCCAGGTTCGTGGGAACACTAATTTAAGCAATAAGGAAAGGAGTTTTACTTATGGCAATACCTCAGGACGTCATAGCCGAAATTAAGTATAAAAATGATATTGAATCTATTATTTCGCAGTATATTGTACTTAAACGTCGCGGTAAAAATTTAATAGGTCTATGTCCATTTCATAATGAAAAAACTCCTTCTTTTACCATTTATCCCGAAAACGGTTCTTTTTATTGTTTTGGCTGTAAATTAGGTGGAGACGTTATAACCTTTACTGGTCTTATCGAGCATCTTGATTATGTAGAATCTTTAAAATATCTTGCTGATAAATCGGGAATAGAGATTGTTGATAAAGGTTATGAAGACAATTCAATTCAAAAACTAAAACAAACCATTCTTGAAATAAATAGAGAAACAGCCCGATTTTATCATAGTTATCTTACGTCCGAAAACGGCAAATGGGCGCTTGATTATTTAATTGGCAGAGGGCTTACTCGTTCTACCATTGTAAAATTCGGATTGGGATGCGCTCCAGACAGTTGGGACGCTCTATTAAAGCATCTTACATCTAAGGGTTACACAATTGGTGATATGCTTCAGGCAAACGTTATTTCAAAAAGTCAGAGGGGCAGTTATTTTGATCGATTCAGAAATCGAGTTATGTTTCCAATTATAAATTTAAGAGGTAACGTTATCGCGTTTAGTGGACGAGCCAAACCGGGAGACGAAAAGGCATCTGCTAAGTATGTTAATACTTCGGATACGCCCGTTTATAAAAAAAGCGAAAATTTATTTGCTTTTAACTATGCTAAAAACGACTGTGCAGATAGAATAATTTTAGTTGAAGGAAATATGGACGTTATTTCATTGCACCAAGCAGGTTTTACTAATACCGTTGCTGCTTTGGGAACTTCATTTACCATTGAACAAGCAAAACTCCTTTCTCGTTATACTAAAGAAATTGTTGTTTTGTTTGACTCCGATAGTGCAGGTCAAAATGCCGTTAAAAAAGCGTTATCAACTCTTAAAGATTCAGGTATGAATATTCGCGTTTTGGTATTACCTGAAGGCAAAGATCCCGATGAATTTATAAAGAAAAATTCGCCAGAAAAATTAAAAGTTTTGCTTGACGGCTCTGAAAGTGATATTGATTATAAATTACGAATGGCATCTTATGATTATAATATTAATTCAAATGAAGGAAAACTTAACTATTTAAAGGCTGCAGCCGGAATTCTTGCTGATACTGACGATGATTTAACAATTGATTTATATACGGGTAAGTTGGCAGAAAGTTACGGTTTTTCAAAAAATTCAGTTGAAAGCGCTGTAAAAAAACTGCGTGAAACAAAATCTAAGCAAAAATTAAAAAAAGAGATTGCGCAAGTAGTATCACCGTACTATTCGCGAGATACTATCAATCCCGAAAAGCGTTTTAATAAAAAGGTGGCTGTTGCGGAAGAAACTGTAATTTCCGTGTTATTTGCTCATCCTGATTATTACAATTTGGTAGTTGATGAATTACCGCCAACAATGTTTGTTACTTCTCTAAATCAAAAAATATATGGGGATGTTTTTGATGCATTAAGAGAAGGCAAGAATATAGACATTTCTCTGTTTGGTGAAAAATATAGTCCGACCGAACTTGGATATATAGTTTCACTACAAAGTTCAGTTAAGGCAGAACGTAATGCTTTACAGGTGCTGCGAGATAGCATAGATGTTATTAAAAAACATCGAAACACTTCACTAAATGACAGTGACAGTGATGATGACTGGGCTAATAAAATGGAAGAAATTGCAAAACAAAAAAAGGGAGATAAATAAAATGGATAAGGAAAATAAGAAACAAATCAGCGAAGCAACTGAAAATGATGCAGTTAAGGAAGAAGCGTTTGACATCGATAAAAGTGACAAAATTCTTTCAATTGACGAAATAGAAAATGCTCCTGATGATTTGGAAGCACTTTACGATGAGCCTGTTTTACTCGATCTCGATTATGATGACGAACCGACTGATGACGATTTAAAACTTGAAGAAATGGATTTAGACACCATTGATGACGATGGCGCTCTTGATAACCTTTCTTTAGATGATCCGGTTAAAGTTTATCTTCGTGAAATAGGACGTGTACCGTTGCTTTCGGGCGATGAAGAAATAGAACTTGCAGTTAAAATTGCTGAAGGTGACGAAAAAGCAAAAAGAAGACTTGCAGAGGCAAATCTTCGTCTTGTAGTTAGTATTGCTAAAAAATACGTTGGCAGAGGTATGTATTTCCTTGATTTAATCCAAGAGGGTAACGTAGGTCTTATAAAAGCCGTTGACAAATTTGACTATACTAAAGGCTTTAAATTTTCTACCTATGCAACTTGGTGGATCCGTCAGGCAATAACCCGTGCTATAGCAGATCAAGCAAGAACTATTCGTATTCCCGTTCATATGGTTGAAACTATTAACCGTTTGAAACGTGTTCAAAGTCAACTTCTTCACGAAAACGGATATGAACCCAGTGAAGAAATGATTGCTCAAAAAATGGATATGCCCGTTGAAAGAGTTAGAGAAATCATGCGTGTTGCTCAAGAACCTGTTTCTATGGAAACTCCAATAGGTCCTGAGGAAGATTCGAGACTTATGGACTTTATAAGAGATGAAGATGCTTTGGCACCTGATGAAGCAGCCTTAAAAGCAATCACTAACGAAGATATTGATGGAGTACTTAAAACCCTTACCGAAAGAGAAGAAGCGGTTATAAGACTTCGTTTTGGTCTTCATGACGGCAGATGTCACACCCTTGAAGAAGTAGGTAGTGAATTTAACGTTACAAGAGAACGTATTCGTCAGATCGAAGCAAAGGCTCTTCGTAAACTTCGCCATCCTGTTCGTTCTAACCGTTTTAAAGAGAGATAATAGGTGACGATATGACTTATAAATATACCCCTAAAGGTGTTTGTTCACGATATATGGAATTTTCCGTCGAAGACGGCAAAGTTGTTGATGTTATAGTCAAAGGCGGTTGTAACGGAAATTTAAAAGGTATTTGCGCACTTGTTAAAGGTATGGAAGTGGACGAAGTTATAAATAGATTAAAAGATATTAAGTGTGGATTTAAAGACACTTCCTGTCCGGCGCAATTAGCAACAGCACTAATGCAATTTAAAAAAGAAAATGAGGAATAACAGTGAACTTTGATTCCGATATTAAAATAGCGGGAGATAAACCGTCGGTTGACGTAAAACGAAATCGTCTTTTGGCCGGTGATTTGGGTGAAAATGCCGGTGAACGAAATAATGCTAAATATTTAGGTAGAGCGGTAGCGCAAATTTTTTCAAAAGATGCTACCAATTTTAAGTACGAAGATGATGGCGATTATGAAATGATAGTTCAGCGTAGAATGTTGCTTTCGTTTACTGCTACCGTTGGATTTGAAAGATATTGTTCTAACGATACCGATGCAGGTATTGCACAAAAAGCATTTTTGGATTATCTTAAAGATAATAATCCCGAAATATTAAAAACTTCTACCGATACCGGTGCGTTTTCTTTCTATTATCTTGCTTATAGGCGTGGAATAGAGGTTGACCGGCGAATAGGTCAAACCTTTGCTATGCTTTGTTCGCATGACGGAGATAACGTATATCAAGAATTAGGAGAAGCGTTATACTGTTGGTTTTCATCTGTTGTTAAAGAACAGGCTGAAAAATTCTGTTTATCATAGTATTAAATCCCCTTTTGTTTCATAGAATGAAGCGGAGGGGATTTATTATGCCAACTATTTATTTAAGTCCGTCTACGCAAGAGTTTAATGAATATGTTGACGGCAGTGGTAGTGAGGAATTCTATATGAATTTAATAGCCGATGCTATGATACCGTATTTAGAGGCTTCTGGAATAAATTATGTTAGAAATACTAAAGACATGACGGCAGCAACCAGTATTGCTGCTTCGAATTACGGTAACTATGATTTGCATTTAGCATTACATTCAAATGCAGCAGGAGAGGCAAATAGCGGCAATGTCAGAGGGACTGAAGTTTACTATTATCCAAGAAGTGTCAATGGTCAGCGTGCCGCAGAAATTATAGCAAATAATTTTAAAATTATATATCCGTTGCCTGAACTTGTAAGAACTGTTCCTACTGAAACTTTGGGAGAAGTCGTTAGAACAAAAGCACCTTCAGTGCTAATAGAATTTGCGTATCATGATAATTTAGAGGATGCACTTTGGATACAAAATAATATTGAAGAAATTGCCAAAAATACAGTACTTTCTTTAACAGATTATTTCGATATTCCCTTTAATTATCCTGAAAACAGTTATATGGGTACTGTTGTTACTCCGCTTGGTGGCAGTTTGAATATTAGAAAGTCACCATCTTTTACAGCGCCCGTTATCGGCAGTGTGCCGTCTGGTCAAAGCGTTACAATATTAGCCACACTTCCGGACTGGTACTTAATAAGATATAGCAATATAGTAGGTTATTCTTATGCTCCATATGTAAAATAATAATTTGACATTTTAGTATATTGTGTTAAAATACTTATGGTGATAAAAATGGATATGAATAAATGGAATGAATATGAAAATAAACGAAACGATTTACATACCAAATATCGTAATAAAAGAATACTTTTATTTGTTGTAATGTTGATTTTAATTGCAGTAGTTTCGTTTGTTTGGACTATATTTAAAGAAAAACTCGGTTCCCAACTTTTGTTTATGGGTATTTTATTTTCTGATGCAGTATTACTGTTTATATTTTTAAGAAAAATACGTGAACAAAAATTTTTCGAAAAACAACAGGAAGCGCTTTTGCGTGAAGAAGAACCAATAGGGAAGTTTAAAACATAAAAAACTTGTATGCATTTGCATACAAGTTTTTTTATTTTACTTTTAAAATATTTTCTACTGTTAAATTGTTGTCGTTAACGGTAAATTTGATGTTAAATCCAGCAAAATCCATTCCGTAAATTCTGCTTTTATCGGTATGGTATGATGGACGAGGATCAGAAGCCAATATATCTAAAAACGCCTTTTGTTTATCGGTGGGAATTATATTTAGAAGTTTTTCGTCACAATTTACCGAAAGGCAGTAATCTTTAGTATCTTCGGTAAAACCACCTTTTGCCTCTATTTTGCAGTCGCTATAAGGTATATATGGTTTTATGTCATAAATTGGAGTTCCGCTTAAAATATCTGCTCCGCTAACAAAAAGAACAGTTCCTTCGGTAGCAGTTTTTTCGATTTTAATGAATTTGACACATGATAAACCAATAGGATTAGGTCTAAAAGGTGAGCGCGTAGCAAAAACTCCAACGCGTTTATTTCCGCCGAGTCTGGGCGGACGTACTGTAGGTGACCACGTATCTTTTTTTACTTCGCTAAAATTCCATATTAACCATAAATGTGAGAAATCTTCAATTCCTTTAAGTGAAGAAGGATCACGATATTCATTTTCAAAAACAATTTTTGAAACTACGCTTTCAGCAATGCCACTTTGACGCGGTATTCCAAATTTATCGGTGTAGTCGTTATATATTCTAGCAATTATTTTCATTTAAAAATTCCTTAATTCTTTTGTTTAACATTGAAACAGGAAGACCTACTATGTTAAAATAGTCGCCTTCAATTTTTTCAACTAAAAGACTTCCTTTTCCTTGAATACCGTATGCGCCTGCTTTGTCTACATATTCCATTGTATCAAGATATTCGTTGATTTGTTCTTCTGATAGATCGAAAAAATAAACCTTAGATTCTACCGAAAAACTAAAAGTTTTATTATTTTTACATAAACAACATCCGGTTATAACCTTGTGACTTCTTCCGGAAAGTAAATTTAGCATATAAAATGCTTCTGTTCTATCTTTCGGTTTGCCAAGGGGGATAGATTCAATAAATACTGTGGTATCGCAACCAATAACCAAATCGTTTTTATTATTTTTTGCTACTGCCAAAGCTTTTTTACATGCTAAATATTCGGGCGCACTTTCGCTTTCAATAATTTCGGGTACTGTTTCGTCTACATCGGCAGTAACACATAACGTGTTCGGTTCAATAAGTTTAATTAATTCACGTCTTCTTGGTGAAGCTGAAGCAAGAATAGTTTTCATAAAAATTAACTCCAAATTTATTTTTTATATTATAACACACTAGATACAGTTTTGTAAATTGTAAGATTATTTCTTAATAGTTTGGTGATAATATTTTGGGAGGAATGTTATGAAAATTTTATTTTATGATACCAAAATCTATGATAGAGAATCTTTTAATTATAATTTAAAAGGTAAGTACCGAAATATTGTTATTGATTATCTTGAAAGTGATATTACAGTTGCTACGGCGGGTCTTGCCGAAGGATATGATGCCGTTTGTGTTTTTGTTGCATCAAACGTAAATGCAGAAGTTATAAAAATTCTTTCCGGATGTAAAGTTAAATTAATTTTATTACGTTGCGCCGGTTATAATAACGTAGATTTAACTGCAGCAGATAGATACGGTTTGACAGTATTAAGAGTTCCTGCATATTCACCCGAAGCGGTTGCAGAACACGCGGTGGCTCTTGCACTTGCTGTTAATCGAAAAATTCATAAAGCATATATAAAAGTTAGAGAAAATAATTTTAGTTTAGTAGGTCTTACCGGCAGAAATTTTCACTCTAAAACAGCAGGAATTATTGGTACTGGCAAAATTGGAACCGCCACATGTAAAATACTTCAAGGTTTCGGTATGAATATACTTGCAGTAGATGATAATAAAAATGAGGATTTAGATTTTGTTACTTATACGAATCTTGATACTTTATTAAGGGAAAGCGACCTTATTTCACTTCATTGTCCACTGACTGAAGAAACCTATCATCTTATCGATAAAAATAATATAGAAAAAATGAAAGACGGAGTATTGCTCGTTAACACGTCAAGAGGAGCGTTAATTAACACCAATGATTTGATTGAGGGAATTAGAGATAGAAAATTTGTAGGAGTCGGACTTGATGTATACGAAGAAGAAGATAACAACGTTTTTGAAAACAGGGAAGATGACATTTTGGAAAGTTCAGTAACGGCGCGACTTTTATCATTTCCTAATGTAATTGTTACATCTCATCAAGGGTTTTTGACGGGCGAAGCACTTTCGTCAATAGCAATAACAACTCTTGAAAATTCTTTTCAGTTTGAAAATGGAACTATTATAGATGCAAATGTAGTAAAAGCCACAGTATAAACTGTGGCTTATTTTATTCATCAAGATAATGAGTGTTTTTATCGTATGGTATAGATACAAATATGCCTAAAACCATAAGTATGCTCCACACAATTATAAGTCCGTTCCATCCTATATCGGTAACTGCGTTAGCAAATAGGGTTGAAGATATTGATGCTGCCATATAACTTATAAAATCTAAAAAACCTGTTGCACTTGAAACTAATCCTGTGCTTCTTAGTCCGGGACAGTATCTGCTCCATAACATAGTTGAAGAACAGTTTGCCGAAAATATTGCAAGATTGATAAAAATAACGTTTGTAAGCGGTTGTTTAATAAATATACAACTTATAAAAAATATTGCTGAAAAACCAAATGATAAAATCATTGTTAAATCTAGGTTTCTGTTAAGCTTTTCGTATATGATAATTGCTATAAAAGCATTTAAAGAAGTTATAAGAGTTGTTATGGTGAATACTATTGCAGATTGATTGGTAGTATAACCAAGAAACTGCGTATAGTAAGTAGGTAACCAAAATACAACGGTTGTTCGAACTATGCCTGTTAAAAGAGAAACGGCTGTAAATTTAACAATTTTTCTTTGTAATAAACTTTTAACGCCTTGTCCGTTTTCTTTAGCATTATCAGATACCGAATATGTAATTACACTCTTTTTTTCAAGATAAATAAAAGTAACATAACTTAATATTCCGCAAATTATCAGAGTTAATCCTCCACACAAAAAAACGAGTTGCCAAGATATAATTACAGCAATAATACCGGCTAAAGGAGAACCTAAATGAGAGGAAAAATTATACGCTACCGAACTGCGAGATGCGTAAATAGGTTCAAGATTTTCTGCAACCAATTTGGTCATTGGTCCATATATCATAGATAGAAAGAACCCACAAAGTGCGTATGAAATATAAACCATTACAAAACTTGAGTTATTTGAGCAAAAAGCAAAGTTAGTGATTCCTGCCAGTATTAAGCCTAACGAAATCATATATTTAGCTTTTATTTTGTCGCCGAGAATACCATTTATTAATTGTCCAATGGCGTAAGTAATAAAAAATATCGATGAAAAAGAACCGATTTGACTTTCGGTATAAGTGCCGCCTTCAATCATTTTAGGGGTAACTACCGATAAAATATTTCTAACAAAATATACAAACATATAGGCAACGGTACAAATACCGCCGAGTATAAAAGCATTTTGCGCAGATTTTTTCATAAGAATTCCTCTAATCATTTTTTACGCTATGAGAATTAAGAATTTTTTCTAATTTAAAGTATAGTTTCTTTCCTGATTCGTCTATTACACTTCTTATATGTGAACACAATGTATCAGCGATTATTAGTTGTGAAAGTCTTACTTCGTTGTAACGATCGCTTATAGTTGAACCGCTATTGGTTGTTAGTAATACACAGTCGCAAAGCGAAGCAAGGGGAGAACGCTTATTAGAAGTTATGCATATACTGTTTGCGTTGCAGTTTTTTGCGATTTCAACTGCATCGAGTATTTCTTTGGTTTGTCCGGAATTCGACAATGCTATTACCAAACTATCGCTGTTAAGCATGGAAGCGGCTACCGCTCCCATAAGCGTATCGGTTACATAGGAAGCAGGTATGCCGAGTTGTATTAACTGATAGCATAAATCTCTTGCAACAATACCTGATTGATAAACACCGTATATTTCAATTCGTTTAGCGTTTAGTATTAATTTAGTGGCAAGTGATAATTGCTTTTCATCATTTATTTCATACGTGCCTTTTAATGCTGAAAAACTTTCATTGATTCTCTGACTCATTACCGATTTCATGCTAAAGGTCTTGTTTATATCAGAAAAAGGAGTTGCATTGTTAGTAGAACAGGAGGCAACCAAAAGTTTTAGTTCAGAGAAGCCTTTTGCAGAACATTTTTTAGAAAAATTATTAATACTTCCTTGTGAAACAGATAACAACTTCGAAAGTTCACCAATTGACATTCTTGTGAATTTATCAGGGTTATTGATTAAAAACTCTGCAATAACACGTTCTGTTTTTGTTAGAAAATCTATACTTCCTTTTAATTCACTTAAAATGTTTTTACTCAATTAATACACCTACTTTGAAATAAACTCATTTTAAAATCAACGAAAGTGATTATATCACAGTGTGATTTTTATGTCAATTATTTTTTCTTGTATTTTTAATATTTTAATAGTATAATTATTATATGTTGTCAAAAGGAGGGGACTGCATGATTTTAATTATTGCCGAAAAACCCAGTCTTGCGCGTAATATCGTTGCGGGAATAGGTAAAATGAGTAAAAATGGTAATTATTATGAAGGTCAAGGTTATATTGTCACTTATGCTTTTGGTCACCTCTTTTCCCTTTGTGACATTGAAGATTATACAGGTCCTACTTCGACCGGACGATGGAGTATGGAAAATCTTCCTTGTTTTCCGGATAATTTTAAGTTTAAACTTAAAAAAGATACAGATGGTAATATTGATTCTGGTGTTAAAAACCAGTTTGAATTAATTTCAACCTTGTGCAACCGTCAAGACGTTGATACAATTGTTAACGCAGGAGACGCTGATAGAGAGGGCGAAATCATTATTCGTTTGTGTATAGCAAATGCCTTAAAATGCAATAAAAAACTTCTTAGATTGTGGCTTCCCGACCAAACTCCCGAAACCGTTGCCGCTGCGCTTTCTTCTATGAAAGATGAAAGTGAATATGATAATCTTGCAAATGAGGGATATGCTCGTACTTATATTGATTGGCTATACGGTGTTAATCTTACACGTTATGCAACTTTAAAAACGGGTATGTTGCTTAGGGTGGGTCGTGTTATTGTACCTATTGTTAAAGCAATATACGATAGAGATATGGCTATTAGGAATTTTGTTCCTGAAATATACTATGCTCCCGTCAGTAACGAGGAAACAAATGGCGAAGTAGTTGAACTAAATTCTAAAAAACGCTTTGAAAAAAATTGTTTAAATAAAGCGCAAGAACTATGTAATTTATATAATGAAGCCGATGCTATTGTAACTGATAAAAAAAGTAAGAAAGATTCACTTTCGCCAGGCAAACTTTACTCTCTTTCTAAGTTGCAGAACGTATTAGGTAAGAAATATAAGATGTCTATGGATGAAAGCCTTAAAATCGTTCAAGGCTTGTATGAAAAAGGTTATTTAACCTATCCCAGAACTAATTCCGAGTATTTGGCAACTGCCGAAAAAGATAAAATTTCTAAAATTATAGCCACAGTCGCTTCTATGGGTTATCCCGTTGAAATGAAGGATAAAAAAACCATATTTGATGACAGCAAAATTGAATCGCATTCAGCGTTAACACCAACATATAAAATCCCAAAAAAAGAACACTTGAGTGAAACTGAATTACAGGTATATCAAACGGTGTTTCGTCGTTTTGTTGCCGTATTTTGTGCTGAGGAATGTGTTGCTCAAAAAACTGAACTTCACATCAAAGTCGGTGATTACGAAGAGTTTACTTTAAAAGGTATGGTAATTGTCGAAAAAGGTTGGACTAAATACGATGACTATAAAAGTAAAGATAAAGTGCTACCTTCTCTTAACGTTGGTGATAACGTTAATATAAAATTTATTCCAAAAGAAAAGGAAACTTCTCCGCCAAAACACTATACTATCGAGACCTTAAATCAGTATTTAAAAAATCCTTTTAGAGAGGAAAAGGCTGCTGTTAATGATGGCGATGAAGACGATGCCGAAGAATATAAAGCTATGTTTGAGGGTCTTGAATTAGGCACTGAAGCCACTCGAACCGGTATAATTGATAACGCTATTAAAAGTGGATATATCGATTTGAAAAAGGATGTTTATACTATACTCGATGGTGGAATTTATCTTATAGAATCGTTGACGTATATGGGTATTTCTATGGATAAGTACAAAACAAGCGTTTTAGGTCAAGCACTTAAAAAGGTGTTTAAAAATGTACTAACGGTTGATGAAAGTGTTTCGATGGCTCAAAACGAAATTAAAGAGGTTTTTTGCGTTAAGGAATCTACACCCGAAACTGATACATTTAACGGTTTCTACGGTGACGTTATCGGCACTTGTCCTATATGTTCGAAAGACGTTGTTAAAGGCAGATATGGATACGGTTGCAGCGGTTATAAAGAAGGTTGTAACTTTAAGATATCCGGTGTTATTTGCAAAAGAGTTATACCCGTTAGCAAAGTTAAGGAATTATTAACAAGCGGTGAAACTGGTATGATAAAAGGATTTATTTCAAAGGCCGGTAAGCCCTTTGATGCCAAACTTGCTTTAGAAGATGGTAAAGCGATATTTAAATTTTAAGAAAGGATAAAATATGAGCGGTTTTATTATTAATGAAAATATATTAGATGAAGAATTAAGTGAGAAAAAACAAGACCCTAAATTGTTGAAAAAGAAAAAGAAGCTGGATATAGTAATATATTTATTAATTGCAGTTATAGTTATTTGCTTGTTTTTTATCGGACGTTATTTTTGGCAATCCTTTAAAAATGACGATTTTAATGAAGAATTGGCAGGTCAAGCCGTTGATTATGGTAGTTCTTCTGAAGATTTTGGTTCAGTTGGTAATGATTCATCAGCGACCGAAAGTAGTAGTAACAAAGGCGGTTCTGGTGGTAAGAAGAAAGAGATAAAAGTGCCTCAATCTATTGATTTTGAGAAATTAAAGGCGCAAAACAAAGATGTAGTTGGTTGGATATTCAGTAAAAACGGTGTTATAAATTATCCAATACTACAAGGAAAAGATAATTCTTACTATCTTAATCATTTAATAAGCGGTAAGAAAAATATGAATGGTTCTATTTTTATGGATTATTCCGCTAATAAGAATTTTAAAGACGTTAATACAATAATTTACGGTCATAGTATGGATAACGGTTCAATGTTTAGAACTCTTTTAAATTATAAAAAGCAATCGTATTATGATAAGTATCCTGAAATGTATTTTTATACACCGAACAGCGATTATAAATTGTTGATTTTTGCCGCTTATGAAACTAAATCTAACGACCTTGCTTACGGTAAAATATATAGCGATAAAGGATTCGACAAACTATTAAGTCACGTTAAATCAAAGTCAAAAATTAAAACGGATGTAAGTGTAGGGAAAGGTGATAAATTAGTTACACTGTCAACCTGTGCCTATAGCAGTAAAAATGCAAGATTTATTGTTATTGGAAAACTTGTTCCCGCAAATTTTAAATCGGACGATAATACTGAAAATAGTTCTGATACAGTTTCATCAAATGATAGTTCAAGCGGATACGCAACTATATTTGGAAACTAATATTTATAGTTGCATTTTTATGGTAATTATGTTAATATATGATAAGTTTTTGAAAGGGGTATTATAATGTACGATAAAGTATCCACTAATCTGAATTTTGTCGCTGAGGAAAAGAAAATTGAAAAATTCTGGCGCGATAACAAAATCTTTGAAAAAAGTATAGAAAGCAGAGCAAAAGGGGAGCCTTACGTTTTTTACGATGGACCTCCGACTGCTAACGGTAAGCCTCATATTGGTCACGTTCTTACGCGTGTAATTAAGGATATGATACCGCGTTACCGTACTATGAAGGGCTATATGGTTCCAAGAAAAGCGGGTTGGGATACCCATGGTTTGCCCGTTGAATTAGAGGTAGAGAAAAAACTTGGCCTTGACGGGAAAGAACAAATTGAAAAATACGGTCTTTCTGACTTTATTTCTCATTGTAAAGAAAGTGTTTGGCAGTACAAGGGTATGTGGGAAGATTTCTCTCAAACCGTTGGTTTTTGGGCTGATATGGATAACCCCTACGTTACTTATCATAATGATTTTATCGAGTCTGAATGGTGGGCTTTAAAGGAAATATATAATAAAAATCTTTTGTATAAAGGTTTTAAAATTGTTCCTTATTGTCCAAGATGCGGAACCCCTCTTTCATCTCACGAAGTTGCTCAGGGTTATAAGGCTGTAAAGGAGAGAAGTGCAGTAGTTCGTTTTAAGGTGGTAGGTGAGGATGCATATTTCCTTGCTTGGACAACTACACCTTGGACTTTACCCAGTAACGTTGCTCTTTGTGTAAACCCTGTTGATATTTATATAAAGGTTAAAGCTGTAGATGGCAACGTATATTATTTAGCTGAAGCACTTGCTGATAAAGTTCTTGCTAAAATAGCTGAAGAGGGTACTGCACCTTATACTGTTCTCGAAACATACAAAGGTAGTGACCTTGAAAACAGAGAATACGAGCCGTTGTTTGAGTGCGCTAAATCTTTGGCTGATAAGCAGAAGAAAAAAGGATTCTTTATCACCTGTGACTCTTACGTTACAATGAGTGATGGTACAGGTATAGTTCATATTGCTCCGGCATTTGGTGAAGATGACGCTAAAGTTGGCAGAAAATATGACTTACCATTCGTTCAATTTGTTGACGGCAAGGGTAATCTTACCGAAGAAACTCCTTTTGCAGGTCTTTTTGTAAAGGATGCTGATCCCAAGGTTCTTGTTGACCTTGAAGGCAGAGGACTTCTTTTTGATGCGCCTAAATTTGAACATGACTATCCTTTCTGTTGGCGTTGCGATACTCCTCTTATCTATTACGCAAGAGAATCTTGGTTTATAAAAATGACCGAGGTCAGAGATGACCTTATTCGTAATAACAATACAATTAACTGGATTCCTGAAAGTATTGGTAAAGGTCGTTTCGGTGACTGGCTCGAAAACGTTCAGGATTGGGGACTTTCTCGTAATAGATACTGGGGCACTCCTCTTAATATTTGGGAGTGCGAGTGCGGCTGCCGTCATGCTATAGGCAGTATTGCAGAACTTAAAGAAATGAGTGACAACTGCCCCGATAATATTGAACTTCATCGTCCTTTTGTTGACGAAGTAACGATTAAGTGTCCCGATTGCGGCAAGCAAATGAAGCGTGTGCCCGAAGTTATTGACTGTTGGTTCGATAGTGGTGCAATGCCTTTTGCTCAGCATCATTATCCATTCGAAAACAAAGAACTATTTGAGGCACAATTCCCCGCAAACTTCATTTCTGAAGCTGTTGACCAGACAAGAGGTTGGTTCTATTCACTTCTTGCTATTTCAACCTTGCTCTTCAATAAAGCGCCTTATAAGAACGTTATCGTTCTTGGTCACGTTCAGGATGAACACGGTCAAAAGATGAGTAAGTCTAAGGGTAATGCAGTTGATCCTTTCGAGGCTCTTGAAACTTACGGCGCAGATGCTGTACGTTGGTATTTCTATACAAACTCTGCTCCTTGGCTTCCTAACCGTTTCTATGGAAAGGCTGTAACCGAAGGACAGAGAAAGTTTATGGGTACTCTTTGGAATACCTATGCTTTCTACGTGCTTTATGCCGATATCGATAAGTTTGATCCTACTAAATATTCACTTGCTGATTGCAAACTTTCCGTTATGGATAAATGGCTTCTCTCTAGACTTAATACTACCGTTAAGGCTGTTGATGATAATCTATTTAACTATCGTATTCCTGAGGCGGCACGCGCTCTTGAAAGTTTTGTTGACAGCCTCAGTAATTGGTATGTTCGACGTGGTAGAGAACGTTATTGGGTTCAGGGTATGCCTGAGGATAAAATCGCTGCTTATATGACCCTTTATACTGCACTTGTTACCATAGCAAAAGCCAGTGCGCCTATGATTCCTTTTATGGCTGAAAATATTTACCAGAACTTAGTGAGAAATCTTGACAGTTTTGCGCCTGAAAGTATCCATCTTTGTGATTTCCCTGAAATCGATAATGCTGCTATTGACGTTGAGCTTGAATCTGATATGGAAAAAGTTCTTGATATAGTAGTTCTTGGTCGTGCTGCCAGAAATGGTTCTAATCTTAAAAACCGTCAGCCTCTTTCTACTATGTACGTTAAATGTGATAAGGTATTAAGCGATGATGCAGTCACCATTATTCGCGATGAATTAAATCTTAAAAACGTAGAATTCGTAGAAGATACAGGAGCGCTTTCAAGCTACTCATTTAAGCCTCAACTCAGAACTGTTGGTCCTAAGTACGGTAAGCAACTTGGCGAAATCAGAAATGCTTTAGCAGAACTTGACGGTAGCAAAGCATATGCAACACTTAAAGACGATGGCAAACTTGTTTTTGATTTTGCAAGCGGTGTTGTTGAACTTAGTGAAGAAGATTTACTTATTGAAACCGTTCAAAAGGAAGGCTTGTTTACTTTGACCGATAACGGAGTAACCGTGGCTCTTGATACAGTTCTTACCGATGAACTTATCGAAGAAGGATTTGTCAGAGAAATCGTCAGCAAGATACAGACAATGCGTAAAGAAGCAGGTTTTGAGGTAATGGATCATATTTGTGTATCTATGCAGGGAAATGAAAAAATTGCTGATATTACCGAGAAAAATGCTATCGAAATAGCAGGGGATACTTTAGCTGATGAATTTGATTTTGACAGTCTTGACGGATTTGTTAAAGAATGGGATTTGAACGGTGAAAAAGTATCTATCGGCGTAAAGAAAATATAAACTTAAAGAGGCAGGTTTTTCTGCCTCTTTTTTGCTAAAAATTAGGAAATATTTGATAACTTTTAGGAATTGACAAAACATGCATAGTTATCTATAATTTACTTGAAGAGGCGGTACCTGTGAAAGAAATTAAAGAATTAAATTTTGACGAATTATCAGTCGAGCAAAAACTTGGTTTAGCTCATATTATTTCAATTAACGGTTGGACAAGACGTCAACATCCTGAACTTGACAAAATTGTTTTAGACCTTATTAAAAATCACGCTTTGGGTGGTGTTTGGGTACAGCCCGATACTCCTGATGCTCAGGAAATAATTGATATGGTTAAAGAAGCGGCAGATTATCCTATTCTTCTTTTTACCGATGCCGAAAGCGGTATTAAAACTAAAGATATTGAATATCTTGTTGGAAAACATAATGCTATCGGTTGTACGGATAGTGAACTTCATGCATATACTTTTGGTAAAGTTATCGGTGTTACTGCAAGGAAAATGGGTTATAACATTGTTTGTGACCCGCTTCTTGATATAAGCACTACCGGTTCCGCGCGTTCACTTGGCTCCGATAAAACAAAAATTGCAAAACTTGCCGCCGCTGAAGCCAAAGGTTTTCATGATGCAGGCATTTTGACCGTTGGAAAACATTATCCGAGCGCAATTAACCATAAACAAATTGACTCTCATATGGCTGAAAGTGAATCATTGCAAACTAAAGAAGAACTTTTGGAATATAGCCTTTACGCATATAAAGAATTAATGAAAGAAGATTTGCTTGACGGTCTTATGTCAGCACATATCAGATGCCCTAAAATAGATCCCGATAATCCTGCCAGCCTTTCTAAAAAGGTTATAGACGTTATTCGTGATGAGGGTTATGACGGACTCATTCTTACTGATGCGCTTTGTATGATGGGTATTCTTGCTAAATATGGATATGACGTTTCCCGTGGTTTAGCAATTGCCGCAGGTAACGATATGGCGTTGCCTTATGACAGTAAATTTCAGGAGTCGTACGATGCGCTTCTTAAGTGCTATGATGAAGGAATTATTGAGGATGCACGTCTGGATGAGGCTGTAAAGCGCGTTCTTTCCGCCCAACGTAAAACTATGATGACGCCAAAATACGATGAAATTACCGATGAAGATATCAAGGTTTTCAAGAGCATTAACAAAGATGCTGTTACCGCTAAACTTGATGAAGGTCTTACCGCTAATATTTCCAGAGACGGTAAGCATTATTTTGTGCTTATGGTCAGAAACGAGGAGAAGGTTGGCGGAGACGGAGGCGTTGCTGTTGATACATTCTCAAACGGTTGGCTTTATCCAAACGAGGTTATTGAGCAAATTCAGGAATATTTTCCTAATTCCACCGTTAAATGTATTCATCAATTTCCGACACAAGGACAATGTCACAATACTGTTTCGTATTCTATTGATTACGATGACGTAATATTTATTACTTTCTCGGAATTCTTGGCATATTGCGGCAGAGAGCATCTTACAAGACGTGTTGAGGGTCTTATCGAAGCGATGCAGTTAACTGACAGAATTTCTACTTTAGTTCACTTTGGTAATCCTTGCGTTCTTTCAAATCTTCCGCATATTTCAAGATATCTTTTTGCACCTGCTTCGAGAGAAAGTGTTGCTGCTGCAATTGACGTTTTAGCGGGTGAATATCCTGCGAACGGTAAGCTTACTTATGATATAAAATTAAATTGAGGTGTTATGTATGTCTGATAAGTTGTTTGTTGGTGTAGGTAAAGAAAAAATCACTCCTGTTATCGGAACCTGCCTTTACGGTTACGTTCCTGATCACCACAGCGAGTCTGTGCATGACGATCTTTATACTTATGCTTTTGCATTTGATTATGCCGATACTAAAGCGTTGTTTATTTCAATTACTCTTTGCGGTATATGTCACGATCTTCAGGATGAGTTAAGAAAAGAAATTGAGGGAAAATACGGTATTCCTTACGGTAATATTATTATTGCTGCTACACACACCCATTCGGGTCCCAATATCTGCGGTACAACAGGTTGGGGTGATGTTGATAAAGAATATTATGACGGATATTTCTTGCCGGGATTCAGAAAAGCGGTAGACGATGCCGTTAATTCTAAGCAGGAGGCAGTCGTTGCAACCGCCTTTGGTGACAGTTTTGTTGGTGTTAACAGACGTGAACTCACCGCAGAAAATAAAATTGATTTCGGTCAGAGCCCTTGGGGTGTTCATAATCCCAAAATGACTTTGATTTCATTCAAAAATATGAATAATGAAATTATAGGTAATATAATTTCTTACGGATGTCACGGTACATCTGCAGGAAGAAACCGCGAAATAACACGCGACTGGTCTGGTATAATGACCGATGCTGTTGAAATTGTTTCCGGTGCTGTTACTGCGTTTTTTAACGGTCCTGAAGGTGACCAAGGTCCTAGACTTTCAAACGGCAGAACTGTTGGTAATATTAAACTTACCGAAGAACTTGGCGCAATTGCCGCTGCAGATGCTCTTCGCATTTACAATACGTTGAGCGAATATAAGGAAGTTTCAATTTCTTGCCACAGTGACGTTGCTAAGTTACCACTTCTTAAAAGAGTGCCTTTAGAAGTTGCTAAAAGCAAGACTGATGGTGTTGACGGAAGCAAACTCGTTAATATTACTAAACAAACCCATGAACATTATATTTCCGTAATTAAGTCTTATGAAGATGGTTACATTGATGAAGAATTCCGTGATATTCAACTTAATATTATCCGTATCGGTAATATCGCTTTTGTTGCTTCTCCATATGAATTGTTTATGGAAATCAATCTTCGTATCGACAAAATAGTTGATGATTTGGACGTTATCGTGCTTTCTAACGCTAACGGTAGTGGCGGATATTTCCCGACACAGAGTGAACTTTGTCGTGGCGGATATGAGATAGCATGTTTTAAATATAACCACGTTCAGTGTTATACTGATGATGCCGATTATCAGTTGATAAAAGAAGCAGTAAGAATTCTAGCGGATTTAAAACGATAATTAGTATATAAACCTCTCTTGATTAAGGGAGGTTTTTTGATTTGATGTCAATTTTTAGGTAGTATTTGATAATATAGTGGGTTGCAAAAAAATAGGCACTTGTAGTAAAATGTTATTTAGAAAGGTGGAGATGCTGTGTCTAATTTATATCTAGGCATAAGTAGGGAAGACATTACTCCTGAAATAGGTGGTAATTTATATGGTTATAATCCCAATATTTATTCCGAGTCAGTGCATGACGATTTAGATGTTACTTCTTTTGCTTTTGGTGATTCAGACAAAAAAGCTATTATGGTTTCTGTTACTGTTTGCGGTATTGAAAATGATTTACAATTAAGAATTCGTGAAGAAATTTCAAAACAAACGGGTGTGCAGATAGGGAATATCATTCTTGCTGCTACACATACTCATTCCGCTCCCAACACCTCCGGTGGCGTGGGCTGGGGAACTATTGATTCTGATTATTCAGAGCATAAGTTTTTTGATGCTATAGTTAAATCTGCTGTAGATTCAACAAAGAATATGGTTCCTGTAAAAGTTGCTACTGCAGTTGGAAAAAGTTATGTTGGCATTAATAGACGAGAACTTAATGAAAATAATGCCGTCGTTTTGGGTCAGAACCCATGGGGTCCTTTTAACCCTGATATGACTATAATTTCCTTTAAAAATTTTGAAAATGAGGTAATTGCTAATATTGTTTCTTACGGTTGTCATGGCACATCTGCCGGTCTTAACCATGAGATTACACGCGATTGGCCGGGCATTATGACCGATGCATTAGAGAGTGTTTCGGGCGGTATTACAGCATTCTTTAACGGTCCTGAAGGTGATGTAGGTCCAAGACTTTCTAACGGCAAGACTATTGGTAATATAAAACTTACTGAAGAACTAGGTGCAATAGCTGCGGCTGATGCTATAAAAATCTATAATTCTTTGTCTGAATATACCGACGTTGAATTTGATGTTTTTAATGGCCAACTTAATCTTCCGTTGCTTCCAAAGATTTCGTTAGAACAAGCAGAAAAATGGATTGCCGAATACGAGGGTAAGGATACTTGGCCTCTTGCAAAGAAACGTCTTGCTCATTATAAAATTGTTAAACAAGATATACTTAACGGCGTAAAAGACCAAGAGTATCGTGTTATTCCTCAAACGTTAATTCGAATTGGAAACATAATATTCGGTTCTTGTCCGTATGAGCTTTTCAGTGAAATAAATCTTCGTATTCAAAAAGAAGTTGCTGATTATAACGTTATTATTTTGAGTAACGCTAACGGCACAGGCGGATATTTCCCGACACAAAGCGAATTGTGCCGACTCGGCTACGAAATACTTATGTTTTTGATTGACGGCACACAATGCTATACGGATGATGCAGATTATCAGTTTATGAAAGAAACTATTAAAAATATTAAAAATATTAAATAAAGGAGTTATTTATTATGTATAGAATGGGTCAAGAAGAAATCACTGCGGTTGCAAGAGTAATCGAATCCGGTCAGCTATTTAAGGTTAACTCAGGTTCTTTGCAAGAATCCTATAACTTTGAAAAGGAACTTAAAGAAAAGGTTGGATGTGATTACACTATCCTTATGACTTCAGGTCATGCAGGTCTTACATCTGCTCTTATCGGTATGGGTATCGGCCCTGGAGACGAAGTTATCGTTCCTGCATATACATATATCGCTACTGCTATGGCTGTAATTGCTGCAGGTGCCGTTCCAATTATTGCAGAAATTGACGAAACTCTTATGCTCGATCCTAAAGATGTTGAGAAAAAAATCACTTCTAAAACCAAGGCAGTTATTCCCGTACATATGCAGGGTAATCCTTGCGATTTGGATGCTATTAACGCTGTTGCCAAAAAACACGGTATTTATGTACTTGAGGATGCTTGTCAGGCTGTTGGCGGTCAGTATAAGGGCAAATATTTAGGTACTATCGGTGATGCCGGTGCATTTAGCTTTAACTACTTTAAAGTTATCAGCGCAGGTGAAGGTGGCGCACTTCTTACCAATAATAAAGAAATTTTTGAAAAAGGTCTTATTTATCATGACAGTAGTGCGGTTGCTTACTTCGGTAATCAAATGGAAGATTTTAGCACCGAAACCTTCTGTGGTCATGAATTTAGAACCAATGAAATAACTGCCGCTATTCTTCGTGAACAGCTTAAAAAACTTGATGATATTGTTAAGGATTTAAGAGAAAAGAAAAATATGCTTCGTGATGCTCTTGCTCCTTATTTCAAGTTTATTCCTTCTAACGACTATGATGGTTGTTGCGCTACATCTTTGACACTTCAGTTTGATACAGAAGATGAAGCAAAGAAAATTACCGAAACAGCTAAGGTTGGTACTATTCCGATCAATACCGGTAAGCATATATATACAGCATGGGATTGCATACTTAACAAGCGTGGAGCTGCTCATCCTTTGTTTAATCCCTTCAATTTTGAAGCAAATAAGGGTGTTGAATATGATCCAAACTGCTGTGCTAAGAGCCTTGAATTACTCAAGAAGGCTGCTCACATCTCCATTAATATTAATTGGACAAAAGAAGATATTGATGCTATAGCTAAAAAACTTATTGATGCTCTTAATGCATAATATGGGGTAATAATATATGAATAATTTCATTTTAGGCTGTGCCTATAGAATTATAACTCCTCCAATTGGCACTTTGCTTTACGGTTATCCTAATAAAAGACCGGCAGATAAGGTAAATGATGATTTGCGCTGTAACGTAATGACTTTTGGTTACGGCAGTCCTGACTCCGTTCTTATCAGTATGGATTTATGCTCTTTTCCTGAGCCTGTTGCCAATAGATTAGCAGATGAAATTAATTCTCATACAAATATAGCAAAAGAAAAAATTGCTATTTGCGCTACTCACACTCATTCGGGTCCTTGTCTTTCTACCATTGTTGGTTGGGGCGATTTTGATAACGATTATTTTGAAAATACTCTTATCAAAAATATGCTTGATGCGTGCGACGAAGCAATTAATAGCGCTAAAGAAGTTTTATTGGGTGTTGCGTCTACAGATAGTTATGTTGGAATTAACCGCAGAGAAATTCTTCCGAATGGGCAGGTTACACTTGGTCAAAATCAATGGGGTGCATTTGATCCAACTATGACCGTATTATCTTTTATCGGTAAAGATGATAAAAAGCCGTTTGCTAATTTGATTCATTATGGTTGCCACGGAACGGCTGCAGGTCACGCTACGCCTATTACACGCGACTGGAGCGGCATTATGGTTGATCGCCTGACCACCGAAACGGGTGCTTTTACGATGTATGTTAATGGCGCTGAAGGTGACGTTGGTCCCAGACTCTCTAACGGTAAGACTGTTGGTGATATATCTTTAATGACTGAACTTGGCGGTATTGCTGCTAATGATGCAGTAAAAGCTTTTAAGAAAATTAAGACATACCGAGATGTTAATTACAGTGTTATTACAGATGAAATCAAGTTGCCGTATAAACCTTTCCCATCTATAGAAGAAATGGAAGCAAAGGTTGAGGCAATGGGTGACCCCGAAAAATTATGGCCAATGAGTCAACTTGTACGTTCAACGCTATTAAAACGTATAGAAGCTGTTAAAAAAGGCGAATTTAAGTCACATATGGTAATTAATCAAGTGATTTTTGCATTTAATGATGTAGCAATTGTTCCATTCGGTTTCGAGGTTTTCTCAGAAATATTCTTACGACTTAAAAAATACAGTCCGTTCGAAAACACATTGGGAATCAGTAATTCGAATGCCGCAAACGCTTATCTTCCTTCTCTAGATCAAATTCCTAGAGGTGGCTATGAAGTTACTCAGTTTACAGGAAGAAACGTGTATGCATTAGCAGATAACACAGATGACAATATTATTAATGAAAATATCAGATTAATAGAAATGTTACTTGAAAATGGGCATATTCAGTAACATGCGGAAAATCCCAAGAGCAGTCTTGGGATTTTCTTATTATAAGTATTGACTTTTAAAATCTTTTGCTATATAATATCTAGGTCGTTATCGAGGTGTGGCTCAGTTTGGTAGAGCGCTGCGTTCGGGATACCATACCGAACGGTTAGAGTAAAATCTACCGAACTGCGACAATCCCTTACAAACAGCCACTTTATCGGTGGCACAGTATTTAGGAATTAGCGGAAAATACCGCTACGACCACATAAAATCCCACAGATACGATATTTTGGTGAAACTTTGGGTACAAAAAATTGAATATCGAGGTGTGGCTCAGTTTGGTAGAGCACTACGTTCGGGACGTAGGG